>NZ_JAUOQE010000040.1 GCF_030547545.1 Amphritea sp. 1_MG-2023
GATTCAGGAAATGATGATTCAGGAAATGATGATTCAGGAAATGATGATTCAGGAAATGATGATTCAGGAAATGATGAAGGCAATAATGAAGAGCCCGAAGCGGATACTGAATCCGATTATAGTCTAATCATTAGTGGTAGTGTCTCAATATCAGGTAAGAGTAATGGCGTGCAATTTCAAGGTGTGTCTGGTAGCGGTAACTACTCTGTTTCATGTACCACCACGTCTAGTAGTTATGCGTGTTACGTCGGTGTAATCGATGCAGGGGATACTTGGAGTGGCGACATTACGGTGTCGACGAATAAAGTCGTCTGTAGTCCATCGGGTGGATCACAAGAATACACATCTATCGACGCTGATCAATCGCTGAATATTGTTTTGGCTAAGACTTCCGGCAACTGTCCGTAAGTAAGGCTTTACAGCATAGCTGACACCCGCGAGCCGATGTGTCAGCGAGACTTTTATCTAATGCGTATGGCTATCTAAGCTCGTTGATGATGCCGTTCGAGCCGATGGCATAATAGATGCTATCGCCAAAACCAACAGCATAGACGCCGGCGCTGGTGGGGCCGTAGATATCACGTTTTTGAATCGTCCAACTGCGTAGCATTTCGCCACTCTGAGTGTCCCATAACTGCACCGAGCCCGAAGCGGTACCGGTGAGTAGTTGCCGGTTATCCGGCGAAAAGCGGGCTGAAATAAAACTCAGGCGTCTGCCAAAAAGGTCTTGGTTATCCGAGAGTGTGTGTCTGACTGTGCCATCGAGGGTGCTCCAGATGACCGCCTTATCGAGCGTGCCAGAACTAAAGGCTAGCTGTTGATTCGGTGAGAGTGCAACGGTATCCACAATGTTGCCGAATTTAAGGCTGTGGATAACTTGATTGGTTTGCATATCCCAGAGTTGAGCATTATAGGCATCGTCACCGGTCAATGCGATTAAGGCATCATCGCTCAGGTCGACCGATTTAACGCGGGCATCATGACGAAAGGTCTGCATAACCCCGCCATGTTTGATATCAAAATAAACCGCCGTATGGTTTGCCAAGCCCAATAGTGCGTAGTTGCCGTTGGCTGAGAGATCCATGGCTAGAATCTCGGCGGGAGAACTCCAGAAACCTTCCGGCTGCCCGTTACTGAGGTTCCAAAGTACGAGCTCTTGTTGTTCTGCGGTGGCTGCGTAAAGTTCGTCAGGCGAGAACGCGCTGACGCTAATCAGGCTATAGTCGCCGGCTTTATGATTCCAGTTATACAGCCGTTCATGTTGAGTGACATTCCATAGACTGCCGCCATGATTAAATGAACCGATAGCGGCATAGGTTGATTGCGGGGATAGCGTGGCTGAATAGGTTCCCTTCAGTGAGTATTCAACGTACTTAGCGGGCTCATCGCTGTTACTGCAACCTGTCAGTAAGGTGGCGAGCAGAAGGGGGTAACCCACAGCGCGAAACCTGTTAATCATAAAGTGTTCCTATTGCGACGCTCAGCTTGACGATAAGCCCAAGCCCTTGCTTTAAGTGCGCGCTTATCGCTGTCAGGGTTATACCTTCGTTTCAGAAAACACTCGTTCACGATAGGCAATATGGAGAATCTCAATCATATTATCCTCAAGCGAAAAGCGTTCTTCAAGCGCCTCTCCGAGGGCCGATAATTGACAGGTTAGCTCATACATATCTTTTAGCGTTTGGCCTTCAAAGTTGGAATAAATATCATTGAAGTCGAGCGCCGCATCGGTGCTATCCTGAATTTTAGGGAACAGCGCTTGCGCTTTCTCAAGGCTACCATCATTAAACTCACTACCCTGCTTTAATAGCTGTTCGTAGACTTCAAAATGGCCTGAAGAGATATAGTCCATCATCTGTTGACAGAATTCTTGAATCTTATCATTCAGCGTATTTTGAATATTTTGTTGAGGTAGAGACACAAAAAAGCTAATTAACTTCTGACGTTCTTCGAGCCAGTTATCAATAATGTCGCTTACACCTCCCCAACGTTCTTGGGCATTACGGCATTTTTCTAGCATAGCAGGCCTCCTTTTGTGTTCAGCACTTGCTGTCAGCGTGCTCCAATACTAATCCTATCATTGGCAGGGTGGCAATAGCCGAATGCTTTTCAAGCGTCGATACGCAATCTAGGCGCTACAACGCTGATATTTTTTGCTAAAAATGATACAACAGGTGAATCGATAGCGGTGCTTGGTTATTTGACTAACGCGATGATCGACGGCTAGTTAACAAGGAGGTCTCTTATTGTTAAGAATCTCTTATCTTGCGAACGATATGATTTTGATTCATGGTGATCAGATACCGTAGTTGGTATCTGACTCTCAGAGAGGGAAGTTTAAGCATGCTGAAACGTTTTTTGTTGATATTGTTTTTAGGCTCGATGTTACCGTCAGCATGGGCGGCAGATGAGCCTTTGGCAGACGACTATGTCAACTATATTGAATTGAAGCCGTTTGTGGCTAATTTTGTTAGCCCGGGTACGTTACGGTTTTTGAAGTGTGAGATAACGATTCAGGTCACTAGCCCTCAGGCGCATCACGCAGTTAATTATCATAAGGCTGAATTACGCCATGAAATTTTGATGCTGTTAAGCTCGAAAGAGGCGGAGCAGTTAAAAACAGTAGATAAACAGCATATTCTGGCACAGGAAGCGTTGGCAAAAGTTCAACAGGTATTGTTGTTCGAAGAGGGCGAAGCGTATGTTGCTGATCTCTTCTTTACTAGCTTTGTGTTGCAATAAACGCACTGAATATAGTGAATCGCTTCACGTATTTTATGATGGTTTTAAGTCGGCTTTTCGGCCATAAACAAAACAGCCCTGCGTTTATCACAGGGCTGTTTATCGTTTCAAGGCTTGCTGTTACTGTGCGAGATAGTTCGCTAAGTAGGTATCAAAATCGGTCGTGTCACTCGCTTCAATTTGTTGTTGTTCTGCAGTAGAACTGAGGCTCAGTGAATCAAAGTGCAGCTGTTGTTCTGTCTCCAGGCCAATACGTGAGATGGTATCTCTGTGCTGACGGCTTTGTTGCAGAATGAATGCTTGATAGCCCAGCCCAGTGCTTTTCATCTGCTGCAGAATTTGCGCCGATGGTGTTAAGTGTGGATCATCCAATTTGGCTTGTTGCGCGGCAACGGCCGCGGAATAGCGAGAGTCTCCGGCTACTTGATCTAACAGCTGAGCGGTTTTTTCAATGTCGGTCAGAATTAGCTGACCCCACTCGGGCACACTGATAGACTGATTATCCTTAGTCAGCATCAATCCTGGTTCTCTGCCTCGATTAACCACGAGGCTGTTGTTACGATTGATAAGCTCGCATTCGTGAGCGTCAATATCGCGCGGATCTGACAATAAGCAGGTTACCAAAAACGCATCTAGAAAATCCGCCTGCTGTTGATCAATACCAACGGGCAGTAGTGGGTTGATATCTGT
Source organism: Amphritea sp. 1_MG-2023 (assembly GCF_030547545.1). GTDB lineage: Bacteria > Pseudomonadota > Gammaproteobacteria > Pseudomonadales > Balneatricaceae > Amphritea. Next base: position 3,433 of record NZ_JAUOQE010000040.1, read on the forward strand.
ATTACGTACTTCAATATATTCCACCCCTCGTTCGAGTAATGCATGCACCGGTTTTTCGCCGGATAGCGCAACCCGTTTAGGACGTATATCGCTGTAATATTCATTCTCGATTTGGAGAATATTGCTATTGAGCTGTCGATAACCTTGAGGCGTTTTGACGCCGAGATTTTCGTAAGGCGGATAAGTGGTGTTGATCGCCTGAGTGAGACTTTGAATATAGCTGTCGAGATGATTAAAGCAGATGTTTAGAGCGGATTGCGCTTTATTGGAATAGCCCAGATCGCTCATTCTTAGCGAGGTTGCATAGGGGCGATACAGGGTATCTTTATCCCACTGCTCAAGATCATGTTCACGGTTCTGCATAAAGCTAGACGATAGCGCGGGCGAGGCGCCAAATAGGTAAAGCAATAGCCAGGAAGAGCGGCGAAAGTTGCGAATCAGTGTGAAATAGCTGTCCGAACGGAATGCTTGCAGATCTTTTTGACTGCCCTGAAGTTCGCGTAACACTGGCCAGAGTGTTTCGGGTAGTGAAAAATTGTAGTGAATGCCGGCGATCGTTTGCATCATTTTGCCATAACGATATTGCAGCCCCACGCGATAAATATACTTCAGGTGGCCAACATTGGAGTCGCCGAACCGAGCGATCTGAATCGCATCTTCACTGTCAATTTGACAGGGCATGCTGGCATCCCAAAGCTCTTCATCGCCCAAGTGTTGGTAGGTATAACAATGAAGTTGCTGCAAAAATTGTAACGCATCAGCCGCCTTGGGTAAGGCGGGGGTAATGAATTCTAGCAGCGCTTCTGAATAATCGGTTGTGATATTGCTGTGAGTCAGCGCAGAACCGAGCGAGGCGGGGTGTCCCTTCTGGCTAATTGATCCTTGAGAGTCAACCCGTAGGCCTTCCTTCTCAATGCCATGAAGGATGCCGTCAAGCGCCAGAATCTGACCCTTTTCTATGATTAATTGCAGATTCTGTTCCAGTGCCTTTGACACAGCATGGTTCCTTATAGCGGGAAAAAAGAGCGCTATTATAGCGCAGCTATCGCTAAACATAACCCCGTAATAAAGCGGGGTTTTCTAGCGATAAAAAAGGCCTGTTAGGGAAGGTGCGAATAAGTCAATTACGCCTCTGGCTGACAGAGAAGCTGGAGATCAAGGCAACAGTTACAGGCATACTGGTTGTCCATCGAAAAATGTTAACGCTGAGATCCTGCTTCTCTGAAAGCCCCGAAGGGCGGACATTAGAATGGTCATCTACTTTGTCAGCCAGCTTGAAAAGGTCCAGACATTTCGCTGCACTGGCTTTCGCGTATCAGGCCATTCTAATGTCCGCAGAGAACATAACGGACTTATTCGCACCTTCCTTAGATGATGCTAAGAGGCCTTGGATATGAGGCTATGTACGCCAATCTGTGGTTTAGGGTACCTGCAATACTTGCATGGAATTGGTGCCGCTACCGCTACCGATCACCGCGCCTCGAGTCAGCAGGATAAGATCGCCGCTGTTGAGTAGCTGTTTGCTTTTAAGTGTTTCTAATACTTGATTATTAAGTACGTCGTTGTTGATGCCAGTGGCATCAAACAGCATCGGCTGAACACCTCGGAATAGCGTCATGCGTCGCATGGAGCGTTCATTGCGGGTGAGGGCATAGATAGGTACGCCGGAACGGATGCGAGACATCCAGCGAGGAGTGGAGCCTGATTCGGTGAGACAGACAATCGCTTTAACCCCCACAAGGTGATTGGCGGTATACATCGCCGAACGAGCGATGGTTTCATCGAAATGTTCACAACGCTGTGAGATGCTAGTCGGTGCAGGGCGAGATAGTTGATGCTTTTCAGCCCCTAGACAGATCTTGGTCATCGCTTCGACAACTTCCACCGGATAGTCACCGGCGGCCGTTTCCGCCGATAGCATAACCGCATCGGTGCCATCCAAAATAGCATTGGCAACATCGAACACCTCGGCACGTGTCGGCATTGGATTCTGAATCATGGTTTCCATCATCTGCGTGGCCGTGATGACGACTCGATTTAGTTCGCGCGCACGATTGATCAAGTGCTTCTGTACGCCGATCAATTCGGCATCGCCGATCTCTACCCCTAGGTCTCCCCGAGCAACCATCACGCCGTCACAGGCGAGAATGATATCGTCGAGTGCTTCAGCTGAGCTAACAGTTTCGGCACGCTCGACCTTGGCGATAATCTCTGCGGTACAGCCGGCCGCATCGAGTAACTGTCGAGCTTCATGTAGGTCGGCGGCATTGCGAGGAAAAGAGACGGCGACGTAATCCATATCGATATCGGCGGCGACTAAAATATCTTGCTTATCCTTGGTGGTGAGTGCGGCCGCGGATAGGCCGCCCCCTTGCCGGTTAATCCCTTTATTATTCGATAGCGGACCACCGATAATGACTTGGCAGTTGATGCGGGTGTCTTGAACATCGAGTACTTTAAACTGTACGCGTCCATCATCGAGTAATAGAACATCGCCGGGGCGGCTATCTTCGGGTAATGCTTTATAGTCGATCCCCACCTGCGTCTGATCGCCTGCGTGAGTGTCTAGGGCGGAATCGAGGGCAAAAAGATCGCCGACCGCGAGCTTGATTTTCATATCATCTTTAAAGCGCGCGATACGAATTTTAGGGCCTTGCAGATCACCGAGAATAGCGACAGGAATGGCGAGTTTATTCGAGATTTCACGTACTTCATTGGCTCGGCGGCGGTGATCATCGGCGCTACCGTGAGAGAAGTTGAGGCGTACAATATTGACGCCGGCACGGATGATCTGCTCAAGCACGCCGGGCTTATCGGTTGAAGGGCCTAAAGTAGCAACAATTTTGGTACGTTTTAACATGATTTAGATATCCGGTAGACGGTAGGGGTTTACCTGTTAGAGCTTTGCTCTGTGTTATCTCTTGCAAGATAAGCGGGCGATAACTGTATTTCAAGCGATGAGCTAAGGATTTTTTTCTTTTTCAATGATCGCCATGCCAACTATTATCTTGTAGTTATTTTACAGGATGTTTTTTTTGAGGCTGTATTCTAACGCTATTTAGCGATATTTGTTAGTTTAAATTTATATTTTGTAGCAATATTACAGAATATTGGACGGTTAACAGCCGATGCCGAGTGTTATTGTTGTCATCGATATCGGTAAGATTATCACAGTGTCACTGTTGCATGATGGGGTGCGAACGTTGCCGGACATCGTAACTGAGGCGTATGCTCTTGAAGTCAAGCAGGTGTTGGCTCTAGAGTGAAGGGCATTTGCCTGACATGCAATATTTGAAGGGCATGATTCAGCATGTTGCCAATATGCCGTTAGCTGTTCTTATTCGGGCTGAAGCGGGGTTAGGTAAACCGCTGAATATTCAACGGCAGCATTAAGCTGCCGCTTTGTTTGAGTGATTGTCGCGCCCTAGCGATCAGAGTTTGAATTGTTGGGCGCGTTTCTCGAGTTCATCGGCGAGTTTACTGATTTGCGTCGAGATGGCCGATAGACGCAGTACGCGTTCTTTAGCTTGATCGCTACCTGCATTAATCTCATTTACGGCCCCCTCGATCTCTAGCGTGGCGATACCGCTTTGTTTCACGGAGTCGGAAATGCTGTGATTCGTTTCAGCAATGGCTTCCATCTCTTTTTGAATATTAAAGAGTACCTCCGATGTTTCCTGTACTTCTTTAACATTCGATTCGGTTTCGGCGCTAGCTTGACCCATGACCTCGGCGGCTCCTTTCGCGTTTTGTTGCAGTGAACCGATAATATTGTTGATCTCGACGGTGGCATTTTGAGTGCGTAATGAGAGCGTACGTACTTCATCAGCCACTACCGCAAAGCCGCGTCCCTGTTCCCCTGCACGAGCGGCTTCGATCGCGGCATTGAGGGCCAGTAAGTTGGTCTGCTCGGCAATATCTTGAATCACGCTCAGCACGGCATCGATGTTATAGCTTTGTTGTTCTAGCTGCACGATCACATCGGTGGCATGGTTAATCTGTTGTTGTAGCGATTCAATTTTTTTCACCGTGCCTGAGGTTATGTCGACGCCGTTACGCGTTTCTTGTAGGGCTTTATCAGACGCCTTGATGGTGACATCGGCGGTGGCTGAAACATTCTGAGTAGCACCGTCCATTGCCATCATCGCGTTAGTCACGGCTTCCGCACGACTGATCTGTTTGGCGGTACCGGCGTTAGCCAGTTCCGATACATCACTGATCTGTTGGCTGCATTGGCCGAGCATTTCAATCGAATGAACAACATGGCGGATACTGTCGTGGAAGGTTCTTAGCATGCTATTGAATGAGGCGGACATCTGACCGATTTCGTCATTCGAGCTAATTTCCAATTGCTGAGTTAAGTCGGCGTTTTGTTCGATATTGCGGATGGTCTGATTCATGGTGTTGATGGGTTTAATGACGATACGATGAATCATCCAGCCGACCAAGAATAAGGCGGCGATAAATAGGCCGAGTTCAACTAAGGCAATATTACGAATATTGGTAAAAATATGCTGGTCAATTTTGTCGAAGCTATAGGTCACTCGCACCGCACCAAGAATGGTGCCCTCTTCAACGGGGTGACAGGTAAGACAGTTGGTGCCTTTATAATTAGAACTAGCGCGCATCGGGCGAACCACCGTCATGCGGTGGCCCTCTTCATCGTCCAGTTCAACCGCGATGCTTTCTCCGTTCATGGCTCGCTTATCTAGGTCATCCTGAATATATGAATCGGGTGTGCCCTCGCCATACATAGCCGCCACGGGCTCACCGCGAATAATGCGTGCCTCGGTCAACTCTGGGTTGCTGAGAATCTTGGCTTGAAGTGTTTGCCGGTTGGCCATCGCGCCGCTCAGCATCATGATATTAATACTGTCAAAGTAGGCGTCGGCGGTATTTTGAGTGTTTTTTAGGGCGATATCAGAAGAAAGATTGGTCTCACTTCGATATATAACCGATATGGAGGAGGCCAGTACGATTAAAAAAACAAATGCTAGGCTGAGGTTTACTTTTGTTTGAATCGGCATGTTTTATTATCCGAGTGGTTATCGTCATCTGATTGGCCCCTAATATACCTTGATGTGATCAGTGGAGCGATAATCTGTGTCAGCATTTTGAGTACTAATCTGTCTTGTTTGTGTTACTTAGGGCCATCAATCAGGATGATCAACACAGGCATCTGTATGCTGACGCTGCCTGGACTTAATCTATTTGTGACAGGAAGGATTACCGGCAAGCATCTGGTCTGGGTTATTAAGGCTTGTCTGCCGTGGTTATACTTGCTGTTAATGCGCATTAATTATGTAGCGAAAATATCGTTATTTTTTCGGAATATATCGATCATTTGAAAGGTTATTGAGGTGCCTATGCAGACGTTACCTATTGTCTAGAAAGAGAATTTATTGTTTTTCAAGGTCGCTGATAACGGCCTTTTTTGTATGAATTTTTCTCCGATTACCCCTAAATTACTGACTTTGAGTCTCATGGCTTGTTTTCATGAACTATATTTTGAATTAGAGGGAACGATCAAAGGAAGCAGCGTCATCTGACGTTAAAGGCTTTATAAGAAGGAGATAAGGGTTACCTTTTAGAGGGGAAGTACAGGTGAGTACTCAGCAAATGGAGTCTCGGTTACGGCCGGTTTTATATATCATAATTCAAAATAATAAAGATGCAGAACAGGTAATATCCATTCCTGGGTGGGATGTAAAAGAAGTTAGGAGTATTGAAAGTGCACAAGCTTGCATTGCTACGCAGCAATACGATGTTGGCCTGATTCAGCTGGAAGAGACGAGCGGAAAAATGCTTCAGGCCATGGAGACATTGATCACTCAGCATCGAGCGATAGAATGGGTCGTTTTGACCAATGAGGCGTGCTTACAGCAGACGCCTTTCTGTAAGTTTATTCGTGAAACCTGCTATGACTACGTGACGTTGCCGCTAAGTGATTCAGAATATACTCGGTTACTCTTTACGTTGGGACATGCTTACGGCATGGCTCGGCTGACGCAAGATGACGGTGAGTCGACTGACGATGAATATGAAATGGTGGGCTGTAGTCCGTCGATGATGAAGCTGTTTGGCGCGATTAGACGAGTGGCGAGTGTCGATGCTTCGGTTTTAATTTGTGGCGAAAGTGGCACGGGAAAGGAGCTGATCGCACATGCTATCCATGAGCGTTCTAGTCGAGCCTCAATGCCTTTTGTCGCGGTCAACTGTGGCGCTATTCCAGAGAACCTCATTCAGTCTGAACTGTTTGGCTATGAAAAAGGCGCGTTTACCGGTGCGAATAAGCAGAAACTAGGTCAGATTGAGGTTGCTTCTGGAGGCACGCTTTTTTTAGATGAGGTGGGTGATCTGCCATACGATATGCAAGTGAATCTACTACGTTTTTTGCAGGAGCAGGTGATTCAGCGGCTCGGCGGTAATGAAGAGATATGTGTGGATGTTCGAGTGTTAGCGGCGACCAATATTGACCTTGATGCTGCGGTTAAACAGGGGCGGTTTCGCGAGGACCTTCTGTATCGCTTAAATGTTTTGCAGCTTTCGCCTCCGGCGCTACGTGATAGGGAGGGTGATATTGAGGTGATGGCACGTTTCTTCTTTGACCGTTTTGTCTCAGAAGGTCAGGCGCGGCTTAAAGGGTTTTCTCAACAGGCTTTGTTAGCGATGCAGCAATATAGCTGGCCTGGTAATGTCAGGGAACTTATTAATCGGGTGCGTCGTGCGATTGTTATGTGTGATGGGCGCCTTATCACGCCGGAAGACTTAGGGTTAGCTGATGGGGTGGCGACTGAGGTTATTACATCCTTAGAGGATGCTAGAGAGCTGGCGGAGAAAGAGGCGATTACTCATGCGGTACAGTATTGTCGTCATAATATGACTCAGTCGGCGAAGTTGTTGGGGGTTTCCCGTGTAACGTTGTATCGAATGATGGAAAAATATTCACTTGGGCTATCGATGGAGACATCGGTCAAGTAAGTGACGGGTTCGTTTTAAAACCGCCAGTGGCGGTTTTTTTTTGCGCCTAAATCGTTGTTCGTTAAGCGTTTTTAGCGACTGTTTCCGTAGAGTTACATGTTTGTTTTTGTTCTTAAGTATTTGATTATAAAGTTTTTTATTGTATTTGCTTGTTTGGCTGTAACATCGCTGCAACAGTGATGTTTTTTTTTGTGGCCTTCGGTGCATCGGCTGACTCAAAAACTATTTTAGTAACAAGAAGATAACATTTTTGGCCCTGTAATTGCTGTATTGGAAGTGACAGTAATCTATTTCAACAGGTGATCAGCATGATCAAATGTCTTCTACAGACCCTCAAGATAAAAGTAATGGCAAGTGCTTTGCTGTTACTGATAGGGCTGTGGCAGTCACCTGTAGCAATAGCTGATCAACCGAAAGGTGCTCTTCTGGCGACGTTTGCAAATGATATGCATGTTGTTTTATTTGCAGCCGAGCAGGAAGAGCTTTCAGAGAGTCAGCTTAGCAATATTCGCGGCACCGGAGTTAATGTCGCGATGCCCGATCCACAGATCGATTTAAGTGTGATTCTTTGGGATGAATGCGATGTCAAGAAGGGAACTCGTTATACCTCAGGTTATGACAATTCAGTTGTAACCGTTGAAGTCTATTTGGGAGGGACGTTGAAATGAAACGTGCTCTCTATGTTCGAACTGTAAATTGCTTATTGATGCTACTGATGGCGACCAGTGTGGCTGCCGAAACGCCGTTAGCGGCAAAGCAATTTGAAGGCAGTAATCAGGCAGTGATTAGTGACTTTGCGCTTGAGGGAAGTCGTGGCGTTATCGGTGTCAATATTGTCGCCGGCGATGCTAATGCTCAATTAAATGCGCGTGCGCTTGCCGTCAGTATTGGCCAGGGGGTGGGTGCCAGTGCAAGGATCAAAGTGTCACAACATGTTGGCTTTCCCAGTGGGGGGGCTGATTCAGCAGTCAGTTTGATTGAAGGCGACTCATTTTCGAATGCGTCAGGCCTTATATCTGTCAACCATGCGAGTGGTTCCGGTAATGCTCAACTTAATGATGTCGCTATTGGGTTTGCGCTTGGCGGGGTGGCGGTGACTGAAAGTGAGTTAAATCTCACGGTAACCGGCCAGCCTGTCGCGCTTTCTGAGAACTCTAGCACGATGCAACACCGTGAGGTGTCGATTGGAGAGGGAGCATTTAATGGTAGCAGCGGTTTAGTGCAGATTAATCAACTGGCCGGTTCAGGTAATGCAACACGTAATAGTTTTGGTCTCAGCGTTTCGCTGGACTAAAAAAATGACTATCGGATATTCCCGATAAGAATAAAAACAAGGAGAAGGACCATGAAACACGTATTTAAATTAGCTCCTCTTGCCGTCGCAGTGGCTGCGTTCAGTTTTACCGGTATCGCTTCGGCAGTTGATAATGGTGATGGCCCGCGTCATCACATGAAAGAGGGCGCAAAGCTAAGTAAAATGGTGAGTGTTCAAAAACATGTTAAGTATGCTGGTGAGGTTGCTATTGACGGCAATATCACGGTTGACTCGTTGGGCATGGCGGTGATTGATCAGAAGCAGAGCAGTGATGACAACACCACCGGGAATGATCGAGTCGATAATAACGCGACGGTCGATGGTAATGCGCTAAACGGTTCGTCAGGTAATATCGGTGTCAACGTCAGTGCTGGGGATAATAACGTACAAAGTAATGCGACCGCGTTAGCGGCGGCAGATGAGAGTTTTGTCTTTGGTTCTGCCGATGCTGAAATCTTTGTTGATCAGCAGGCGAGTAATAATACCGCTACTAATGTGGGGACTATCAATAATGCTACGTTTGCTAGCAATGCCCTGCAAGACGCTCGAGGCAATATCGGCGTTAACATTGCCGCGGGTAGTAGCAACGTACAAGCCAACTCGTTTGCCGCTTCAGTGGCGTCAGGCTCCATGGGTGAAGCAACCGTTGCGGTGGATCAGCACACTCAAGGTAATAACACAGCTAACATGCCTGAGGAAACCTTCGAAGTGGCGACTACTCGTTTCAGTGTCGGAGGCAGGCTGAGTGGTAGTTATAATGGCCGTAGTACCTCGGGTAGTTATAACGGCACCAATTTTGGCGCTGGCTATGCTGGTACATCTACGCAGAGCAATGATGTCTATCCCGAAGTTTGGGACGGTTCTCCTCATGGACAGGGAGGGACTTTGGTCGGTCATATCGACTATGACAATCAAGGAGCCGATCCCGGCAAGTTCGAGTTTGATGAGTCAGGCAGAATCGGCCGTTCAAGTGAAAGTGGTGCGCTGCGCTTTACTGAAGCGGGTAATCAGGCTCTGGCTGGTACATTGACTGGCTCGGCTCAATATATTATTTCTCGTTATGTGCGGCATGAGAATAATGCTTCGCTGGGTGATAATGTGCTGCGGGGTGGTAAGGGTAATATCGGTGTCAATATCACCGCCGGTACCAGTAACCTTCAGAACAATAGCTTAGCGATGACGAAGGTCAATGCGTTGGCCGTGTCGGATACACCTGAAACTCCAACAACGCCTGAATAACCATCATTCCATGACCAATAAACGAAGTCGGGCTGATCATTCAGCCTGACTTCCGGTTTGGAGACGCAGGTATATTGTTATGGCGATACAGCTTTTGTTTGTCAAAATCACTTATTCGATAAAACTAGCCTTAACCTTAGTGCTGGTTTTTTGTGCTAATTCCTCCCTACTAGCGGCTCAAATTGAGCTGGCTAATGTCTTACCGGGTAGCTTTGGTTTAAGTAAACCGGTGGTGAGTATGCGTGAACAGCGCTATCAAAACCTAGTCAGACAGCAGACTGATTTTAGTTGTGGTGCCGCCGCTTTAGCGACGGTGCTGCGCTATGGTTATGGGTTGCGGGTTACAGAAGAGGATATGCTGGACGGTCTATTTGCCGTCAGTGATATTAATAAGGTTCGCGAACAGGGATTTTCACTGTTAAATATAAAACACTATTTGGAGCGAGTAGGTATGCGTGGCCGGGGTTATAAAGTAGAACCGGATACGTTGCTGACGATTAAAATTCCAACCATCGTTTTACTGGATCTTAAAGGTTATAAGCACTTTGTGGTTTTGAAAAAAACCGAACAAGATTTAGTGTATCTGGCGGATCCCGCATTAGGTAATAAGATCATGCCTAAAGAGGATTTCTTAACGAGTTGGAATGGCATTGTATTTGCTGTTATTGGCAGAGGGTTTGATAAAACGTCAGTACTCATGAGTCCTCGACCTCAACTAACCGCCCGTACCTTAAGTAATACATTTGCTCCCTTAAGTGATGCGCAGCTACTGGAATTCGGCTTTCGGCATTCAGAGCTGTTTTAACTTCTCAGTGGGGGAAAGGCAATGAACATTTTTCAAGGTAATTATCCTATCGCTATGCTGGTGGGGGTGGCGTCGGTAACCATCATTGCGGCACCGATTGTTCAGGCTGACAGCGTTACGGCTAGAGCCTATGGTTTACAGGGCGCGGCAGTCAGTGATCAGGAATTGGCTTCGATACGGGGGCGCTTTGTCGATGGACGCAGCGTAACCTATTTTGGCGTGAGCATGATGACCGATTGGTATTTGAATAGCGGCAAGCACCTGGGTATGGAGATGCAGGTTAATTTCGATCTGTCTCGTAATCGTTATCAACCGACGATGACCATGTACCGCCGCCAAGATATAGGTGCGCAGGTATCCGCAGGTCAGGGAAATGAGTCACTGGGGAATGTGTCTAGTGGTGGGGCGTTCGAGAACGTCTCCGGTGTAGTGCAGAATATTCAGGTGGCTGGCGACAGTAATACCGTCGAAAACGGTGTGGGATGGAATGTCAGTGATCGGCCGGCTATTCAGGATACGACGGGGTTAGTCAAAGTGGATAATGGCGCTACGCAAACGTATTTGACTGCAGATGGCGTGAGTACACAAGTAGCGGCTGGCGCTAACGGCGTGGGTTATCGGTTAGATGTACCCAATGTCGGGCGAGTGACTCAACAGATCAATCGAAGTCAGTTGACTGGCGGGCATATTTTACAAAGCACGCAATTGGGTAGCGATCTGAATCAGATTTTAAACCGCATCGGATTGACGGTTACCTTAGGTCCTGCGGCTGCCGGTGTACGCTCACAAAACTTCAATCGGACGATGAGAAGCCTTCGCGGGCTCTAACAACATCGCAGATATTAAATAATCTGCTATGTTTTTAAGGGTTACCTACGCAGGGAGGAATGATGTGAACAGGCCTTTCGAGCAACAATCGGCCTTGTTTACGCCTTTCTTAGAGTACTCCCAGCTTTAATGAAAGCTTATAGGAAGAGTGAAATGATGAATCGATCTCAAATGTTGGGGCGCTCTGGCGTTACGGTGAGTTTATTAGCATTAGCGATAAGTCAGGTAGCATACGCCGCTGAAGCCGCGACCGCGAGTGAAGCGGAGCAGCTTAAATTCGAAATACAGCAACTGAAGTTAATTAATGAGAAACAAGCAGAAACACTAAAAAAAATGGAGCGACGGCTCTCTGTTGTTGAGCAGGGAGGTTCGGTGTCAGTTACCGCTGCCCAGCCAAAGACCGCCGCGAGTACTGAGGTGATTAAAGAGGCGGCCCCTAGTGCCAGCGTTGATAACATGATGGAGCAAGAGCATGCCTTATTTAATAACGATCTGACCTTAGAATTTGGCATGAACTACAGCCACTATGATCGCAAAGAGTTGGTATTAGAGGGGTTCTTGGCATTGGATGCGATTTTCCTCGGGGATATTTCGGTGGATGATGTCTCGGCGGATATCTTCACTTTTGATATGACCGGCCGCTATAACATCAATGATCATTGGCAGCTGGGTGTTAATATACCTTTGGTTTATCGGGAAACGACGTTTCAGCGCAATGTGAACAGCGTTGGTGCAGAGGCGACGGTCGATGAAGCGGCATTGGGTGATATTACCCTAACCTCGGCGTATAAACTCTTCCAAGAAACCGCTACTCGGCCCGATATCGTATGGAATTTGAGTATTAAAACACCTACGGGGAGTGATCCCTACGGTACGCCCACTATCACGAAGACAGTCAACAGAGTCGTTAATGGTAGTGTGACGAGTGATCAGGTGACATACCCAGAAGAGCTGCCGACCGGCAGTGGTTTGTGGAGTATCAGTAATAGCTTGTCCTTCGTGAAGACTACCGATCCGGCGATCCTTTTTGCCAATGTGGGTTATACCTATAATATTGCGGGTGGCTTTAACGATATTAGTTCGACGCAGGGTAATCAGCCGGGCGATGTGCGTCTCGGTGATTCAATCTTCTATGGATTGGGGATGGCGTTTGCGTTGAATGAACGTATGAGTACCAGTTTATCGTTATCGCAAAGGATCAGTCAGAAAAGTGAGACACGCTTGAAAGGCGAAAGCTGGGAAGAGATTTTTGGTAGTGATGGTAATGCCGCCACCTTCAATGTCGGTGTAACTTATGCACTGAGTGATAATTTATCGATGTCGACCTCTTTAGGGCTAGGCTTAACACCTGATGCGCCTGATTATTCTTTAGGTATTAAGTTTCCTTATCGTTTTTAATTGAGTAAATATCCGAGCGATACGTTGCTCGGATATTCTTAATGCAAGGGTAATCCATTATAATCTGCAGCCTGTTTCTAAATTGCTGATGGTATGCTTGTGTTGGGTTATCTTGCTGTTGTATGGGGTATTGTTGGTATTACCTTTATCTTTGGTAATGCCATTGTCCGAATCGGAACGATAGGCTTTGATACGTTCGCCTTTTCATTAAATTGGTATCACTGGGTAGCGCTGCTGGTCAGTGTGCTGTTTATGGGGTTTGCGGAAGGCTATAGAGGTTTTCAACGGGCTTATTCGCCTCGGGTCGCTGCGCGACTTCTCTATCTACGAGACAATGTTACCCCAGTACGCTTAATATTCGCGCCGTTGTTTTGCATGGGTTTTTTTGATATCAGGCGAGCGCGTATGATTGCTACCTACTGTCTGTTATTGGGTATTCTTGTATTGATTCAGTTGGTGCATATGTTGGATCAACCTTGGCGTGGCATCATCGATCTCGGTGTTGTGGTGGGCTTGAGTTGGGGGTGTATTTCTATCGTCTTGTTTGTGTTGAAAGCCTTTATGTCAGAGACGTTTGAGTATTCACCAGAGATGCCCGAATTAAAAAACGCACCTTAATGAGGTGCGTTTTGGGTTTTGAGCTCAGCCAACGATTAGCCTAAGAATAATTTATACGCAGGATTATGGGTCTCTTCCCAATAGCTGTAGCCAATATCATCAAGAAAATCAGTCACCTGAGAACGCTCATCCTCTGGCACCTGTAGGCCAACTAATACACGACCGTAGGCGGCACCGTGATTACGATAATGGAACATCGAGATGTTCCAGCGACCTCCGAGTTTTTTCAGAAATTTCATCAGTGCACCGGGGCGTTCTGGAAACTCAAAGCGATAGAGAATCTCGTTGGTGACCGATGCAGGCGCATGCCCGCCAACCATATAACGTACATGCAGCTTTGCCATCTCGTTATCGGATATATCGATGACCTTGTAGGCTTCCGACTTTAATTCACTGAGAAGCTCGGCTCGCGCATCGGTTCCCGCTTGTAACTGCACGCCAACAAAAATCTGGGCATCGTTGTCGTTGGCATAACGGTAGTTGAATTCAGTGATATTGCGTTTACCTAGGGCAGCGCAGAATTCTTTGAAACTGCCGGGGCGTTCTGGAATTTTTACCGCGATAATCGCTTCACGGTTTTCACCCAGTTCGGAGCGTTCGGCAATATGACGTAGGCGATCAAAGTTAACGTTAGCGCCACTATCGATCGCAATCAGGGTTTGATCTTGGGCGGATTCGCGGGCGACATATTTCTTCAGACCCGCCACCGCAAGTGCACCTGCTGGTTCAGTAATCGAGCGAGTGTCTTCGAAGATGTCCTTGATGGCCGCGCAGATCTCATCCGTATTGACGGTGATGACTTCATCGACATATTGCTGACATAGCTCGAAAGTATTCTCGCCGATCTGTGCCACCGCCACGCCGTCAGCAAAGATGCCCACTTGAGGTAGGGTCACCCGTTCGCCCGCTTCGAGGGCTGCTTTGAGGCAGGCGGAATCTTCAGATTCAACGCCGATCACCTTCGTTTCAGGGCGCAGGTATTTAATATAAACCGCAATGCCCGCAATCAAGCCACCCCCGCCAACGGGGACAAAAACCGCATCGATTGGGCCGCTTTGCTGTCGTAGCAGTTCCATAGCGATAGTGCCTTGGCCGGCGATCACATCGACATCATCGTAAGGATGAACGTAGGTTAGTCCCTGTTCTTCGACCAGTTTAAAGGAGTGTTTGGAGGCTTCGTCAAAGGTTTCTCCGTGCAGAATCACCTTGCCGCCGCGTGCTTTAACACTATTAACCTTAATGTCTGGTGTTGTTTTGGGCATGACGATGGTGGCTTTGACGCCAAGGATTTTGGCCGACATCGCCAATCCTTGAGCGTGGTTACCAGCAGAGGCGGCAATCACGCCGCGTTGACGCTCTTCTTCCGTCAACTGAGACATCTTGTTATAAGCGCCTCGCAGTTTAAAGGAGAATACCGGTTGAAGGTCTTCGCGTTTTAGCAGGACTCGATTGCCGAGTCGGTTACTGAGGCTTATCGCCTCGTCTAATGGGGTTTCAATGGCGGCATCATAGACGCGGGCATCAAGAATTTTCTTTATATATCGGTGTGCCATGGGATGCTTTCAGTAGGTTGTTGCGGTCCGACAAGGGCGGCAGTGTGAATAAAGCCCTAAATGGTAATCCCTGAGGCTGTTTTCGTCTATAAGATATCACCTAAACTGCGTATAATATCCGCCAGTTATCGACATTTATGCGGGGTTTCACACAAATATGACACAGGACGAGATGAAGCTTGCGGTTGCTCAGGCGGCGGTTGCCTATATTCAGCCCAAACTAAGTAATGATTCGATTGTGGGAGTTGGCACGGGTTCTACGGCTAACTTCTTTATTGATGAGTTAGCGAAAATTAAGCATTTGTTTGCCGCGGCAGTGGCTAGCTCGGAAGCTACCGCTGAACGACTTAAACGTCATGGTATTGATGTCTATGATATGAATTCGGTCGATAAAATGGTGGTGTATGTCGATGGTGCCGATGAGTTTGATGGTCGTTTAAATTTAGTTAAAGGCGGCGGCGGAGCGCTGACGCGGGAAAAAATCGTGGCGGATGTTGCCACCGAATTCGTCTGTATTGTAGACGAAACCAAGAAAGTCGATCTACTCGGTGAGTTCCCTCTACCGGTAGAAGTGATTCCGATGGCTCGCTCTCAGGTGGCCCGTCGTTTGGTACAGCTTGACTGTATGCCGGTTTATCGTGACGGCTTTGTGACCGATAATGGCAATATCATTCTCGATTTGCATGGCCTTGAAATTGAACAGCCGGCCGCGTTGGAAGCCGAAATCAATAATATTGTTGGCGTGGTGACTAACGGGCTGTTTGCTCGTCGAGGCGCCGATGTGGTGTTGATGGGAACGCCAGACGGCGTTGTCACTATTAGCCATTAATGGCGAGACAATAAAAAAGGCCTTCAGAGATGAAGGCCTTTTTTATATCTCACCGAAACGGCTCGCAACCCTTTTAATGGCTTACAATACATGGCTCCAGCCAATAATCGCAGGCATACAGATCCACGCCAAAGCGCCAAGGTTGATCAGAATCCATGCTGGACCTGAGCTGTCACGGAAGTTTTCGTCATGGTTTGCCATGATTATTCACCCGTTATCATTAATAGAACTGTTATGAATCGAATCGTTTTGTGCCTTAAGGCATCTTATCTCGAAGATTCGGGCCGCAATTCTATCAGCAAGACAAAGATCTGGATAGGGGATATTGAGTTTAGCTAATCAGGCATCGCTATGTTCATCCTGTTGAATGCGCGGTTTTTCTTCAATAGCAGGTAAACTCCTAATATCATATTATCAAGTGTTGATTAACAGATGGGCCGATTATGAGTATCAAAGGTTTTGTGCGAGGTATCGCCATCACTGTCGTGGTGGTGTTTTTGTTGTTACACACGGGTCTTCAGGTGGGCAGGGATGCTGCTGTTCAGTGGTTGTTGGATCAGGGTGCGAGTGAGGCCAAAATTTACGCTGTATCGATTAACTGGTTTACTGGCAAGGTTAAGCTGTCTGGGGTGGTGGTGAAGACGCCCGATCAGCCAGACTTACGGCTCGACCGATTACAGATTGCTGTCGATTATCCCGCCTTATTGCAACAGCGCATTCTGATTAATGATGTAACACTGAATGGCGTAGCGCTTTATCTTCACGAACAAGCGAATGCCGAACCGCGACAGTTTGCAATCGGTCCGGTCGCACTGCCCGGGCCTGCCGCTGAACCTTCCGCAGAGGAGTCGACAGAAGCCTCGGCTTGGCAGTTTGGTTTAGCACAGGTGAGGGTGTCTGACTTTAGTTGGCAATCGCAACTGCAGGAAGGTAGCCATCAGTTGCATATCGATCATGCTGCGCTTGATACCTTTTATACCTGGCAGGAAGACGCCATTACTCACCTTGCCATTCAGGGCGCGATTAATGGTGCCGGCTTTAGTCTCGATACGGAAGCTCAGCCGTTGCCTAAAACCAAACGCTCTGAACTCCACCTTAAGCTGAGTCGGTTGCCCGTGCATTCCTTTACCGCGCCCTTCTTGCCGGAACTGCAGGCAACCCTGTCAACCGATCTTGTGTTAACGATAGTTGCCGATGACAATATCAGCATTATACAGAACGGTGAGATTCAGCTCGATGATGTCGCTTGGGTGACGAATGAGATGTCTGCAAGTCAGCGCTCACTTACTTGGAAAGGCAAGACAAACTTCGCTATGAGTGCAGGGAAGCCAGAATCAGTCACGTTGGATGGGCATCTCAATCTATCACGATTAGGCTTAACGGCCGCCGCAGCGCAGGTTAATTTGAGCGGCGGGCAGTGGCAGGGAAGTACAGCGCTCGATTTTACCGATACGGGGCTTAATAAGGTTGGGGTAACTGGGCAGGTTGATTTAACCGAGTTGGGTTTAACCGCCGAGGGAATGCAGGTTGAGCTCGATACGGCCGGTTGGCAGGGCAATACCGCAGTTAACTTTATGCCGACGGGAATGGATCAAGTCGATGTGACTGGAACGTTGAGGATGTCGGCACTGGAGATGGTAGCGGATGCTATCAATGTGCAGTTAGATAATGGCGGCTGGCAAGGTCGTAGTGTGATCGATTTCAATGCCTCGGGGGCTGATCAGGTGGCGCTGAATGGGCAGTTAAACGCCGCTCAACTACGTTATCAGATGCCAGAACGACTCGAGGCTCAGGTCAATGCTATCGATTGGCAGGGGGCTGTTGCTTTGATGTTGCAGCAACAGCCTGTGGCGATTCGCGGGGATGAGGGCGCATTGACGTTACAGGGCGTTGCCGTCAAAGCTTTAAAGGGAGATCAGGCGTTAGTGAATCTAGCACAAGCTCGGCTCAGTGGTATTGGTTTAGCGTTACCGGAAGAACTAACACTGACTGAACTGCTCGCGACGGGGCTTGAGCTATCTCCGCAGCCGGATGCAACGCTGGCGGCGTTAGATTTAAGTGTTACTGATGTTGATTTTTCGCTCGGTGAGCGTCTTGCGGTGGCGCGCATCGATTTACAAAATCTAAAGGTGAAAGAGCAACTGAGTGTCGCGAAGCAGCCTCAAAGTGTGGCGCGTTTTCAGGCGGGCTTAGCGACGCTATCCGCTGACAATGATAATGCCGCCAACGTCAACGCGTCGGCGACCGCTGCCGAACCGGCCCTGCGGGTAGAGGTAAACGAATTATTGGTTAGCGGCGATAGTCGGGTGATGTTTACCGATAACAGTACAAAACCCCCGTTTAGTACTGAGATGTTGATCGATAAAGCCCGCTTACAAGGGGTGGACAGTGGCAGTCAAAGCTCGGCGCAGTTTGAGTTGGCGTTGAGGTTGAATAATTTCACTACCTTTGATCTTAGCGGAGCAACGGATATGGCCGGTGGTGGCGAAAATGCGAACTGGGAAGGCGCCTTGAAGCAGTTGGATCTCCCCCGCTTAAGCCCCTACAGCATCGAATACACGGGCTACTATTTGCAAAACGGTCAGTTAGCGTTGCACAGCTCGGGGCAGCTGGATAGCGGTCAAATTAGCGGTAAAAATGAGATTAAGATACATCGCTTAGACGTGGAACCAGTTGATCAAGAGCAGATGGCTAAGTTCAGTAAGCAGCTTTCCATGCCCTTAGGCACCGCCATTTCGGTTTTGCAGGATAGCGATGACAATATTGATTTGGATATTCCGATCAGCGGTTCGTTAGATGATCCTAATTTTGGTTTTCAGAGCGTGGTGACACGACTCGCGGGTAAAGGCCTTAAAAAAGCCGCTTTTAGTATCCTTTTGAAATCATTGGAACCCTATGGCACCTTGATCAGTATGGCTGCTGGTGCGGTACAAGACGGCAGTTTTATTTCCCTCGATCCGGTCGTGTTTGCCCCAGGGGGTGCCGAACTAGATGACTATGCACAGGGCTATTTGACAAAAATAGAGTCACTGCTGACGGAACGCAAAGGGATGCGGCTGAATATCTGTGGTCAGGCGGTGCAGCAGGATCAAGTGCTGATTCGGGCTGAGCTGGAAGAGCAGAATAGTCAACGGAAAACGCCTTTTACGGTGGAAGAGTTACAGGTATTAGAACAGCAGCAACTCATCAATTTGGCGCAGCAGCGTTCAGACCTTATCAAGCAGCAGCTGACGGTTAATATTCCGGGAGAACGGCTGTTTAGCTGTTTCCCAGTACCCTCTTTGGATGATCCTCAGGCGAAACCCACCGCCACGCTGGGCCTTTAAGGTGGGCGTTGTTGCTGCTGATTAGAGCCGTTGGAGTTGATGGAAACCACTCTGACGGTGACTGATGAAGGTGCTAAGCGTAAATAACGCTGCGCCGGCAAGAGGCAATAGCAGCCAAAGACTCGGATGCAGGATGGCGGGTAATTCGAGCAAGCGATAGCTGATCAGGCCGGTGATGATTTCTGTCAACAGGGCGGCCATCATGCCACTGGCAAGCCCCAGCAGAGCGAATTCCAAGATATCCAATTGACGCGTCTGTCTGGGGGTGCTGCCCAGTACCTGAAGTAGGGCATTTTCGTGACGTCGTTGTTCCAGTTCTTGATAAACTAATAATTGCAGCAGGACTAAACCGGCAGCGATGGTGAGTCCGAGAATCAGGGTCGAGGCTTGAATTAAACGATCGATCAAGGTGCTGGCTTGATCAATCCACTGGCTGACATCGATAAGTGTTAGCGCTGGGAATTGTTGTAACAGTTCGCGGCTAAGTCCCGCCTGTTGTTGCTCGAGACGAAAGCTAGTGATGTAAGTTTGTGGATAATTTTGTAACACCCCAGGGCTGAAAATGATGTAAAAATTGGGCCTGAACGAGCGCCACTCAACCTGACGGATATTACTAATCGTGGCACTAAACGGTTGCCCTGCGACCTCAAAGCCAACTTTATCGCCTAAGGTTAAACCTAAACTGCTGGCCAATTGTTGTTCGATGGAGATTAAATTCTCTTGCGTTTCTGCAGGCCACCACTCTCCTGCCAGCAGTTTATTATGTGCTGGCGCAAAGGCCGACCAGCTTAAATTTAGCTCTCTTTTTAAAGCATTATGTTGCCTCTGCTCGGGGCTGAGTACCGCTTCGGGGGGCTGATCATTGATCCGCATCACGCGCCCTCGAATCATGGGGTAAAGGGTGGTATCGATACCGGATTCGGTGAGAAATTGACTCAGCGGTTGCAGCTCCCATGGTTGAATATTTATCACAAACTGGTTTGGCGTGTTAACTGGTAGTTGTTGCTGCCAACGGTTAACCAGCTCTGTTTGAGTGAGTAGTAGGCTGCTGAGCAGGGTTAGCAATAGACACATAATCCCCAGTTGAATGCGATGCCATTGGCGTTGTTGACGTAAACGATAACGTAGTAAGCGCCCGAGGCGGAAGCGGCGAGCCAAGAGGTGACCAAGCGGTGGAAGTATGAAACTGGCGCAGAGGCCGGCGATCAGAATCGTTGCCACGGTGAGTGTGATGGCTGCCAACGCATTGATGACTGAACCTAGATATAAGCTGATGACGATCGCTGCAAGCGTCAGGATGATCAGTCGGATAGGCCAACTCAGTCCTTGATGGCTGAGTTGATCGCGGCGTAACAGGCCCATCACGGGAATACGACTGATGCGCAGTAGCGGTGCAAAGCCAAGCAGTATGAGTAACGTTAAACTTAACAATGGCCCTGTCGCGAATAGGCGGTAATCTGGCGCCGGCAAACCGGATGGCACTAGCGTTTGTAATAACGAGGCGGTGAGTTGCAAGACGATACCACTGGCCAGTAAACCCGCTAAGGCGGCCAGTCCCCAACCCAGTAGTAACTTCAATAGATATAATCGCAGGATCTGTTGCGGTCTCAGCCCCAAGCATTGAAGTAGCGCGCTACGACGATATTGTGCACTGCTGTAACGGCGCAGGCTTAAGGTGATTAGCAAGCCACAAAGCAATAAACCGAATAGCGATGTCATGCGTAAGAAATGGGAAGCGTTTTGCAATGCCCCTGTGGCGAGAGGTTGATCTGCATAGACCGACCAGAGTCGCTGTTGCGGAGTGAGTTGATTGTTTAAATGGTTATAAAAATCACGGATCGGGGCTTCTGCACCGCTGAAGAGTGTGCGATAGCCGATGCGACTACCTGGCTGTATGACTCGCGTAGCTGCTAGGTCTTGATCGTTAATCAGGAGTTGTGGGCTGAAGCTGCGAAAGCCGGTGCCGCGATCGGGGGAACTGAGCACCGCCGCGGTGATTTTAAAATCTGCGTAGCCGAGGCTAATCGTGGCCCCCACTTTCAGGCCCATCCGCTCTAGTAGTTGTTGCTCGGCCCATGCGGTGCCGGGCGTGGGTATCGGTGTTGATTGCTCGGGTGAGGTGATGATCTCTCCGCGCAAAGGATAAGGTTCGCTAACCGCCCTGACAGAGCTCAGGAGCATCTGTTCGCTGGTGCTCACCATCGAAGAAAACTGTACGACATCGGTGTAGCGCAGACCCCGTTGTTGGGCAACTTGATGCAGCGCTTCGTTAATGGGTTGACTATCACTCAGGCTTAAATCGGCCCCCAACATGGTCGCACTTTGTCGATTAAGCCCCTTTTCTAATTGATTACCTAACAGTGCGAGGAAGCCGGATAGCGCCGTGGCGAGGAAGAGTGCCAGTAGTAGCGCTCGCCACTCAAAGGTGAGTAGGTCTGAGCGGGACTGCTTTAAGGCGAGACGAATAAGCTGTTTTGTTCTCATATTATTGCTCCTGCAGCGTTCCATTATGCAGGTAAAGGCGTCGCTGACAGCGCTGCGCCAGAGAGGCATCGTGAGTGATTAGAATCAGCGTGGTATTTAACTGACGGTTGAGATCAAACAGTTGTTCAATGATCTCTTGTCCGGTCTTTTCATCGAGATTGCCGGTGGGTTCATCCGCGAATAGCAGACTGGGTTCGGTGGCAAAGGCTCGCGCAATCGCGACGCGTTGCTGTTCACCGCCGGATAACCGAGAAGGAGTGTGTTGATGACGGTGACTCAAACCGACTCGGTCAAGCCAGTAACCCGCCTGTTCTGCTGGATGTGGATGGCCCTGAATCTCTAGAGCTAACTGCACATTATCGAGGGCACTAAGTTCGGGTAACAGCTGAAACGACTGAAACACAAAGCTGATATGATTGGCGCGTAATTCAGCACGGGAGGCCTCATCAAGTCCTGCTAGGGGTTGGCCGAGTAACGCTATACTGCCTTCGCTAGGCTCATCAAGCCCCGCCAGAATGCTCAGCAGCGTCGACTTTCCTGCCCCAGATGGGCCAATAATGGCAACACTTTCGCCCGCTTCGGCGCGGATGTTGATATGATTGAATATATTCAGTCCACCGCGCTCATCGGCAAATGTTTTAGCCAGTGCGGTGGCAATCAAAACAGAACAGGGTTCAGGAGTCGTCATGGCATCTCTATTTGGAATCGGCTTATTATTGCTGTCTAGCTTAGCATGGAGTGGTTCAGTTTTAATCATGGGTGATAGCCTTTCAGCAGCCTATGGTATCCCAGCGAATAAAGGTTGGGTGACGTTGCTGGAACAACGCTTGGCGCAAAGTCATCCTGACTATGACGTGATCAATGTCAGCATCAGTGGCGAAACGACTCACGGAGGTATTACGCGCTTGCCTGCCGCATTGGATCAATATCAGCCCGAACTGGTGGTGCTGGAACTAGGGGCGAATGATGGTTTACGGGGAGCCCCCCTTCAATTGATCGAAAATAACCTGAATCTACTGGTGAACCAAGCGCGAGCCGCAGGGGCCGCGGTATTATTGTTGGAGATGCAAATTCCACCGAACTATGGTCCCCGTTATAGCGAGGGATTTACGGCGTTATTTAGTCGGGTCGCTGAACAGCAGCAAGTGCCTTTGGTGCCATTTTTTATGGCCACAGTGGTGTTACAGCCCGAACTCATGCAAGCCGATGGTCTTCACCCTACAGCGAAGGCTCAGCCGGCTCTGCTCGATCAAGTGTGGCCGGCGTTACTTGATCTTCTTCAGCCAGCGGGATAATGGCGATGATACGGGTACCATGGTCATGGTTTTTACGGACCTGAAAGAAGCCTCCAAGCGCCCTAACTCGTTCACGCATACCTATTAGGCCAAAGCCTTTTTTGAAGGCTTCGGCTTCAATATCAAAACCACAACCATCATCGCTGATCATCAACTCGAGACGATCACCGCTGATCTCTTTCCGCTGTCCTTGTGAGGTACGGTGAATATCTAACCAGACATTGCGAGCCTGATGGGCGTATTTAATAATATTGCTAAAGGCTTCCTGAGTTAGCCGAAACAGGGAGATGTTATAAACTTCCGACATCTCGTTGAGGGGACCTTGGAAATCGGTATGTAAGGTGATGCCATGCTCTTTAAAACGATTCGATACGATACACTCCCGAATAGCGTCGACGACTCCTAGATCATCGAGTGCCGAAGGCCTCAGACTACGCATCATGCCGTAGGTGACATCATAGATATTCTGAGCAATCGCATCAATCGACTCGGCAGTTTGATTAACGAGACTGCTTTCTTCTGGATGAGTACGTTTCAGAATTTTAGCATCAGTACGAATCGCGGTGAGCGACTGACCCAGCTCATCATGCAGTTCTCTGGATAGATTGCGCCGCTCCCGTTCTTGTACGGCGAGTATTTGATGTGTTAATTGACGGTTTTCGAGTAACTGCTCGCGAAGTTCTCGAGTGCGTTTATCAATGCGTATCTCTAGCTGCTGACGTTCGTGGTGTAATGTTTCATAGACGGATGAATGCTCAATGGCCGCTCGCACTTTCTGATTTAAATAAGCGGTGAGCATAAAAAAGAAGGCAATGGATGCCGATATCAGTGTGAGCAGCATCCCTAAGTTAATATCTTTGGCGTTGATTTGATGCACAATATTTAATTGGAAAGACTGTCCGAAGCGATTAATCGTGCGTTGCTCTTCTAGTCTAGGGAGCCAGTCAAAAAAGGATGGCGGCGGGGCTGATTGGTAATGATCGATAATATTTCCCTGCCCATTCAGTAGGCTAATGCTTTCATGCTCGGCGAGGAAGCTGGTCTCTGGAAGCAGACCATCGGTATTGATCACGAGAGAGGCGATATAGAGGTTTTGTGGACTCTGCTCTGTATCGCGGGCGAAAAAGGCGAGAAATAAACCATAGCTGTTTTGCTTTTGCTCTAAAGGAAAAGGGGGGGATGTGATTGGTTGATGATATTGTCGAGCAAAGCGGATAGTTTCGGCAAATAATGGATCGGCCAAGAGGTCTTTGTTGAGCAGATAGCGGGTATCGGATGTTTGTGGCTCAATAAAGGTTATTGGAAAGCGGGCATTGTGATGCGTGCCTTGAGGGTCGATCTGATAATGGCTGGTGGTGCCGTAGCTTTGGCTGAGCGGAGGCCGCTGTTGTTGAATTTGCAGTCGTTCGATATGTGGATATCGTCGGCGAATTTCATGCGCAAAACCTCGAATCGCCTCATCGTCATTGGGAGCTGCGGAAACCAACAGGGTGAAGCTCTGTAATAGGACTTCATTGATGTAGGTTTTTTCATAAATAGATGAGTAGACAAAGTGGGCATCATTACGGAGCGTTTTTTTCAGCCGATCATAATCAGAGAGTAGACTGATGCTCACCATGAGTAGGGTGAGTGATAGCCAGATGGCGGTAGTAAGCGAGAAATAGCTTTTTTGCATGGCGGTGTTTGGTTCCGTGACCATCCGATGAAATCCGTATCATGATCTAAGTGTAATCTATTTCCCTGTAGAGCTAAATCGGAAGTAAAAAAAAGGCATCATAAGATGCCTTTTCAACGTTTGCTCGTTTAGCCAGCCAGGTTCTGGTTAACAAAGTCCCAGTTGACCAGAGCCCAGAAACCTTTCAGGTAGTCAGGGCGTACGTTACGGTAATCGATGTAGTAAGCATGTTCCCATAGATCGACGGTCAGCAGTGCAGTCTGACCATTGGTCATTGGTGTTCCTGCATTGCTGGTGTTGACGATTTCCAGAGAACCGTCAGCGTTTTTCACGAGCCAAGTCCAGCTAGAGCCGAAGTTGTTAACCGCTTTGTCGTTTAGTTCTTCTTGGAATGCAGCAAAAGAACCCCATTTAGCGTTGATCGCATCGGCTACTGCGCCGGTTGGCTCACCGCCACCGTTTGGAGACAGGCAGTTCCAGTAGAACGTGTGGTTCCAGATTTGCGCGGCATTGTTGAATACACCACCGGCAGGCGCAGACATGATGATCTCTTCTAGAGATTTGTTCTCGTATTCGGTACCCGGAATCAGACCGTTCAATTTAACGACGTAAGTGTTGTGGTGTTTACCGTGGTGGAAGTCCAGCGTCTCGGCAGAGATATGGGGTTCCAGTGCATCTTTGGCAAAGGGCAGTGCTGGCAGTTCAAAGCTCATAGTTAATTACCTTTTATAGTGTCTTATTCAGCATAGGTTGTGAAATCTTTATATAAACCTGACGATTTATATAGGGGCTTGTTAGGAATAATTCAAGCATCGCTTATATAGCGTCGCAGAATGATAGCACCCTTGCTGTTGCTTTTCATTGCCTTGTTAATGCCTTAGTAATCAAAGGGAAATTAGGGAAGGTGCGAAAAAGTCAATTGCGTCTCTGGCTGACAGAGAAGCTGGAGATCAAGGCAACCGTTACAGGCATACTGGCTGTATGTCGAAAAATGTTAACGCTGAGATCCTGCTTTTCTGAAAGCTCTGAAGGGCGGATATTAGAATGGTCATCTACTTTGTCAGCCAGCTTGAAAAGGTCCAGACATTGCGCTGCACTGGCTTTCGCGTATCTGGCCATTCTAATGTCCGCAGAGAACATAACAGACTTATTCGCACCTTCCTTAGCCTGCTGAACGATAGCATCAGACTAAAGTTAGCTGACAGATATGATGGAACTGTTAGAATCATGGTTCTTACGGTGATAGTAATCATGATAATAAAACAGGTGATAATCGGTTATGGGTAAAGTGTTTCTCTGGATTGCGGCGGTCTTATTGATCGTTTTTACCGTTAAAACTCAATATCTGACGTCAAAAACCTGGGAGCCATTTAAACAAGGCTGTATGGCGGGTGGTACCGCGACCGAGGAGCAATGTAGCTGCCTATCGGATTATGTCCATAAACAGTTTAGTGATAATGAAGTTGAACGTATTATGCAGGGTGCTATCAGAGATCCGGCCATGCAGAAAAAAGTTGAAAATGTCGTCCGAGTGGGGACGCGGGAATGTAAAGCGCCTTAGCCCAACCTGAGCGCTAACATACTGATGGGGTGAAGCGTTACCTACCCCGTCAGCTGCGCGTTCATTCGAAAATGTAAGGCTGATACAGCCCTAGGTGTATTGCTCATTCAGCCTTAGCGAGTCGATCCCTAATCATGTAGAGTGCGGCAATCGCCCGACCTTCGGAAAAGTCATCTCGTTCAAATAATTGGTTTATTTGGCTCAATGGCCAGTGAGTGACTTCCATCTCTTCGGGTTCATCGCCAGGCAAACGACAGGGGTATAAACCCTGTGCGAGTACCACGGTAATCTTATGGCCCATGTAGTTAGGTGCCGAGGTCATCTCTTTAATGACTTGTAGTTGCTGTGCTCCGAATCCGGCCTCCTCTTTGAGTTCGCGATTGGCGGCCTGTAGTGCATCTTCACCGGGATCGATGAGACCTTTAGGCAGCGTGAGCAGGTAATCTTCGAGACCAACAGCATATTCTTGAATCAGCAAAACGTTTTGTTGATCATCAAGTGCAACAATCATGACTGCGCCTCGGCCACGGTTGGCCAAACGCTCATAGGTTCTTTCAACACCATTAGAAAAGCGTAGTTCAAGTTCTTCTACTTGAAATAGGCGGCTTTTGGCAGTGGCGGTTACCTTCAAAATATCCGGTTTTACAGGCATACTGGATTAATCCTCGTCATTCAGTGACAAACCTAACCTAATACTAACCTGCAGCTTTGACTTTTTATATGGATTGGAAAAATATTGATACGGTGCTTCTGGATATGGATGGCACCTTGTTAGATCTACATTTTGATACCTACTTTTGGTTGGAGCATCTTCCGATCCGCTATGCTGAGCTGCATAAGCTGAAACATTCGGAGGTATCGCAGTGGCTCCATCAAAGAATTATGCAGGAACAAGGTACGTTAAATTGGTACTGTCTTGATTATTGGTCGCAAGCGTTGCAAGTTGATATTAAAGCGTTGAAGCGGGAGATCCGTGACCGTATCGCGTTTAGGCCCCATGTACATGATTTTCTTGCGCATCTTAAGGATGAAAATATACGTCGTGTTATCGTGACCAACGCACATCAGGATAGTTTGTCGCTCAAATTAGAGGAAACTCAGTTAGATCAGTTGGTTGATAATATTGTCTGCTCGCATGATTATCGTGTGCCAAAAGAGCAACAGGCCTTTTGGCAGCAATTACAGCGAGATGAGCCGTTTGATCCGGCGCGGACATTGCTGGTGGATGATAGTTTGGCAGTCTTAGCATCGGCTAAACAGTATGGTATTACTCACTTACTCAGTATTGTTCAACCCGATAGTCAACAACCAAGACGTGACATTTTAGATTTTAATGCGATAGAGCATTTTGATGAGTTGATAAAAAATAGATGAGTAAACGAACGGTTAAGCAGACGGATCATCAAAAGCCTTCTCAGTCAGAGAAAGTTCGCTTGGATAAATGGTTGTGGGCGGCGCGTTTTTTTAAAACTCGAGGCGCATCGAAAGACGCTGTAGAAGGCGGTAAAGTGCATTATCAGGGACAGCGAGCGAAGTGTAGCCGTATCGTTGAATTAGGCGCTAAATTAGTTATTCGTCAAGGCCTAGATGAAAAAACAGTGGTCGTGATGGCGATCTCTGATCAGCGTCGCGGCGCCCCTGAAGCGCAGTTACTGTATCAGGAAACCGAGCAAAGTATAAAGGCGAGAGAAGAGAGGGCCGCATTGCGTAAAGAGATGCGAGGGAATGTTGCTCCTGATCACCGCCCGAATAAAAAAGATCGGCGGAAGATTATACAGTTTAAGGATCGCTAGATTTGCGGCGATTATGATAATATTTAGGGCTGGTCGGGCCAGGTTATTGGTTTAGCGAGTCCCGCTAACCTTCAGTTAAGAGATAGGTTTTAGAGAATATCATGAGTAATTCTGATCAGCTTCAACGGGTCATGTTTGAACATGCGGATATCCGCAGTGTGATGGCCGGTTTAGAGCAGAGTTATCAACAGGCAATAGCAAAGCATCAATACCCTCAGCTAATCAATATATTGCTGGGTGAAATGATGGCTGCCGTGAGTCTGTTAAGCGCTACCCTTAAGTTTGATGGCCGCTTGATGTTGCAGGCTCAGAGCAATAATCAAGTGAAAGTGTTGATGGCTGAGTGCAATCATCAGCGTGATCTGCGTGCGATTGCTCGCTTTGATGGCAAGCTTCCGCAGCAAGCTGAATTCTGTGAGTTGCTTAAAGGTGGTCAATTAGTCATCACGATTGAGCCGGATCAAGGGCAACGTTACCAAGGGGTTGTGCCGCTTGAAGGGAGTCGCTTAAGTGAGTGCTTAGAAGCTTATTTTAGTTTATCTGAGCAGCTACCAACGCAGATCCATTTGGTGGCCGATGAGCAGCGGGCTGCCGGATTCTTACTCCAGGTGATGCCCGCCAGTGGTGATTCGACGGCTGATTGGGAACATTTTAGCAGCTTAGCGGCGACGCTTAGCGATGCAGAGTTACTGTCGCTGGATAATACAACGATCCTGCATCGACTGTTTCATCAAGAAGATTGTCGTCTCTATGAGGCGGATACATTACAGTTTAACTGTGACTGTTCCCGTCAGCGTACTAGTGATGCGCTGCGAGCGATGTCGCGGGAAGAGTTAGAGCAAATTGTGCAGGAAGAGGGTAGTGTTGATGTGAATTGTCAGTTCTGTAATGAACTCTATCAGTTTGATATGGCTGATATCGCGATGCTGTTTGCAGATAGCGCCAATATCAAAGGTTCTGATCAAGTTCACTGATAAGTTTACATGATCGACCGTGTACTTTTGGCCGCTATTTTGTAAAGAGCGGCTAAATACTTTTACATTGCGGTTGAGAAATTGTCTGGTGAATGGTGTTTTCAGCACTTTTTTGACATAATACGCCTCCTTATAATAACGACCCCGTTGGTTTTCCTACTGGAATGCACAAGATGTTGGGGCCAGCCCACTTTATTCAGGTAAATTACTTTTTTTGGCTAGAAGCCAAGGGAATCAAGCAATGAGCAAAGAAACCGTGAACACTGTACACGTCAATTTGAGCCCGGCTCAGCTAGTTGAGAAAGCCATTCAGGGTGGCGAAGGAATACTCGCTGATTCTGGCGCGTTGGTTGTTGAAACAGGCAAGCGTACAGGTCGTTCTCCGATGGATCGTTATATCGTCGATGAAGCCAGTACCTCTGATGCAATCCATTGGGGTCCGATTAACCGTCCATTTGATGCAGATAAATTTGATGCTCTGTGGGTACGTGTTGAAGAATATCTGGCCGCTCGCGAGCATTTCGTTGCTAATGTACACGTTGGTTCTGACACGAATCACTACCTGCCAGTATTAATGACGACTGAAACGGCGTGGCAGAATCTATTTGGTCAAAATCTCTTCATTCGTCCAGAAGAATTCAATCCAAAGGCCAAAGAAGAGTGGCAGATTATTAATGCGGCCAACTTTGAGTGCGATCCTGAACGTGACGGCACCAATAGCGATGGTTGCGTCATCATTAACTTTGCGAAGCGCAAAGTCTTATTGGCGGGTATGCGTTACGCGGGCGAAATGAAGAAAGCGATGTTCTCTGTGCAGAACTTTTTGCTGCCTGAAAAAGATGTATTGCCTATGCATTGTTCCGCTAACGTGGGCGAAGATGGCGATACAACGTTATTCTTTGGACTTTCCGGTACCGGTAAAACAACCTTGTCTGCCGATCCTGAGCGTTTTTTGATCGGTGATGATGAGCATGGCTGGGGTAAAGGTGTTGTCTTCAACTTAGAAGGCGGTTGCTACGCTAAGACAATCGATCTGAGTCAGAAGAACGAACCCATTATCTGGAACGCTATCCGTTTCGGCGCCATTGTTGAAAACGTCACCCTGAATGAAAAGCGTACAGCGGATTACTCCAATACCACACTGACGCAGAATGGCCGTTGCGCTTACCCACTGGAGCACGTTGAAAAGCGTACAGAAGAAAATAAAGGTGGCGAGCCTAAAGCCATCGTCTTCCTTACCTGCGATTTGACCGGTGTGTTGCCTCCTGTTTCTATTTTGTCTAAAGAAGCGGCGGCATATCACTTCTTATCAGGTTATACCGCGTTAGTTGGATCGACTGAAATGGGTTCTGGTGAGGGCGTTAAATCAACCTTCTCCACTTGTTTCGGTGCACCATTCTTCCCGCGTCCCGCTAGCGAGTATGCCGATTTGCTGATTAAGCGAATTGAAGAGTTCGATAGTCAGGTGTATCTGGTCAATACCGGTTGGACAGGCGGTTCATTCGGTACCGGTTCTCGTTTCAATATCCCAACGACGCGCGGTATTATCGCTGCGATTCAAAATGGTGATCTGATTGACGTACCGACAGAATATCTTGAAGGTATTAACTTGACGGTGCCAACCGCAGTGCCAGGTGTTGATGCTGGATTGTTGAATCCTCGTAACACTTGGGCCGATAAAGAGGCATATGATGCCACGGCTAAAGATTTGATTGGTCAGTTTACGCGTAACTTCGGTAAGTTTGAGGGTGTCGCAGAAGCGATTATTGCGGCGGGCCCGCAAGCCTAATCGAATAGCTTGTCAATAAAGGCTCCTCTGGGAGCCTTTTTGCGTTTCTAGGGGGCGGTAAACGGTTTAAACGTCAGCCTGAGGGGCATAAGCGGAGCTGTGTGCTCGAAGGTGTTGCTTGCTGATAGATGAGTAAGTGATAGCATCTCCCCTCAGGCGGGCCGCGTAGCGACTTCTAGCGCCGCGTGGTTAAACAATTCACCGTTTTTCATAAATTATTCACTTTTTTGTGCTGTCCCTGTTGACTCTCTGCCTGTCCGGTGTAGAATGCGCCTCCTCGCTTGAGACAGCCACCGGAAACGGTCGCTGACACAAACCGAGCTGTTTGATTAACCCATTGAAA
>NZ_JAUOQE010000041.1 GCF_030547545.1 Amphritea sp. 1_MG-2023
GCCTGTACATCGCCGCTCCTGCGCATCCATGCGCCCGCGGCATACGCCCACCTAAGAGAGCCTGTACATCGCCGCTCCTGCGCATCCATGCGCCCGCGGCATACCGCACATCCTGTGCATAAAAACGGCAGCCGAGGCTGCCATGGATTATCGAGGTTAAACGCGTCGCTCAGTCTTATGCGCGAGAAACGTACTCACCGCTACGCGTATCGATTTTTAAAACATCACCCTGTTCAATAAACAGTGGCACCCGAACAACGGCACCCGATTGCAGCTTGGCGGGTTTCGAGCCACCTTGTGCGGTATCACCCTTCAGACCTGGATCCGTTTCCACCACTTCCAGTTCAACGAAGTTAGGCGGGGTAATCGAAATAGGGTTGTTATCCCACAATGTCACCAAGCACTTATCTTGCTCTTTTAGCCACAGGTGCGCATCACCAATCGCCGTTTTATCCGCCGCAACCTGTTCATAACTTTGCGGATCCATGAAGTGCCACATCTCGCCATCGCTGTACAGATATTCCATATCGGTATCCATCACATCAGCGCCTTCCGCCGTTTCGTTAGATTTAAACGTGCGCTCCCAAGTGCGACCGGTGATCAGGTTTTTCAGTTTAACGCGGGTGAACGCTTGCCCCTTACCTGGTTTAACGAATTCCACATCGACCATTGAACAAGGGTCACCCTCGATCATCACTTTAAGGCCATTTTTAAACTGGTTAGATGGGTAATTTGCCATATTGATCTCGAAATAGATTAGACTCAGGTGAACTGTTGCCACCGCAAAATTGACACACATTCTACTTGAAAGGAGAATGCGAGCAAATTTTCCAGCGAAATTAATCCAATATGCACTCACCCATTCAGTTACCCGAGACCTGGCAAACACTGCTAAGTCAGACAATCGAAAGCCCGGAAGCGCTGATTCGTTATCTCCAACTCCCCGAAACCATCCTCCAAGACGCTCATCGCGCCAGTGCTGAATTTACTATGCGTATCCCCCGTCCTTGGCTGGATCGTATTGAAAAAGGCAATCTCGATGACCCATTATTACGACAAGTATTACCGCTAGGAGAAGAACTAAATGAGGTTGCAGGATTTACTCAGGATCCTCTCGAAGAGCTGCATAGCAATCCGGTGGATGGCTTAATCCACAAATATAAGGGCCGCGTACTGATCATACTGACCGGCGCCTGTGCGATTAATTGCCGCTACTGTTTTCGCCGTCATTTTCCCTATGCAGAAAACCGTCTTGGGCCGGCTCAATGGCAAAACATCATTGATTATATTAGCGCCGACAAGAGTATTACTGAGGTCATCTTTTCCGGCGGAGACCCCTTGGTATCCAGTGATGCGCGTATAAAGCAGCTTATCGCAGATCTTGAACAAATACCTCACTTAACCCGCTTACGCATTCACAGTCGACTCCCAGTGGTACTGCCACAGCGTGTCACGGCCAGCTTAACATCAATACTGCAGCAAACCCGTCTTAACGTGGTGACGGTGATACACAGCAACCATCCGCAAGAACTCGATGATCAGGTCGCCACCGCCATACATCATTTACGTCAGGCCAACGTGACTGTCTTAAACCAAGCCGTTCTTCTGCGAGGTGTTAATGATAGTAGCGACATCCTCGCAGCGCTTAGCGAAAAGCTATTTAATATCGGTGTGTTACCCTACTACCTGTTTACCTTTGATCCCGTTAAAGGCGCCGCTCACTTTGATGTTCCCGATACAGAAGCCAAACAATTGATGCGTCAATTACAGGATCGACTGCCCGGATACTTAGTGCCTAGGCTGGCGCGTGAGATTCCCGGACGTGGGGCCAAAACGTTGTTATTTATTGATCAGGATTAAACCGATGATATCTCGCAAAATCGCATCCAACCCGTTGCAAGCCGCCTTATTACTCTTCGTGGCATTGATGTTTGCTCTAGGCACACTGATACAAATCAGCGATCAACATGACATCAACCCCATCAACGTTGATTATCGGCCGTTAAATAGCGCCGCCGATATTGTTCAGTTAACCAATCCGACCCAAGCCGTGGCTTACACCTCGGTTGTCTCCTTGGCTAAACTGCCTATCGCGGATAAAAAACAACGTTTTGTCGCCCTCCTATTGCCCGCTATTTTGATCAGTAAACAGCGACTACAACAGCAACGCTTGAAACTCGAAAAAATTCTCGAGAGCAACCGTCCCAGTAGCCTCGATCAGGCTTGGCTTGATGCGCTCATGGGACAATACGATGCCGAATCACCGGCTCAACTACAACGACGTATGATCAACTTACCCAACAGCATGGTACTCGCACAAGCGGCCATTGAAACGGGCTGGGGCAGTTCTCGCTTTTTTGTGCAGGCGAATAATGTCTTCGGAATCTGGTCATTTGATCCCTCAGAAAAACGGATAATGGCGAGTCAACGCAGAGACGGTAAGGCTATCTATGTCAAACGCTATGATTCATTACTCGGCGCGATAGACGACTACTTTCTAACACTCGGACGAGGCAACGCCTACTCGGAGTTACGTCAAGCCGCCCTTAAAAGTCAGGATAGCTTGAAGCTTATACGCCACCTGCATCGCTACAGCGAATTGGGAGAGGATTATATTCAGCGCTTGGCCGCGTTAATTCGACATAACCATTTAAAGCAGTACGATAATTATCAGCTGTAAAGGCATTAAACTCATTGTTCAATAAACCCCTTGCCACGTCAGTCGGCCATCGCCCGACACCTCGTGTGAACCCTCATGTTAGCCTCGTTATTAGATTCGCTTTGACTCATACTCATCGCAAACTTGCTGTAACAGCTTATCTAAGGGTTCCGGCAGGCCCAATCCATACCCCTGTCCATAATCGACACCGATAGCGCGAATCATTTCGCAGATTTCATCGTTTTCAACAAATTCAGCAATCGTGGTTTTATGCATCACATGACCAATATCGTTGATCGATTTGACCATCGCCTGATCGAGCTCATCATCAAGAATACCTTTAACAAACATGCCATCGACCTTAAGGTTATCCACTGGCAGGTTTTTCAAATACGCAAATGAAGACAAGCCACTACCAAAATCATCGAGTGAAAACTGACATCCATAGGCTTTTAAGGCATTAATAAACCGCTGAGCTTCCACCAAATTCGCAATGGCGGCGGTCTCAGTAATTTCAAATTTAACTTTATATGGCAATAAAGTAGAGCTTTCTAAATGACTAATAATAGCCTCTTTAATGCACGGGTCACCTAAACTACCGCCGGACAGATTAATCGCACAACAACCAAAAGATTGACTAAACTGGGCAAAGTTTTTGTTTAACCATGCAAAAGCATGACTCACGACCCATTCATCAATTCGGCCGGCCAGCTGATAGCGTTCAGCCGCGGGAAGGAACGCGCCTGGCGGAATAACATGGCCCTCTCGATCGATCATTCGCAGCAAAATTTCGATATCCGGTTTCAGATGCTCATTTTGTAAAGGCACGATGAGTTGCCCATAGAGCATAAATCGATCTTCTTCGAGGGCGGCATTGATCTCAGAAACCCAATGCATCTCACCTTCTCGCTGCGCCAGCATTTCGTTACCCTGGGTATAAAGATGGACTCGATTACGGCCAGCATCTTTCGCGGTATAGCATGCGGAGTCTGCCTGTTTCAGCACTTCAGTTAAGTTAGCAGAGTGTTCATTGATCGCAACGACCCCCACACTCACGCCGATATTGAACGACTGCTGTTCCCAACAAAACTTAAAGGCAGCGATCGAATCTCGGACATTCTCCGCCACGGCCTGCGCTTTGTTGAGCGGACAATCGAGTAATAAAATACCAAATTCATCCCCCCCAAGACGAGCGAGGGTATCATTAGCGCGAACCTGACTCTGAAGAATTGAAGCGATCTGTCGCAACAGTTCATCACCTGCCACATGACCACAGGTATCATTCACTACTTTAAACTGATCAAGATCGAGAAAACAAAAACTGTGCTGACAACCGGGAGTACGCTGATGCTGAAACACGGACTGTAAACGCATCTCAAATTCACGCCGATTAATCAGTCCCGTCAACTGATCATGGCTGGCGTGATAACTCATCTGTTCTGAAATCAGACGGTTTTCAGTGACATCCAATAGGGTCACGACATAATTAGTCAGCTCGCCATTTAAATCATAGATCGGCGCTATATTGACCTGCGCCCAATAGAGCACATTGTGCTTCTTCCGATTACCGATCTCGCCGCCCCAGTTGGGTTGATGGCTCAAATCAGGCCAAATATCCCGATACGATATGGCACCCGGCTGCTCAAAATAGAGCATATTGATATTCTGACCAACAACGTCCTCAAGACTAAATCCGGTTTCCTCGGTAAATCGAGGGCTTGAATACTCAATTTCACCATCCGGCAGTGTAATCAAGACCATATTAGGACTAAACTCTACCGCTTTAGAGACTTTCAGTAGTTGCTGCTCGGTTCGCCGACGCTCCTCAACCTCATATTGTAGCGATGCGGTTTTCTCTTTGACCTGCTGACCAATACGCAGTGTCGTTCCAGTGAGAGATAATAGCCAACCGCCCAACAGTGCCGTAAATAACATCCCGCCTAGCAAAATAATCGAGCTACTCCACTGAGTAAAGTGATGTAAGAAGGCGGGCGTAGCACTATATTTAAAGAGATACACTCGCCCTCCCATAAGATATTCACGACTCCAGGTCAGCTGTTCTGCAGCCACCGGCGATGATGAGCCGGATGGGTAGATCTGCACCGAGCCATCGGTAATATCAAATAACTCAATCTCCATTAGTACTGCCTGACGCGCTCGGTCTTGCAACACTGAGGCAATAAAATCGCCCATACGATAGACCGCGGCCACCACCCCTTCGCCAGAGAGTCCATTCTCTAGACCCGAGTGTTCAACATACAGGTATTCAACAACGCCCCATTGCGTTGCTGATTCCTGAATCAACCGAATCGGCGCCGTAGCGGCCGAGCCACCCAGTTTCCGTGCTCTTTCCACCGCCGTTAGTGCAAGCGGATTACTGGCGATATCAAACGCAAATGCTCGCTCATTTTCAGCGAAGGGCTCGATATAGCTGATAGGATAATAGAAATCTCTATCACCTGCGGGAATTAGCGTATCGTTTTCACTGCGTTCTAGAATATTGATCGGCGCGTCGAAGGAGCGCTCATAGTGCGAACGTTCCGCTTTAAGGATGCGCGGCGTCCACTCCAACGCTTGCAGTTCGGGGTAACGTTGCAATATATGTAACGCAAAGCGAGAGAAGCCTTCCTTATCGATATAATTATTGCTTAAGAATAGGCTGCGCAAAGAAAACAGCACTTCTCGACCGCCTTCAAGCCGCCCTTCTATATTCGAATGTAATTGCTCCGCCTGTTGAGTAAATTTCAGTCTCCGTTCCTGCAACTCATACTGTTTAGTAATCGTAAACAAAACCGTGACAGCTAACAACAACCCCGCCATCGGTAACACAATGGTCCACTTGCGTGAATGCAGTGAACTCTCACGATTAGCAAAAAGCGCCAATAAAACCGGGGCAATAACAATCGCACCGATGCTGTCACCCACAAACCAAGTGAGCCAGCTAACGAAAAAATGTTCGCTCCCTATTACGCCAAAAACAAGTAACGTTATATTGGCTAACAAGCTGGAAAAGACGGAGGCTAACGGGCCAATAATCAATAAAAAGAGCGTAATATGCTTATCATCGATCAACGTTGGTACACCACCTAAAAAGCGGTGTACCAGCCAGGCAGCAAACGCCGCTTCCAATAATGCAGCGCTACTGAGTAGTGACATCAACGTGATTGAACGTAACAGCGTCCAACCACTCGTGGTATCCAACCAGTTGCTGGCATAAAAAATCATCAGCGCGACACCTAGGCCAAAGCAAACACGATAGCCACGTAGCAAAATCGCGGCAATGGATACCCCGGCGGCAGGCCATACTGCAGAAGCATCACTAGGAGGTATCGACAACAAATCTTCCGCTAGATATGCCAATAACAGGTAAGCAACACCCGGCAAAATATGGGTGAAGAACAGATTCGTCACGCGTTCATATGGTCTTACGATAGGGGGTGACTGTAACAACATATCTAAACAGTATTCTCTTTTAAGTACGCCACGAAATAAAAAACTATACCAACCACGTTGAACTCGATACGGCCACGAAGGTGAAACTAAAACGGTTTAAAACGAAACAGCTAACTGTAATATAACGTTTAATTAGCAGGTTTTCAGGTTAAATATAGCCTTAGCTTTGAATTTAACGCACAACATCGATTCAATAATAAGAATCTCAAATCATAAGATAGGCAACCCTATTAAAAAAATAGGCCGATAAGATAGAGCCGCTAGCCGTCACAGCAACAAACGCTGCATAAAAAGAACAGGGGGCATCGATAGATCGATCGGTACAGTCACAGCCATCATCTATGGCATATTTTATAAGCTAGATAGACACTATGAGAGGGTGTTTTACGCTAAGGAGGGGCTAATTAGGCACTCGCGGGTAAAGCAGTAATGACAGCCAACCGAAGGGAGATGCTGACTGCGCATCACCATCGCCCCGATGAGCATGAAGAGACTAGGCGATCAATCAAGTCATCGCCCAAGCTAACGCGAGTGAGTTTATGAGTTTCTCGGAGGCATCACTGGGAAAGGTGTCACGGTGCCTTTGACTTCGGTGATTTTTGCTGGACCTTCATGCTTGACTTCATCGATACGAATGACCGCTTGCATCGGAATATAGCTGCGTTCGACATCTTCGAACTGTTTTTTGAGCTTTTCTTCAGTGGGATCAACAACCATGGCACTCTGACTACCAAAAATGATGTTTTCTATTTCAAGAAAGCCCCAAAGATCACTTTGGTAGACATTATGTGCATAGATCTCATAGATGTCGTTCTGATTCAGAAATTTTATTCGGTAAATCGGGTCACTTGCCATGTTTATCACACTCAACAAAAAAGTTAACAGCGCTTTATTATGGGGGCGGTTTAGCTGATTACAAGGCATTAACGGAACGGTTAAAAACTATGCAGGTGGTTTGCCATAAAGTATAATTCCCGCCCTCTTAATTTCTCTAGATTGTAAAACAGGTGTGCCATGGCCAAAAAGCTATTCATTAAAACCCACGGTTGTCAGATGAACGAGTATGATTCATCAAGGATGGCCGACTTATTGGGTGAAAGCCATGAACTCGAGTTAACCGAGAATCAGGAAGAAGCCGATGTGCTGCTACTGAACACCTGTTCGATTCGAGAAAAGGCTCAAGAAAAAGTCTTTCATCAACTGGGCCGCTGGCGCAAGCTGAAAGCCAAGAACCCCGAGCTGAAAATCGGCGTCGGTGGTTGTGTTGCGTCGCAGGAAGGCGATGCCATTCTGAAGCGCGCGCCCTATGTCGATATGATCTTCGGGCCACAAACCCTTCATCGCCTGCCAGAGATGATCGATATCACTAACGCTGGCACGCATAAAAAAGGCATTGTCGATATTAGTTTCCCTGAAATTGAGAAATTCGATCACCTCCCCGCGCCTCGGGTAGAAGGTGCCGAAGCCTTTGTATCAATCATGGAAGGCTGCAGTAAATACTGTACTTTCTGCGTGGTGCCTTACACTCGCGGCGAGGAAGTGAGTCGGCCGCTGGATGATATTATTGCCGAAACGGTCGAGCTTTCTGAGCAAGGTGTACGCGAAGTGCACCTGCTGGGACAAAATGTTAACGCTTACCGAGGTAACACTCATGATGGCGACACGGCCGATCTCGCGGAATTGATTCGCATGATAGCCGCTATCGATGGTATTGATCGCATCCGTTTTACCACCTCGCATCCGGTCGAGTTTACCGATAGTCTCGTGCAGGTTTACCGTGAAGTACCCGAGCTGGTCAGCTTTTTACATCTGCCCGTGCAAAGCGGTTCCGACCGTATACTCATGGCGATGAAGCGTGGTCATATGGCGCTGGAATATAAATCGTTGATTCGCAAAATTCGTGCGGCTCGTCCCGATATCACGCTGTCATCCGACTTTATAATTGGTTTCCCCGGCGAGACCGATGCCGATTTTGAAGCCACGATGAACCTCATCGCTGAGGTTGGTTTTGATAACTCTTACAGCTTTATCTATAGTCGCCGCCCAGGAACGCCAGCCGCTGATCTGCCCGATGATGTTTCTGAGGACACCAAAAAACAGCGGCTGAGTCTGTTACAAAACCGTATCACTCAGCAGGCGCTACAAATTAGTCGGCGTATGCTTGATTCCGTGCAACGCATTCTCGTCACGGATTACTCGCGTAAAGACCCCGGTATGTTACAGGGTCGTACCGAGAATAATCGTGTGGTTAACTTTCGCTGCGATAACCCCGATCTTATCGGTCACTTCGCCGATGTCCGTATCGCCGAAGTGTATACCAACTCCCTGTTGGGTGAGTTAGTCGGTTCAGAGCTCGACGGTACACTGCAATCCGCCAGCTAAATCGGCTTGGCGACTCGCCGCAGTTGCCAAGCCTAGCGCCGATAAACTTAACGCCTCTCAATCGAAGGATTCATTCTTGAATACAGTGCAAACCATCCAGCTCACGTTAGCGCCGGATAATACTCAGTCACTCGCTAATCTTTGCGGTCAACTCGATGAACACCTGCGCCTGATTGAACAACGACTAGGCATAGAGATCAGCAACCGAGGCAATCAATTCAAGTTAGCGGGCCAATCCAATGTCGCCCGTGCAGGCGCCAAGCTTCTTGAACAGCTATATGAAGATGCGTTACAGGGAGAGCAGATCACGCCCGATCAGATTCATCTACTGCTGCAACAATCCGGTGTTGAACAGCTATCGGGGAATGCATCCGATGCGCCGGTTTATCAAGCCGATATTGCGATTCAAACCCGCAAAACCCTGATCCGCCCTCGTGGCCCGAATCAGCAAAGTTATGTCCGCACGATTTTGACACACGATATAAATTTCGGTATCGGCCCCGCCGGTACCGGCAAAACCTACCTCGCCGTTGCCTGTGCCTGTGAAGCCTTAGAGCGCGAAGAGGTAAGTCGTATTCTGTTGGTGCGTCCAGCCGTCGAAGCCGGTGAGAAGCTGGGCTTTCTACCCGGCGACCTAAGCCAAAAAGTCGATCCTTATCTGCGTCCACTCTATGATGCACTGTACGAAATGTTAGGTATCGAACGGGTCGGGAAACTGATCGAACGCAATATCATCGAGGTCGCACCACTCGCTTATATGCGTGGCCGTACGCTTAATGGTTCATTCGTTATTCTCGATGAAAGTCAGAATACCACCCGCGAGCAGATGAAGATGTTTCTCACCCGCATCGGCTTTGGCTCGACCGCCGTGATCACCGGCGATACCACACAGATAGATCTTCCCAAAGGGGTTCGCTCTGGCCTGATTCACGCCAGCGAAGTACTTAAAGAGGTCAAAGGCATCGGTTTTACTCGGTTTACCGCCAAAGATGTCGTGCGTCATCCGTTGGTCGGTCATATTGTCGAAGCCTATGATCACTATGAACAGCAACACGATGTCCAGTCGGGCAATCAACAGGGAAACCGATGAGCTACTTCGTTGACCGTCAATGTCAAATTACCGATGCAAACCTTCCCAGTGAAGCTCAGCTCACCGAGTGGGTCGGTGCGACACTCAAAGGGCGCTTAGCGGCTGCCGAACTATCGATTCGAATTGTCGATGCCGCCGAGAGTCAGGCACTCAATCATCAATATCGCGGCAAAGACCGTTCAACGAATGTGCTATCCTTCCCGTTCGAGATGCCAGACGGTATTGAACTCGATTTATTGGGTGACTTGGTGATTTGCGCAGAGGTCGTTGCACAGGAAGCACAGCAACAAAATAAGCCGCTAATGAATCATTGGTGTCATATGGTGGTACATGGAGTCTTGCATCTACTCGGCTTCGACCATATAAATAACGATGAAGCCGAAGAAATGGAACAGCTAGAACGGGAAATTCTGGCGAGTTTAGATATTTCCGACCCTTATTTATTAACAGAATAAGCCTGACACCTAGAACACGGAGCACCAAATGAGCGAAGAGCGATCGGGACATAGCCAGCATAAATCCTGGCTGGGCAAGCTCTCTCAGATATTTTCTGATGAACCGAAAACCCGGGAAGATCTGTTGGCCGATCTAAAAGATGCCACCGATGAAAACGTTCTGGATCAGGAAGCCTTTAGCATCATAGAAGGCGCCATGCAGGTGGCTGATCAGCAGGTGCGGGATGTCATGATCCCGCGCTCGCAGATGATCGTCGTTGAGGCGGATCAAACCCCGAAAGAGTTTTTACCCGTCATTATCTCTTCCGCTCACTCCCGCTTTCCCGTGATTGGTGAAAACCCAGACGATATTCTCGGGGTATTACTCGCTAAAGACCTGTTGCCGCTCATCCTGGATGAAAATCATCTGGAAAACTTCGATATTCGACAATATGTACGTAAAGCCACCTTTATTCCTGAAAGCAAGCGCCTAAACGTACTGCTTAAGGAGTTTCGCGCCACGCGTAACCATATGGCGATTGTGGTCGATGAATATGCCGGCGTCTCCGGTGTCATCACCATCGAAGATGTACTCGAACAAATTGTCGGGCAAATTGAAGATGAACACGATGTCGAAGATGATGATGGCAATATCAAACCCTTCGACGATAACGGCTATATCGTCAAAGCACTGACCCCCATTGAAGATTTTAACGAGTTCTTCGATATCGGTATGCCGGATGATGATTTTGACACCATCGGAGGTCTCGTCACTCAGAAATTTGGTCACCTTCCCCGTAAAGATGAAACCGTTGAGATTGATGCCTTTACCTTTAAGGTGTTGAGTGCCGATAATCGCCGCATCCGCCTACTTCAGGTGGTGCGCTCAGAAACAATTAATCCATCATGAGTTATCGCACCCCGTTTGTCTTTTGGCGAGCACTGCTTAGTACTTTCGCTGGCGCGTTGGCTCCCTTATCGCTAGCGCCGTTTGATTACTGGTACATGGGTGCGATCTCGGTTGCGCTACTATTTAGCCTCTTGCATCACTGCACGCCCCGCGCTGGCGGCTGGCTCGGCTGGTGTTACGGGCTTGGTTTTTTCGGCACGGGTGTATCCTGGGTGTTTGTCAGCA
The DNA here is from genome assembly GCF_030547545.1 of Amphritea sp. 1_MG-2023. Classification (GTDB taxonomy): domain Bacteria; phylum Pseudomonadota; class Gammaproteobacteria; order Pseudomonadales; family Balneatricaceae; genus Amphritea. The sequence goes on from NZ_JAUOQE010000041.1 coordinate 11,154, forward strand.
TCCACGAATATGGTAATGCATCGAATTTACTCGCTGGCGCCATGACCGCTTTGTTTGTTGCGGCATTAGCGATACTCTTCGCCATTCAACTATGGCTCTATACCAAACTCTTTCGTAATCTGATTGGCTTTTGCGCCCTGTGGGTACTGTTTGAGTGGCTGCGCAGCTGGCTGTTTACTGGTTTTCCTTGGCTCTATCTTGGCTACGGCCTCATCGATACACCGCTAGCGATATTCGCACCGCTGGGTGGCGTGTGGCTGCTGAGTCTTTATATTGCCCTCAGTAGCACCCTTCTCGTCACCTTTTGCAAACGTTTTAAGCATCCCCTGCAAGCCGCAACCATCCTCATGGTAGTGAGCCTTCCTTGGATTGCCGTGCAACAAAAGCAGATCCCGAATGACTGGACAACCCCTGTTGGCGAGCCTCTCAAGGTCATGGCGGTACAAGCGAATATTGCGCAACAACTAAAATGGCGACCTAGCGAACTCCAATCGATTTTACAAACCTACGTCGACCTAAGTCAGGATAGCGATCAAGTTGATCTGTTAATTTGGCCGGAAACCGCTATTCCTAGCTTTTATCGCACCGCTAAAGTGATGCTCAGTCCGCTGACAAGCTACTTAGACAATAACAATACCGCACTGATCAGTGGCATTCCAACGCTCTATCTTGATCCGGAAGCAGCGAAAGGTCGACGCTATACCAACAGCCTGACACTCTTCGCCGGTGGCAGTGGCAGCTATGATAAGCAACGCTTAGTCCCCTTCGGTGAATATGTGCCCTTGGAGCATCAGCTACGTGGAATAATTGATTTCTTTGATCTTCCCATGTCTGAATTTAGTCTGGGAGCCCCCAATCAACCCTTACTGCAAGCGGCAGGCAGCCATATAGCGCCCTTTATCTGTTATGAGATCGCTTATCCAGAGCTGGTAAGACAGCAGAGTTTACACAGTGATCTATTACTAACCGTCAGTAATGACACTTGGTTTGGTCACTCAATCGCGCCGGCGCAGCACTTACAAATCGCCCGCATGAGAGCGTTAGAAAACGGTCGCTGGATAATTCGCGCGACCAATAACGGCATTAGCGCCCTTATCAGCCCCGATGGCGGCATTAGCGCCACCATCCCTCAATATGAACAAGCGGTATTAACCGGTGAAGTGCAGCGTATGCAGGGTCTCACGCCTTATCAGGCGTGGGGAATAAAACCGCTAATGAGCATTATCGGTTTACTGTTACTGATCGGACTATTCATCGCCCCACGGAGCCGATTGACGCGTAAAGGTCTCTGAACCACATTGAGGGCACGCCTCTAAGCGGCTGGTTGCGGTATGCACTACCGATTCACCACAGGCCACACAGGAAAACGTGCCTGGCGCAGCAATGTCGCCCGCCGCGTATTGATCATCGCCCTCGGCTAACCGTTGTTGCAACTCAGTGATACCGATACGCGTGCGATCGGCTAGATCCATCAGTTGAGTTGCCACCGTTTGTTCCAGAAAATCGAGATCGAAGTTCAACCACGCAGCAACGCCTTCACCGGTTTCATGGGCATAATAACCCAGCTGTTTCAAATCTCGCTTGAGGTAAGCGCTGAGCAGATCCATCTCATCGCGAGTCATATCTTCAGCCGCTAGCTCTAATGCCACCGCCGCTTCAATTTTTTCCTGTAAATAATCCCAAGACCAATGCTCTGCTGATGCTATATCCTGACGTAAACGATCGAGAACCCGATCATATTGCTCACTCAAGCCTTTCACGTCATGCTCATTATCACCCTTGTTACTCATATCACTCTCCAAAGCCGAGTTAAAACTATATGTAGCATTGCATATATTGTATCCTATGCAACACACTTGAAACTATCCTTTGACCGGCACCCCATAATAGCCGGTTTTTTATCATCAGAGTCAAAATGAACGAACAATATAATCCGCAGCATATTGAGCCTGAAGTCCAGAAACACTGGGTCGACAACGAAAGCTTCAAAGCCACTGAAGACCCGTCAAAAGAGAAGTTCTACTGTCTCTCCATGTTTCCCTACCCGAGTGGTCGGCTACACATGGGGCACGTCCGTAACTACACCATTGGCGATGTCGTTTCACGTTACCAGCGCATGCAGGGCAAAAATGTCCTTCAACCGATGGGCTGGGATGCGTTCGGACTGCCTGCGGAAAATGCGGCTCTGAAAAACAATGTTCCACCCGCTGGCTGGACCTACGAAAACATTGATTACATGCGCACTCAGCTCAACCTCATGGGGTTTGGCTACGATTGGAGTCGCGAGATTGCCACCTGCCATCCCTCTTACTATCGCTGGGAACAATGGTTTTTCACGCAGTTGATGAAAAAGGGCTTAGTCTATAAAAAAGACTCTGAAGTCAACTGGGATCCGGTTGATCAAACGGTTTTGGCTAACGAACAGGTTATCGATGGACGCGGCTGGCGTTCTGGCGCGCCGGTAGAGCGTAAGAAGATTCCTCAGTGGTTCCTGAAAATCACCGATTATGCCGATGAGTTGCTCGATGATCTCGATAAACTCGATGAATGGCCAGAACAGGTTCGCACCATGCAGCGTAACTGGATTGGCCGTTCTAAAGGGGTCGATCTGAGCTTCCATGTCGAAGGCTTTGGTGAACTCGATGTCTTTACTACCCGCCCCGATACTCTCATGGGCGTCACCTATGTCGCCGTCGCACCGAGTCATCCGTTGGTTAAACAAGCCGCCGCCGATAACGCTGAACTGGTAGCCTTTGTCGATGAATGCAAAAACATGAAAGTGGCCGAAGCCGATATGGCCACCATGGAGAAAAAAGGCTTTGCCTTGGGCATTGAGGCGACACACCCTCTCACCGGTGACAAAGTACCAGTTTGGACCGCTAATTTCGTGTTGATGGACTACGGCTCCGGTGCCGTCATGTCGGTTCCCGCACACGATCAGCGGGATTATGAGTTTGCCAAAAAGTATAACCTACCGATCAAACAGGTTATCCGCCCAGCAGACAAGCGCGAGATTGATCTCGATAAAGAAGCCTTTACCGACAAAGGTATGCTGATTAACTCTGGTGACTTTGATGAGCTCGAATTCGATGTTGCCTTTAAGGCCATCGCTTCCGAGCTACAGAGTAAAGGCAAGGGTAAAACCACCATTAACTATCGTCTGCGTGATTGGGGCGTCTCTCGTCAACGTTATTGGGGCACACCGATTCCCGTTATCAACTGTGATACTTGTGGCGCAGTGCCCGTCCCTGAAGATCAACTGCCGGTCGTCTTACCCGTTGATGTCACCTTCGATGGCGTTGGCTCGCCGATCAAGAAAATGGATAGCTTCAAGCAAACCACCTGTCCTAGCTGTGGTGGTGAAGCCGAACGGGAAACCGATACCTTTGATACCTTTATGGAGTCATCGTGGTATTACGCCCGTTATGCCTGCCGTAATGCCGATACTATGTTGGATCCTGATGCCGCCAATTATTGGCTACCGGTGAATCAATATATCGGCGGTATCGAGCACGCGATTCTGCACCTGCTTTACTCTCGCTTCTTCCATAAACTGATGCGCGATGAAGGGCTGGTCAGTTCTGATGAGCCAATCGAACGGCTATTATGTCAAGGCATGGTACTGGCAGACACCTACTACCGTGATGACGAAAATGGCGGCAAAACCTGGATTTCGCCAGCCGATGTGAAAGTTGAGCGAGACGAGAAAGGTCGCGTCACGCAGGCCGTACATATCACCGATGGCGAAACGGTTGAATCTGCCGGTATGGGCAAAATGTCCAAGTCGAAAAACAACGGTATTGATCCTCAGGTTATGATCGATAAATACGGTGCCGATACGGTGCGTTTATTTATGATGTTTGCGGCTCCCCCAGAGCAATCCCTGGAATGGTCTGATTCCGGTGTCGAAGGTGCTCATCGGTTCCTACGCCGTCTATGGAAACTCGTATTCGATCATCTACAGACGCCCGGTGATATCGTCGCACTGCAACCGGATGCCTTAAATGATCGGCAGAAAGAGCTGCGCCGTAAAACCCATGAAACCATCAAAAAAGTATCTGATGATATCGAGCGTCGTCAGACGTTTAATACCGCGATCGCTGCCGTTATGGAACTCAGCAACGCGATCAGTCGTTTTGTCGATGCTAGTGAGCAAGGTCGAGCCGTAGTGCGCGAAGCGCTCAGCGCCGCTGTGCAGCTATTGGCGCCTATCGTGCCGCACATTACTCATCAGCTTTGGTCAGATCTCGGTAATACTGATAATTTATTGGCCGCGCCTTGGCCCATCGTTGATGAAGCCGCATTGACCTTAGCCAATGTACAGATGGTCATTCAGGTCAACGGTAAAGTCCGTGGTAAAATAACCCTGCCGGCTGACTCCGATGAGGGCGTGGTATTACACACGGCACTCGCGGATGAGGGTGTGCAACGCCATATCGACGGTAAAACAATCCGCAAACAGATTGTGGTGCCCAATAAACTCGTCAATATCGTGGTAGGTTAAGGGATAAACATGACACGCTGCCAAAGCCGATTATCGGTCACCGTTTTCTTCACTGCTTGCTGCTTGCTGCTCTCGGCATGCGGCTTTCATCTCCGAGGCAATGCGGATCTAGCCGAGCCACTACGACAGGTAACGCTAGTGTCACCTGAGCGCTCTCGTAGTCAGTTGGCTCCCGTACTGCGACGGCTACTGGAAGCTAACGGTGTCAGCGTGAATCATGGCACCGGTTACTTACTGCAGATCATCTCTGAAAAACGTAGCCGACGTGAAGCGACGTTGGGTGCTGATGCCGATATCGATGAGTACGAACTGACCACTCGGGTGAGTTTCTTAGTCAAAGATACACAAGGCGACATTGTCCTAGAGCGTCACTTAGCGGTTGATCGTATCTATGATTATGATACGGATAAAGAAACCGCCAGTAATGCCCAAGAAGCACAGCTCTATGACGAGATGGATCAACAGCTCGCTCGTCAGATTCTGCGTTTCTACGCTAACGTGAAACCCACGACTCCTTAATTCCAGATAGCAGGCCCCATGAAAATAAAACCGGAGCAACTTGCCAGCAAACTCAGCCAGCAACCGGCTCCGGTTTATCTTATTACTGGGGATGAAACCCTGCTGATTGAGGAAAGCTGCGACCTATTGCGTCAACACCTACATGTGATCGGTTTTAGCGAACGAGAAACCTTGCATGTCGAAACCGGCTTTAAGTGGGAATATCTACTCGAATGCGCTAACGCGCTATCTCTGTTTGCCGAACAAAAGATTATTGAGCTACGCCTCGGCAATCAAAAACTCAACAAACAGTCGAGTGAAATTCTCCGAGAATACCTGCAGCGCCCTGCCGCAGATAATGTTTTACTGATCATCGCCAATAAGCTGGATGCTGCCGCTAAAAAAAGCGCCTGGTTTAAAGCGATTGATCAGCAAGGCCTTATTGTTGAGATTTGGCCAGTCGATTTGCCCCAACTACCCGGCTGGATCAATCAACGCGCCCGCCTGATCGGACTCACCCTCGAAAACCAAGCAACACAGCTACTCTGCGAACGTATCGAAGGCAATCTTCTCGCCGCGAAGCAAGAACTCGATAAACTCAATCTGCTGTATGCCGGTCAAACCGTAACCGCCGATATGGTGATGGATAGTGTCTCAGACAGCTCGCGTTACGATATATATGGCTTAACTGAGGCCGCTATACTTCAGCAAGTGCCCCGCTGCACTAAGATTATTGAAGTGCTGCGTCAGGAAGGCACTGAAGCCTCCGTTGCATTATGGGCCATCGCTCGTGATATCCGCTCGCTGCTTAGTCTTCAGGAGGGCCTGCAAAAAGGCACCCCCTTCGACACCCTCTGTCAGCGAGAACGTATCTGGGGCAACCGTAAAAATCAGATGCGTAATGCCGCGCAACGTCTTCCCGCGGCTAAACTGCGTCACTTACTTAGCGATTGCTCCGAAGCCGATGCACAAATTAAAGGGGCACTCGGCGATCCTTGGCTAACACTCACCAGCATCATCCTGCAACTCGCCGGTATTGAGCTTCAACTCGCTTAGAACCTCATCCTATCAGACACGATAATCAGTACTCGCTCGCCTCTAGGCCAATATTCAGCTGTCACCAATCGATAACCACTCTCATCATAACGCGTCGTTAACCCTATCATCGCGACAGCGACTCATGACGATAAATTCAACGCTCAAGCCTTCAATCGATATTGCTGTCTCCAGCCAAAGACAATTAAAATTCATTTAAAATCAATGATTTAAAAAAACACGCCGGTATATCGATGCGCAATAGCGACAGTTATTCTGTGACGCCTCCATATTTTCGATAATAACTCATTGATTTATATAGATAAAAAAATATTGGCTCAGTCCCTGCTATATAAGAATTATTCCAAACGGATTTTGAATCCGACGAATGCAACATTTACTTTTATTGAAACAATCTGAGAGCTTTAATATGAATATCAAAACACTTTGCGCAGTCGCCCTTACCGCCGTTTCAGCAACCGCTTTTGCCGTTGAAATGCCAGAATTTAAACTAGTGGATATCGACGCCGATGGTTTTATCTCCCTGGAAGAAGCCAATACTGTTGCCGCGCTAGAGACGACTTTCTTGGCCGCCGATCTAAACAAAGATGGCTTACTCGATGAAGCTGAATACGATCAAATTCCTCGCGGTTAAACCCTATCGAGGCGATCAAAAAGGCGCGACACATTGTGTCGCTGCCAAACAGATAAAACCGCCAATTGGCGGTTTTACTTTTCGCGCGCTAAGAACGCAATTGCTAGCGATGGGCTTTAATGTTGTAAAATCTGACTCAAGAATAGCTGTGTCCGCTCATGCTGAGGATTATTAAAGAACTCATGTGGTTCATTTTCCTCAACAATTTGTCCACCGTCCATGAAGATAACACGGTCAGCCACGGTTTTAGCAAAACCCATCTCGTGGGTCACACATAGCATGGTCATGCCTTCATTCGCTAACTCAATCATGACATCCAAAACCTCCTTAATCATCTCCGGATCGAGTGCAGACGTTGGTTCATCGAAGAGCATGACATCAGGATTCATACACAGCGATCGCGCAATCGCCACCCGCTGCTGCTGTCCACCGGATAACTGACCCGGATATTTATTGGCTTGATCAGGGATTTTAACCCGTTCGAGTAGCTCCATGGCCCGCGCTTCCGCCTCTTTACGTGGCATTTTTTTCACCCAGATAGGGGCAAGCACACAGTTTTCTAATACCGACAGATGCGGAAACAGATTGAAGTGCTGAAACACCATACCCACTTCTTTACGGATCGCCTCAATATTTTTGATATCTTCATTTAAGGGAATATCGCTTACCACGATACTGCCTTTTTGATGCTCTTCTAAGCGATTAATACACCGAATCATGGTCGACTTGCCCGATCCAGAGGGGCCACAGATAACGATCTTTTCGCCCTGTTTAACTTTTAGATTAATATTTTTTAGCACATGAAACTCACCGTACCATTTATTCAGGTCGCTCAGCTCCACCATCAATTTATCAGTCATATGTGAATGGGTCATTTCAAAATCTCTCTGTTATCAGGCACGGTTACCATGGCCGGTATGTAATTTCTTCTCCAGATGTTGCGAATACCGCGACATACTGAAACAGAACACCCAGAACAGCAGGGCAACAAACAAATAACTCTCAGTGGAATAACCGATCCATTTAGGATCCTGATTTGCCGCCTGACCAATCGCTAGAACATCAAATAAACCGATAATCAGCACCAGACTCGTATCCTTAAACAGCGCGATAAAGGTATTCACAATACCCGGTATCATCAGTTTAAGCGCCTGCGGCATAATAATTAAAATCATCTTCTGCCAATAACCAAGCCCCAGCGCATCCGCCGCCTCATATTGTCCCCGAGGAATCGCTTGCAGCCCTCCTCTAATGACTTCCGCCATATAAGCCGACTGAAACAAGGTAATGCCAATCAACGCTCTGAGCAGTTTGTCAAAACTCATCCCTTCTGGGAAAAACAGCGGCAACATCACCGATGCCATGAATAGCACCGTAATCAGCGGCACGCCGCGCCAGATTTCGATAAAGGTGACACAGACCGAGCGCACGATCGGCATTTCAGATTGTCGTCCCAATGCCAACACAATACCCAATGGCAATGAAGCCACGATACCCACCACGGCTAATACCAGTGTCAGACTCAAACCGCCCCACAAATGGGTTTCTACTTGAACCAGACCGAAGGCATTACCATAGAGCAAGAAAAACGCGATAATCGGATAAACCACCAATAATAGCGCGGCAACCAGGCCTTTCTTCGGCGTCTGCGGTAACACCAACCAAATAATTGAGCCGATCAAAATAATAAAGGCCAACTGCACGCGCCAATGCTCTGCTTCGGGGTAAAAACCATAAAGAAACTGATCTAATCGATTAGCGATAAATACCCAGCAAGCACCGCCACTGGTACAAGCGTCTCGACTATCACCGACCCAATCAGAATCGATAAAGATCCATTGAACGGTTGGCACCAACAGGCTAATCAAAAAGTAACCGACAACGATCGTCGCTATCGAATTGATCGGTCCATTAAACAAGTGCTTACGCAACCAGCCAACGACACCAATCATACTCGAGGGCGGGGGTAACGCAGGTTGTAATTCATATTTCATAGCATCCCCTCCTAGCGTTCCGATAACTGAATTCTGGCGTTATACCAGTTCATGAATAATGAAGTCAGTAAACTCAGAGTCAGATAGACAGCCATCGTCATGGCAATAACCTCGATGGCCTGACCGGTCTGATTCAGGGTCGTCCCGGCAAACACGTTGACCAAATCAGGATAACCAATCGCCGTTGCCAGCGAGGAGTTCTTCGTCAAGTTAAGATACTGACTCGTCAAAGGCGGAATCACGACTCGCAAGGCTTGTGGAATAACAATAAAGCGTAAGGTTTTTGCTTTCGACATCCCCAGCGCGGTTGCGGCTTCCGTTTGCCCATGCGATACCGCCAAAATACCGGCCCGCACGGTTTCTGCAATAAAGGCAGCGGTATAAATACTCAGTGCCAACCACAGCGCGATTAGCTCAGGTATAACGGTAATGCCGCCTTTAAAGTTAAATCCTTTCAACTCGGGGTGATCCAGCCCCAATGGCATGCCACTCAACAGAAACAACAGCAACGGCACGCCGACAATCAAACCTAAAGCCGTTAAGTAAACAGGAAACTGCTGACCTGTCAGTTCTTGTCGTTTATTCGCCCAACGAGCAATCAACCAACTGACGATAATGGCGGCTAATAACCCAAACAGCACCACACCGAAGCCATCTTCGGGCACTGGCGCGGGAAAGATAAAGCCACGGTTGTTAATAAAGGAGCCGAAAAACTCGATGCTCTGACGCGGATGAGGCAGAGTTCGCAGCACGGCGTAATACCAAAAGAAAATCTGTAGCAGTAACGGAATATTGCGAAACACTTCGATATAAAGCGCTGAGAATTTAGCAATTAACCAGTTATCAGATAACCGCGCCACGCCCAAAATAAAACCGAGAATCGTCGCCGCAATAATCCCCATGACCGCAATCAATATGGTATTCAGCAGGCCAACAATAAATGTCATGCCATAACTGGATGCTTCAGTGTAATCGATAAGGCTCATCGCAATACCAAAGCCCGCTTCACGCGTTAGAAAATCGAAGCCGGTGGTGATCCCTCGTTGTTCGAGGTTGGTCAGGGTATTATCAATGATGGTGTAAAAGACAAAGCCGAGCGCGGCTAACAAGATGACCTGAAACAGTAACGAACGTTTCTTCGGGTCGTTCCAGAATTTTGGCTGATTCGACGGAGGCCCATTTTTCGGCTCGGAACCGTCATCAGGTTTGTGACTTGAATTCGACATGTCTGAGGACATTGTTAACTCCAGAAATCAGTACACAGATCTTTCTATCCTGAACAGCAGCCAGCAGGACAGAAGCAAAAACGGCCGACCCGTAGGTCAGCCGTCGATCAGTGTTTTTAACGCATGGGTGGAGCGTACTGAAGCCCCCCTTGGTTCCACAGCGCGTTTAAGCCGCGATCCAGTCCCAGTGGTGAATCTTTACCGACGTTACGCTCGTAAGCTTCGCCGTAGTTACCCACTTGCTTAACAATCTGATAAGCCCAATCATCGGCTAGATCCAAGCCTTGACCTTTAGGCCCATCCAGACCCAGCAAGCGCTTCACATTTGGATCAGTACTTTCCGCCTTCATTTTATCCACATTAGCCGAGGTTAAGCGTAGTTCTTCAGCATTCAACATGGCGTTGTGAGACCACTTCACAATATTAAACCATGTGTCATCACCCTGACGCACAACAGGCCCCAACGGTTCTTTAGAAATAACTTCTGGCAGTGCACCTACGCTAGATGGATCTTGCATACGAGTCCGCAAACCTGCCGCCTGAGATAAGTCAGTGGTAAAAGAATCACAGCGACCGCTATCAAACGCCTGCGCAGCCTGATCATTGGTATCGAAAACAACCGGCGTATAGGAAATACTATGGGTACGGAAATAATCCGCCATATTCAACTCAGTGGTTGTCCCTGACTGCACGCAAACCGTTGCGCCATCTAACTCTTTCACACTTTTAAGGCCCAGCTCTTTCTTCACCAGAAAGCCCTGACCATCATAATAGTTAACACCCGCAAAGTTGATACCTAACTGAGTATCACGAGTCTGCGTCCAAGTCGTTACACGAGAAAGTAAATCAATTTCACCGGAGACCAAGGCGGTGAAACGCTCTTTTGCGTTGAGGGGAATAAACTTAACTTTCGTCGCATCGCCCAGCACAGCAGCAGCAACTGCGCGACACATATCGACATCCAAGCCTTTCCAATTACCTTTATCATCAGGCACCGAGAAACCAGGGACACCGCTGGTCACGCCACACTGAACAGCACCACGTTCCTTTACCGTTTCTAACGTACCAGCCATAGCAGTACCGGTCATTGCAACCATCAGCACGGCAGCAGAAGTCAGGGTTTTCTTCATTGGATGCTTCCTTCTCTTTGTCATAAATGAATGAATAATAAATGCATCATCGTAGCAGCAATCATTGCTATACGTTTTAAACTGCAAAGAATATTCCACTTTTATTCTTTTAATCCAAATATTTAATTTTTTAACACTCAGATTAAGCTTTCAGTGTAGCAGCTGTTTTACTTCTGTACAGAAAGCCACGGTTTATCAACGCTACAGTCCCTTAATCATGTTGAAATAAATTTACAAAATAACTATCAAAAAAGATCAATATTTATAACAAATTCGATCAAAGACCCTTTTATGCACCAAAAAAAACCACCCGAATGGGTGGTTGGTATATTTTTGACCAATTTCAGCGGTTACTCTGTCGGGTTAATCTCTAGCAGCTCAACCTCAAACACCAACGTTTCATTTGGTCCGATCGCATCGCCCATACCGCCGGGGCCGTATGCCAACTCAGCAGGCAGAACAAGCTTCGCTTTGCCGCCGACTTGCATCAGTTGCAGTCCCTCTGTCCAACCGGGAATCACACCGTTCAAAGGAAACGACACGGGCTCACCGCGACTATAAGAACTATCAAATTCGGTACCGCTAATTAACGCACCACGATAATGTACTTTAACGGTATCTTCAGCTTTAGGGCTATCACCCTCACCCGCCGTTAACTCTTCATATTGCAAACCCGACTCGGTGGTGACAACGCCTTCGTTTTTAGCATTCTCAGCTTGATAGGCTTGACCTTTTTCAAGGTTCTCCGTTGATAACGTCTTAAACGCTTCTTGCTGTTCTGCAATTTTCGCTTGCTGGAACGCCATCATTGTCGCTTCAACCTCTTCCGGTTTCAGCAGCGGATCTGCCCCCGAATACACCGTTTCAACGGCTCGACGCAGCGCATCAACATCCAACTCTTCAACATCAGCTTTAAGACGCTCGCCCAACATCAGGCCCAAGCTATAACCAAGTTTCTGCTGATCAGTTTCCAGCGTATACGGTTTTTCTGTCTCTGCTACGACCTTCTCTTTATCAGAACCACAACCTACCAATACGATACTTGCTACGGCCACGGCCACCAGCGTCTTCTTCATTTTCATTCCTTAATTCAGGGATCAGTTACGTGCTCTTAGTAAACCATTAAACTGAAAAGTTCAGCCAATTACTACTATGCTCGCGGCTTTATCATTTAATTTCTTCAAAAGAAGCGCTAAATCGCTATCACTCGGCTCTTCCAATTTTGCCGCTATACAAAGATTAAGATAACCGAGCCTGTTAACCTCATCAGGCCCAGCCAACAGGCCGCTATCTGGACACTGCTCTCTGAGATCATAAAGTAATTCGATCTCCACGTTTTCAGCGGCCAACTCTGCTGTTTTCAACGCGTCATAACACTCATTCTGAGCTGACGTCTGCTTTGTTTGACGTAATGCATAGCGCAGTTGCCGTAACGGCTCAAGCAGGCTGTTGCGCCACAGACAAACGCTGTCATGTTCCAGTTCAGACGGCAAACACTTCCCCTGCCGAGCAAGCCATAGCGCAAACAACAAATAATTAACGCTCAAGTGATAACGGTTTTGCAGTGTCAGACAAACATCCGCGACTCCCGGCGTAGAATAGATCTGCACTGCCGCATGCCAAAATACATTATTATCTTTCATTTGTGATAAAATCCGCCGCCATGATTCAGTTAAACCAACTTAGTTTACAACGTGGACACTTGCGCCTGCTAGACAGAGCGCAATTAACGATTCACGCCAATCAAAAAGTGGGCATTGTCGGCGCTAATGGTGTCGGTAAATCCTCGCTCTTTAAACTTATTCTCGGTCAGCTACAACCCGATGAGGGCGACTTACAGCTACCGAGTAATTTGACCATCGCGCATATGGCCCAAGAAGTTGCCGACAGTGAGCAGCGAGCCATTGACTATGTCCTCGATGGTGATCATCGCTTACGTACCATTCAGCAAGGGCTAAAAGACGCAGAACAGTCCGGCAACCACCATCGTATGGGAGAATTACATGCTCAGCTCGATGCCATCGACGGCTATAGTGCCGACGCCCGTGCTTATCAACTATTAAATGGCTTGAGTTTCTCTACCGCCGATGCTCAACGACCCGTAAATACCTTTTCTGGCGGCTGGCGAATCCGCCTGAATTTGGCTCAAGCATTAATGAGTCATTCGGACATTCTCCTCTTGGATGAGCCCACCAACCACTTAGATCTCGATGCAACGATTTGGCTAGAACAGTGGTTACGCAATTATCAAGGCACGCTATTACTGATCTCCCATGACCGTGATTTCCTAGATGCCGTTAGTACTCATATCGTACACATGGCCCAACAAAAAACGGAACTCTATAAAGGAGGTTATAGCGACTTTGAAAAACGTCGCGCAGAACGACTCGCGCAGCAACAATCTCAGTTTGAAAAACAACAGGTAAGAATTGCTGAAATAGAGAGTTTTGTTAATCGTTTTAAAGCCAAAGCAACCAAAGCTAAACAGGCACAAAGCCGGGTTAAAGAACTCGAGCGTATGGAGCTGATCGCGCCTGCCCATATCGATAGCCCATTCAGCTTTAGCTTTCAGTCTTCCGATAAAATTTCTTTTCCGCTGATGAGTTTAGATAACGCTCAGCTCGGTTACGCTCAGCCGATTCTAAATAATGTAAAGCTGACGCTCTCGCCGGGTGATCGTATCGGTCTACTCGGGCCTAACGGTGCGGGTAAATCCACCTTAATTAAGACGCTGACTCAAGATCTCCCCCTAATTGAGGGTCTATATCACGCCGGCGAGCATCTTAAAATCGGCTACTTTGCGCAGCATCAACTGGAAGCCTTAGATCTGGAAGCGTCCCCTGCTCTACATATTCAACGCCTATCCCCCAAAGCCAGTGATCAAGAAATTCGCAACTATCTTGGCAGCTTTGATTTTAACGGTGATCGCGCCCTCGAACCGGTAAAACGCTTCTCCGGTGGCGAAAAAGCACGTGTGGCTCTGGCCCTTATCGCTTGGCAACGCCCCAACCTACTGTTACTCGATGAGCCGACTAACCATCTGGATCTCGAGGTGCGTCACGCACTGACACTCGCCTTGCAAAACTTCGATGGCGCGTTAATTCTGGTGTCCCATGATCGTCACTTACTGCGCAATACCGTCGATCAGTTTTGGCTCGTCGCCCATGGTTGCGTGTCGCCCTTTGATGGCGACATGGATGATTATCAGCAATGGCTGAGCGCACAGCGGCGAGTGCAAAATCAAACAATAGAAGAACCCAAAGAGAATCGATCACTCAGTGCGGCGCAAAAGAAAGAGCAGAAACGACTCGAAGCTGAACGTCGCAACGCACTTCGGCCACTACGAAAAGCGATTACTCAACTCGAAACCGCCTTAGACAAAATCACCCTAGAGCGACAACGAGTGGAAACCTCGCTTGCGGATGTCACACTGTATGAAGAGAGCAATAAAGCCCAACTTAAACTGCTCTTACAGCAACAGGCCGATCTCCGACAAAAAGCGGATGCCGTCGAATCTGAATGGATGGAAAAATTGGAAGAACTTGAAGAACAGGAAAGCCAGACCATTATCTAATCTTGGCACACGAAATAAGTGCTTATGCTAAGGAAGGTACGAATAAGTCCGTTATATTCTCTGCGGACATTAGAATGGCCAGATACGCGAAAGCCAGTGCAGCGAAATGTCTGGACCTTTTCAAGCTGGCTGACAAAGTAGATAACCATTCTAATATCCGCCCTTCGGGAATTTCAGAGGCGTAATTGACTTATTCGCACCTTCCCTAAGCACTTATTCAAATAGTGATTTCAAACAGCGATACTAAGCCCTGACTTAACCTAACGCTTTATGACTATGCATAATAGTATGCACTAGCGCATCCAGTTCTTCCGTATTCTCAGCAATGCTGGTGACGATGCTATCAACCTCAGCCTGACTCAGCTCAAGCTCATTGAGCAAACTAGCAGAAATGTCTTCAACCGGACCATCCGCTAGGCCGTGACTACGCAACGCCCGATTAACAATATAGATCAGCTTGGCTTCATGACTGGCGACCCCATCATAACTGAGATCGTTATGATGACGTACTGCCTCAACGACCACTTCAGGTAATCCCCAATTATCCAATAACCAGGCGCCAATCTGCTCTCGAGTAACATTCAGCACTTGCTTTTCGACATACTCTAAAGCCATATGAGGATTCGCCTCAATATAGCGTGACAAGAGGGCAAAATGAGGGGGAAACAGGTGTGCCAAAACCAGATAACCAAAATTCTGTAACAAGCCTGCCAGATATGCAAAACCAGGTACCGGCCGGATTGAAGCGGGCATTTTTTTACACACCAATTCAGCTGCAGCGGCGACATAAACAGCCTGTCGCCAATAAGGCACTCCATCCCGTGGCGTATCGTCAGACACCGTCAAGGTTTTCCCCATCGCCACGCCTAATGCCAGATTCACCACCAGATCAAATCCCAACACCCGAATGACCGCATCTTCAACTGAGTGAACATCACCCGGCGCCGCATAATAAGGAGACGCCGCCCAACTCATTACCTGAGCGGCAAGCGAAGCATCATTGCGTATTAAAGGCACTAGATCATCGATACCCGCAGAGGGATCTGAACGTAATTCAACGAGGCGTTTCATCGACATCGGTAATGGCGGTAATCCGAGCGTATCTTCCAAACGCTGCTGTATACGTAGCGTGGTAAAACGCTCCACCGCACGCGTAATTACCTGTTCATCACTACCATTAGGTTGATGCTGCGCAATCGTATGCGGCGTCAATCCGAGCGGACAGTGAGATACCTCTCCCTTAAACCAGCTTGCATGTGCTTCAAAAGATAGCCCAGTATACGCCTCGACAATGTGAAAGTGCTCACTGTCTTTCAGTGAATCATCAATAAATACCGGTAACAGAAATAGCTGCGCTTGACCCGCCTCAGCCTTTAAAGCCGATTGACTAAAAAACTTAGTCGCATCTGAACCTCTCACCGGTTGAAGATGACGACCGGAATGCTTCCAAATGCTGACTAAATTTAACAGCATATTGGCTGGCAACAATACCAATACCTTGCCATCATGATCATTCAGCAACACCACTCGCGTCGTTTGGGTATCGCTATTCGCGCTAGAAATAGATTTTACCGCTATGGACAAGTTGAATCTCCAAGTTTTCATATGTCTCTAACGGGACGCTATCGGCCTACATCGCCTTATCTTTAACCCATGTTAATAGAAGGCTCATGACGATTAGCTAACATGACTGGAGTTACTCATTCCGAGTCATCCCTGACAGACGTTGTTAATCTCTATTGGACTGCCCGCCAATCACCCTAATCAGCTGCAGCATTCGCTTTCAATACTCTCAATATAGACACCTAGCGATCAATAAACGAGCTTTAAATGCTGAAATGTAACCAAAGTGGTTTGCTTGATTCAAATATCTGCTTTAATAACGTCTTCGTCCATGCATTATTTTTCACTGAAAAGCGTTTAAGGGATATGAGCTATGCGAACACATTTTAACGCGATAATTGTCGTAATCCTCGCGATCTTTTCATCTCTTGCCTACGCAATCAATGAAGAAATCGCGCCAGAGTCGGCCACCGGCACGCGTCAAGCCCCCATCGTTAGCGCTCAGCATCAATTGGTGGTCAGCGCCCACCCCTTAGCGACTCAAGCGGGCTATAACGTACTACAGCGCGGCGGTAGCGCCGTCGATGCCGCAGTCGCAGTGCAAGCGATGCTAACCCTTGTAGAGCCGCAGTCCTCAGGTATCGGCGGCGGTGCTTTTATGTTGTATTGGGATAAGAGCACGCAACAACTCACCGCTTTTGACGGTCGAGAAACAGCACCAGCGGCTGCCGATAAAAATCTCTTTTTAACTCCTGAAGGAACCCCCATAAACTGGTGGGATGCAATGGTCGGAGGGCGCTCCGTCGGCACTCCTGGGGTGCTAGCAATGCTGGAATTGAGTCAACAACAATACGGCAAACAACCCTGGGCTTCGCTGTTTGATGATGCGATTAACACCGCCGAATCGGGCTTTAACGTGAGCCCCAGATTACATCAATTACTGGCATCGAAGATCAACCCCGGCTTAGGCCGCTACCCTGAAGCTCGCCAATATTTCTTTACCTCCGAAGGCGAGCCTTTAGCCGAAGGCCATCGTCTCAGCAATCCCGCGCTGGCAAGTTCGCTGCGTCAAATAGCTCAACAGGGTGCATCAGCGCTCTATCAAGGCACCCTTGGCGAGCAAGTGATTGCGGCCGTTAAGCAAGCTACCGATAACCCCGGAAAACTACAGCGTAGTGATCTACAAAATTACCGCGCGATCACTCGTCAAGCGATCTGCCGGCCGTTTCGTCACTACCGAGTCTGTGGTTTTCCTCCGCCAACGTCCGGCGGCATAACTACACTACAAATCATTAAACTCATGGCGTTAGCTGAATCGCAGCCGCAACAATCCGGCAGCGTAGCCTTTTATCACTTACTGACTCAAGCCAGTCGACTTGCCTACGCCGACCGTGCTCGCTATCTAGCCGATAGCGATTTTATCGATGTCCCCGTTGATGCTTTATTGGATGATCATTACTTACAACAACGCAGTCAACTGATCAGTCCTTTAAAGGACATGGGACAAGCCATGCCCGGCGAGCTACCCCAGCAGATTAGTCAAGCAGATGATCAATCTCCCGAACTCCCCTCCACCAGCCACTTTGTCATTGTTGATCAATGGGGTAACGCCGTATCAATGACGAGCAGTATCGAAATGGCTTTCGGCTCGACGCTAATGGCCGGAGGATTCTTGCTCAATAATCAACTCACCGATTTCTCCTTTATCGCGGAAAAAGATGGCAAGCCGGTGGCTAACCGAGTGCAAGCGAATAAGCGACCGCGCAGTTCGATGTCACCGATCATGGTGTTTGATGAACAGAATCAATTAGTGGCCGCGCTAGGATCACCCGGTGGCAGTCGCATAATCAACTATGTGGCTAAAAACCTTTACCTTAAGCTCAGCACCGATATCTCCCTTCAAGCGGCATTTAATAGCCCCCACGTTGTTAACCGTAACGGTGTCACCGAGCTAGAAGCAGATACCTTGGCAGAACAGTTAGCCGCACCACTCGCGGCACTGGGTCATCAAACTAAAATCAAAGATCAAAACAGTGGCTTACATGGTTTTTTCCGTCAAGCTGACGGCACGTGGAAAAGCGCTATCGATCCTCGTCGAGAAGGCAGTGCCGTGGGCGACTAATCAATCGAGCATAGGACTAGCACATGTCGCTCAATGACCGCAGAGTCAATCGACTCGCGCCATATAAGCGGCAAATAAACGGCCTCTGAAGACTAAAACACCGCGGGGTACGCGGTGTTTTAGTGGTTTTGGCAGCAGCCTGTTATACGCCCATCTCGTCGTATGAAGCTCGCCTAACTATGCATCGCTTAAGTCACTCAGCGGTGCTGCTTCAGCAACACTTTCCGGCTGCTCCTCAGGCAAGACTAGAGACAAAATAATAGCCGCCATGCCCCCAGTGGTGATCGGCGAACCAAACACGCTCTGTACCATTTTAGGCAATTGATCCAGTAGCCCTGGTGTCATACTGACGCCGAGCCCCATACCGAAAGCAACCGCCATAATCAGCAACTTACGGCGATCAAGGTGCTCCGAGGCGATAATCTTAATACCCGCTGCAGCCACAGTACCAAACATCACCAAGGTCGCACCGCCCAACACCGGCTTAGGTATCAGTTGTAGAACGCCACCAATCATCGGAAACAAGCCCAGAAAGATGAGTATGCCGCCGATATACAAGGCAATATGCTTACTGGCAACGCCGGTGAGCTGAATCACGCCATTATTCTGACTAAACGTCGTATTAGGAAAGGTATTAAAGACGGCCGCCATAAAGGAGTTAAAACCATCGGCAAACACACCACCACGTACTCGAGCAATATATTCATCTCCCGCAATAGGTTGTTTAGAGACCATACAGTTAGCCGTGATATCGCCTGTAGATTCAATCGCCGTGATCATATAGATCAACGCAATGGGCAAGAACGCCGCCCAGTCAAACGAGAAACCATACTTAAATGGCACCGGAATACTGATTGCCGGCACACTGCTGAGAGCAGCAAAGCTAATTTTGCCCATCAACCCCGCGATGATCATGCCGATCAGCAACCCCAGCACGATCGATGATAAACGGATCCAACTATTGCTGGAGCGATTAAGAATAATAATACTCACCAACACAATACCGCCCAGCATCAAGTTAGCGGGATCACCAAAATCTTTCGCCTTGAAGCCACCGGCCAAATCAGTCATACCGACCTTAATCAGACTGGCGCCAATAATAGTAATCACAATACCGGTCACTAACGGCGTGATAATACGTTTAAGCTTATGGATAAACTGGCTGAGGAAAATCTCGATAAACGCTCCCAGCATACACACCCCAAAAATCAGGGATAACATCTCTTCTGGGCCTCCGCCCTGCCCCTTGGCGATAAAGCCTGCGGCCAACACCGAGCTTAAGAATGCAAAACTGGTTCCCTGTACACAGATCATCCCCGCCCCCATGCCTAGCGGACGACGTGCCTGAATAATGGTACCCACACCAGAGACCATTAACGCCATACTGATCAGATAGGGAACATGCTCACCCAGCCCCAGAACACCGCCGATAATCAGTGTGGGCGTGATGATACCAATGAAGCTTGCCAGTACGTGCTGTAACGCGGCAAACCCCGACTCTAAAACACCTGGCTTTGCATCCAGTGAATAGATTAGATCATTCGAGTTCGATGTAGACATGAGGCCTCCTTATTAAAAAGCGGGGTCAAAACCCCGCGATAGGCAGATAAACGATCAGAAATGCCATTTCAGCAGTAGTGATGCATTGCGTTCATCAACCGTGCTACCGTACTTATTGTTCCAGTAGGCATACTCAACACCCACATATAGAGGCGACTTCAAACCCAAATTTTTACCCGCATTCCACTTTAACTGTGGGGTAAAGTTCATCTCTGACTCGTTGGTGTCACTGCTTGTGCTCCAATCAAGGAAACCATCGATCAGAAACTCTTGATTACCCGCTGCAATAGGATAAGCCCACGTCAATGTCAGTTGCTCATCGTTATCCGACGTATCGTTATACGCTTTATAAACGCTCGCATTGAAGTACTGGAAGCCCGGCACATCCAAGCTGACACTCAAACCATAAAGATAGTTATCAAAGCCATCTCCTGCTTCCCACGTACCGGTTAAAAACACATCCTTGATGGGGCCAACAGACAGATCACTGTCGGTGACATAGCCTAAACTCAGACGAGGAGAAAACTCACCATAGTAGCTGCTATCACCATCCTCTGGCATGGTGCGATCCACAAACAGAAAGGTATCACCCCAGTTATGACCGGTGGCATTCTCAAGCGTCACCACATCCATATTACCGGTCGGTGTGAATTTATAATCATCGCCTTTCAGGTAACTTAGGCTCGTATTAGTCCAAAGCATCTCAGCAGAAGCAGGAGCAGCGATAAAGACGCTTGCAGACAAAGCGGCCAGTGCGAGTGTACGTTTCATAGTAATCATCCCATTACATCCTTTAAGAAATTAAAAACCGTCCGATAGGACTCATTACTTCATACACACAGCAAAAAGCTGGCCAATCGGTCAGAAAAATTCAAATAATATTTAATCCATCCTAAAAACAGCGAGTTATCTAAAACGTCACGGTGTGGCCTACAGAATCGATCCGCTGCTTTTGCATCAATGTGATGCGCCAAAACAGTACTATTCATACAAAATGCTTACTTTTGGTTCGAAATTACAAAACAATAAACTTATAAAATCGTATACAAAAATAAATAGAATTAAAAACAATATCGCCAAGACATCGACTCAATAACAGTTCCAACAGCGTCGTTTAAACATTCAGCGACGCACACATTGCGCTGTGTCACATGAATGAAATCAGCCATTCACCTTGCCA
The DNA here is from genome assembly GCF_030547545.1 of Amphritea sp. 1_MG-2023. Taxonomy (GTDB): domain Bacteria; phylum Pseudomonadota; class Gammaproteobacteria; order Pseudomonadales; family Balneatricaceae; genus Amphritea. The sequence continues at coordinate 32,195 of NZ_JAUOQE010000041.1, forward strand.
GCAGATCAACGCGCAACAAAGTAATGTCAAAGCGATGGCCCGAAGGGGAGAGGAACGTAGCGACGCATCATCGAACCAGGTTCGTGTTCCGAGCTGCGATATTCCAGACGTAAAAAACCCCACCTATCTAAACGATAAAAGTGAGGCTTTTTTGACTAAATAAGTGGTGCCCGGACTCGGAGCGATGGCCGCAGGCCATAACAACATCGCCGCTTTTGGGCGATGGCCCGA
>NZ_JAUOQE010000042.1 GCF_030547545.1 Amphritea sp. 1_MG-2023
GAGGACTGGCTAAAAACGATAACAAGTTGGCGATGCTGTTTGCCTTAGCCAATGTGTTTAGGGTTGACCAGATGATACGGGCGGCAAGGGGTTAATCCGTTTAAAATCCACTAAACAAGGCTAAATTCGCTTGTTTAGTGGTGAAAAGCATCAAAACAAGTAGCATCCTGTGCTTTTTTATTCGAAAGAGAGAGGTTGAGTGTTTTGCGACTTCTTAATCGTAGTTTCCCTAAGCACTTCCGAAACCTCAGGAGAAGTGCGTTTGTATGTTGAAAGGATGCAGTGGCTTAACAGCAGAGCAGGGGGTTTGGCTTTCGTTGAGACGTTAATTTGTTATTACCAGTCCAGAAGCTTGATGTGGCACCTTTACCTTCATAGCAGCATCATCGATAATCAGGGTTATTACACCTTACTAGTCAATCTGTTTATTATCGATTGATTAGAATTGTGGCTAGCTTTTATAGGATGTGAAGATGGATATGGATATGGATATGAGTGGTATTGATGGCTCTGTGATAGAGTCTTCTTTAGAGTTAGCAGAGAAAACCAATTCAAGAATTTCCTCTATCCAAAAGCGTCTCTCTCAAGACCATGTATTCTATAAACAATTAAAAAATCACGCTGAAATGCTTGAAGATTGCCGCTTCTATCTCCAGTCAAAAGAACATCCAATCGCTTTTATTGGTGCTATTGGTATTGGGAAAACCTCTGCAATCTGCAAAATACTTGATCTTTATACTGGCCAAAAGCCGATTTTGAGTACTGGTTCTGGTCGAACAACTATCTGTGAAGTAGATATACGTCATGGAGATGCCACTTCAATAAAAGTTCATCCGCACTCTGAAACGGAGATCGATTTATATCTATATGAGTTAGCGGGTGCTATTGCAGTTAAAGCTCAGGGGCTGACAGATGAAAAAGATACAAATGCTTATCAGTTAAATATGGAGATTGAACGGGCTTTGCGCAATATGACAGCCCTTACAAAGAGCAGGCCTAAAGATCCTAAAACTGGTAAGAAGACAACGTTCGATCCCGCAATTGAATTATTTAATGTGATGGGTGGTCATGCTGAACTATTCAAAGAACTCAAGGCTCGGCTGGATTATTTAAAACGGGAAAGTACCCACTTTGAACCGCCAAGTGATGAAGACCCTAATATTTGGCTGCAGAGTTGCTTCGAATCGCTAAACTTAGGGAAGATTAAATCAGCCCCTCTTCCTAAAAGGATTGAAATAACCACTAACCGACAATTACTTCATAGCCCCACATTCGAAGCATTTATTAAGGACACTAAAGGCATAGATCAAACCTCAAACCGACAGGATTTGGACGGCTGTTTACATGATGAGCGAACCGTTTCTATCCTATGTAGTGGCTTCAATGACGCTCCAGCTGATGCGATTCATAAGCTTTTAAAATCGGCAAAAGAATCAGGCTTAGATTCTCGTTTAGTTGATGAGTCAATATTACTTATTTTAGACAGAAATGATGAAGCACTCAGAGTCACTGCTGATCATGAACCTGTGGAAGATATTGAAGAAGGTCGCGAAGTAAAACGGGATGAGATTGTTACATCACTTAGCCGTTCTCTGAGTTTGGGAGCCCTTGCAATACAGTTCTTTAATAGCGAAGACGATTCACCTTCTGAGCTGCAAGCGGTTATTCAGTCTAAAGTGTCTGCGCTTCGTCATCAGCGTTTGCATAAAATTGAAGAAATTGATGAGGCAGTTAATTCAATTGATAGTCAAGTAGCAAGTTTAGATGAAGAACAAGCGATTTCAGAGGTTAGAAAAAGTCTTAAATCGTGGTTTGAAGAAAACTCGTTACCTCCCGCTCTATCCACAAGTGGCTATATGGAGCTTGTTGGCACCATCAAGAGTGATGCACACCCCACAAGTGTTAATGCGAGCGTTCGCAGAAAGGGGTGTTGGGAAAACCTAGACTACTACCAAGAGCTTGGTAACGCCTGTAGGCGTAAGGCTTCTAGTCAGTTCGGCACAAGAGCTGCAAAGCTGGAGTCGCTTCTTGATATGCTCCTGAAGCGTGAAAGTCTTATGCATGTCCGTCACACGGTTCGTCAATTATCTAATACGCTTGATAAGCGACTTGGGAACATTCTAAATACGGCTTATCAGCTGAGCATCGAGCTATACAGAGCAAAACTTAAAACTGAGTTAAATTACTGGGATCAAGCCGCGAAACGGTGGGGGCAAGGTGGTGGGTATAGAAGCCGCGTGGCCGATGATACAAAAGCAATGTTTTCTTCTACTCTTGCTCGAAAAATAGAATCGGAAGTAAACCAGGAACTTGAAAAACTTTGGAGTGATACTGTTATCGAGCTTAAAGAGCTGATCGCATACACAGATGCTGAAGTAGACCAATTACCATCAATCAAGCCAAAAGAGGTTGTTAGTAACAGTAAAAAGATAGAGCCGTTGTCACAAAGGGGCTACACTTGCCCGCTATGCGAATGTAAGCTAGAGCTTGATGATCTTAGTCAACACATTAAAAACGAACATAAAGACCAGATCGATAGCATGACAACCTGTAAAGTCTGCACTACTCCGCTCAAATTAAGAAATACCATCAAACATCTAAAAAATGTTCATGAATCTTCAACCCCTTCTTCAAGCGAAAAACATCCGAAAAAGAATAAAAAAGCAACCAATCCTAAGGTGAAAATAAGAGTTACTACAGAGGATACACCCGAGGAGACCCAGGCCAAGATCCATGATTATATCAAGAGACATCCAAGGTAAAGTCGGCTCAAATTAAGAGCCAGTTTGGTTTTGTTAAAGCACGTTATCGTGGTTTGATGAAAAACAATGGGAAATTATCAGTGTTATTCACGCTAGCTTCATTGACGAGCTATAAATGAAGCATAAGTGAGAGCTTCCCCCAACACACAGGGAGTTTTGTTGAGGGGAAGTTGTATCATTTGTAGCCATATCATGCGTTGCTTCATGCTAACTTATTGGAACATTGGTGTCCTATTTCTGTAGGAACCCCGCTAGGCTACACAACCTTCAAGTCTTAATCCATCCAATACTGTCCTGAAACCAGCATAATTGCTGGTTTTTGTGTTTCTACTGTGTCCAAGGTAGTCCAACTTGATGGCTCCACATCCGGGGTAATAAGGGGTTATTGCACTCCAAATGGTAATGACAAGTTAACGCGGGTATATTCCAGTTGCGGTGTGATACTAATGTGTGTAAATATATGAACTATGGTTAAGGTAACCTATTGAATTTTAACGTAGTTTACAAGATTGGGGAGCCCCCGCTAGGCTCCACCAAAATCCTATTTAATCTCATGTGAGATTGTCCTAGAAGCCCGCATATTGCGGGCTTTTTCGTTTATACTGTGTCCAGAGTAGTCCCATAGAGTGCCCCCACATCCGGGGTATTTAGGGGGCATTTTCTCAAAATTACTCAATGCTCATGAAAAATGCTCCCACTAGCGATAGATTAAAAGCTAGTTGGTTTTCCCTAGTACAATGGCTGACTTATATTTGGAGCACTACCTAGAATTTGTTTTAAAATAGTCAATCCTAGTTCAAGGGATTTGCGCGTTTCAGGCGTTGTTAAAGCCACTCGAATAGCCGTGGGCTCTTTCACTCGACTGTGAATGAAATGGTTAGAATCAATACAGTTAATGTTTTCTGCTTTAAGTGCAGAAATAAAATCCGTAACACACCATCGCTCAGGTAGAGACAACCAGATAAAAGGCTTGGGAAGTAAGTCATCAAGAAGGTGACCTTCAAGAATAGTATTCGCTATATCCCATCGCGCATGTATCTCTTTTTTCTGCCAAGCGGTTAATTCATACAAAATGCCGGTTTTAATCCAATGCTTTGCCACTTCCGCCTGCAGCGAAGAGCCGGCTTGAGATAGCGCATGTTTAGCGATTTCCAAGTCTGGTACAAATTTAGGCACGGCTCTCAAGTAGCCGATACGTAGGCTGGGTGAAACATATTTGGAAAGGCTGGTAATATAAAACGTTCGCTCTGGTGCAAGACTTACTATTGGCGGTGGCAACTCGCCCGCCAGCGCCCAGAACGGATTATCTTCAATGATGTAAAAGTCGCAACGTTCGGCGATAGCGGCTATTGCTTGCCGACGTTCAAGCGGCATAGTAATGCCTGTAGGATTTTGAAGGTTTGGTACTAAAAACAACAATTTAGATTGAGTTTTTTTTGCCACGGCTTCTAAACTTTCTGGAATAATACCCTGCTCATCCATCGCAATGGGAGCAACGATTCTGTTACGTATATTGCTGGCGGTTTTCACGCCAAGGTAACCAACCTCTTCAGCCATAATGGTATCACTCGGTTTACTCAATATACTAAAGATAAGATGGATAGCTTCCTGAGCGCCATCGGTCACTATAATTTCAGATAAGGGGGCTTCATAACCGCTGTCTTTGACAAAAGAGGCTCCCGCTCGTCGATGACTCTCATAACCTAATTCAGGAGCATAGCCGGTTAAAGGTTTGCGCATTAAGTCATCACCTAGTTTAGATAATGTATCTTTAAATGCTTTTTTTCTAAGCCCAGTATCCGTTAATGTCGAAGGTAATAAGAGCCCGAAATCAATATTACGTATTTTTTTCTCACCGATCACTAAGCGGTCGCCCTGCTGTTCTTCAGATTTCACCCAAGTTCCATCGCCAATTCGGGCATAAACTAAGCCCCAATCAGATAGCAACTTATAAGACTTAGCGACCGTGCCAACAGTAACGCCTACGCGCCAAGACATTTCACGATGCGCTAACAGTTTAGTCTCAGGCTTGAGTTCACCACTTAAAATAGCATCTCGTATTGCTTCGGCAAGCGCTCGATAGCGATGGCCTTCATAGCTACTAATATCAGGAGTCCAGCGGGTCATTAATCAGTCCAATGTTATATTGCCACGGTGTCAATATATTAATTGACCCCCTTCGGGGTGTCAATGTATGGTTTATTTCAGACTTTGTAATCTTACTAAAGTCGAATGCCTCCTTTAAATATTGTGGATGCAGTACACAAAACTAGTTTTTCGGAGATGGGATGATGCACATAAAAAGTAAAATTAAGAGCACGTTGATTAGTATGGCTGTCGCCAGTTCATTTTTGGCGATAGGGAATGTACAAGCGGCAGGTGAACGCTTCATTACCATTGGTACTGGTGGCGTTACCGGCGTGTACTACCCGACTGGCGGTGCTATTTGCCGTTTAGTAAACAAAGGCCGTAAAGATCATAATATCCGTTGTTCAGTGGAATCCACTGGTGGATCCGTATACAACATAAATACTATTCGGGCGGGTGAGCTCGACTTTGGTGTTGTTCAATCGGATGTACAAGCCGCCGCCATTAATGGTGAACGTAATTTTAAGGATAAACCGTTTACCGAACTGAGAGCTCTGTTCTCAACCAATCCTGAACCGATTCATTTGATGACGCGTCGTGATGCCGACATTAATGACTTTTTAGATGCCAAAGGTAAACGAGTCAATATTGGTAACCCAGGTTCTGGGCAACGTGCGATGGCTGAAGTCGCTATGGATGAGCTAGGCTGGAGTAAAAGCGATTTTTCTCTGGCAGGTGAATTAAAGTCTTCGGAGCAAGCAGCAGCACTTTGTGATGGAAAAGTGCAAGCTGTTTTCTGGGCGGCAGGAGTACCTAACGGTGCATCCCAAGAAGCAACCAGTACATGTGATGTGAAAATCATTCCTATGACCGGTAAATGGGTTGACGCTATTGTTGAACGTTATCCTGCTTATGCTAAATCTGTTATTCCTGGTGGTACCTATCCAGGCAACTCTGATGATATTCCAACCTACGGGACACGAGGTACATTTGTCACCTCAGCAAGCACCCCTGACGAGGTGGTTTATAACCTAGTTAAGGCTGTTTTTGATAATTTAGACGCATTTAAAAAACTCCATCCTGCGTTTAAAACATTACAAGCGGAACAAATGGTTAAAGACTCCTTATCTGCCCCGTTACATCCTGGTGCTATCAAGTATTACAAAGAAAAAGGATTGATCTAGCCCTTTCGGTGGGCTCTGTTCTTGACACAGCCTACCGACTCTAATTGATAGCTTAAAGTATCTTTTGCCTACTTACTCCCAGAGTGTAGGCCTAAACTTCCGTTCAGATAATAAAAATACGGGTAATAATATGTCGAGATCTAAGTTAACAGCCGATGAGGCTGCAGAGTCTATTGAGGGCATAGACGACCTAATTGCAGAGGCCGATACCGGTGCCCGAAACCCGTCTAATAATATCGTTTCATCACTAATATGGTGGATTCTACTTAGCTGGGCGCTATTTCAGCTCTGGATTGCCTCACCACTGCCTTACGAGGTAGGTATTGGTGTTATGAACGATACACAAACTCGCGCTATTCACTTAGCATTTGCTGTTTTTCTGGCCTATACAGCATTTCCAGCATTTAAACGTAGCCCTCGGCATTACATTCCTTTTGCCGACGGGTGTTTAGCATTACTCGCGACGGCCTGTGCAGCCTATATTTGGATTTTTTACGAGTCGCTATCTACTCGACCGGGTATGCCAGAAACGATTGATATTATCATCGCTGGTGTAGGGATGGTTGTCCTGCTTGAAGCAGCACGGCGTTCATTGGGTGCTCCACTCGTGTTCGTGGCTTTATTCTTTCTGTCCTATGTTTTTTTTGGTTCGTCAGAACTATTACCGGATGTTGTGCGTTGGAAAGGCGCATCTTTTGAGAAAGCGATGTCGCATATGTGGCTCAGTACAGAAGGGGTCTTTGGCGTTGCTCTTGGTGTATCTTCCGGTTTCGTTTTTCTGTTCGTGTTATTTGGTTCGTTATTAAATCAGGCCGGAGCGGGCAACTATTTCATTCAAATTGCCTTTTCCCTGCTAGGTCATATGCGAGGAGGGCCTGCTAAAGCAGCAGTAATCTCCTCAGCAATGACTGGCCTAATCTCAGGATCATCTCTCGCTAATGTGGTCACTACTGGTACATTTACAATACCTCTCATGCGCCGAGTGGGGTTTTCGCCAGAAAAAGCTGGCGCAATTGAAGCCTCCTCATCAGTGAATGGGGTGCTTACTCCTCCTGTTATGGGGGCCGTTGCATTTTTGATGACCGAATATGTCGGCATTAGTTATGTCGAAGTAGTGAAACACGCCATCGTACCCGCATTAATTTCCTATATTGCACTCGTTTATATCGTGCATTTGGAAGCAATGAAGAACGATATGCAGGGCTTGCCGCGTAATACGCCAATTGCTCCTTGGAAAGTCAGACTTATCCGTTCGGGTATTATCCTGTCTAGTTTCATGATCCTTTGTAGTCTTATCTACTATGCCGTCTTATTTGTTAAGATGATGTTAGGCGACCTCGCCCCAGTACCGTTAACGCTCTTGGTGATTGCCGGTTATGTTGGTCTGCTGAAATTAGCCGCCAAGTCACCAGACCCAGAATTGGGTGAAGATACCTTCAAAAAGCTCCCCGCTTTCGCTGATATCTATAAGTCAGGTATTCACTACATCATCCCGATGGTGGTCTTAGTATGGTTCCTGATGGTTGAACGTAAATCGCCAGGCTTTTCTGCTTTTTATGCCACCTTATTGATGGCGTTTATCCTCTTTACTCAAAAGCCGCTTAAAGCCATGTTTCGAGGAAGTGGTAATATTCGTCAGCAGATTGGCGTTGGTTTTAAAGACCTATGTGAGGGGATGATTAGCGGCTCGCGCAATATGATTGGTATCGCGATTGCAACAGCAACCGCCGGTGTCATTGTCGGCACCGTGACTTTGACCGGCGTGGGTCAGGTGATGGCCGAATTTGTTGAGTTATTGTCGGGTGGCAACTTATTCATGATGCTCTTTTTGGTGGCGGTGATCTCCATCATTCTCGGTATGGGCCTGCCATCAACGGCCAATTATATTGTGGTCTCATCACTGATGGCTGGTGTTGTCGTCGAACTGGCCGCTCAGGGAGGCCTTATCCTGCCGTTGATTGCCGTGCATATGTTTGTCTTTTATTACGGCATTATCGGTGATGTCACTCCGCCTGTGGGCTTGGGCTCATACGCTGCGGCCGCGATCTCGGGAGGAGACCCACTCAAAACAGGCTTCATGGCTTGCTTTTACTCCATGCGAACGGCGGCTTTACCGTTTCTGTTTGTTTTCAACACGGAACTTCTATTAATCGATGTGTCTGTGCCCGGTGCAATCATGATCTTTGTGATTGGTTTAACCGCAATGCTGCTGTTTGCTGCCGGCACGATGGGTTTCTTTATCGTGCGCAGTAAGCGTTGGGAATCAGCAACGCTCTTGTTGATCTCCTTCACACTGTTCCGTCCCGGTTTTTTCCTGGATATGGTCGATGCACCTTACGAAAAAATCGCTGCAACGCAGATCTATGAGATTGCAGCGCAAGCCCCTGCCGATGCTCAAATTCGTGTACGAATGGCGGGAGAGACCATCGATGGTAATCAGGTGGAATCAACCTTTTTGCTGCCTTTAGGCAACAAAAACACGGATGGAGAGCTGCGGCTAGATCAGTCTGCGGGCATTGCTTTCCGTATAGAAGATGGCCACCTCTATACCGATAACCTCATCTTCGGAGGCGTTGCGCAAACCAGCGGTATCGATTTCGACTGGGAAGTGCTGTCGATAGAACAACCCAAACAGCGTATACCAAAAGAGGTGTTCTATATTCCCGCCTTTCTGTTGCTCGGTTTCATAGTGCTTATTCAAAGACGACGTAGATTGCCCATTATGGTGCAGAGAGGGGATCAATATGTTTAACGATATTCTGGTTGCTATCGATATTAATCATGCAGATCAGCAACGCATTGTGTTGAATACGGCGAAAGAACTTGCCGTTGCGCATAAAGCGCGTTTGCATGTGGTCTCTATCGTACCCGACATCAGTTCATTAGTCGGTGTCAACTTTAGCGAGAAAGACCGCACACGGACATTGAAGAAAGTGGATCGTTTACTGCATGAGTATGTCGCCGATATTGTCGGAGGTGCCTGTCCAATACAACATATCGTTGATACGGGGAAGGTGTACGAGGAGATTCTTTTACTCGCCAAAAAGCTACCGATTAATCTTATTGTCATGGGCGCACATAAGCCCTCCATTAGTGATTACCTGCTAGGCACCAATGCAGCAAGAGTCACTCGTTATGCCAATTGCTCGGTCTTTATTGTCCGCCCAGATGAGGTGGTTGATGAATAGTTAATCCTATCTGATAGCACATGTAATTTTTTTAATGATTTTTTGCTCGGTGATCTGTATTCGATCGCTATAAAGGCCTTTTTGTCCTTAAAAACACCGAGCTGGGAGAAATATGATGAAGTTTGAAACCATTATCTATCGTAAAACAGATCAATACGCAGAGATCCGCTTTAACCGCCCACATCGTCTTAACGCCGTGATAGAAACGTTTTATCACGAAATGCTAAAGGCATTAGCCGATGCAGAACAAGACCCTGATGTGAGAGCCGTCCTGTTAACCGGTGAAGGACGTGCGTTCTGCGTTGGCGCTGATATGAAAGAGCATGGTAGCGGCGACCGAACCCTTAATCAGCGACGTGAGTATTTGAACCTAGGTAATGATGTTTGTGAAAAAATATTTCGCTTACAGATACCCGTTGTTGCCGCTATCAATGGCTATGCCTTAGGAGCAGGGGCTGAAATGGCCTGCTGCTGCGATTTTGTATTGATGGCTGAAAGCGCCAAAATTGGTTTCCCCGAAATTAGTATTGGCACCTGTGTGGGGGGTGGAGTCACGCAGTTCCTCCCTCGACTGGTCGGATTAGCCAAGGCTAGAGAGTTAATTTTTACCGGTATCAAAATAGATGGTACAGAAGCCGCTCGAATCGGTATGGCGACTCGTGCGGTGAGCGATGATGCGTTACAAAGCGAAGCCGAGAAATTTATCAGCCTGCTCGCCATTAAAGCGCCAATTTCGATGTCAATGGCAAAACGCTTGCTGAATAACGCTTCTTATCAAAGCTTGGAAGATCAAATAAAACTTGAAATTGACAGTGTATTTATCTGTTCAACGACCGCTGATTGGCAAGAAGGGGTTAATGCTTTTGCCGAAAAACGTTCACCTCAGTTTAACGGCTGTTGAGCCCGCTTCACTGAATGTCTAAATATTTAACAGGTGTCATATGACAACGTCACAAAAAACAGACCTACAATTCTTAGCACCGAAATCTATCGCCATTATCGGGGCATCCAATAAGCCAGAAAAACGAGGCTATCAAGCGATTACTCAGTTGCAAGCGGACGGTTTTAATCAACATAAAATATATCCGATTAACCCCAAGGCCCCCGATATCTTGGGTATTAAGGCTTATCCATCGGTCATGGATGTTCCAGACCCTATCGATATCGCATTAGTCTGCACACCCGCACACTCGCTGCCATCCGTCATTGCCGATTGTGGTCGCAAAGGTATTAAAGGCGCGGTCATTCTCGCGGCAGGTATGTCCGAGATGGGCGAAGAAGGTCTTATTCTCGAACAAAACATGTTGGCCGCCGCTAAAGAATGGAATGTTCGTTTAGTTGGACCTAATACCAACGGTGTATTTAACCTACACTGTGACCTCAATATGGTAGGTGTCTCTGATGCTGAAAAAGGCGAGATCGGCATTCTGTCTCAATCCGGTAACGTGATGTTAGCCTTTGTTGCCGAGGCTAAGCGGAAAGGGGGCGTCGGTTTCAGCACTTACGTTGGCGTGGGTAATCAGTCTGATATTCGCTTAAGCGAATATCTGGAATACTTTGGCGATGATAACGATACTGCAGTGCCGGCGGTTTATATCGAAGGTTTTAAGGAGGGAGATGGTCGCCGCTTCTTAGACGTAGCTCGGGACGTGGTACAGAAAAAACCGGTGGTCGTTTATAAATCGGGTCGTACTGTCGCAGGCCAAGTGTCCGCCAGTTCTCATACCGGTTCATTAGCGGGTAGTTATCAACTCACTCGCGATGTCTTACGTCAGGCGGGTGTTACTGTCGTTAGTGAATCGGATAAAGTGCTTTCGGTTGCCGAAACCCTTGGCAAACTGCCGTTACCTAAAGGCAATCGTGTCGCTATTCTGTGCGACAGTGGTGGACATGGCACCATCACCACCGATGCCTTGATCGAAGCAGGCTTGCAGTTAGCGCCACTATCAGCGGCTACGATTGCCAAATTGAAAGCCTGCCTTCCCCCCGCTGCGGCTTTGAATAACCCCATTGATGTGGCTGGTGCAACTGATGAAGATACCGGCGCCTTCGCTGATTGTACGGAGATTTTATTACAAGATAGTAATGTAGATGTCCTGATGATAGTCGGCATGGTTGGTGCTTATAGCGTGCGTTTCTCTGCCACGTTGTTAGATAATGAGATGGAAACCTCACGGCGGATTATCGAACTCACTGATAAATACGCCAAGCCTGTCATCGTTCAAAGCGTATACTATCCCCTAAAACCTAAGCCTTTGTTGTTACTGCGTGATCACGGCATACCCGTTTTTATCTGGGCTGAAGCCGCGATCCGTTCAGGTAAAGAACTCGTGGATTACGCGCAAGCACGTCGTCGGTTGGCTGAGGCTGCGCCTTATCCTAGCAACACACCGTTAGCCGCTGGCAGCGCCATTTTCGATACAGCCTATGCTCAAGGTCGTACGGCGTTGTTCGAATCAGAAGCCAAACAACTGTTACGCAGCTACGGCCTAGCAATTCCTGAAGAGGTTGTCGTTCGCTGTGAAGCCGATCTCGATAATCTACCCGTGCAGATTGCCGATGACTCTTTGGCCATGAAGGTCGTTTCCAAAGATATTTTGCATAAAACCGATGCCGGTGGCGTCAAGCTTAATGTCAATGGCGCGCAACAACGACTCAGCGCTTATCGAGAGATCATCGCTAATAGTCAACAATATAAAGCAGATGCAGATATAGAAGGCGTGTTATTAGCACCGATGCTCAAACCCGGTGTTGAGGTCATTTTAGGGGTCACTCAAGACCCAACCTTTGGTCCCGTGATGATGTTTGGGCTAGGCGGTGTATTCGTTGAAGTCTTGAAAGATGTGGTATTCCGTTCGATTCCGCTGGCTGAAGCCGATGCCAGAGAGATGATCGAACAGATCCGCGCCGTGGAGATTCTCAACGGCGTACGTGGTGCTAAGCCAATCGATAGAGAGGCCTTGGTTTCGTTGATATTGAAATTGTCTGACTTGGTATGGAAACACCCTGAAATTGCCGAACTGGATCTTAACCCAGTGATTGCGAATGATACTGGTTGTGCAATTGCCGATGCGCGTATTATTTTGGCGGAGAAATAAACAATGAATAGGCCAACCCTTATCGATGCGACGCTCGCGGTAGAAGATCGCATTGCATTGCTGACACTGAATCGTCACGACCTTCGTAACGCGTTAACCGGCTCTAACCTAATCGACGATATCATTACAACGGCTGATTGGGTTAACAGAGATACCGATGTATCAGTGCTGGTTATAACCGGTGCCGGTTCGGCGTTCAGTGCCGGCGGTAATATCCGTGATATGGCAGAGCGCGGTGGCGATTTTGCCGGCGATGTCGCTGAGTGTGAGGAGCGCTACCGCAGGGGTATACAGCGGATACCTCTTGCTTTGCAGAATGTTGAAGTGCCGATTATTGCGGCGGTTAACGGTCCGGCTATTGGTGCCGGTTTCGACTTGGCAAATATGGCTGATATCCGTATTGCTTCAGAGAAAGCTAAGTTTGGTGAAACCTTCCTAAACTTGGGCATCATTCCAGGTGATGGTGGAGCCTGGCTGATGCAGCGCCTGATCGGATACCAGCGAGCGTTTGAACTGACGCTGACCGGTCGGGTAATCGACGCGGCTGAAGCACAACAGTTAGGTATTGTGATGGAGGTTACCTCTGCCGAAGAGTTGTTACCAGCCACGATCAAGTTAGCGCGACGCATCGCCGACCAGCCGCCCAAAGGGACTCGACTGACCAAGCGTCTAATGAAAATGGCACAGCGGATGGAATTGAAAGACTTTCTTGATCTGTGTGCCGTATTTCAGGGCATGTGCCATAACGAGCCAGAACATCTGAGTGCTGTAAATCGTATGCTGGAGGCCATGGAAAGAAGGTAAACGCAATCCTGTCATTGTTTTTATTTAGGGCGCTTCTGTGCCGCCGCGATTTTATTGCCCTGAGTTCTCTTCTCCAGATCGTGGCTTTTCTCGCATGCATCGCGCCAAGCGTGGCATGCAGCTTTTTTCTTCAATTCTCTTCAAAAGAGGGTAGCTAAATACTATGAATATTGAACAGGTCGGAATAGTCGGTGCTGGCCAGATGGGTGCAGGTATAGCCCAAGTGTGCGCTGCGGCAGATTTACAGGTCATCTTGTTTGACTTGAATCACGAGGCTCTGGAACGGGGTATAACCGCAATTAGTTCAAGCCTTAAACGACTGGTTAGCAAAGATAAACTTAGCCAGGCTGAATTGGAGGCGACTCTGAAGAAAGTTAGTCTCTCTACTGATTTATCCGACCTTAGTCAGGCGGATATTGTCATTGAGGCGGCCAGTGAAAATGAACAGATTAAACAGAACATTTTCCGTCAGCTTGATGAGGTGTGCAAGCCAACTGCAATCCTGGCAACCAATACCTCCTCTATATCGATCACTCGACTGGCTGCTGTAACAAGCCGTCCGGGACAGGTTATCGGGATGCACTTTATGAACCCGGTACCGATGATGACGTTAGTTGAGGTGATCCGTGCTCTGCAAACTGATGATGAAATATTCCGTGCGGTCAGCAAGCTAGCAAAACAGGTTGGGAAAACGCCGGTGGATGTAAAAGACGCCCCGGGTTTTGTTGCCAACCGGATCCTGCTGCCAATGATCAATGAAGGTGTTTTCTGCCTGCACGAAGGACTCGCCTCAGCAGAAGAGATCGATATCGTCATGAAACTGGGCATGAGCCATCCGATGGGCCCATTGGCGCTGGCAGACCTGATTGGACTGGATACCTGCCTAAGCATCATGGAAGTACTGTACAACAGCTTTAAAGATCCTAAATACCGTCCTTGCCCACTACTGGTACAGATGGTGGATGCAGGTTATCTGGGGCGCAAGTCTGGCCGTGGTTTCTACCATTACGAGTGAGAGATAGTGATGAATTTTAGAAATATTCAGCTTGAATCACGAGATTCAGGTATTTTTTGTCTGACAATTAATCGCCCGAAAGTATTGAACGCTCTGAATAATGAGGTTCTGGAAGAGATGGGTCTTGCTCTGGATCTGTTGGCTGAAAGCAATGAGGCCCGAGTATTGTTAATTACCGGAGCCGGTGACAAAGCTTTTGTGGCCGGTGCTGATATTGAGCATATGAGTCGCCTTTCACCGATGGAAGGAAAAGCCTTTGCTGAATATGGCATGGCTATTTTCCGTCGTCTGGAAAACCTGAACATTCCAGTGATAGCACTGGTTAACGGATTTGCTCTGGGGGGAGGCTGTGAGTTGGCGATGAGCTGCGATTTTATTTTGGCAGCGGATAATGCCAAATTTGGCCAACCAGAAGTCAACTTAGGTATCACACCGGGCTTCGGTGGCAGTCAGCGACTGACTCGGTTGGTTGGCCGGCCAATGGCACTGGAACTACTATTTAGTGGTCGTATGATGGCTGCAGAAGAAGCCCTGCAGCAGGGGTTAGTTAATCATATTTATCCTCAACAGGCACTGATGGAAGAAGGATTAAAGTTAGCAGCTAATATAGCCAGTAAAAGCGGTACCGCTCAGCAATTGAGCAAACAATTGGTACAACGAGGTCAGGATCTTGATCTAGATAATGCCTGCATTATGGAAAGCGATCTGTTTGGCTTGAGCTTCTCTACCGATGACCGCAAAGAAGGAATGTCTGCCTTTCTTGAAAAAAGAGCGCCGTCATTCGTTTAGCTTTATCGAAATATCCGCCCTTCGGGGCTTTCAGAGAAGCAGGATCTCAGCGTTAACATTTTTCGACGTACAACCAGTATGCCTGTAACTGTTGTCTTGATCTCCAGCTTCTTTGTAAGCCAGAGGCGTAATTGACTTATTCGCACCTTCCTTAGCTGACGTGCGACTTCATTTAACTCTGATTGTGAATGAACAGGCACGTCAGGGTTGAAAGGCTATGAGTAAATCGTATGAATTGTGACCGAGGGTATGGGGAGGTGATTGAAAACCTAGGTATTATTCTCGGGTGTTTCTTTAAAAGGCGCACCTTGCTTGGCCCTTTCTTTTTATAAATAGTGCAATTAGCCAGTCCGCCTCGATAACCTGAATCCGCCGAGATAAAGGTTTCCTCGCCATGCAGCAGATTTCCTTTTTCTGTGATGTCGTGTACGTTGGCGGCAAGAAAAGTCCGGGGCTCGCTGTGAACATGATGGCGTCGACACTGACGCGCTGAATGAACAAATGCTTCAGCTTATTAATGCTAAGTCTTATCATTGAATGAGCGTAAAAGCGCAAATTTTACTAGTCGAACAGATGTAAAGCGTGTTGTTTTCAATGTGTTTGTTGCACCCAACCAGCAGCTCTGTGAGCTGCGCCCATCATTTTAATGGCTGTTGCAAAAGCGCTACTCAAAAATCACAAAAAACCTGATTTTTCCGCTCCCGCTTGACTCTTTTCATCAGCCCTCTCATTCAGGGTTAGGATGGTGACATGCATCAAGGCGTGTAATAACCTCCTAAACGACGAAGGTTCTCTTCAAATTGATTAATATTATGGACTATCTCACTTCCCCCCAGTGAAACGCAGACCGATAGTAATGCTTCAATAAGGGCTATGACGGGCACGAGTGTACCGAAGAAATGGGGTGTTTCATTGTTCAGGGTGAATACGATCTCGGCTTCGGCGGCGAGGGGAGATCGTAGGCTATCGGTGACGGCAATGATTTTTGCGCCGGCTTCTCGCACGATCTTGAGCGCATTGACCGTGTCGATGGCATAGGGTTCTGAACCAAACACGATGACGACATCTTGCGCGTTAATCTCGGCTAGTTCAGTTAATAATGTGCCCTGATAACCGCGGATGAGTTTGATATGCGGGAAAGCGATTTGGCCAACATAGGCAAAGTGGTGGGCGCAAGCAAAGGTATCTCTAAAACCTATCGCGAAGACTTTACGGGCATTAACAATCATGGGGGCCGCGAGTTCTAATTTAGTTAAAGTATCTTCCTGAAAACAGTGCTCTAGATTGTTAAAGGTGGTGGTGGAAAATTCGGATAACACATTGTTTTCAGTGTTATTGCTGGCGAGGTTTTGTAACGATTCCGCGCGTTGGCTGAATGAGGAGGGCGCTTTAGTGTGTATCGCTTCTTGGAACAACTGCCGGAAACTGTCATAACGCTCAAAGCCTAACGTTTTCGCTAGTCGTGTCATGGTTGAGGGAGTGACGGATGCGGTTTCTGCACTCTTACGGATTGATAGCAGCGCGACTTCTACCGGGTGCTCTAGGATAAAATCAGCCGCTTTTTTCAGTTGCGTGGTCAGTGTTGGGTAAAGCGAAGCGAGTTGTTTTAATACTCGGTCGGCATCACTTATGTGCTGTGGTTGGCTGGTTTCTATTGTCATCGTTTTGCGTTGGTCTCTGGATTAATCGCGTTTATTTATGCCTGTCATTTTAACGACATAACACAGATAAAACACTTAAATGTTTTTTTGATACGTTTGTATTGACATGATACAAATGTATCCTATTATGTAAATTATAAATACATATGTATTATTGTGAGTATTGTAACAATCACAATAATAAATTAGACAGGTACTACTGATGACTACACCCCGCTATGAAACTTTGATCTACAGGAAGCAACAGAATTACGCAGAGATTCGTTTCAATCGACCGCATCGTCTGAATGCGGTTGTCGAACAGTTTTACAAAGAACTGCTCAGTGCCTTGGCTCAAGCTGAAGCCGATGGTGATGTGCGGGCGATTTTATTGACTGGTGAAGGGCGTGCTTTCTGTGTTGGCGCCGATATGAAAGAGCATGGGGCGGGTGAGCGTAGCCAGTATCAACGCCGTGAATATCTGCAATTAGGTAATGATGTCTGCGAAGCAATTTTTCGTGCCACCAAACCGGTGGTGGCCGCCATCAATGGTTATGCCTTAGGCGCGGGTGCCGAAATGGCATGCGCTTGTGATTTTGTCATCATGGCTGAAAGTGCAAAAATTGGTTTTCCGGAAGTCAGTATTGGTACCTGTGTCGGTGGGGGTGTGACTCAGTTCTTAACCCGGCTGGTGGGGCTAGCGAAAGCTCGCGAACTTATTTTTCTTGGCACGAAGATCGATGGCAATGAAGCGCTGGCGATTGGTCTGGTGACTCGCTCAGTGCCAGCGGATGATTTACAGCAACAAGCTGAAGCCTTTATCGCAGAGCTGGCGATGAAAGCGCCGATCTCAATGCGGTTTGTTAAAAAGCTATTAAACAATGCTTCGCATACCGATTTAGATGCCCAATTGCAGCAGGAGCTGGATGGGGTATTTACCTGTACAACGACTAAAGATTGGCAAGAAGGCGTCGATGCTTTTGCTGAAAAACGTTCACCAGCCTTTAAAGGCCATTGATATGAAAAGTTCACTACATGATTTTCTCGCGCCTGACTCAATCGCGATTGTTGGCGCATCAGCAGACCCAACCAAGCGGGGTTATAAGGCGATGGTTGGCCTGCTGAATGCTGGTTATCAGGGCACTATTTATCCGATCAACCCGAAAGCCGATGAGATCATGGGCATTAAAGCTTATGCATCGCTTACTGAGCTACCCGCTGCAGCGGATATGGCGTTGATCTGTACTCCAGCGAAAACACTGCCCGCTTTGTTAAAACAGTGCGGCGAAAACGGTGTTAAAGGTGCCATCATTCTCGCCAGTGGTTTTGGTGAGGTTGATCAAGCCGGTGCGGCGCTTGAACAACAGGTTCTTGAGGCTGCCCAACAAGCAGGGGTGCGTATTGTCGGCCCCAACACATCGGGTATTTTCAACCTGCATAAGAAAGTTAATTTGCTGGCGTTGGATAATGTTAAACCCGGCGATATTGGCATTATCTCTCAATCGGGCAATATGTTGTTGTCGCTGGCACTTGAAGCTCAGCATAACGGCCATATTGGATTCAGTACCTATGCGGGGCCTGGTAATCAAACCGATGTCGACTTTGCGGATTATCTTCAGTATTTGGGTGAAGAAGAAAACACCCGAGTGGCTACCTTTTATGTTGAAGGCTTTAAAAATGGCCGTGCCTTTTTAGATGTCGCGCGCCAAACATCGAAACAAAAGCCCGTGGTTGTGTATAAATCGGGTAGTACGGAGGCCGGTCAAAAAGCCGCGAGCTCTCATACCGGCGCTCTGGCGGGTAGCTATCAGATGACGGTCGATCTGTTGCGTCAGGTCGGCGTTAATGTTGTTGAAAATTCAGATGAGATTTTACCGGTTGCCGAAGGTTTAGGTCTGCTGCAGCAAGCGGCGGGTAAACGGGTTGCGGTGCTGGCCGATGGCGGTGGTCAGGCGACCATTGCGTCCGATCGGATTTCAGAAGCGGGGCTTGAACTGGCTGAACTCAGCGAGACAACACGCAATGCATTGGCCAGTATTCTATTTCCTCAGGCATCCCTAGCGAATCCTATTGATGTAGCAGGGAGTACGGATGCACATCCGGCGTTGTTAGCGGATTGCATGGAGATTCTCGCCGCCGATCACCATGTTGATATGGTCTTTTTGGTGGGTATGTTTGGCGGTTACGGTATCCGTTTCGCTGAAGAGCTGAAACCAGAAGAGTTGGCTTGTGCGGATGCCATTATCGAGCTATCAAAACGCACGCACAAACCTTTAATTATCGATAGTCTCTACGCGCATATTAAACCGGAGCCCTTGCAACGGCTGCGTGAAGCGGGCTTGCCGGTCTATGCTTCGATAGAACATGCGGTAAAAATTATGGCGGCGCTGGGTGAGCGGGGGGCTTATATTGAAAGTAGTCAGCAGGCAGACAATAACGCGCCATTAGTGATTAATGAAGACTGTATAGCCAGCTTTAGGCAAGCCCGTGCCGAAGGGCGTGATCTGTTTGAGTTTGAGGCGAAGTCTTTGCTGCGTCGTTACGGCGTCGATGTGCCTTTGGAATTGATTGTTCGCAGTGAGGCTGAATTGGCGAACGTGATCAGTGAGTTTGGTAATACGCCACTGGCGATGAAAGTGGTCTCCAAAGATATTTTACATAAGTCCGATGCTGGCGGCGTTAAATTGAATATCGTGGGTGAAGCGGCACTTAAAGCCGCCCGTGATGAGATTTTGGTCTCCTGTCAGCAGTATAAAGCGGATGCCGAGATAGAAGGTGTGCTGGTGACACCGATGGCTCGCAAAGGCACTGAAGTGATTATTGGTATGAGTCAAGATCCGATTTTTGGTCCGGTGTTGATGTTTGGTCTAGGCGGTATTTTTGTCGAAATTCTGAAGGATGTGACGTTCCGAGCGATCCCCCTGAGCCGTCATGATGCCCGTTCCATGATCGATCAGATCAAGGCCCGTAAGATTCTCGAAGGTGCCCGTGGAGAAGCGGCTGTTGATAAAGAAGCCTTGGTTGATTTGTTAATGAAAGTGTCTGCCATTGTCGATGCTCATCCCGAAATTGCTGAGCTCGATCTTAATCCCGTTATTGCTTATGACGATGGCTATGCGGTGGTCGATGCCCGCGTCATTGTTAATCAGGAGGTACACTCATGAGCCCGACAATTACGAATAACTTGCCACCGCTAACCGATGCGCTGATAACGTTAGACAATCGTGTCGCGACCTTAACCCTCAATCGTCATGATCTACGTAATGCGCTCACGGGGTCGCACTTGATCGAAGATATTATCGCGGTTGCCGAGTGGGTTAATCATTGTGATGACGTTTCAGTGCTGGTGATAACGGGGGCTGGATCAGCCTTTAGTGCGGGGGGGAATATCCGCGACATGGCCGAGCGCGGTGGTGATTTTGCGGGGGATGTCGCTGAATGCGCTGACCGCTATCGTAAGGGAATACAGCGTATTCCTTTGGCGTTGCAAGCGGTTGAAGTGCCCATTATTGCTGCCGTGAACGGCGCGGCCATCGGTGCCGGTTTCGATCTGGCGAATATGGCGGATGTTCGGTTTGCCTCCGAGCACGCCAAATTCGGTGAAACCTTCCTTAATCTTGGGATTATTCCCGGCGATGGGGGGGCTTGGCTAATGCAACGTTTGATCGGTTATCAGCGTGCGTTCGAACTGACGCTATCGGGTCGGGTTATCGATGCGGCTGAGGCCAAAGAGCTAGGGATTGTAATGGAGGTGGTATCTGCCGAGGAGTTGATGCCCACTGCGATGAAGCTGGCTACTCGTATTGCGAGTCAACCGCCTAAGGCGACCCGCCTGACTAAGCGGTTAATGAAGATGGCGCAGCGAATGGAGTTAAAAGATTTTCTCGATGTCTGTGCGGTATTTCAGGGTATGTGCCACAATGAACCAGAGCATTTGGATGCAGTGAATAAAATGTTGGCATCAATGGCGAAAAAATAACGGCAAGGGTTTACCTTGCTTAATTAAAAGTAGAAAGTAAGTTAGAACGTAACCGGTTGCACCGGCTTGAGATAACAATAAGGATGTAAATAATGAAATTAAAGAAACTATTGACTAATACCGTAGTTGCCGCCGGCATTGCGATGGGTATTCAAAGTGGAGCCGCCTTTGCAGCTCCAGCATCCTATGTGACGATTGGTACAGGCGGCCAAACGGGTGTCTATTACGTAGTCGGGCAGTCTATCTGTCGTTTGGTTAACCGCGGTAATAAAGATCATGGTATTAAGTGTACTGCACCGTCTACGGGTGGTTCAGTGGCTAACCTGAATGCCATTCGGGCAGGAAACCAAGATATGGGTGTGGCCCAGTCTGACTGGCAGTATCACGCTTATAACGGCACTAGTAAATTTGCCGATCAGGGCGCTAACAAAGAGCTCCGTGCGGTATTTTCTGTTCACCCTGAACCGTTCACCGTGATTGCTCGAGCTGATGCCGGCATTAAGAGTTTTGACGATCTGAAGGGTAAACGGGTTAATATCGGTAACCCTGGTTCTGGCCAGCGTGGCACCATGGAAGTCGTCATGGAGCGTAAAGGTTGGGTTAAAGACGATTTCAAACTGGCTTCCGAACTGAAAGCGTCTGAGCAATCCCAGGCACTGTGTGATAACAAAGTTGATGCCATTATCTACACCGTGGGCCATCCCAACGGTTCGATCAAAGAAGCAACAACATCATGTGATGCGGTATTGGTTCCGGTAACTGGCCCAGAGATCACTAAGTTGATCGATGAAAATGCATTCTACGCTGAAGCGATTGTTCCAGGTGGTATGTATAACGGTAATGATGCCGATACGACGACCTTTGGTGTGGGGGCGACTTTCGTCTCTTCGACTAAGGCTGATCCTGAAGTGATCTATCAAGTTGTTAAGGCTGTGTTTGATAACTTTGACCGCTTCAAGCGTTTACACCCTGCCTTTGCCAATCTTGATCCTGCGAAGATGATCAAAAATAGTTTGTCTGCTCCGTTGCATGAAGGCGCGATACGTTACTATAAAGAACGTGGCTGGATGTAATAATACACTCCTGACCGGCGGCTCCGCCGTCAATCTCGACTATCCCAGAGTGCCCCTGGGATAGTCCTTTCTCAGTTCTGGCACGACCTTCTGGGGCTTGCCAGAGCGTACTAATATTCACCGGCAGTAACGCTGGGAGTGTTTGATCGGAGAGTATTATGACTGAACTGAATTCAAAAGAACCTACTAAACTCAGCGAAGCAGAGCTCCAAGATTTAGTCGCGTCGACGGATAGCGGTGCCCGCGACCCAAAAGGTGTTCAACGTCTTATACTGTTGGCTGCGGGGCTGTGTTGGTCGCTATTTCAATTGTGGATTGCCTCGCCGTTACCATTTTATGATTGGCCGTTGATCGGCAGTTTTGGTGTATTCAACGATACCGAAGCCCGTTCGATCCACCTTGCCTTTGCCGTATTCCTCTCTTTTATGGCCTATCCCGCCTTGGGTGGCTCTCCTCGTGAACGAGTGCCTTTACCGGATATGGTGATGGCGGTATTGGGGGCTTTTTGCGCCGGCTACCTGTTTATTTTCTATGTACAAATATCTGATCGTCCGGGCTTGCCGACGACGTTAGATATCATCGTTGCTATTACCGGCGGGATTCTCCTGTTGGAAGCTACTCGGCGTGCACTTGGACCACCGCTCGTGGTCGTTGCGTCAGTGTTTTTGTTTTATACCTTTGCCGGCCCTTATATGCCGGAAATTATTGCCCATAAGGGCGCCAGTTTGAAAGAAGTGGTTAACCATCAGTGGATCACTACCGAAGGTGTGTTTGGTATCGCGCTGGGCGTATCGACCAGTTTTGTGTTTCTGTTTGTCTTGTTTGGTGCCTTGCTGGATAAAGCCGGTGCGGGTAACTATTTCATTAAAGTTGCCTTTTCACTCTTAGGGCATCTCCGTGGCGGCCCCGCGAAAGCGGCGGTTGTTGCGTCCGGTATGACTGGGCTGATCTCCGGTTCTTCCATCGCCAACGTGGTTACCACCGGTACTTTTACCATTCCAATGATGCGGCGCGTGGGTTTCAGCGCGGAGAAAGCCGGTGCGGTGGAAGTGGCCTCATCGGTTAATGGCCAGATTATGCCACCGGTCATGGGCGCAGCAGCGTTTTTGATGGTTGAGTATGTGGGTATCTCCTATGTTGAAGTGATCAAGCATGCCTTCCTGCCGGCATTGATCTCTTATATCGCGTTGGTTTACATCGTGCATCTCGAAGCCCTTAAACAGAATATGTATGGTCTGCCTCGGCGTAGCGCAGCGAAGCCTTGGATGGCGCGTTTGATGGGCGTGTTGATTGGCTTTTTGGCCACCGCCGCCGTGTCGATGGTGGTCTATTACGGCATTGGCTGGATCAAACCGTTGTTTGGTCAATACGCGAGTTTAGTCATCGGTGTCTTGTTGTTGATTATCTATGTCTTGTTGGTGCGTTTCTCTGCAGGCTACCCAGACCTTGAATTGGATGATCCCAACTCTGATGTGGTAGAGCTGCCGGAAGTTGGACCGACCGTTAAGTCTGGATTGCATTTTATTCTGCCGGTCATTGTGCTGGTGTGGTGTCTGATGGTTGAACGCCTGTCTCCTGGACTCTCTGCGTTCTGGGCCACCATGCTGATGGTCTTTATCCTGCTGACTCAAAAATCCTTGTTTGCGTATTTCCGTAATGAGGGTGGTCTTGGTCGACAGTTTAGGAAGGGCTTTAATCAGTTGATCGATGGCCTAATCGTCGGTGCTCGTAACATGATCGGCATCGGTATCGCGACGGCGACCGCCGGTATTATCGTCGGAGTGGTATCGCAAACCGGTGTCGGCTCTGTGCTGGCCGATCTGGTTGAAGTGCTGTCGATGGGCAATCTGTTGTTGATGCTCGTCCTGACCGCTGTACTCAGTTTGATACTGGGCATGGGGCTGCCGACGACCGCTAACTATATTGTGGTGTCATCCTTACTCGCGCCGGTGATTGTGACCTTGGGGCAAGAGTCTGGTCTGATCGTACCGTTGATTGCCGTGCATCTGTTCGTGTTCTATTTCGGTATCATGGCGGATGTGACGCCGCCGGTGGGGCTGGCATCTTTTGCCGCGGCGGCGGTGTCCGGTGGTGATCCCATCCGTACCGGGTTTGTCGCATTCTTCTATAGTTTACGAACCGCTATTTTACCGTTCCTGTTTATCTTCAACACAGATCTGTTATTGATTGATGTGACTTGGTGGCAGGGCATTATCGTGTTTGTGATATCGACGGCGGCGATTTTATTGTTTACCGCAGCGACTCAAGGGTACTTTTTGGTGCGTAACCGTGCATACGAAACGGCGCTACTGATCCTGATTGCCTTCTCGCTATTCCGTCCCGGTTTTTGGATGGACATGGTGTCACCACCCTTTAAGACGGTGGCCGCCAGTGAGCTGATGGGGAATAGCTTGGATCTTCCTGCTGGCGCTGAATTGCGGCTGCATCTGATTGGTGAGGACGATGTCGGTAATCCCCGTGATTTTGTCGCATTGTTTGAGCTGTCTGATGGGGCGAATACTCAGGAACGCTTGGTCAATGCCGGTTTAGAGCTGGCGGATCTTGATGGCAAAGTGGTGGTCGATATGGTGGGTTTCGACAGTCATGCGGAGAAGGCCGGTTTGATGTTTGATCAACAGATAGGGCAGGTGGAAGTACCTCAGGGACAGCCGCCTAAAGAGCTGATGTTTATTCCGGCGTTGTTGCTGTTGATCCCTATTGTGCTGTTCCAGCGTCGTCGTCGCCAGGTTGACGATGATCAGGTGCCGATTTCAGCAAATACTTAAACCAAGACTGAGGTGTCTTGTCTTAGGCACCTCGGTTTCGATTACCCTATTTTGTGGTAAAGGAAGGATTTATGTTTAAGCAAATTATTGTTCCGGTTGATATTGAAGAGCCGTCTTTTTCCGATAAGGCAATAGAACTGGCATTACGGGAAGTGGATAGAGCAGGGGGCAGCATTCATCTGATGACCGTCATCCCTGGATTTAACTCCCCGTTGGTTGCCTCTTACTTTAAAAAATCAGTGGTTGAAAAGGCGCACGAAGCGGTCGAAAAACAGCTGCAAGCACTGGCTCAGAAAATGTTACCGGCAGAGGTTAATCGCACCCTTTCAGTCCATCAGGGCAATCCGGCTGAGCGCATTATCAAACAGGCCAAGCGTAGCAATGCTGATCTGATTATTATGACAGCACATCACCGTAGCAAAGTTGATCACGTATTGTTGGGCTCTAACTCTTCACGGGTGGTTGAGCGTGCGGGTTGTTCGGTATTGGTGTTGCGCCCTTAAGTCAGGCTTATCGTTGTGCGAATAGGTTTCTATCAGTGGTAAGGGAAGAGAGTTATTGTCAAATCTGGTTCCTGAAATCAGATAGCATTCTTATTTGATTGATCCCTTACCCGCTCTCCGTCCTTGAACTCAACATTATTGACTACCACGGTAAGCAAGTTGAATCCCTTGATCCTTTTCTATCGCTTCTGAGATGATTCCAGCAGCTTGTATACCATCGCGAACGTCGCATCGTGAGAGCCGCAGTTCCGCGTTCGTTTAGTGCGCAACCGAACTGTCGCAAAGGTCGATCCAATAGAGTTGGTCGTCCGAATATGTACTCAGTGTTCCGCTAGAAAATCGTAGAATGCGAGCATTTATTCCCAGTCTTTAGATAGGCATTCCATCGCTTTGGGTAACTTATTTAGTACATTTGCCGTCTTATTTAAGGTACCCCTGAAAAATAATGGTGCTACAAAAGTAGAACTTTCTCGCAATTTCTACGCAGAAGACTCTGCATGAAAAAGTCACGTTATACCGATAGCCAAATCATGGCGATCCTTAAGTAAGCCTAAGCGGGAACGCTAGTCCCCGAACTCTGTCGTGAACACGGAGCTCAGCCTCATTTTATAAGTGGCGCGAAATACGGTGTTATGGATGTATCTTTGATGGTTCGACTGAAAGAGCTTGAAGATGAAAACTGACGCTTAAAGAAAATGTATGCTGAAGAGCACCACAGGGCTGAGATTGTTCAGGAAGCTATACAAAAAAAAATATCCAAAGGGCACGACGAGTGCTAAAGCCGTCTCAGCGCAAGAGGATGGTGCAATAGATTATTACTGCTAAGGGAGTCGGTATCCAGTTATCATGTTTCGACTTCTAGTGAAAATTTGAGGTGATAATTAGTCTGAAATAGGGAGCTATTACAGCTATGGATCTCAGGAGCAGAGAAGGGGAGACAGGGTATTTTCGGAGTTACATTTGAGGCTTCATGTAAAAAAAAATCATCGACGGTGGGCACCGTCGATGTAAAGAGGCATGATTACCCAAAGATAAGATTTGGTAACCATAGTGCAATTTGTGGGAAAGTAACGACCAAGCCTAATCCAATGATCTGTAAGGCGACAAAAGGTAGTGTCGCTTTATAGAGGTCGTAAATTGTAATTTCTGGTGGTGCAACGGAGCGCATGTAAAATAGATTATAACCAAAGGGTGGGGTTATATAAGCGGTTTGCATACTGATAATGAACAGTACGGCAAACCATATGGTATCGAAACCGAGATCTCTAACGATGGGCACGAATAGTGGGATAGTGATAAATACAATCGCAAAATCATCAAGAAACATCCCCAAGATGAAGTAGCAAACCAACATTGCAATAATTATCCAATAAGGAGATAAACTGCTATCCTCGATGAGTTCTCCGATCAGCGAACCAGCACCCAGTCCTATGTATATTTTACTAAAGAACACTGCGGCTAGTGCTATCCAAATTAGCATACCCATAATGCTGGTGGTTGAGCGTAACACATCTTTGAGGATGCTCATGCTTAGGGTTCGATAGATCATTGCTAAGACTATCGAACCAGCTGCACCAATGGCAGATGCTTCTGACGGTGTTGTTACACCTGATACAATACAGCCTAATACCGTTGCGATTAATATAGAGGGTAAGATCATTGCCTTTAGTGAAATTATTTTCCCTTTGAAGTCTACGCGGTCTTCTTTAGGTATGGGAGGAGCAAGCTTTGGGGAAATTCTAGATCGGATTATGATATAGAGAATGTATATGCTAGCCAGCATTAGTCCAGGTATCACGCCCGCTGCGAACAGCTTACCAATTGACTCTCGTGCGAGAAACGCATAAACAATCATTAAGACGCTAGGCGGAATTAGAAAGCCTAGGGCGCCTCCCGCCATAATGGTGCCCGTGGCTAATTGTTTGTCATAACCACGTTTGAGCATGGCGGGTAAGGCAATCAATCCTAGGCTGACAGTGGCAGCACCAGAGACACCTGCCATGGCTGCTATGATTGCGCAGATGATAACGGTACCGACGCCAAGCCCTCCAGGTACACTTCCCATGAGTTTATAGACCATGTCGAACATGTCATCAGTTATTCCGCTGCGCTGAAGCATTAAACCCATGAAAATAAACATAGGAAGCGCAACTAGAATAAAGTTATCCATAGAGGAAAATGTGCTGGTCGCTAATATTTGCAGGCCATTTGTTCCCCAAAGTAGATAAGCTGAACCGGTGCCGACAATTAATAAACACCAAGTCAGCGGTGCTCCTAAAATAAGTAGTACCAGCATTGAGGCGAACATGCCTAAGGTGACTGTAAGCGGATCTAAATCGAGCACGTCATTACCCTCTTATATAATTTGTCAGGAGGAAATTGAAAACGAGATCAAGTGACATCATTTTCTTCTATGCATATATTGAATAGTATGCATATGTCCCTTGTGAGATGCGCCAAGCTTTGCATCATTAATAGAGCAACGGCTAAAGGCATAACCGATTTAAAAGGGTATAACGGTGGAGCCCATGGGCTTTTTGAGGACACTTCTAAAATAGCCCAAGAGTCCATCGCAAACTCAAGTGCAACCATGAAAAAAACACTAAATACAGCAAGTCCCATTAATCCAGTAATGACGTCCATCACGGCCCGCCCTTTCTTTGGGAAAAGGCCATATATTACTTCGCTGCGAACATGGCCTCGGTGTTTATGGGTGTAGGCTCCAGCTAAAATACAAAAAGTTCCATAAAGCATGGTACTGAGTTCATGGGCCCAGTTGGTGGGCGCGTTAAAAAAATAACGCGCTACCACCTCATAGAGAAGAACCAATATTAGAGCCAAGCACATCCAACTGACCGCTCGACCTATGAACTCCGAGATACCATCCTGAATGGATAGGTAACGTTGAAGTATCATTAGACTCGTCCTGTCGCTTTAGCTACTTTAGTGAGAATATCAATCGCTTTCTTATTGCGCTCAGATTTAGCGGCTTCGTCTTTCCAAGTATTAAGTGCGGCTTCAGTTAATGCTTTCGAGTCAGCTTCTGGTAGGGTTGAAAATTCAAATAGCCCTTCTGATGCAACGGTTAGTTGGCCATTCATGTTCCAAGTGTGGTGATCATGGGCAAGTGTACGACAAGCCATTTTCATCGCTAATTGTTGTTTTTCAGAGAGACTATTCCAACGCTCCATATTTATAATGATACTGTCGACGGCGCCAGGATCGATAAGGTTTAGACGAGTATAATGTTTTGCTACTTCATTCAATTTCAGTGCTTTGTACTCAAGGGGGCCGCCGTAGACCAGGCCATCAATAACACCGGTGGATAAGCTAACATATAATTCTTCTGCCGGTACGTAGGTTGTTGGAATATCAAATTGATTAAAAATGGAAGCCATAGTCGAAGTCGCGCGGATCTTCATGGATTTCAAATCTTCTAAGCTTTTAACGGGTTTAGTCGTTAATAACTCATAGGGGCCATTAAACATAGGAAGCATGAAATAAACGCCTTTTTCTGCATAGGCTTCACGAACAAGTTCAAGCAACCCTTGCCCTTCCCAGATAAACTGGGCTTCATCATAGGTAGACCATGCACCAGGTAAGCCGCTTTCGATTTTGCCAATATCAATCTGTCCAGGCCAATATCCTCCATAGCCTTGTGCCATGTCGAGTGAGCCTTTAGCTACAGCTGCAAACATCTGATCGTTTGGCACTAGTTCACCTCCACGAAAATGAGTGATGTTCACGGTACCATCACTTATCTTACGAAGCTCTTTCGAAAAATTTTTATGTAAATGGTCGGTTTCAGTTCCCCAGTATCGTTGCATTCGAAAACGAACTTTATCGTCTGCAGTGGCTGATTTAGAGGTAGCGATTAGTGGAGCGGCAACGGCCATAGAAGCTGCGGCGGCCTTCAGAAATTTTCTTCTTTGCATGATTTTATCCTTATTATCCATACCTATTATTGCTGAAGTGCTAAGGCATATTGGTTTTTTAACTGCAATTAAATTGTTGTTTTCAATGAAGCTTGTTTGCTATTCATTAAAAATAGCAAATAAAATTGTTTCATTAGTAAAAAAATATACACTAAATTTTACTAGGGTCAAGTAAATTGATTTGTGTTATTATTTGTTAGCATTTTCAATATGCAGAAGATAGTGAATACGTACATAAATAGTGGCAATTGCTTATATGAAGGATCTAAAAAACTCGGTTAACGGGGAAGATGGAAAAGGTTTTTATGGTGATCGAGTTCGTGGTTTACGGAAGTCTAAAGCTAAAACGTTGACCCAACTTGCAAAGGAGACGGGCCTTTCTTCTGGTTATTTAAGTCAAATTGAACGAGGTTTGGCTCAACCGTCTATTAGTGCCCTGGTCACTATATCGAAAGCGTTAGGTGTCAACGCGCAATTTTTCTTTGCCGGAGAGCCTGAGGTAAATGAAGTAGAAAAAGATTATGTGGTGCGTAGCGGGCAGTATTTAGAAATTCAGTATGAAAACGGAATAGTGGATCAATTGTTGACTCCTAAATCAAACCGTAAGATGCAAGTCGTACGCTGTATCTTACCGTCGGGAGGGGGTGTTGACAAACCGTACTCTCATAAAGGGAGTGAAGTGATCTTGATTAACGCCGGTACACTTGATGTCTGGATTGGCAAAAAACATTTCACTTTAAATCAAGGAGATACATTAACATTTGATAGTACAGAAGAGCATCTTTATAGCAATAAGGGTGATGTTGATGTTGATGTGTATTGGTTTATAACACCTGCATCATTTTAATGCTAAGTTGAGGATTTACGAGCCTGTAATTTAAATTGTGTATCTGCTTATAATTAAGCCAGTCATGGCTAAGGATAAGCAATATGGATAAGAAAG
>NZ_JAUOQE010000043.1 GCF_030547545.1 Amphritea sp. 1_MG-2023
GAGAAGCGAACCCGGGGAACTGAAACATCTAAGTACCCGGAGGAAAAGAAATCAACCGAGATTCCCCTAGTAGCGGCGAGCGAACGGGGACTAGCCCTTAAGTCTTTTTAATGTTAGCAAAACATACTGGAAAGTATGGCCATAGTGGGTGATAGCCCCGTATGCGAAAACATTTTTAAGGTGAAATCGAGTAGGACGGGACACGTGATATCCTGTCTGAATATGGGGGGACCATCCTCCAAGGCTAAATACTCCTGACTGACCGATAGTGAACCAGTACCGTGAGGGAAAGGCGAAAAGAACCCCTGTGAGGGGAGTGAAATAGAACCTGAAACCGTGTACGTACAAGCAGTGGGAGCGGTCCTTGAGACCGTGACTGCGTACCTTTTGTATAATGGGTCAGCGACTTAATTTTAGTAGCAAGGTTAACCGTTTAGGGGAGCCGTAGGGAAACCGAGTCTTAATAGGGCGTATAGTTGCTAGGATTAGACCCGAAACCGAGCGATCTATCCATGGGCAGGTTGAAGGTTGAGTAACATCAACTGGAGGACCGAACCGACTGTCGTTGAAAAGCCAGCGGATGACCTGTGGATCGGAGTGAAAGGCTAATCAAGCTCGGAGATAGCTGGTTCTCCTCGAAAGCTATTTAGGTAGCGCCTCGTGTCTCACCATTGGGGGTAGAGCACTGTTTCGGCTAGGGGGTCATCCCGACTTACCAACCCGATGCAAACTCCGAATACCAATGAGTGCAATCACGGGAGACACACGGCGGGTGCTAACGTCCGTCGTGAAAAGGGAAACAACCCAGACCGTCAGCTAAGGTCCCAAAGTTATGGTTAAGTGGGAAACGATGTGGGAAGGCTTAGACAGCTAGGAGGTTGGCTTAGAAGCAGCCACCCTTTAAAGAAAGCGTAATAGCTCACTAGTCGAGTCGGCCTGCGCGGAAGATATAACGGGGCTCAAACCATACACCGAAGCTACGGACGCAACTAGTTTGCGTGGTAGAGGAGCGTTCTGTAAGCCGTTGAAGGGAAAGCTGTAAGGCATCCTGGAGGTATCAGAAGTGCGAATGCTGACATGAGTAACGATAAGGGGAGTGAAAAACTCCCCCGCCGGAAGACCAAGGGTTCCTATCCAATGCTAATCAGGGTAGGGTGAGTCGACCCCTAAGGCGAGGCTGAAGAGCGTAGTCGATGGGAAACAGGTTAATATTCCTGTACTTTTTGTTATTGCGACGGAGTGACGGAGAAGGCTAGGCCAGCACGGCGTTGGTTGTCCGTGTTTAAGGTTGTAGGTTTAGGACTTAGGAAAATCCGGGTCCTTTTAAGACTGAGAATTGATGACGAACCCTCTTTTGGGTGAAGTGGTTGATGCCATGCTTCCAGGAAAAACTTCTAAGCTTCAGATAACAAAGAATCGTACCCCAAACCGACACAGGTGGTCAGGTAGAGAATACCAAGGCGCTTGAGAGAACTCGGGTGAAGGAACTAGGCAAAATGGTACCGTAACTTCGGGAGAAGGTACGCCGATGTGGGTGATGGGACTTGCTCCCTAAGCTTATGTCGGTCGAAGATACTAGGTGGCTGCGACTGTTTATTAAAAACACAGCACTCTGCAAACACGAAAGTGGACGTATAGGGTGTGACGCCTGCCCGGTGCTTGAAGGTTAATTGATGGGGTTAGCTTCGGCGAAGCTCTTGATCGAAGCCCAAGTAAACGGCGGCCGTAACTATAACGGTCCTAAGGTAGCGAAATTCCTTGTCGGGTAAGTTCCGACCTGCACGAATGGCGTAACGATGGCCACACTGTCTCCACCCGAGACTCAGTGAAATTGAAATTGCGGTTAAGATGCCGTATATCCGCGGCTAGACGGAAAGACCCCGTGAACCTTTACTATAGCTTCGCAGTGGACTTTGATATTACTTGTGTAGGATAGCTGGGAGGCTTTGAAATCTGGACGCCAGTTCAGAGGGAGCCAATCTTGAAATACCAGCCTGGTACTGTTGAGGTTCTAACTCAGGTCCCTTATCGGGATCGAGGACATTGTGTGGTGGGTAGTTTGACTGGGGCGGTCTCCTCCTAAAGAGTAACGGAGGAGTACGAAGGTGCGCTCAGCATGGTCGGAAATCATGCAACGAGTATAAAGGCATAAGCGCGCTTGACTGCGAGACAGACACGTCGAGCAGGTACGAAAGTAGGTCTTAGTGATCCGGTGGTTCTGTATGGAAGGGCCATCGCTCAACGGATAAAAGGTACTCCGGGGATAACAGGCTGATACCGCCCAAGAGTTCACATCGACGGCGGTGTTTGGCACCTCGATGTCGGCTCATCACATCCTGGGGCTGAAGCCGGTCCCAAGGGTATGGCTGTTCGCCATTTAAAGTGGTACGCGAGCTGGGTTTAGAACGTCGTGAGACAGTTCGGTCCCTATCTGCCGTGGACGTTTGAGATTTGAGAAGAGTTGCTCCTAGTACGAGAGGACCGGAGTGAACGAACCTCTGGTGTTCGGGTTGTCATGCCAATGGCATTGCCCGGTAGCTATGTTCGGACAGGATAACCGCTGAAAGCATCTAAGCGGGAAGCCCCCTTCAAGATGAGATCTCACTGGGGCCTTGAGCCCCCTGAAGAGCCGTTCAAGACCAGGACGTTGATAGGCTGGGTGTGTAAGCGTTGTGAGGCGTTGAGCTAACCAGTACTAATTGCTCGTGAGGCTTGACCATATAACGCCAAAAGTGTTTGGGAAGCTGATAGATTAAGATACGACTGAAAAGTCACACGGATTAGAGCTTGTACAGCTCATCTCGAAGCAACACCGATTACAGGATTCAAATGACGCTTGAACTAACAAACAGTTAAGTTCAATCGTTAGAGCAACCAGTTTTGCTTGGCGACCATAGCGAGATGGAACCACCCGATCCCTTACCGAACTCGGAAGTGAAACGTCTTAGCGCCAATGGTAGTGTGGGGATTCCCCATGCGAGAGTAGGTCATCGCCAAGCACCAAATAAGAGACAGCCCCGATCATTCGCTTGATCGGGGCTTTTTCGTTTTACGGCCTTAAAAGCCGCTGTCCGCCGTTCGAAAAAGCGTATCAATCAGGTGTAGGAGCCACGCCCTCGTCGCAATGTGTTTTAGTGTGTGAACGTGTTTATCGCGACGTGTTTTAGTGTGTGAATGTGTTTATCGCGACGAGGGCGTCGCTCGCTACAGCAGGGTGTGAAGTCAAAGGATTGTTGATGGCATGAGCGTGTTTATGTGGTCGACGTAGCATGCCCTTTGGGCACCTCAAGCCGATTGTTCGCTTGATCGGGGCTTTTTCGCTTTACGGCCTTAAAAGCCGTGGTCCGCAGTCCGAAAAAGCGTATCAATCAGGTGTAGGAGCCACGCCCTCGTGGCGATATAGGCCGTGGTCCGAAGCCCGAAAAAGCGTATCAGTCAAGTGTGGGAGCCACGCCCCCGTCGCGATGTGTTTTAGTGTGTGAATGTGTTTATCGCGACGAGGGCGTCGCTCGCTACAGCAGGGTATGAGGTCAAAGGATTGTTGATGGCATGAGCGTGTTTATGTGGTCGACGTAGCATGCCCTTTGGGCACCTTACGCCGATTGCTTTGGTTTGCCGTTCAATCGCGACGAGGCCGGGTGGGTATTCTATCCACACCACCGGTGCCGTCCGCCGTTCGAAAAAGCGTATCAATAAGGGTAGGAGCCACGCCCTCGTGGCGATATTGGCCGTGGTCCGAAGCCCGAAAAAGCGTAGCGCTAAACCTCTTTTATTTTTATGCTGAGATAGCTGTATGGGGAGCGCCGATCATCCTATCCTCGAAAGACTTCGTTTAGTCATAATAGCGTCACTCTGCTGTCATTTATCCGCTATACCATCCTCGGGTCGTAAAATTATCCTCGGAGCCCCGTTATGCCTGTCAGCCGTTTC
This sequence comes from Amphritea sp. 1_MG-2023, assembly GCF_030547545.1. Classification (GTDB taxonomy): domain Bacteria; phylum Pseudomonadota; class Gammaproteobacteria; order Pseudomonadales; family Balneatricaceae; genus Amphritea. The sequence goes on from NZ_JAUOQE010000043.1 coordinate 3,931, forward strand.
AAAAAATCACTTTTGGTATTATCGATTGCTGCATCAGCCACTGTTGTTCAAGCGAATTCCTTTAACCGTATTGCCAGCTTTGGTGCGATTCAAAATTTACCAGAAGGAACGCCGCTGAGTCAGGAAACATCGCCAGAGATTATTGCTGCCAGCGAAGATGGTAATACGCTTGTTTATTCTGATAGCCCTTTCGGTGCCCTTGGATTTGTTGATATCACCGATGCACAGAAGCCTATAGCGGGGGGTGTTGTTAAGCTAGATGGCGAGCCAACCTCAGTGGCTATTGCGGGTGATACGGTTTTTGCAGGTGTTAATACTTCTGAAAGTTATACCCAACCTTCCGGTTATCTTATGGCACTTGGATTACAAACACGGGATGAACTGGCCCGTTGTGATCTAGCGGGTCAACCTGATTCTGTGGCCGTGTCTAAAGATGGTCGTTATGTGGCGATCGCTATTGAGAACGAGCGTGATGAAGATCTTAATGATGGCGAGCTACCTCAATTCCCCGCAGGCTGGGTCAGCATCGTACCGGTTAAAAAGGGTCAGCCCCAATGCGATAAGCTAATGAAGGTCGATATGACGGGGCTTGCTGAGATCGGTGCGATCGATCCAGAACCTGAGTTTGTCGATTTCAATAGCCGTAACGAGATAGTGGTGACGCTTCAGGAAAACAATCATCTGGCGATTATCGATGCCGCTAGCGGTAAAATTCTGAATCATTTCTCTGCCGGTAGCGTTGATTTAGAAGGTATCGATATTAGTAAAGATAAAAAACTCGATTTCAGCGGTCGGCAAACCCGCCTGCGTGAACCTGATTCAGTCAAATGGATTGATGATAACCGTTTTGTGATTGCCAATGAGGGTGATATGAATGGTGGTGCCCGTGGGTTTACGATTTTCCATAAGGATGGCCGGATATTGTTTGAATCAGGTGCCTCGTTTGAGCAGGAGGTTATCTTAGCGGGTCATTATCCTGATAAACGCTCCGGTAAAAAAGGCAGTGAGCCAGAAGGGGTTGCCGTCGGCAAGTTTGCTGACGAGACCTATATTTTTATTCTTTCAGAGCGAGGCTCGGTTATCGGTGTTTATCGTGATACCGGTGGTGCGCCTGAGTTTGTGCAACTGCTGCCGTCGGGGATTGCTCCGGAATCGGCGGTGGTGATTCCTCAGCGTAATCTGTTGGTGAGTGCCAATGAGAAAGACCTGATCGAAGACAATGGCCCTCGTGCTCATGTGATGCTATATAACTTTTCTAATACCCCAGCGAGTTATCCACAGATCACCTCTAGCCGTAACAGCAACGGAACGCCGATTGGTTGGGGAGCCTTATCGGGTCTTACGGCCGATCCCGCTAAGCCGGGTATATTGTACGCCGTGAATGATAGTTTCTATGCCAATCAGCCGAGCATATTCACTATCGATGCTAATCAGACACCCGCAAAAATTACGGCAGCGATGCCGGTGCTACGTGATGCTAAAGCGGCGAAGAAGTTAGACTTAGAAGGGATTACTGTCGATGGTAAAGGCGGCTTCTGGCTGGCCTCCGAGGGTAAAACGTCTAAAGATATTCCACATGCTATTCATCATGTTAATAGACATGGTGAAATTGATCGTAGCATCGACTTTCCACAAGCGTTGCTGGCTCATGAGCTGAAGTTTGGTGCAGAAGGTATTACGTTGATAGGAGAGACGCTCTGGATTGCGATTCAGAAACCTTGGAAGGATGACCCAGCCGATCAAGTGAAGCTGTTAGCCTATAACTTAAACACTAACACTTGGGGGGCTGTACGCTATCCTCTCGAGCAGGTTACATCTGGCTGGGTTGGTTTATCTGAGATTGTCAGCCATGGTGATCAAGTTTACATTATTGAGCGTGATAATCAGTTGGGTGAGTCTGCTGCGGTTAAGCGGCTTTACAGCGTTGCTAAAGATCAGTTACAACCTGCGGCTATCGGTTCTAAATTGCCGCTTGTGAAGAAAGTCTTGGTGCATGACTTCTTACCGGATCTGAAGTCTTTAAATGGCTATGTTCAGGATAAGATCGAGGGCTTTACCGTTGATGCCGCGGGTAATGGTTATGCGATTACTGATAATGATGGTGTTGATGATAGCTCTGGCGAAACCTTGTTCTTCACTATTGGAAAAATGTAAGACCTTACATGTAAGACCTTACGTTTGAATTTTCAAAGGGCGATCATTGATCGCCCTTTTTTATATTAATGATTGATATGTTCATGTGAACGCACTATTTAATACTCTTCTTCGTCATATATAGGTTGGGGCACTCTCGAAATTTGCAGTTTTTCTCACCTTAAACTTTTTCTTAATAAAGCAGTCATCGTTTCGTCATAAATGACCATTATTATCACTGCCAATAAATTGATAGCAGCAAATTAATAAGGCAGCGGTAATGCGATTTTGTTCAATTATTTTTTCTTCATTTGTCCTTTTATTTTCTTCATCACTCATGGCGGATAATAATTTTTCTACTGCCGCTGATATTTCTCTAATTGCTATTAATGGTGTTGAAATTGAGAGTGATTCATTTTTTGATAATAAACAAATGTTCACGTTGCCTAATGGTAAGAATCAAATTCTCGTTCAGTTTTCGACCGAAGTTAACACCAGCGGTGGTTTAGCGTTTGAAACGACCGATGCGCATGTCCTTGTTTTCAATGCAGTGGATAAGGATATCCAGTTGTCTGCTCCTGATATTAAAAAGCTATCGGAATTTCGTCAGTTCAATTTAGGGAACGCTTGGATACTAAAAGATAGTGATGGGGCTGCCATAGAGTATTTATCAGAAGCTCTGATTAAAGATGGTTTTCAGATGAATAGAAATTATGAACAAGAACTCAAAAAACTTAATGCGGCGGGGCACGCTGTCTCAATAACTGAACTTATAAAATATACAGGCTTCGCTTCTGATAGCGCGATGGTTAAATCATCGGATTATCCTGACAATAAATTACGTACTGATTCTATCAATCTGCCAGAAACCTTGCTTCGCTATTGGTATTTAAATGCTGATTTAGATACGCGTGCAAAATTTAAAGCTTGGATTAACGCTAAGTAATATTTTTATTAATGTTATTTTTTGAAAGATACTTCCTTAAATAACTTTGTTTGACTCGATGTTTTACCTTTTATCAATTGGAGATATAAATGAAAAAGCTGATCTTGGTTGCTGCAATCGCTGCGACATCTGCTGGAACTGTCAATGCTGCAACCATCTATGAAGGCAAAGGCCTGACTTACAAACTGAAAGGTGACATTCAGGTTCAGCTACGTGATAACGCGTCTCAAACGAAAGATACTGAAATCGAGTTTGATGATCTTGAGCTGAAAAACTCTGTTACCTATGATCTTGGTAACGGCATGAAAGCCTTTGGTGAGTTGGATTTTGGTTTTAAGAATGCTGCTGAAGATAAGTCGGACTATGAAGGCAGTCAGCTCGAAGAAGCCTACATCGGGATCGATTTTGGTGGTGTTGCCGTTGCTGCCGGTAAGCAAAACTATGCAACTGATGAGTTTGGTGTCGAAGGCGCTTATGAGCATTATGAAGCTGAAGATGCATTTGATGCGATAGCGACCGATGGCGATGATGTTATTCGTTTTGATGCATCAACTGAAAACTTTACCTTAGTGGCGTCAACTGAGCTTAAAGCCGAGGGCGAAGGTTCTGAAAATGGATCCTCTTATGATCTGTTTGTTGCAACCGAGGTAGGTGAGGTTGAACTGGCAGCTGCTTATCAGACATATAAAGATACCCCTTCGTCTGATGCAGTCGATTCTTGGGGTGTGAGTGCTGCAGTTGAGCTGGGCGCTGTTGCACTAGCGGCCGATTACAGTACCAGTGATACCGGTACCGAAGATTTGGATATCTACAATCTGGTTGCTAAATTTAACGTTGCGGAAACCACTCGAGTCGGCGTTGGTGTAACTAAGCAAGAGCTGGATGCTACAACGGATGTGACTCAGGTGTACGCCAACGTTACCTATAAATTCCCTACTCAGAAAAATGTAAGCCTGTTTGCTGAAGTATCTGATATTGATGAAGATGGCGAAGACCTTGATCTGGATATGTTGATGGGTATGCGTATCAAGTTCTAAAGGCAAAATAACATTTGTCCTGAGTTCACCCCTTCGAGCTTGGGATCGATGATTTTGAGGCCGGTTATCAAACCGGCCTTTTTTCGTTTCAGGGATAAAGGTGAAATGCGAGGTTCGTTTTTTGGGCCACGAACAAGCGCAGCGTTCGAACGTTGGACGACGGCTTTTATCGCGACGAGGGCGTCGCTCGCTACGTTTCAGGGCTTCGTTTTTTTGGATCACGGACAAGCGTAGCGTTCGTGCCTCGGACAACGGCTTTTATCGCGACGAGGGCGTCGCTCGCTACATATCAGGGCTTCGTTTTTTTGGACCACGGCTTTTATCGCCACGAGGGGTGGTTCCTACTTAAGCTTATCCAGTTTATTGATGCTGCAGGTAATCATGACATGCCTGCCAATCGCCACGGAACACGATGCGTTCGGCTTTGAGGCTCAATTGATATTCGTACATCGGGTCGTAGTACCAGGCGAGTAAGGGGGAAAGCCAGTTCAGGTGTGCATCAAAGCCGGCCCCTGCTTGATGTTGTTTGATGGCTGCTTGCATCGCTTGTCGGAGGATCTGCCAGCGCTCATGACCCAAGCGTTTGCGAATTTTATCTAAGCCAGATAATAGGTAGGCTTCACAGAGGCTATGTCCCTGTTCCTCGCCATGAATACGAGTATAGTCGGCCACCATGTTAATGACGTATTCTTGTAGTAGGCGCTGTAGCCGGATCTCCAGCGGGTCTTCAATAACCGCCACCGGGGATGCCAGCATTTTTTGGTAGACCGGGATGGGCAAGTCGACACTACCGATATGACGGCCTTCATCCTCAAAGACGAGTTGCGTATAGCCTGCATGTTGATGTTTCAACATTTGAATCGCGATGCTATTTTCAAAGTCGATCTGAGTATTCTGTGGCTGGACAAAGCTACCAAAGCTAGAGCCGCGATGATGGGCTGCGCCCTCCAAGTCGACCGCATTGACTAACGTATTGACCATCAATGTTTTGGCTGATCCGGTTTTTCCACCCACGATAGCGAAAGGTAGGCTCGTGGAGACTTCGCTCAGTACATTCAGTAAGGTATTGCGTAAGGCTTTATAACCCCCCAACACTAGCGGGTAGTCTATGCCTGCATCTTTAAGCCATTGTTGTGTGGTATGCGATCGCAGTCCGCCACGAAAACAGTAGATATATCCCTCAGGGTTAGCGCGACAAAAGGCTAGCCAGCGTTCCATCCGGGCATCTTTAAGCTCACCGGCCACTAATTCATGGCCCAATTTAATCGCCGCTTGTTGCCCTTTTTGCTTGTAGCAGGTACCTACGAGGGCGCGTTCTTCATCGGTCATGAGGGGTAGACTGATCGCGCTTGGAAACGCCCCTTGCGCAAACTCAATCGGGGCCCGCAGGTCTACCATGGGGGTATCATTAAGGAATAACTGACGGTAATTATCGGTATCTTGGCGCATTATCGTTATCTGATGTTATAAGGTTGGAATGTTTATCTGTTGTAACTGTCGATCATGCCAGCGGCTGAGGCACAGTAGGGCTGCACAGGCGCCTATCAGGGCGAAAAACATATCGGATTGGGTGTCCCAGATGTAACCTTGAGTGCCCAAAAATGCGTCGGCTGCAGCCCCAGTGAATACGGCAACCCACCACTCAATCAACTCATAGAAGGCACTAAATGCGAGACAAACACTGAGAGTGAAGAGGTTAAGCCAAACACGGCCATTGAGCGCCCGCACTCGCAGTAATATTTCTCGGGTAATGATGGCGGGTACAAATCCCTGTGCGAAGTGCCCTAATTTGTCATAGTTGTTGCGTGTCCAGCCAAGCCCGTCTGCTATCCAATCAAATAGGGGCACTTCAGCATAGGTATAGTGGCCGCCAACCATGAGTATGATGCAGTGGATAAGAATTAACCCATAGAGTAGGGGCGTAAGCCGATGCTTCTTCCAAGTAATGGCTAAGATGATAGCGCCGAGTAACGCCGGCAGCACTTCAAGAAACCAGGTAAATGGATCGTTTGGGTTGATGGCTGACCATATCAGGGTGGCCGTAAAGGTGATAATCCAGAGTATCTGCATACGGGCAGTATAAGCGATTTAGGTAGCCTTAAATAGCGCTACTGTCAGCCTGTTTGTGCGCCGCTGATCGCGGCGGTCGCCGTTGCTTACTTAATTCTGCGGGATAACGAGTGGCGCGAGTGAAAGGGCATTGCCGGTGCGGGCTTTTTCTTGTGCGGGTAATACATCCAAGCTGGGCCAGAGCCCCGTCGACAGAGTCTGTTGATAGCCATTATTTAAGCCTGCGCTAGCCATCTGCTGAGCGGCTTGATGATGATCATAGTCTAAGCGGTGCCAACGGCAGACTAATTGTTGTTCCTCGGTGTGAATCAACAGGTACCAGGTCTGTGCCGTAGCATCATTGGCGGGCATACCGATGACGCCGGCGTTTAACCAATAACCCTGCTCAGTTTGCTGTCCAAAGGGAATACCGCTGTGTCCTGAGAGTATCACTCGGCGAGTAGCTGGCTGCTGCTTTTCCGTTACTGAAGTCGATGCAAAGATGAACTGATTATTGCTGTCGAGGCCCGCATGAATGGCGCTGAAAGCCTCACCGCCATAGTCGAAGTCGAGTTGATTCGGCAGTTGCCGCATCCACGCCTTATTGCTGTCACTAACGCGTGATACGCTGTAGTTATACCAAGCTACCGATAGCAGATCACAGGCACTGCCTGCACTAAAACCACAACCACAGTCAGATGCGCCGTAACCGATCGATTCTTCACAGTTTCCCGCGATCACGCTAATACCCCACTCTCTGATCAGATCGACAGTTGCATCCGGTTGTGCGCAATACGCCACCAAGTCGCCGGTACAGATAATATTATCCGCGGGAATCTGTTGCTGCTCGGCGAGTTGTTTAATCGCTTGAGTTGCCTGAAGGTTACTGTAGGGTCCACCAAATACTAATAAGGGGGCCGAAGCATCCGGTTGAAACTGAGTCATACGGTGGATTCTCGTAAGTTTGATGGCTGTTTCTGACGGATTAAACCGGCCCAGAATAATAGGCAGCCGCTTATCAGGATAGTCAGGGAGATGGCTAACAGCTTGGTGTATTTATGGCTTTCGCCTAGCCATTGGGTGTACCCCGCAGATTCACTAAAATACAGAGCGGCCCCAGCGAGCGCGGTAAAGAAACTGCACAGATAGCTCCATAGCGGGATATCGGTACGGCCGCCCCAGAGGGAAAAGAAAATAACTGGGGCGAGATACATGGAGGCGGTGCCACTCACCGCTACCGCGCTAAAGAGGTCTTTATTGCCTGAGAAGACCAACAGTAAACCGAGTAGCACAAAGACCGCCATGGTGATACGACCGTTGACGACGGAAGGCTCTATCCAGCGCATATCAACGGCGACCAGTTTCGAGGCGCTAGAGAGCGTGCTGTCCAGTGTCGACATCGCGGAGATAACCAGGGTGATGTTAAATAGCAGCATCGGGGTTTCTCCGAGAATACGCATCAGGGTAGCATTCATCGCTTCACCACCGATTGCGTTAGCGCCGGCGATAATACCAAAGCTACCGAAGAGTATGATGCAGATAAAACTAATCCAAGCGGCATGATAGAAGCTTTGACGGGTGGTTTTGCGGTCGGCGATAAAGCCTCGATCCATCATCACCGGGTCATGCATCGGGTAGCTCCAGATCTGTAATAGCGCCACGACGATGAGGATAGGGCCAGGATCATTGATAGCGAAGCTTTTAAACAGCAGCGCGGCACTGGTGAGTTGGCCGGTGGCTAACACTAAAACGGTGAGTGCGCCGAGTAACAGCAAAAAGAGTAGCATTTGAAATAGATCGGTACGCAGTGAGGCATGCAGACCGCCGAGCATGGAGTACACTAAGGTGACCACAGCAAACAGCGCCACCGCGGTGGTATAGGCGGTGCCGCCGGCAACGCCGAATAAGATACCGATCACGAGAATATTGGCGAACACTTCGCTGACTAAGCGGACACCGATCACAAAGTTATAACAGCGGGTGCCCCAGGGGCCGAAGCGGTCAATGAGAAAGGCCTGAATACTGTCAAAACCATGTTGAAAACGTACCGAATCAATAATCTTTGCGCCGGTGAGGAACGACAGGTAATAAGCCGCATAGGCTAAGGTGCCCCAAACCCCATAGTAAAACCCCAAAATGGCCGCGTTTAACAGTGAGCGGGCAAAGATCCAGGTGGTCACCTGTGAGAATGTCAGCATCAGCAGGCTTGGGGCTTTACCCTCGGGTGATAAACCTTGAAAGAAGGCGCCGTTACCTTTCGCTTTGGGGGTGATAAACACAGAGAATATAGCGACACAGGTGATCGCAATAATGAGTGTTGTTTCCATGGATTATCCTGACAGAGTACAAAAACGGTCTGGCTATTATGACCGTGTAAACTGAAATAAGCATGAAAATAATACCGAGGCGGCGGGGAGGGTATTAATAAAAGCCCGTCGAATGACGGGCTTGAATCAGCGAGTGATTTACACGTATTTTTTGCCCGTGGGCACGGCTACAACCGGTACTTTCGCACCTTTAATCACCTGCCGCGTCACCTGACTGTGATGACCAAAGGTATTTTCAGAACCCATGATGATCATATCGACATTACAGATTGCGGCGGTTCTCAGGATGGAATCGGTGTAGTTACCCTCAACGATCATATGCTCAATATCGAGATCAACGGCCTTATCTAGCGAGCCGAGTTCCTCTTCACAGAACTTTTCGATACGGGTTTTCATTTGCTGCATCACTTGATCGATACCTTCAGCGTGCATTTTCTTGACCACATCTTCTGGCAGGTAGTTCTGAATCAGTGCGTGACCGAGTTCGCCAATTGGCTCAATCACATGCAGCATAATGATTCGTGCATTCAGATTCTGAGCAAGGTTCACGGCTTGTCTGAAGACAGGACGGGTGTGTTTACCCAAAGAGGTGGTGTACAGAATAGTTTTAATTTCAGGAAGTGCCATGCTCAATATCCTCGTTAGTTACTGATTCGCTGTATGGTGCTGAATCAGTCTGTTTTCGGGTGTCGTGTTGTGCTCGCTTAGTTTTGGCTGACTGACACGATCTAAAAGGTAAATAATTGATTTATAATCTATACCGCTATGATGCGAGAGTCCAATTTCACAGGTACGACTAGTCGAATAGCCGCTTGAGCATCCTTCGACATCTTTTTTCAGTGAACGCAAGGCTGATGCATTCAACTCGGGTGTTGAGAAGCCTTTATCACCAGCAAATCCGCAACAGGTAATCTGCTCTGGCATGATCACCTTGGTGACGCATTGCTCAACAATCGTCTGTAATTTATCGGTAACCCCTAACCGTGTACTGCTACAGGTTACATGTAACGCGACGGTTTCTTCCACCGGCGTGATAATCAGTCGATCTAAAAGGAACTCATGAATAAACTCTACACTGTCATACAGCTTAATTCGTTGATCTAAATTATCCTTTAGTCGAAGGCTGCACGGACTGGTATCGGAATAGACAGGAATCGCACCATTATCAGTGGCCTGCAGTAAGCATTTGTTCGTTTCCGCGGCTTTATAGTCGGCCGCCTCAAACATCCCTTTCGACTGAAAAGGCATACCGCAACACAGTTGATCGAGCTGCTCGGGATACACGACTTCGAATCCCGCTTTACGCAATAATTGTTCGGTTTTATCCGCCAGTGATGTCTGCTCTGTATCATCCCGTGCCGGTCCCATGGTGCGACTCGCACAGCTAGGCAGGTAGACCACCTTGGGGGCATTCGGATTTATCACCGGACGTGTGGTATTAATCTTCGCGGCAGGTTTGGGCATCGCGGGTGTCCATTGCTGCACGCGTCCGCCTGATAGTTTGCGGGTGGTGTTACACACCGCACTCATCGCCTTGGTACCGAGTACGGCATGAGCGAGGTCTGCGCCTTTAAAGGCCACCTTGCTGGCGGTCATCACGCGGCCATAATGTTCGGCTAACCATTGTGCCATCTTGGTGTGATTCTGATTATGTTCGCTACGCAATAAACGGGTGAGATCACCGGTATTGATCTCCACAGGACAGGTGGTGGAGCATAACCCGCAAGCGGCGCAGGTATCTATCCCCTGATAAAGGTACTCCTTCCGCAGGGTTGCGAGACGTTCCGGATCTTCTTTACTGGTTTCGAGACGCGCAATTTCACGCCAGATGACGATACGCTGACGCGGCGTGAGTGTCAGATCCCGCGATGGGCAGGTGGGTTCACAAAAACCGCACTCGATACATTTATCCACCAATGGATCGGCAGCCGGTAGGTGTTTTAAGTTTTCCAGGTGTACCTGCGAATTACGATTAAGTAGTACGCCAGGGTTAAGAATATTATGAGGATCGAATAGCTCTTTTATTTCCCACATGAGGGTATAGGCTTCGCTACCCCACTCTTTTTCAACGTAGGGCGCCATATTCCGGCCGGTACCGTGCTCGGCTTTAAGTGAGCCGTCATACTTATCCACCACCAACGCGGCCACATCATCCATCAGATGTTCATAACGTTCGCGCTCGGTTAAGGTTTCAAATGACTGAGTAAAGACAAAGTGTAGATTACCCTCCAGCGCATGACCAAAGATCAGTGCTTCGTTGTAATGCCACTTTTTAAACAGTTCATGTAGATCATGTACCGCATCGGCCAGTTGCGGTACGGGCACCGCGACATCTTCGATAATCACCGTGGTGCCGGTTTCTCGCACTGCACCCACCGCGGGGAATAGGCCTTTACGGATCGCCCAGTATTGCGAATATTCAGTCGCATCGGTAGTGAAGCGAACCGGTTGTATGGTGTCCAGCGCAGCAATCGAGGCGGTGATCTGCTCAACCTGCTCCGCGAGTTGATGTTGACAACCGGAACGGGTTTCAACCAACAGTGCCGCCGCGTGTTGCGGAAGGGTTTTGATAAAGTCAGGCATGCCCGGCTTATTCTCAACCGAGCGTAAGCCTGCGCGATCCATCATCTCAACCGCAGAGACCGGCGTGTTTTTCAATAGCGCCACCGCTTCACAGGTGGTGCGCACGGTGGGGAAGAAAATCAGCGCGGAGGCTTTATTTGGGTGTTCATCAACGGTGTTGTAAGTGATCTCGCTGATAAAACCTAAGGTGCCTTCAGAACCGATCATCAGATGCTGCATGATATCGATCGGGTCTTGATAATCTATCAAGGCGTTGAGGGCATAGCCGGTGGTATTTTTAAGACGATACTTATGTGCGATGCGCTGACGTAGCGTCTCATTGAGTTGCGTTTGACAGGCGAGTGATTCCAGCGCGGTGAGTAAGCCGCTGTGGGTTTTGCGAAACCGACTAACCGATGCCGGGTTGCCTGTATCCAGCGTGGTGCCGTCGGCGAGTACGAGTTTCATACTGTTGAGCGTGCGATAACTGTTTTGCGACGTCCCGCAGCACATGCCGCTGGCATTATTGGCGGCAATACCACCAATCATCGCGGTATTGATGGAGGCGGGATCGGGCCCAATCTTTTTATTAAACGGGGCTAAGTGTTTATTCGCATGACCGCCAATCACGCCGGGTTGTAGTGAAATACAACTGGCATCATCATTGATCGACAGGCCTTTCCAGCCATCACGGAGTTGAATCAGTACCGAATCGGTAATCGCTTGACCGGATAGGCTGGTGCCTGCGGCACGAAAGGTCACCGGAATCTTATCCTGATTGGCCTGCTTAACAATCCGAGCGACATCCTCTTCTGATTCCGGCCGAACGACTATTTGAGGGATGAGACGATAGAAGCTTGCATCCGTCCCATAGGCCAAGGTTCGCAATGGGTCCGAGATGATTTGGCTATCTGGCAGAAATGCCTGCAAGCGTTGCTTGAAAAGTTGATATGACTGCTTCATCAAAAATGCCTCGTCTCAGGCAGTGCTGCTAGCATCTCTGCCCGGTTATCATTTGACCTGTCGGTCGGGTAAAAATAAAGCAGAAGGAGCCAAGCTCCTTCTGTGGATGATGCGTTTAACCGTAAGCTGCTGCGGGTAACCAGAGTACTAACTGCGGCCAGAAAACCAGAATTAGCAAGCCAATCAACTGCAACATGATAAAGGGAATAACGCCCTTATAAATATCGCTTAGCTGAACACTCGGTGGGCAAACACCCTTGAGATAGAACAGCGCAAAACCAACTGGCGGGGTGAGGAAGGAGGTTTGCAGTGCCATGGCAACCAACATCACAAACCACACCAACTCGGGATTATCCACCACACCGTAGCCATCGATGTCTAAGCCTAACGCCGAGATCACCGGTGCCAGTAGCGGCAGAATAATCAGCGTGATTTCGATCCAATCGAGGAAGAAACCGAGCAGGAAGATTACCCCCAAGATAAAGAAAATAATGCCGTAAGGACCAAAAGGTAGGCCGGTCAAGAATGACTCGATCAGCTCATCGCCTCCCAACTCGCGCAATACCAGCGCAAAACAGGTTGCGCCAATAAAGATAGCGAAAATATAAGCCGTGGTGTTATAGGTGCCTCGCATCACCTCTTTTAATACTTTGAAGTTGAATTTACGGTTATAGATGGCTAGTAGGGTGGCACCAAAGGCACCCACACCCGAGGCTTCTGTCGGGGTGGCAAAACCACCGAAGATAGAGCCGAGCACCACGAAGATTAATAGCAGCGTAGGTAATACCGCTTTTAAAACGGAGATCAGTGTCGCCAGCGTCACCGGTTGGGTGTCATTAGGTATAGGCGCCGCCTCGGGCTTAAACTTGCCGACTAGCAAAATGTAGATGATATACATACTGCCCAGCATCAGCCCGGGGAACACCGCGCCCATAAACAGATCGCCGACCGAGAGTCCGAGTTGATCCGCCATAATAACCAGCATGATACTCGGTGGAATTAAGATACCGAGGGTGCCGGCACTGGCAATAGTACCCAGCGCCAGTGGCATGGAATAACCTTGCTTGGTCATCGAAGGTAAAGACATCACCGCCAGCAAGACAACCGAGGCGCCAATAATGCCTGTCGAGGCCGCCAGTATGATACCGATAGCGGTGACCGTAATCGCTAATCCGCCCCGGACCTGACCAAACAGCTCTTGCATCGATTTCATCAAGCGTTCGGCAACCCCGGATTTATCCAGCATAATGCCCATGAAGATGAACATCGGTAGGGCCACCAGTATCCAGTTGTCCATGATCTTCCATAGCCGGTTGACCACCAAGCCGAGGGTGAGAAAGTCCAAACCGGTTATGGTATCGAGATAGATATCCGCTAGGTAACCAATGAGTGCGAAGGCAACACCGATACCGCCTAACACCCACGCAACGGGGATACCGGTGAACAGCAAGGCGATGAACGATAGGAACATCGCAATCACGAGAATCTCATTTATTTCCATTACGCTTTATCCCCTTTAAACAGTAAAACCGTGTCGCGGTATAGACGCGAGAGTACAGACAATCCGAGTAACAACATGCTCGCCGGTATGACACTCTTAACGAGCCAGCGATAGGGTAGGCCAGAGGGGGATTCAGAATGTTCATTGATACGATAAGAATCAGCGACAAAGTCTAGGCTATGGATAAAAATAACCGAAATAAACGGCAGTATCAGCAATAAGATCCCTAAGATTTCAATCACATATTTAGTGCTTGCACGAAACGATGAGTAAAACAGATCGACTCGAATATGGGCGTTTGTGGTTTGTGCATATGACAAACCGAACATCACGCCGACCGCATAGAGGTGCCATTCCAGTTCTTCGAAAATGATCAGGCCACTGGAAAAACCTTTACGCAGAATGACCTGCGCAATGATAACAAACACGAGGAGTACATAAGCCCAGGCAATTAGATGCCCGATTTTCTGGATTGCCCGGTCAATGCTGTCCGCGAGGGGAACAGGGGGCAGGCTATTAGGCTGATTCACGATAATGCACCTTTAGCAGCGTTTATGGTAATAATGATCGAGCGTGGCAACGTTAATATTCGAATATATTTTGAAAAAGCGCTGCAAAATGGCCACGTTGAAGTGCTTGATCGCAGCGTTTTTTCAGCAGCTATCCTACTTGTTGGTTGAGTGTTAGGTCTGCTCGTTTGAAGCTGATGAATAAAGCCTTCAGTCAAGCGGAACCGAGTTCGACGAGCCACTATCGGCGGATGATGGGCGATAGCATAAAAGGAGCAGCGCTTAGCTGCTCCTTTTATAGAGGACGTCAAATTTAATTATTTTTAGCACGAGGTAGGAAGGCATTAGACTCCCAAAGATCATAACCTTTACGGAAGGTGCTCAGATCATCCCAAACCTTCTTGAAGAATGGGTCTTCGGCGGTTTTCTCGCTGACCACTTCATCCCACTTATCCTCAAAGGCTGTCAACATGGTGTCATTCCAATAGCGAATATGCACGCCATTGTCTTTAGCATTGGCCATCACATCAAACTGCATCGCTTCACCCTCGGCAATCGCATTGGTGACGGACGCTTTACAGGTGTTATCCACAATGGCTTTTTGTGACTTACTCATGTCGTTCCAGGTATCTTTGTTGATCAACAGCTCAAAGATAGTGGCTTGCTGATGCCAGCCAGGGAAGTAGTTATATTTAGCAATTTTATACAGGCCGAGACGCTGATCGATCGCTGGCTGAGAGAATTCGGTGGCATCAATAGCGCCTTTCTCCAGTGCACCAAAGATTTCACCGCCGGGTAATTGCGAGGTCGAAACGCCCATTTTTTCCATTACCGAAGCACCCAAACCGAAGAAACGCATGTTCAGGCCTTTCAAGTCGTCAGGGGTATTGATCTCTTTCTTAAACCAGCCCGATGTTTCAGGGGAGATAATGGCACAGGGAAGCACCTTCACGTTGTAGCCGTTAGAGTCATACATCTCTTGATACAGCTTTAAACCATTACCGTAATACAGCCAAGCCATGTACTCACCGGCTTCTGGGCCAAATGGAACGGCAGAAAACAGAGCGGCGGCGGGGATTTTACCCTGCCAATAACCCGCGGTTGCATAACCCGAGTTGACTTTACCGGCAGACACCGCACCGAGAATTTCTTTAGCACCCACGAGTTTGCCGGGCTCATAGAGCTTCATTTTAATTGAGCCTTCACTCATCAGCGGCAATTGCTCTGATACCCACTTAATCGGTGTACCGAGTGCCGGAAGGTGAGAGCCAAAGGCAATCGGCGTTTTGAGAAGTACTCTATCAGCCGCTTGAACAGTAACTGTTGTGGCTGTCATGGCTGTCGTGACGACGGCGGCAGAAACCAGACTCTTGGCGAATTTACTCATGCTTTTTCCTCGTGGTGCTTGTTGTTTTTATCAGTATTGCAAGCTTCAAGAACCGGCCATTCGGAGCCGTATGAAAATGTTCTTGAATAATTGGTAATACCAATTTACCATGCAATTGAATGCTACCTTAGATTTTTAACCACACACTTGTCAATGTTTTATATTTAATAAAGTTAGTCGGTTTTATTAAAAACGTGTGATTTTTATTTAAATCAATAAAAAACCATAAGATCAGACGATGACTATTCGACAATAGTCATGCTTATGACGCTAAGTCGTGATGATATGTGAGGGTGATCAATGCTGCTTTGCTTCGTTGGACGACGGCAGTATGGGTAGAGCTTGGGGGACGATCCTCTTCCTGTCTGCATTGTTTTGTTGTCAGGGATAATCGTTTTTAGCAGCCAGTATGGTTGAACGTAGTACTTGGTGGAGGTGGTTCGATGGTATATCAGCGCGTAAAACAGCCTAAAATTTCCGATGTCATTATGGGGCAGCTTGAAGAGATGGTACTGGAAGGTACGCTCAAGCCCGGGCAAAGGCTGCCGGCCGAACGGGAGTTAGCGAAACAGTTTGCCGTTTCGCGGCCTTCATTGAGAGAAGCCATTCAGAAGTTAGCGGCTAAGGGGGTGCTGGTGAGTCGTCAGGGGGGAGGCACCTATGTCGCTGAAACGTTAGGTCGCGCTTTTTCCGATCCACTCTTGGAATTATTCAACACTCATCCTGAAGCGCAATATGATCTACTGGAATTTCGTCATGCCCTCGAAGGCGTGTCGGCCTACTACGCCGCACTGCGTAGCACGCCTGCCGATAAAGAACATATTCGGGCCCGCTATGATGCCTTGCAGGCGTTTCATGATCGTAAAGAGTTTGATAAAGAGGTACTGGCTGATGTAGATTTTCATTTGGCCATCGCAGAATCAACGCATAATATGGTGTTGCTGCATATGATGCGGGCCCTATTTAGTTTGTTGCGCCAACATATTTGGGACAATCTGCAAGATATCTATCCTCAAATGGGGATACGTAGCAAAATACATGAACAGCATTCGCTGTTAATGAGCGCCATTCTCGCGGGGGATCCCGAGAAAGCGCGTAAGGCGGCACATGATCATCTAGCCTATGTTGAAGATGCGTTATTGGAGCAAGGCAAGGAGAATACTCGAATCAAGCGAGCGTTACGTCGGGCGGATGTCACATCACGGTAATTGCTGCTCTGTATAAAAACTACAATGCCCGTAAGGCCGGCAGCATAAGTGGACATCAAACCTGTATTTTTGTAGTATTACTACAAAATTAAAATGATAAGAAAAAATGAACAGACATGCTGCATTGCAGCATGTCGCCTGTTTTAGCTCTTTAAGGCATTCGCAGAAGTGTTAGTGAAACGTATAAGTGAGCGGGGCAAAGCGCTAGAAATCGATTAAACGATTTAATTCAGCTTTTAGGGCTGTTTTTGCCTGCTTTTTTACTGATTGCTTCTATTCTTAACAGAGTTTATCGACCACCGGGATGACGGTATCGCCTGGTTTTGAGTGCAAGACAAGAATAGTGGAGAAAGGCAAAGTGCAAGAACATATCGACGATATTGATCCAATTGAAACCAGTGAATGGGTAGATGCACTGGAATCTGTTGCTAATAATGAAGGCAGCGAACGTGCTCACTACATACTTAAGAAGCTAGGGGAAAAAGCTTCTGATCTGGGGGTGAATTCAAATGCATCCCTGACCACGCCTTATCGCAACTCGATCGCATCCAAAGATGAAGTACGTATGCCGGGCGATCTCTTTATGGAACGCCGTATTCGTTCATTCATTCGTTGGAATGCGATGGCGATGGTGATGCGTGCCAACGATAATGACGACGGCTTGGGCGGCCACATCTCTAGTTTCTCCTCGTCTGCCACCTTGTACGATATCGGTTTTAACTACTTCTTCCATGGTTCAGAAGGCGAGCGTGAAGGCGACTTGGTGTTCTTCCAGGGCCATATCTCTCCGGGCATCTATTCGCGCGCCTATCTCGAAGGCCGTTTAACCGAAGAACAGATGGATAACTTCCGTCGTGAGGTCGATGGTGTCGGCTTACCTTCTTATCCACACCCTTGGTTGATGCCGGATTTCTGGCAGTTCCCAACCGTATCGATGGGGCTAGGCCCCATTCAGGCGATCTATCAAGCGCATGTGATGCGTTATCTGTCAGCCCGTTCTTTGATCGATCGTGGCGAGCGTAAAGTGTGGGCCTTCCTCGGCGACGGTGAGTGTGATGAGCCAGAGTCTTTGGGAGCGATCTCTTTGGCCGGCCGTGAACACTTAGAAAACCTGGTGTTCGTGGTTAACTGTAACCTGCAGCGTCTCGATGGACCGGTGCGTGGTAACGGTAAAATCGTTCAGGAACTCGAAGGCGTGTTCCGTGGCGCTGGTTGGAATGTCATCAAGTGCTTGTGGGGCCGTCATTGGGATCCACTGTTTGAAAATGACACCAAAGGTTTGCTGCAGAAACGCATGGACGAAGTCTGTGATGGTGAACTGCAAAACTACAAAGCCAACGGTGGCGCGTACACCCGTGAGCATTTCTTCGGTAAATACCCAGAATTGCTAGAGATGGTTAAAGATCTGTCCGATGACGATATCATGAACCTCAACCGAGGTGGTCACGATCCATACAAAGTGTATGCGGCCTACCATGAGGCAATGAATCATAAAGGTCAGCCAACCGTTATTTTGGCGCAAACCGTTAAAGGTTATGGTACCGGTAAATCAGGTACGGCGAAAAATGATACGCACTCATTGAAAAAAGTGGCGATGGAAGATCTCAAAGATTTCCGTAATCACCACAACATTCCGCTGACCGATGAACAGCTGAAAGATGTTCCTTATTACCGTCCATCTCCCGATTCTGCGGAGATGAAGTACATGATGGATCGTCGTAACCGGTTGGGCGGTGTCTATCCAACGCGTCGTAATGATTTTGAAGCGTTAGAAATTCCACCACTGGAATCCTTTGCGGCACAGCTAAAAGACAGCGGCAAGCGTGAAATGTCGACGCAGATGGTACTCAACCGAGTACTGAGTACCTTGGTAAAAGATAAGAATATGGGCAACCGTGTCGTGCCTATTGTGCCGGATGAAGCGCGTACTTTCGGTATGGAAGGTATGTTCCGTCAGCTTGGTATCTACACCTCGGCCGGACAGAATTATGAGCCGCATGACTCTGATCAGATCATGTTCTACAAAGAATCTAAAACCGGTCAGATTCTCGAAGAAGGTATTAACGAAGCGGGTGCGATGTCGGCTTGGATGGCGTGTGCTACGTCATACAGTAACAACAACTGCACCATGGTGCCGTTCTATATCTACTACTCGATGTTTGGTTTCCAACGGGTGATGGATTTGGCTTGGGCTGCCGGTGATATGCAAGCCCGTGGTTTCTTGATCGGTGCGACCTCTGGGCGGACAACGCTCAACGGTGAAGGCTTACAGCATCAGGATGGTCATTCGCACTTGATGGCGCAGATGATTCCTAACTGTGTCTCTTACGATCCGACTTTTGGTTATGAATTAACCGTAATTGTTCAAGACGGCCTGAAACGGATGTTCCAGGATAAAGAGAACAAGTTCTACTACATCACTACCATGAACGAAAACTACGCTCATCGCGCCATGCCTGTTGGTGCTGAGGAAGGTATCGTTAAAGGCATGTATGTGCTGCAGGAAGGTAAAGAATCGGATAAGAAAGTTCAGCTGATGGGTTGCGGTACCATCTTACGTGAAGTCATTGCGGCGGCCGAAATTCTGCACGAAGATTTTGCTGTTGAAGCCGATATCTGGAGCACAACATCGATCAATGAATTACGTCGTGATGCTCAGAGTGTTGCCCGTTGGAACATGATGCACCCCGAAGAAGAGGCACGTACCTCTTACCTGCAAGATTGCCTGAAAGATCGTCAGGGGCCGGTGATCGCCTCAACCGATTACATGCGCAATTACGCTGATCAACTGCGTGAATATATCCCAGGTACTTATAAAGTGCTGGGTACTGATGGTTTTGGTCGCTCCGATACTCGCGCTAAGCTGCGTGATTTCTTCGAAGTTAGCCGTTACTACGTAGTCGTTGCCGCCCTAACTGCACTGGCAGAAGAGGGTAAGGTTGAGCGTTCGGTGGTAGCTAAAGCGATGAAGAAGTTTGGCATTAATCCGGAAAAACCAGCTCCTTGGACTGTGTAACCCGACGCTAAACTTTTAAGAGAGGATAATGACGTGAGTACTGTAAACATTACGGTTCCTGATATTGGTGGCGCAACAGACGTTGATATTGTTGAAGTCTGTGTAGTCGTGGGTGACACAGTGGCGGAAGGTGATTCGCTGATCGTGCTGGAAACCGATAAGGCATCAATGGAAGTGCCCTCTACCCATGCGGGTACAGTGAAAGAAATTTTAGTTGAAGTCGATAGCACCTGTAACGAAGGGCAGGGCATTGTCGTGTTAGAAACCGAACCGGCGGCTGAAGCAGCGGTCTCGGTTGAAACGCCAACCGCCGCGCCTACGGAAGCGGCACCAGCACCGGCGCCTGCTGCTGAAGCACCAGCCAGCGCCAGTGCTGTCGAAAAAATATTAGTGCCCGATCTCAGTGGTGCTAGCGATGTGGATGTGGTTGAGGTGTTGGTTAAGGCGGGTGATACCGTCGCCGAAGGGGATTCCCTGATCGCACTGGAAACCGATAAGGCCTCAATGGAAGTACCCGCTGAGAAGGGCGGTGTGATTGTTGCCATTCATATCAATGAGGGTGATACGGTTAACGAAGGCGATCACCTATGTGATCTGCAAGTGGCGGGTGCTGCACCTGCCTCAGCGGCTGCTCCCGTTGCCGAAGCGCCTGCCGCCGCGGCTCCTGTTGCTGCCGCACCTGCGCCGGTGGCTGGTGGTATCGAAGATATTCTGATTCCTGATCTTAGCGGTGCCACCGATGTTGATGTGGTTGAAGTGCTGGTTAAGGATGGTGATACCGTTGCCGAAGGCGATTCGCTGCTGGTACTGGAAACCGATAAAGCTTCGATGGAAGTGCCTGCACCGAAAGCCGGTGTGGTCAAATCGATGAAGATTAAAGACGGTGATCAGGTCAACGAAGGTCAGTTGCTGATGCAATTGGAAGTCGTGGGTCAAGCAGCGGCTCCGGTTGCGGCAGCACCCGCAGCAGCGGCGTCAGCGCCAGCGCCTGCAGCACCGGCTGCGGCACCGGCGAAAGCAGCAGCTCCCGCCACTGCGGGTAAGGTCGATCGTGAAGCGCTAGAGCAGAAGAACAAAAAAGTTCACGCAGGCCCAGCCGTTCGTGCTATTGCCCGTGAATTTGGCGTCGATCTGTCACTGGTAAGCGGCACCGGCCCACGCAATCGTATTCTTAAAGAAGACGTACAAGCGTATGTTAAGGGTGCGTTGAAGCAGTTGGCTGAAAAGCCAGCCGCCAGCGTCACCGGTGGATCAGGTATTCCGGCCATTCCAGAAGTCGATTTCAGCCAGTTTGGTGAGATCGAGATGGTGAAAATGTCCAAGATCCATAAACTGACGGCCGCCAATATGTCGCGCTGCTGGTTGAACATTCCGCATGTAACTCAGTTTGATAAAGCCGATATCACCGATCTGGAAGCGTTCCGCGCCGAAATGAAAGAGGAAGCGGCACGTAACGGCGTTAAGCTAACACCGTTACCCTTCATGCTGAAAGCGATTGCCATTGCCCTCAAAGCGCATCCGAAATTCAATGCGTCGTTGCATGCTGATGGTGAACACATCGTCTACAAGAAATACATCAATATCGGTATGGCGGTCGATACGCCAAACGGTTTGATGGTGCCGGTGATTAAAGATGCCGATAAGCTGAGCATCTACGAACTGTCCCAAGCGGCCGTAGAACTGGCAGGCAAAGCCAAAGATCGTAAGCTGAAACCGGCAGAGATGCAGGGCGCGTGCTTTACCATCTCAAGCTTAGGTGGCATCGGCGGTACCGGCTTTACACCGGTAGTCAATGCCCCTGAAGTGGCGATTCTAGGTGTTTCCAAAGCGGATATCGAACCGCGTTGGAATGGTAAAGAGTTCGAACCCCGTAAGATGCTGCCACTGTGCCTATCTTACGATCACCGCGCGATCAACGGCAGTGACGCGGGCCGTTTCCTCACTTACCTAAATCAACTACTCAGCGATGTACGTCGCATGGTGATGTAAGCATAAGACAAAGCCTACAAGGCCGAAGCTTATCACTCACACAAGCCTCTTTTCAGCAATGAAGAGAGGCTTTTTTTTGCGTTGTATGTAGGAGGCGTGCCCCCACGCCGATGGTTTTGTTTGTGGATTTATCGCGGCGTGGTTTTTTTTGTAGGAGGCGTGCCCTCACGCCGATGGTTTTGTTTTGTGGTTTTATCGCGGCGTGGTTTTTTTGTAGGAGGCGTGCCCTCACGCCGATGGTTTTGGTTTGTGGATTTGTCGCGGCGTGGTTTTTTGTAGGAGGCGTGCCCTCACGCCGATAAGGTTCGCCTTTTTGTCGATATTGGGTTATCGGCACGAAGGCGTGCCTCGCTACAATGATACGATATGATGTTTGTTTGTGGGTTTATCGCGGCGGCGTGATGTTTTGTAGGAGGCGTGCCCTCACGCCGATGGTTTTGCTTTGTAGGTTTATCGCGGCGTGGTCTTTTGTAGGAGGCGTGCCCTCACGCCGATAAGGTTCGCCTTTGCCGATTATGGGTTATCGGCACGGGGCGTGCCTCGCTACAATGATACGATATGATGTTTGTTTGTGGTTCAATCGCGATGGGCGGTTTTTTTTGTAGGAGGCGTGCCCACACGCCGATAAGGTTCGTCTTTTTACCGATATGGGGTTATCGGCACGGGTACCCAAAGGCCATGCTAGCGTGCCTCGCTACAGACGTTCATTGAGACGTTTAATGCTTTAGCTCTATCGTTCACTCACAATCAAATTATTTTTAAGGCGACATTAATTGCGTACAGGATGACGTGGGGCTGGTATAATTTCGGCAAAATTTAAGGCTGCGGAAGGATAAACGGCAAATGAAAGTAACGGTTTTTGGCATTGGTTATGTGGGGCTTGTTCAGGCGGCGGTATTGGCCGAAGTCGGTCATGATGTTTGTTGTGTCGATGTTGATGCACAAAAGGTTGAAAACCTTAAGAACGGTATTATTCCCATCTATGAGCCGGGCTTAACACCGCTGGTGAAATCTAACTACGAAGCGGGTCGTTTACAGTTTACCACGGACGCTAAAGCAGCCGTTGAATTTGGTGAAATCCAATTCATTGCGGTAGGTACTCCCCCAGATGAAGATGGCTCTGCTGATCTACAATATGTGCAAGCGGTTGCTAAAACTATCGCCACCTACATGCAAAGCCCAAAAATTATTATTGATAAATCCACAGTGCCTGTCGGTACTGGTGATAAAGTTGAAGCGACCATTGCTGAAGTGCTAAGGGGTCGCAAATCAACACTGGAATTCCATGTGGTCTCCAACCCTGAATTCCTCAAAGAGGGCGCAGCGGTCAGTGACTGCATGCGCCCAGATCGTATCGTTATCGGTACTGAAAGCGATCACGTTAAAGATGTGATGACTGAACTGTACGCCCCGTTTAACCGTAATCACGACCGTATTATCTTTATGGATGTGCGCAGTGCCGAGCTGACTAAATATGCCGCTAACTGTATGTTGGCAACTAAAATCA
This sequence comes from Amphritea sp. 1_MG-2023, assembly GCF_030547545.1. Classification (GTDB taxonomy): domain Bacteria; phylum Pseudomonadota; class Gammaproteobacteria; order Pseudomonadales; family Balneatricaceae; genus Amphritea. Next base: position 27,065 of record NZ_JAUOQE010000043.1, read on the forward strand.
GCTTTATGAACGAGATGGCCAATATTGCCGAAATGGTAGGGGCTGATATCGAGAATGTGCGTAATGGTATCGGTTCTGATGAGCGTATCGGTTACCACTTTATCTATCCTGGTTGTGGCTATGGTGGTTCATGTTTCCCGAAAGATGTTCAAGCATTGGTGAGAACATCTGAACAGATTGGTTATGATTCACAGATTTTGAAAGCGGTCGAATCCGTCAATGCGAAACAGAAAACTAAACTGTTTGAACTGATCAAGCGTCATTTCAATGGTGATGTTGCCGGTAAAACCGTGGCGCTGTGGGGCTTATCATTCAAGCCGAAAACCGATGATATGCGGGAATCGTCTAGCCGTGTATTGATGGAATTGTTATGGGAAGCCGGTGCCAAAGTGCAGGCATTCGATCCAGAAGCGATGGAAGAAACCCAGCGTATCTATGGTTCGCGGGCTGATCTCAACCTGATGGGCACCAAAGAAGCCGCACTGAATGGTGCGGATATGTTAGTGATCTGCACCGAATGGCAAAGCTTCCGTGCACCAGACTTCGATACCATCAAGCAGCAATTGGCCGAACCGGTTATCTTTGATGGTCGTAACCTTTATGATCCACAGCGCATGGCCGACCGCGGCTTCAGCTATTACGCCATTGGTCGCGGTTTATCGATCAAGCAAGGCTAAAAACGCGAAAAAATCGCACCGGATATAAACGGTTTAAAACACCGTAGTATGGGGTTATCGGCACGAGGTACCCAAAGGGCATGCTAGCGTGCCTCGCTACGAAGATAATCCGTTTGTAGGAGGCGTGCCCTCACGCCGATGGTTTTGTTTTGTGGTTTAGTCGCGACGGGGGCGTCGCTCGCTACAATGAT
>NZ_JAUOQE010000044.1 GCF_030547545.1 Amphritea sp. 1_MG-2023
GGGACTCGAACCCGCGACCCCCTGCGTGACAGGCAGGTATTCTAACCAACTGAACTACCACTCCACAACATACGGGACTCAAACCCGCGACCACCATCCCACACATCAGTGACAGGCAGTGCCTTTAACCAACGAAACTTACGCTTCGCATTGTACGGGATTAAAACCCGCGATCATTACCTTACAAACTGCAAGTTAATCATCCATTCGACTTGGTGGGTGTGGAGAGGCTCGAACTCCCGACATTCGCCTTGTAAGGGCGACGCTCTCCCAACTGAGCTACACACCCCCTAAATCGAGAGCCGAATTGTAAGGATTTTGCTTGGTATGTCAAACATTTATCGTAAAATATTTTTATCCTTTAGCAACAAGCTTCAATTGCAACGCGAAACAATATAACCGAACAATTACAACGACACCCTGCGACTCTGATAAACTCGACAACAGAATGACCCGATGGCTTAATGCCCCTATATTCAGACGTATTGGACTCAACATATATGTCCCACCTGAAAGAAAAAATTGATGCTTTTATCGCTCGAACACTCGAGCTGCAACATGAACAGATAGGCCGCCACCCCTTAACCGTTTATGATCCCGAATGGCCTTCCGACTGTATTCAGGCGTCAGCCGAACCCGGTCAAACGGTCAACTGGGCGCCGGTCCGGCAACCGGACAACCACAATAGCTGTGACGCTATGTTCGATCGCCTTGAACAAGCATTAGGCTACCCTATCCATATCGATCTGCGTACTTGGTATCGCAGCTACTGGTCTGAACCGCTGATGGCAACCTCCGACTGGGGCGATCTGAGTTTACTATTCGTTTGGAGTGACAAAGATTGCGAACGCCTGCGCGGGAACCTCATCGGCCATCTGCTGACTAAACAGAAACAAAAACGCCCCGCCACACTGTTTTTTGCCTGTACCGAACCCGATGGAGAGAAGTTTTTATCCATCGATAATCAAACCGGCGAAGTGTGGCTAGAACAACCCGGCAAGAAGCCTATTATGAAACTAGCCGATTCGCTGTCATTATTTTTAGATAAGCTGACCCCTCAATCGATCCCAGATCTGGAGCAATAAACGATGCGCAACGCTTTTATTTCAATCATCACAGGCGCAATCCTATTATCAGGATGCAGCACTTTTCAGCCACACCAAGTCTCCATTGAGCCACTTCACCCCGCCATAACGGTTCAAGCAGCACTCCCTGCCAACCTGCAAATCGACGTGAACAGCAAGGATATGCGTGCGAGCGATATCATCGGTTATCGTATTAGCCGCCTCAGCGATCGAGCCCCAGTTAACCTGCCTCAGCCAACCACGGCAGCACTGACACAAGGCGCTAAGGTTGCGTTAGTTAAACTAGGCGCCGTGCCTGCCCCTCAAGCAGATACTCACCTAACCATTGAACTGCAAAACGTCGAGTATCGTGCCACTCAAAGCACCCTACAATCAGTCATACTCAATGCGACCATCAGAGTGATTGCCGAAAAACATGGTAAGTTTCTTAGCGGTAGCTATAGCACCGAGAAAGAGTATCAATACGCCACCACGCCATCGCTGGCAGATAATCAAAAAATGGTCAATGAAACCTTACTCATCACCGTTAACCGCGCTTTTAATGATGCTAAGTTAATCGACTTTCTGGCACGTTAACACGGCCATCACCAACCGACGGTATAGGATAATAGCCGGCTGATATGCGCCATCGGCCGGCCTGATTCCTGCTGCCAATCATTAAAACAATCTTGAACAGTTTGTAAATCTCGCTTCGAGGTCGGTGCTTTATCAATAATGTCTTGCGCCTTCAGCGCAGCAACGACATCATCGGTAAGAATAAAGCTATCCTTACCCATCTGACGCAAAAAATAAGCCGCCGATTTACCCCCTAACTGCTGCCCCCGCTGCTTTAGCAAGGCCCACAAGCCAACAATATCAGTCACCGGCCAAGCGGCGATAAACCGAGCAAAACTGCCATACTCTGCCGCCAACTCAGTGACCATTAGGGCATTGGCGCGCACCGATTTAATCTTACCCCAGTGACGGATAATCTGATCATTTTGCATCAGATTTTCAAGCTGATCATCGCTCATCAAAATAATTTTTTCAGGCTCAAAACCGAAAAAAGCCGACTCGAACGCCGGCCATTTGGCATCGACGACGGCATGCCTAATGCCCGCACGAAAGACCCTCAGACTCATCGCCGATAAGTATCGATCATCAGCAATCACTGCTAGCGCATCCGCCGATCTTACTTGAGGTAAAAGCGCTTCAATATCTTGATCCGCTTGATGAGCAAGCACATGCTCATAGATCCAGTTAAAGGATTTCACGCCTCAGCTCTCCTTCGCACTGAAATCGATCGACACCGAATTAATACAGTAACGCATTCCCGTATCAGTCGGCCCATCAGGGAATAGATGCCCAAGATGCGCGCCACAACCGCTACACACCACTTCGGTGCGAATCATGCCGTGCGAGGCATCATGGTTTTCAAGGATATGACTCGCCTCAGCTGGTGCATCAAAACTCGGCCAACCACAACCCGCATCAAATTTACTCTCACTGTTAAACAACGTTTCACCACAAGCAACACAGCGATACTCTCCATCCTTAAAAAACTGATCATACTGACCCGTGCCTGGTCGCTCAGTTCCCTTCTCACGACACACATAATATTGCTCTGGCGTTAAGGCTTCACGCCACTGCTCTTCAGTTTTTTTCACTTTAAAATCATGACCTGCCATAAAAAACTCCAATACAGATAAGTAAAACGAAAAGATCAGTCTGTTACTGTCCAATATCGTTTAAAAAGCGTATTATTTTGCCCCTTCGGTAAGCTGCAACGCTACTCTTGTCGACGTTTACTTACCGATCATAGAATATTACAGGACACCACTACAGGATTAATCCATGTCCGTTATCAGAAAATCAAACAAACTGATCAACGTCTGCTATGACATCCGTGGCCCCGTCCTTCAGGAAGCTAAACGTCTTGAGGAAGAGGGTCAACGCATCATCAAACTGAATATTGGTAATCCGGCCCCATTTGGCTTTGAGGCACCGGAAGAAATCGTTCAGGACGTTATTTATAATCTGCCCTCAGCACAAGGCTATTGCGACTCTAAAGGGCTGTTCTCAGCGCGTAAAGCGGTGATGCAGGAAAGCCAAAAAAAAGGCATCAAAAACGTTACCATCGAAGATATCTATCTGGGTAACGGTGTCAGCGAACTGATCGTCATGGCGACTCAAGGCTTGCTGAATGATAATGATGAACTCCTCATTCCTGCGCCGGACTACCCTCTTTGGACCGCCGCTGCCAGTCTAGCGGGCGGCAATCCGGTTCACTATCACTGCGATGAGCAACGAGACTGGGCACCCGACATCGATGATATTCGCAGCAAAATTACCGAGCGCACCAAAGGCATTGTCGTTATCAATCCCAACAATCCGACCGGTGCCGTCTACTCTGAAGCCATTTTGCTACAAATTATTGCCCTCGCTGAAGAGTTTGGCTTAATTGTGTTTGCCGATGAGATCTACGACAAAATCACCTACGATGATGCGCAACATATCCCGCTCGCATCACTCAGCGATGAGATTTTGTGCCTTACCTTTAATGGCTTATCGAAAGCCTATCGCGCTGCCGGCTTCCGGTCTGGCTGGATGATTATCACCGGACCTAAACATCAGGCACGCGACTACATCGAAGGTCTCGATATGCTGGCCAGTATGCGGCTGTGCGCCAATGTGCCAGCTCAACATGCGATTCAGACCGCATTGGGTGGCTATCAAAGCATCGATGAGCTGACAGCACCTGGAGGCCGTCTATATGAACAATGCCATATTGCTTGGCAGAGACTCAATCAAATCCCAGGCGTCTCTTGTGTCAAGGCACGTGGCTCGCTCTACCTATTCGTCAGACTGGACCCTGAAATCCATCCCATTAAGAACGATGAAAAGATGGCGCTCGACCTGCTACAGCAACAGAAGGTACTGATTGTTCAGGGTAGCGGCTTCAATGCGCCGGACACTCAACACTTCCGACTCGTCTGCCTACCTCGCGAAGATGAGCTGATTGAAGCCATCGATCGCATCGGTTTATTCCTGAAAAGTTACTCTCAGGCATAACTTTTTTATCAGCGATCGAAAGATCGCTTTTTTATTTCGTTCATCAGGCTCTATACTTAGTTTATATTTCTGTTATAAAACAGACATATAATCTGATCGCTTTAGTGCGATTCAGAGTCAAGGAAGTAACCAACGCTCAACTCAGTGGATTGATAAGCATTAAGGCTTGAAACCAACTGAATCATGACATACTTTCTTATCATCAACTTACTCTTGCGGAATCAGTATGTTTATTAAGATCAAGAAAAATTGCGGCATCTACATGGAACACAACGGCATGGAGAAAAATCATATCATGCCTGTCACCAGTAACTTTTTGATCAACCTCGGTCACGCAGCCGAGATCTCTTTCTACACCATCAAAGAGACTAAGGTGCGTTATGATCTTGAAGGCCACCAAATCACGGTACCACCTCACACACGCGTCATTCACCTGCAGATGGCTTACCGCTATTCAAGCACCAAAGAGCAAATCGGTGATACCAAAGGCAGCATCGTAGAACGTAACTTCTATAAGTTTTACTTCAAACCCGAAGAGATGGGTCAATACGAAGAACTACGCGACCATATCGAAAAACACGTCTTGAATCTCTAACAGCCTAACGATCAGCTAATTCAAGAGCGTAGCCGTGCGTAAAATAAAAAAGGCAGCTTTATCCGCTGCCTTTAAGTTTATTCACAGTCAATCGTGACCAATTCATTCATACAGACCGCTCAATACCCTCACCGGCCCGCACCTTTAAAATCGCCTCGATAATATGATCCACATCACTCATCGCGCGATGCTGTCGCCACTGCCCTTTACAGATCAACTGAAACTGAAGTAACTCTTCTGGATTTAATAACGCCGGCAACCCAATAAGTCTGAATGCCATCGTTTGTCCTGTCGCTTCAAACAAACGTGTCAGCCAAAAATCATCAAATTCCCAAGCATCACTGAGCACATCCTGACCCGCTAATTGCTCATTCAAGCGCGTACAAGCGGCATCAGCAGACACGCCTTTGCGACACACTTCAGTACGACACAGGTTATGCAGCTCTTCTGCATATTCATCCCAAAAATCCCAACCTGACACGGAGTCCGGGTTAATTAAAAAGTTATCACTTTTCCCCGCCGTACTCTTCCACGCGACTTCAATCGGATAGGAACGGGGCCCTAGGCCACTCGCCTCCAAATCCAAGCAAATCAAATTCATAACATTCCTGACTCAATAATCACTTTACTTAGTCACGGCTTAGACCGCTTTTTTAAACAACAGCACTTTAAGCGCTTGCTCTGGATCTCGATCTGGAAAATCATCCGGATGAGTTATACGTTCACAATACACAAAGGTTGGACAACAATCTTCCATCAGTTGTAACAGAAAGTCACTGCCCAACTCGGGTGAGTTAAGACACAACAGCACCTGTCCACCCTCGGTTGTCAATTCAGGTAACCGGCGCAGCACTTTGCGATAGTCATCGCTGGCAACAAAACTGCCTCGCTGAAAACTCGGCGGATCGATAATCACTAACTCATAAGGCCCTTCTCGCTTAAGCCGGCCCCATGAACGAAACAGATCATGGCCTAAAAATTTCACTCGATCGGTGGGTAACTGATTTAAGCGATGATTATCTCGCCCCGTACTCAAGGCGCCACGACTCATATCGAGATTAACCACGTTATGCGCACCGCCAGCAACCGCCGCGACAGAAAACGCACAGGTATAAGCAAACAGGTTTAAAACATTTTTACCCTGACTGTTATGTCGAACCCAGCGCCGCCCCTCACGCATATCTAAAAACAGACCACTATTTTGATTCTTCAACGGCTTAACATTGTATTTTAAGCCTAGCTCGGCCACCGGCAGCGGCCGTTCCAGATCAACCGTACCATGATTCCAGCGTACATCGACGCAATTTTCTCGTCGATAGCGATGCTGCACAACGAACGCCTCGGGCTTACTTGGCCCATCGAGCTGTTGAAAAAACTGATCTAACTGCATGATCAGCTCTTGCGAATGCGCAGCAAACAGACGGACAATCACAACCGGCGGTAACAGATCGATAACCAACTGCTCATACCCAGGAAAGCATCGCCCTCGCCCATGAAACAAGCGCCGCACGTCTCCCTGAGAAGCGTCCAGTTGAGTAATGATAGAATCAAAAATAGCTTGCATATACGATCCGCTCAGGTATGCATTAAAATTAAAAAGGCGCGATTATAGTGACCCATATGGCATTGAGCCAGTTTTTTATCGCCTTAAATGAAAAAGCAGTTGAAACTTATTCGCATCGCCTATATCTATAACATCAACTTCATTATAAAGAGCTACCACATCATGATGCGAATCGGTCTTTTCCTGTTAACCAACATTGCCGTTATTGCCCTAGCCAGCATAACACTCAGCTTGTTTGGCGTAGGCTCCATCCTACAAGCAAACGGTGTTGATATGGATCTTGGCAACCTACTCGCCTTCTGCGCAGTCTTTGGTTTCGCCGGCTCCTTTGTATCACTATTTTTATCTAAATTTTTGGCCAAAAAAGGCAGCGGCACTGAGATTATCACTCAGGCACGCAGCGCCGATGAACAATGGCTGCTCGATACGGTTAAAGAATTGGCTGATAAAGCTAAGATAGGCATGCCAGAAGTGGGGATTTTCCCCGCCCAACAGGCCAACGCGTTTGCCACAGGCTGGAATAAAAACAACGCATTGGTCGCGGTCAGCATGGGGTTGTTGCAACGTTTTCGTAAAGAAGAAATTCGCGCCGTACTGGCTCACGAAATAGGCCATGTCGCTAACGGTGATATGGTTACCCTGACGCTAATTCAAGGGGTCGTTAATACCTTCGTTATGTTCTTTGCACGCATCATCGGTCACTTTGTTGACCGTGCCATTCTAAAAAACGAACAGGGTCACGGCATTGGTTACTTCATCACCACCATTGTCGCTGAAATTGTGCTTGGCATATTAGCATCGACCATTGTCGCCTGGTTTAGTCGCCGCCGAGAGTTTAAAGCGGATGAGGCCGGCGCCACTCTCGCCTCACCTCATGCGATGATTGGTGCACTACAACGTTTGAAAGCCGAATATAACGTACCCGATCAAATGCCTGAAACACTCACGGCCTTTGGTATCAGTAGTCATATGAAGCAAGGCTTTATGGCATTACTATCGACACACCCACCCTTGGATGATCGAATTGCTGCCCTGCAAAAATACTGATCATTAAATCCATTTAAAAACGCCTCCCTCGAGGCGTTTTTTTCGTCAACTGACATCGGTACCCGCGCAATCTACGCGAGGCATTACATCCCCAACCCTTCCGTTCTTTTAGCATTATTTTGCGATTCGTTCACCCGCTATAACCTTAAAATATTTCACTAAAATCAAAAATCAGTTTAGAAAAAATCATTTTACGCCCATATTTTTTGCCCCATAATCGATATAGACGTGAACCTGCAAGGCAAGCGGGTTTGATCATGTGATTTTATCAGTATTGGCTGTTTGACAGTCAAATGCATGTGAAGAGCGAAGCCATGACCAAAAAACAAGAAATCTCCGATGATATAGATCTCGCCGATGACTGGAGCGATGACGACATCGAAATTGACACAAAAGAAAAACAGTTCTGCTGTGATGCCGAAAAAAGAAGACGCATAGAGTTACTGTTTGAACAGCGTCGCCTCGAACGGGAATTACGCGAGTTCTACGACTAAAAGCAGCCTCGAGCTGCTTTTTCTTTAGCTCCAGTGTATGGCTAATTAGCGATGGCTTAGCAGCCTATAGAGCATCGTACCGGCCACAACGTCACTTAAGCTCGGTGTTATCAAAGTTTAATCTCAATGTCATACCAACGTCATCGTCAGAGGGTTTTATTAGCACATCACTGATAACAAAACCCGAGTAAGTATTTATGAGTCATAAAGTTCGTCTAGAGGATCTGAGCACCGAAAACCTGGATGAGATGGATAATGATTTCTTTATCACGCCAGCGACCGGCCGCCAAAAAAAAGGGCTACGTAAAGCACGTAAACGTAAGATGATTGAAGATTATATGGAAGAGCGTTCACTCAAGCGCAACCTAACAGAGTCATACGACCTCTACTGAATCATCAGCCGCTAGCAGCGCACTGTCCTCAGTGCTGCTGCTTTTTAATACTGCTCTGCCCTTTACGCTTCTTCGCCGCACGCGAAGATGAAGCTTTGTTGCCCTTTACTGTCGCCTTGGTCGCTACCCGTGCGCCACTCGGGCGTACTCGTGCTTTGCTATTCTCACGCCGCTTAGGCGCCTCCTCCGGGGTCACAAGATGCCCAGGACGAGTGCCGATTAAGTCTTCGCGCCCCATCTCTTTTAATTTAATCCGTAAATCGGACCAGTTCTCAGGGTCATGGTATCGCAGCAGTGTTTTGTGCGCTTTACGCTGCGCTTTATCTTTTGGAATATAAAGCGTTTCACTCTTATAGGTGATCTGCTTGAGCGGGTTTTTCTCTGAATGATACATCGCGGTGGCCAGCGACATCGGCGATGGATAAAAGTTTTGTACTTGATCGACTTTGACATCGTTTTGCTTCAACCACAGCGATAAGTTCAGCATATCGTTATCATCACAGCCCGGATGTGCCGCGATAAAATAGGGTATCAGATATTGTTTTTTGCCCGCTTCAGCAGAGAACTGATCGAACATATTTTTAAAGTCGTAGTAGGTATCCATACCCGGTTTCATCATTTTGCTGAGCGTGTTTTGTTCACTGTGTTCCGGCGCAATTTTTAAGTACCCCCCTACATGGTAGGTCACCAACTCACGCACATACTCAGGATCTTTAACCGCCAGGTCATAACGTAAGCCAGAGGCGATAGCGATATTATGTATGCCTTCCATTTTACGTGCTTTACGATACAACTCGGTGGTCTGACTATGATCCGTCACGAGATTACTGCAGATAGTCGGATAAACACAGGACAGCTTACGACAGTTCGACTGAATATCATCATCATTACAGTTGAGAAAGTACATATTCGATGTTGGCCCACCCAGATCAGAGATTGATCCGGTAAACCCAGGGACTTTATCGCGTATCTCTGCCATCTCATTCAATATCGATTCATGTGAGCGACTTTGAATAATCCGTCCTTCATGCTCGGTAATCGAGCAAAAAGTACAGCCACCGAAACAACCACGCATAATATTAATCGAGAAGCGGATCATATCGTAAGCCGGAATTTTATCTTTCCCATACGCAGGATGCGGTACTCGCTGATACGGCAAACCAAACACACCATCCATTTCAGGCGTTTCCAACGGAATCGGCGGCGGATTAACCCATAACTCACGATTACCATGCTTTTGAATCAGTGCTCGAGCATTATGTGGATTTGATTCCTGATGCAACACCCGCGAGGTATGCGCATACAACGCTGAATCTTTAGCTACTTTTTCAAATGAAGGTAAGCGTATATAGGTCGTTTCTTGACTCAGCTTTTCTTTACGTTTCAGCGGCATCGGCACAATCCGTATCGGCGCAACATGCGCCTCTTCGGCAGGCTGAGTCACAGAACTATCGGCACCACAACGCTTTGTGGTCGGATCGATCAGCTTATCCGCACCTCGCTGATCAGTGCCAAAATCGTAGGGGTTAGGCAGCTTATCGATATTACCTGGCCAATCGATACGACTCGAATCCAACTCAACATACCCCTCAGGTGGTTGCTGACGCAGATATGCCGTGCCACGAATATTCCAAAGCTCTTCGATACGCTTACCTGCGGCAAGCCCGTGGCTCAGTTCCACAATCGCCCGTTCCGCATTACCATATAGAAGAATATCGGCGGTGGCATCGAGTAACACCGAGCGGCGTACTTTGTTGCTCCAGTAATCGTACTGAGCAATACGTCGTAAACTCGCTTCAATACCGCCCAATACAACCGGCACATCAGTCCACGCCTCCTTACATCGCTGACTATAAACAATCACCGCTCGGTCTGGTCGCTTACCGCCCTTCCCCCCTGCGGTATACGCATCATCATGACGCAAACGAAGATCGGCGGTATAGCGATTGATCATGGAATCCATATTTCCGGCGGTCACACCAAAATAGAGATTCGGCTTGCCCAAGCGCATAAAATCATCGGCACTGCGCCAATCCGGTTGCGCGATAATACCCACGCGAAATCCTTGAGCTTCCAGTAAGCGCCCCATCACCGCCATGCCAAAGCTGGGATGATCGACATAGGCATCACCGGTAACAATGATAATGTCACAGCTATCCCACCCCAATTGATCCATCTCCTCTCGGGTGGTCGGTAAAAAAGGTGCTATGCCATAGCATTCAGCCCAATAACGCGGATAGGAAAACAGATCAGGTGCAGTTTTTTTCATGGAAATATCAAGAGACAACTAAATTTAGGAGGAACTCAATTGTCGCAGAAACAGCCTCTAACCGATAGTAAAAACATGGTTCTCAGTGCTGTTGACTGGGCCTTCAGGAATAGACATAGTAAAATACTCGGAATTAAACACATAGATTAACAAACATGAGTCGAGCAAAACCCACCCCTCCCGCTGATTACGAATGCTGCGAAAGTGGCTGCTCTCCTTGTGTCTGGGATATCTACTATGAAGACTTAAACGCTTGGAATGCTGAACAAGCCGTCAATAATGAAGCCGAGCAGGACGCTAACGAAACGCCCTTCGAAAATAAGGATTAACACCGATGCCCAAGCAAGCACCTATCATTTATCGCACGCATATCAAACCTGAATGGCTTGATTATAATAACCACATGAATGTGGCTTATTACGTACTCATTTTTGATCTCGCAGGCACTGAATTGGTCAGCCAATTAGGCTTAAGTGAGGCGGTCACAAACGCGAGCCAAATCTCTTGGATGGTGCTGGAAAATCATATTACCTATAACAACGAAGTTGTCCTAGATCAGCTAGTCGAAGTCCGTTGTCAACTGATCGATCACGATAGCAAGCGCCTTCACCTGTATTTTGAAATGTTTGCGCAACATCCGGATGGCAGTGAATACCTTGCTTCAACCCTTGAGCAAATGGCCATGTGCGTTGACCTAAGTAGCCGCAGTAGCTGCCCATTTCCGGTTGAGATTGCTGAAAATATCGCCACACTGGCGGCACAACAGTCAACCCTAGCATCGCCCGCCAATATAGGACGCAAAATCGGCATTCGCCGCGCTTAACTCATCAGCCAACATTAACCGGAAGCCTGTTACTGCGTTGAAACAAAAAATCAGTAACCGCTTCTGCCAATCATCAGGAAATATTGTGGATAGAGAGACGCTAGAAAGAGCGGCGCAACGAGGCATCATCTCGCAACAACAACTGCAACAGCTGATACTCTTCAGTAATACGGGCAATGTCGCTGCTGAAGAGCACACGGCTGAAGAACAACTTCGCTTCGTGCGTAATTTCGGCGATATCTTCATCACCCTCGGGGTATTATTTGTCACATTTTCGGTGTCAGCCATGCACCTTAGTCAGCTCGAATGGCTTGTGCCGGCCGCCTTATTCTTAGGCGCAGCCGAATGGTTAGTACGGATTCGCAGGCTGGCTCTCCCCGGTATTGCCATCCTCGGCTCAACGCTTTACTTCCTCGGCAAAGCATTAGGCGTTGCCGAATTTGAAACCGCCTCGCTGCAGTTTCTCACACTAAGCGCCGCCTCATTACTGTTTTATCTACGCTACCGTATGCCATTTAGTTTATTACCCGTCGCTGCGGGTCTAGTGGCCGCGATTATCAGCAGCATTGGCATAGAGGTGCTGCAACATCAACTACTCTTTTCTGCACTCGGGTTGCTTGTATTTCTCACCGCGATGAGCTTTGATGCCCGTGATCGTCAACGACAACGTCGCGCCAGTGACTGTGGCTTTTGGCTCCATTTACTGGCATCGCCGCTGATGGTTCATGGCATGATGAGCGCCATTCTGTTGAATGACTCTGGGGTTTTAGCCGGCGGCAGTCTCCGTGAAATAGCCTTACTACTCTTCTTCTTGGTGTTTTTACTGACCGCCCTATTTGTCGACCGCCGCGCCATGCTGGTATCCAGTCTTTCATATGCAATCTACGCTATCTTTCAAGTGGTCAGCCGCAATTTACTCGATAGTAACAACCTGCCGCTACTGATATTCATCGGCTTTGGTGTCTTTATCGTGCTGTTCGGAACCTACTGGTACAAACTTAGACGCCTGATATTTAATCCGTTACGCGATAGCCGGATCGCTCGCTTAGTACCTGCCTTCTAACCTAACGCGACAAGCAAACCGCCCAACAGATCACTGATGTAGCAACGATGAGGCGTTCACCAATGACCTCATCGCGTTACAGCATGAATTGTTGCTGAATATAGACGCATTTCAAACTGAAAAATCATCCGCCACATCCGCCCACGACAACGCATCTTTGAACTAATATTTAACCATTCATTGAGGTTAAATTATGTGCCAAACAAAACACTATCTCGTTATATCAATGAGCTTACTGCTGCTAGTTGCACTCCCTAGCGATGCTGACAGTCTCCATCATATCGCGATTGATACCGGCAACGTTCGACTGTATATCAGTAATCGACACCTCAACGGTCGATACGCTATTCGCTCTGCGCCATCTCAGCGCGATGACTATCGAGTTATAAATCGACATTATCGTACGCCAAGCCATAGAGGACGTAGCTATCCCGCGAGCGATCATCAATATCACCGCATCAACCGCTTATCTCCACAAACCCATATCATTCTCAATAGCCGTGCTTATCGATTCAACAGCCGTCATCACCGTGTTAAACACCATCATCGCCCGCATCAATATGATGCCCATTCATCACATCGGGCCCAGCGTCGTTTCACTCAACATCATTATCATCACAGCCATCGACATTGAGCCCTGTCAAACAGGGCTTGTTCAATCAGAAGCAACCGCAAGAAGCACTCCCTCTCGTGCTAGGTAGCTAAAAATTGACGTTGCCCTCTCCACGCCGAAGCGCTCAGCGGGTACAATACACTCGACTATTATCAATCGAGCGACAGTGTTCTTGCAAAACTTATACGCACGCACAAAAGAGGCATTTCTAACCGCAGACCCCGATCTTAAAATCGAGCTGACGCGACAAACTGTCAGCCGTTGGAATGCCGGAGAATTAGAGTGGCAAGAAGGCGATGCTCCTGAATTTCTTCAGCAACCCGGTCAGCTGGATAAGCCCGAAATCGTCGCACCGGCCGAGGTTAACGAGCGCAAAATGAGTAAGGAAGAGGGTCGCGCAGCGCTGATTCACGCCCTGGCTCATATTGAATTAACCGCTGTTAATTTAGCGCTCGATTCCGTACATCGTTATCGACATATGCCGAAAGCATTTTATGCTGACTGGATGCAGTGTGCCGCTGAGGAAGCCAATCATTTTGTTGCCTTACGCGGCCGCTTACGGGAAATGGGCTATGATTACGGCAGCTTCAAAGCTCATGGCGAACTCTGGAGTATGGCGATCGATACCGCTGACGATATGTTGGAAAGAATGGGCATCGTCCATCGAGCCCTTGAAGCACGTGCCTTAGATGTTGTGCCCAAAGCGATCCAGCGCTTTGATCAACTGGGTGACAACAAAATGGTCGATATTCTCTCCATGATCGGCAATGAAGAGATTGGCCATGTCTGCTCAGGCACTCGTTGGTACCACTATCAGTGTCAACAACGGCATCTCGAACCCAATCAAACCTTTATTGATCTCCTGTGGAAATATATGAAAGGACCGCTCAAAGGGCCATTGAACTACGAAGCCCGCTTGAAAGCCGGTTTTTCTGCAGAAGAAATGAAGATGATTGAGATGATGAAGCAAGGCCAATAATCCCCGCTATATCGCCACCATGAAGACAGTCAGAACCACTCAATGCCATCAAACCGTCGTTTGAATACCTGCATAACAACCCAAGCAAACCACCCAAATTGGGTAATAATGATGGTCTACAGGTTTCAGCTGAATTGCACACCGTCCAGATAGGTATAGACTAGTCTTCTATCCGGACCCTTCTCTGACCGACGTAAAGCTCTTTCCAGCAGAGCTTTTTGATGCAAGTGGGGGTCCGGTTCTTTTATAACCTATACCTACCCTAGTATTGATCTTTCAAAGCGCCATCGCTACCAGCGACATACGGCCTTAAGCTAACTCTACTCTAACCGTTCCACCGCTAAGCTTAAATGATGACTATTATCACTCAGAAACAGCTCGCCCTCACTAATCGTCAATGACAGCTGCATGCTCCGGCTAATAAACCTATCCAGCTGAGCAACGTCACTATCGTGAAAACGCCACACACTGACTTTCGGTAACGCCGTCAGCGCCGCTCTCTGCTTATGCCACCAGACATCCACCTCTCGGCCATAGGCATACAACGAAATCTTTGGCGCTCGACTCACCGCTTTACGCAGCCGCTCGGGCGAAGCTTGTCCTAATTCTATCCAATGCTCAATCGTGCCATCAGGGGCAATCTGCCACAATTCAGGCTCATCGGTACTCGATAATCCGCGCGTAAAGCACACATCTTGATGATAATTCATCGCGTAAACCAATAGCCTAACCATCATCCGTTGCAATGTCTCAGAGGGATGCTGTGCTAATGTTAGCTGACAGGTTTCATAACAGTGACGATCGGTATCACTCAACTGCAGTTCAATTTTATAGATGGTTGGCTTCAACGCCATAGGAATTAACCTTATCTTGGAGGGCATTTATCAGACTTAATACGCTATTATAACGATTTAATCGCTGGATAAAATTTCTCTATGGATTGCCGACCTCAATGCGGAGCCTGCTGTATCGCACCGCACATAAGCACTGCTATTCCCAATATGCCCAATGGCAAACCAGCGGGAGTACCCTGTGTCAACTTAGATGACGCTTTTAACTGCACTATCTGGAATACGCCAGATTTTCCGCCCCTGTGTCATGCATTCCAAGCACAGACAGAACATTGCGGTGAAACCCAACAGCAAGCATTAACCATCCTCACCCAGATGGAGCAGGACACCGCGCCGGATATTTAACCCTGTTGGGCAATCCGTTACACTACAGCGCAATCACTAGCCTAATCACTCTCATAGTAACAACACCGGACACCGCCTTAATGGATCTTAAATTTCTCGCCATTCGTGAACTCATTAAAGAAGTCGATGATAGTATTGCCACCATCAGTGACAAAGGTGGCGCTATCGATATCGATGATCCGATGGCGCAGCAATTATTCAATGCGTTAGTGACTGCTTATGGTCGACGCTCGGCCCTAACCCACGGCTCCTTTAATGATGAAAACAGTGAAGGCTATCCATTTATCTCCGGCTTTAAACAATTCATTAGCAGCACACCCGATGAGTCATCCTTTTTATCACTCTGCGATCAAGCACTCGCACAATTAGCCGCCTCATTGCAGCAACCTTCAGCTCGTTCAGCGACCGGTGGCTACGTTATTTTTATCTATTATTCTTCAGATGTGTTCGATTACCTGATGATTGGTCTAGTACGTGATAAATCCGGTGTGGCCTTCGATCAAGAGCTTAGCCCGACCAAGGTGATTGAAGTCGATCTAGAAAAGTTACATCAAGCCGCCAAAATTAATATCACCACCTACAAAGAGAACAGCGATAGCTATCTCAGTTTTATCGGCAGCCGACGTAAAGGCGATATTACTCACTATTTCTCTAACGCCCTAGGTTGCACCGATGTTGTGCCGTCAAAAAAATCAACATCCGATCTGATCAGAGCCAGTGAAGATTTCTGTCGTCACTATCATCTTGAAGAACAGCAAGATGAAATTGTCGAAGATGTTGTCAGCTACCTATCTCGCCAACGAGGCGATAAACAGTCCGCCTACCTGCCTGATGTCGAAAAAATATTTGATCAGCATCTTCCGCCAGAGCAAATAGAGCAAGCCTCTGGGACCTTTGGTAAATTTGCAAACTCTGAAAACTATCAGGTCAGCCAAGAGTTTCAACCTCATACCAGCACGATCAATTCATATACTCAAGTGAAAGCAAAAATGGACAACTGGCAACTCGACTTTGCCAAACGTTCCCTGGGCCAACCTAATAGTAATAGCGAAATTGAATTCGATTCGGATACCAATTCAATACGTATTAATCGACTCTCAACCAAGGTGATCGAGCAACTTAAACAAGCATTGAACGAAGACAGTTAATCGCCCACCGGCATTACCACCAGCCCACAAAAGCCAGCTTACCGATACCTAACGGTCGTTGATTGACCGTTAGGAAGTCTTTAAAAATATTTCTTGTGCGATGCACAAAAACACTTGACCCATCCGTTTTTTCCCCTACAATAGTTTTCATTGTGCACTGCATCATAACTTTATGGAGAATACCATGATCAACACGACTTTCGATTTTAAAAAGCCTTTTGAATCTGCTCAAACAATGATGGATTTGCAAACATCCGTGGTCACTAAAACGGTTGAACTGCAAAAAAAATCAACTGAAGAACTGACAGAATTTTTCAAAGCTGAAGCCGAAAAGGCCAAGGAATTGAAAACACCTCAAGATTTCATGACATTCAATATTGAATCTAATAAAGCGCTATTCGAATTAATGAAAGCACAAGGGGAAGCTTTTACCTCCTTGGCTAAAGAATCTGGCGAAGAAACCATGGAAGAAATCAAGAAACTGGCTAGCTAAGTATCTAAATGCTAAGCTGATTTCAATAAGCCCGGTAGTGAAAGCTATCGGGCTTTTTTATCACCTAAATTCGCCCTATAGGACGAAATAACACCCCTAACGGAAATTTGTGCACTGCACAAAAATAATAATTGACTTCGCCGTTTGGTTCGCTAAAATAGTCTTTATTGTGCAGTGCAACAACAAATAACTGGAGAACGACTATGACGACCCCTATCGATTTCACTAAATCTTTTGAGTCTGTAAAAACCCTGATGGAAATGCAGGCTGAAACTATCACCAAATCTGTTGAACTTCAGAAACAAGCCGGTGAAGAACTCGCTGCTTTCTTCAAGACTGAAGCTGAAAAAGCAAAATCACTGAAAACGCCTGAAGACGTTGTAAAATTCAACGTTGAAGCGAATACTTCACTGTTCGAAATGCTGAAAGCACAAGGTGAAGCTTTCACTGAACTGGCTAAAACAGCTGGCGAAAGCGCAATGGCTGAAGTGACTAAATTAACTAAGTAAATCTCACTTAGTTCCCTTTGAAAGGCCCTGCATTGCAGGGCCTTTTTGTCTATTGCGGCCATGATGAATGCACCCCGCTTTCCACAAGCAGATAATACAAACCGCTCCTTAATGCCATCTCGCCCCCCTCTTGACAACAACATGAAAGCGATACCGATGGCCAATGAACAGCCTTTATGCCTCGACTATAGCATCGCCTGAAGCCGTGATGTCTGTTCACTCAGCTGTGCAATGCGTTGTTGAATTCTCGCCACTCGATGCTGCTCTATCCAGTTCAGCCACTCAGGCATCCCCTCGCCCGAACGGGCCGAGATCTGAATCACCTGAATCTTAGGATTTACCCGTTTTGCCGCGGTAATACATTGCGCAACATCGAAATCCAAATAGGGCAAAAGATCAACTTTATTGAGTAACATTAGATCTGCAGCATAAAACATATCGGGGTATTTTAGGGGTTTGTCCTCCCCCTCGGTCACCGACAATATCGCCACTTTATGCGCTTCGCCCAGATCAAAGGCGGCAGGACAGACCAAGTTACCGACATTTTCAATAAACAGTACGCCACCTGATAGATCATTCAAGCGCGCCATCGCATGCCCCACCATGTGCGCATCCAAATGGCATCCCTTACCGGTATTCACCTGCACCGCTTGAATCCCGGTCGCGCGTATCCGCTCGGCATCATGCGTGGTTTGCTGATCCCCTTCAATAACAGCAATCGGACACCGCTTATATTGCTCAATAGTGGTCGTCAGTAGCGACGTTTTCCCCGATCCAGGACTCGACACGAGATTAAGCGCAAACAGACTCAGCGCATCGAACTGCTGTCGATTTTTCAGCGCATAACGATCATTTTTACCTAGAATATCCTGCTCGATCTGCACCATGCGTGTCTGACTTAAACCGGGCGCATGAGCATGAGCAGGCCCCTGACCAAAATGCAGATTATCGCCGTCACCCACCTCAACCGCGTCATTAAGACCGCTATTGAAGCAATTATCTAACGGCTGAGCAGTGCTATCGCCGGTATCGCGGGTGGCATTAGGATACGGTTCCTTATGCTGATGACTATGTGAGTGTTCATCATGATGACCTTCAATCGAAACCTCAGCCTCGCCGCAGCCGCAAACTGTACACATAATTATTCTACCTCTAATTCTTTGATTCTCAGTTCGTCACCCTGAGTTATCTGTAACGGCAGGTAGCCACACTCAGCGCAAGCGTCATAACGCTGAGTAATAGCAACTGTTTTAGCACATTGCTGACACCAAGCTTGTCCCGACAGCTCAATAATATCGAGCCGTGCCCCTTGCGCCAAACTATCACGCGCTACCGCCTCGAAACAGAATCGCAGAGCATCGACCTCAACCATCGCCAGTGCCCCTACTTCTATGCACACCGTGTTAACACGACGATAATGTTGACTCACCGCCTGATCTTGCAACACTTGAATAATGCCTTCACAGATCGACATTTCATGCATTTAGATAACGCCCTCTCGTAACAACCTAAGACCAACACCGTGACTACCTGTCATTATCGATGCTACACCTTAAGCGTGCCAGTTTATCGATCATGCATCTGCCTTCTACTTGAAGGTAATGGCAGCATGCGCTGTTGATATCAGTATCAGTCGCGGCGATGATGGATGCAAGTCGGCTAAATGAATGAAAAGATCAGTGATAAAACGATATACGTCATCCCCGATGGGTGAGCCAATCATCGCAACTCGCGACACCAGATCAACAGCGTTTCAAATAGCCGCTTGCAACCATAAAAAAAGGCTCTATACCGAAGTATAGAGCCTAAACGTGAAGCGCAACGATCGGCCCTTGATAGGAAGAGCCAAACGGCTGAATGCCACTTCGACAACCAACAGCCACGGCAGCCAAACAGGCAACCGGGCTAACATTTATCGCCAGATAATCAGAAGCTATCACCCGGTATACGTACAAAACCTTCCATCAAAACACGCGCACTACGGCTCATCACCGCCTTTTTAGCCGTCCAATCACCATTAGCCTTCTGTTCTGCCGCAGCGCCGACTTTTAAGGTACCGGAGGGATGACCAAAGGTAACCGCTTGTCGCTCACCGCCACCGGCTGCTAGGTTAACCAACGTGCCTGGGACAGCCGCCGCCGTCGCAATCGCCACCGATGCCGTGCCCATCATGGCATGATGTAATTTACCCATCGACAAGGCGCGCACGCAGACATCGATATCAGACGCTGAAATTGCTTTACCACTGGAGGCCGTGTAATCCGTCGCTGGTGCGACAAAGGCCACCTTCGGTGTATGTTGACGGGCAACTGCTTCGCTAATATCGCTAATCAAGCCCATTTTAACCGCGCCATACGCACGGATGGTTTCAAACCGTTCTAGCGCTGCGGCATCTGAGTTAAGATCTTTTTGCAGCTCTGTACCGGTATAATCAATATCTGCCGCATTCAGGAAAATAGTTGGGATACCGGCATTGATCATGGTTGCCTTAAAGGTTCCAATTCCCGGCACCTCAAGCTCATCAACGAGATTACCGGTAGGAAACATCGAACCTTCGCCATCAGCGGGGTCCATAAATTCGATCACCACTTCCGCGGCAGGAAACGTCACCCCATCTAGTTCAAAATCACCGGTTTCCTGTACTTCGCCGTTGGTCATCGGCACATGGGCAATAATGGTTTTTTGAATGTTTTTCTGCCAAATACGCACCGTACAGATACCGTTGTCAGGTATCCGTGCTGCATCCACGAGACCATTGCTAATCGCAAATGCACCCACCGCTGCGGTAAGGTTGCCGCAGTTACCCGACCAATCGACAAAGGCTTTATTAATCGCCACCTGACCAAACAGATAATCGACATCATGACCTGGCTGTTCGCTTTTATCCAAGATCACGGTTTTACTGGTACTCGACGTAGCACCACCCATACCATCGATCTGCTGACCATAGGGATCAGGACTACCAATCACGCGTAAGAGAATGTTATCGCGCGCTTCACCAGGCTGTTGTGCCGCTTTCGGCAGATCCTGACGACGAAAGAAAACACCTTTACTGGTGCCGCCACGGATATAAGTGGCCGGAATTTTGATCTGGGGAACAAATGTCATGGTTATATTCCTGTGTCTCTAAACATCATCCATTGATAATGCTCTTTTTCAGAAAGTACTTAATAAGATCCTCGCCTTATGTGACGCAGCAAACCTCGTATTAAGTCATCTCTCGCCGATAAAATAAGAGCTAGACAACGCCTGTTGCCCAGCTCTAAACAATCAGCCTGATTTAGCTATTGGCTTCGAGGAAGTCCTGTGCAAAACGTTGCAGCACACCGCCGGCGCCGTAGACATGCACCTCTTCTGCCGTATCCAAACGACAAGTCACGGGAATCTCAACCACCTCGCCATTACGACGTGTCATCACCACCGTAAGATCACAGCGTGGACTAATCTCACCTATCACGTCATACGTCTCCGTGCCATCGATAGCGTAAGTATTGCGGTTATCACCGGCTTTGAACTCCAGTGGCAACACGCCCATACCCACGAGGTTAGTCCGGTGAATACGTTCAAACCCTTCCGCAACAATGGTTTCAACACCCGCTAACCGCACACCTTTGGCCGCCCAGTCACGGGACGACCCCTGACCATAGTCAGCACCGGCAATAATAATCAGCGGCTGCTTGCGTTGCATATAGGTTTCAATCGCTTCCCACATGCGGCTTTCTTTGCCTTCCGGCTCAATCCGTGCCAACGAACCCTGTTTCACTTCACCGTTTTCATCGCGGCACATCTCATTGAGCAATTTCGGGTTAGCAAAAGTCGCTCGCTGCGCCGTCAGGTGATCGCCTCGGTGCGTCGCATAAGAGTTGAAATCTTCTTCTGGCAAGCCCATCTTGGCACAGTATTCACCCGCCGCACTGGAGGCCTGAATGGCGTTAGAAGGCGATAAGTGATCGGTTGTGATGTTGTCACCCAACACCGCCAACGGCACCATACCTTTCATAGTACGTTCACCGGCTAAGGCGCCTTCCCAATAAGGAGGTCGACGAATATAGGTGGTCTGTGGACGCCAGTCATACAGCGGGCTCTTAGATTTTTCCGCCGTACCCAGATCAAACATCGGGATGTAAACCTGATTAAACTGCTCAGGCTTCACGCTGCTAGCAACAATGGCATCGATCTCTTCATCGCTAGGCCAGATATCTTTCAGGGTAACGGGGTTGCCATCTTTATCGGTCCCCAGTACATCTTTTTCAATATCAAAGCGCACAGTACCCGCAATCGCGTAAGCAACCACCAATGGCGGTGATGCGAGGAATGCCTGTTTAGCATAAGGATGAATACGCCCATCGAAGTTTCGGTTACCCGACAGAACGGCGGTGGCATACAGATCACGCTCGATAATCTCTTGCTGAATCTTAGGATCAAGTGCGCCACTCATACCATTACAGGTCGTACAGGCATATCCGACGATACCGAAGCCCAGCTTTTCCATTTCAGTCAACAAGCCGGCTTCTTCAAGATACAACTTAGCCACTTTCGAGCCCGGCGCAAACGAGGTTTTCACCCACGGTTTACGGACCAGCCCTAACTCATTTGCGCGCCGCGCAATCAAGCCCGCCGCGACAACGTTACGCGGGTTAGAGGTATTGGTACACGACGTGATCGCGGCAATAATAACAGCGCCATCCGGCATTAAGCCTTCCGCTTCTTCAGCCAGCGCTTTATCCAGATCAACGGCAATACCGCGCGAGGCTAAGTCAGCGGTTGGCAAACGACGATGCGGGTTAGAAGGCCCTGCCATATTACGGCACACAGTCGACAGATCAAATTCCAATACTCGACCATATTTAGCCTCAGCCAGATCATCGGCCCACAGGCCAGTCTGTTTAGCGTACTGTTCCACCAGCGCCACTTGCTCAGGCTCACGTCCGGTCAACTTCAGGTAATCAATCGTCTGCTCATCGATATAGAACAGACCGGCTGAAGCACCGAATTCTGGCGTCATATTGGAGATCGTTGCCCGATCACCAATGGTCAAATCTTTAGCTCCATCGCCGAAAAATTCCAGATAGGCAGACACTACTTTCTCGTTACGTAAAAACTCGGTGATCGCCAAGACCACATCGGTCGCGGTGATACCCGGTTGACGCTTACCGGTAAGCTTGACGCCAATAATATCCGGTAGACGCATCATCGATGGACGACCCAGCATCACGGTTTCGGCTTCCAGGCCACCCACACCAATCGCAATAACACCGAGTGCATCAACGTGTGGCGTATGGCTATCCGTACCGACACAGGTATCTGGGAAGGCAACACCGTCACGGGATTGAATCACCGGTGACATTTTCTCGAGGTTAATCTGATGCATGATGCCGTTACCGGCGGGAATCACATCTACATTATCAAATGCGGTTTTACACCATTCGATAAAGTGGAAACGGTCATCATTACGTCGATCTTCAATCGCGCGGTTTTTCTCAAAGGCATCGGGATCGAAGCCTGGCGCTTCAACCGCCAAAGAGTGATCGACGATCAATTGAGTAGGCACCACAGGGTTCACTTTAGCAGGATCACCGCCCTGATCGGCAATGGCATCCCGTAGCCCGGCCAGATCAACTAGCGCGGTCTGACCCAAAATATCATGACAAACGACACGGGCTGGATACCAAGGGAAGTCGAGATCCTGCTTACGTTCGATCAACTGCTTTAACGAAGCGGTCAGCGCTTCGGGTTCGCAACGGCGAACCAACTGTTCAGCCAGCACCCGCGAGGTGTATGGCAGAGTCGCATAGGCACCCGGCTGAATCGCCTCGACCGCCGCACGGGTATCGAAATAATCCAGGCCAGTGCCTGCGAGGGATTTACGGTATTCAGTGTTCATATAATACCTGTCTTGAAAAGATTATCGTCAGTCAGCAGAGGCCACGCCCCTGCTCACGTTACTCAATGATGTGTGTGCTGAGGCTTAAGGGCGATCGGCAATATCGATCCATTCAGCACTATCAGGGCCGCTGTAATCCGCAGAAGGACGAATAATACGGTTATTCGCTCGCTGCTCCATGACGTGGGCCGCCCAGCCAGCGGCGCGCGAGCAAACGAAGATAGGCGTAAACAGCTCGGTTGGAATGCCCATGAAGTTGTAGGCCGATGCATGGAAGAAATCAGCGTTACAGAAGAGTTTTTTCTCACGCCACATCACCGCTTCAACGCGCTCAGATACCGCGTACAGTGATTCATCGCCCACTTGAGCCGAAAGCTTTTTAGACCACTCTTTAATAATCGCATTACGTGGATCAGATTCACGATAGATCGCATGACCAAAGCCCATGATCTTATCTTTACGTGCCAACATCGCCATAATTTCAGCTTCGGCTTCTTCTGGCGAGTGCCAATCTTGAATCATCGCCATCGCCGCCTCGTTAGCACCACCATGTAAAGGCCCACGTAACGAACCGATTGCTGCGGTTACACAGCTATGGATATCAGACAATGTCGAAGCACAGACACGGGCTGTAAAGGTTGAAGCATTAAACTCATGCTCGGCATAAACAATCAGCGAAGCATGCATAACATCAACATGCAGCGGCTCAGGTTTCTTATCATGCAAGGTCCACAGGAACTGCTCACCGATAGAGTCAGCATCGGTTTCTACATTGATACGTTTGCCATGATGGCTAAAGTTGTACCAATAGTTAATCATGCCTGGAAACACCGCTAACATACGATCAATATGATCATGCTGATCAGCGAAACTCATCTCGGTTTCAAGGTTACCCAGCATTGAACAGCCGGTACGCATAACATCCATAGGATGGGCATCGGCCGGAATCTGCTCCAGTACCGTTTTCAGCGCGTCAGGTAAAGCACGCATACCTTTCAAACGCGCCTTGTAAGCATCCAACTCACCTTGATTGGGTAGCTTGCCGTACAACAGCAAGTAAGCTACCTCTTCAAATTGAGCCTTATCCGCAAGCTCTTTGATATCGTAACCACGGTAAGTCAGGCCGGCACCTGATTGGCCTACAGTACAGAGTGCAGTTTCACCGGCGGACTGACCACGTAAACCTGCACCACTGAGTTTCTTAGCTTCTGCCATCCTATCTCTCCTTTCTGCTTGCGAGCCTAACTAAACATGGCGACCCGTTACAGTATTCTTGCTTTGGTTATATCAACATACCCCGGCCACACGACCGGGTTCAGTGCTTCGACTGATTACTTGTTTTTACCTTCTTTAAACAGCGCATCAAGCTTCTGCTCGAAATCATGGTAGTTAAGGAAATCATACAGATCCATACGGGTTTGCATGGTATCAACCACCGCTTTCTGATCGCCGTCGCGCAGAATCGCTTCAAACACATTCAGCGCCGCTTGGTTAGCTGCTCGGAATGCAGACAGTGGATATAGCACCATGTTCACGCCGTTTTCAGCCAGTTCTGTTTTGTTGAACAGTGGCGTGGCACCAAACTCAGTGATATTGGCCAATAAGTTCGCACCCTTGATACCATCAGCAAAGGCTTTGTAATCATCTAAGGTATGTACCGCTTCAGCAAAAATCGCATCGGCACCCGCCTCTAAACAAGCCTGCGCACGGTCAACAGCTGCATTCAAACCTTCCATTTGGAACGCATCGGTACGAGCAATCAGAAAGAAGTCGTCATCGGTTTTAGCATCAGCAGCCGCTTTAATACGATCCACCATCTCTTCAGTTGATACGATCTCTTTATTAGGCCGATGACCACAACGCTTCTGTGCCACCTGATCTTCAAGATGACAACCGGCCGCACCGGCTTTAATCGTTTCTTTAATGGTACGCGAGATATTGAACGCGCCACCCCAACCGGTATCGATATCAACAATCAGTGGCGTTTCTACCGCGCTCGAAACACGGCGTACATCTTCGAGAACATCATTCATGGTGGTCATACCTAAATCAGGCAGGCCGTAAGATGCGTTGGCGATGCCGCCACCGGACAGGTAAACCGCACGATGACCAACACGCTCAGCCATCATGGCGTGATAAGCGTTAACCGTACCTACGATCTGTAACGGATTAGTCTCTTCAAGTGCTTTGCGGAAACGTCCGCCTGCGGTCAGTTTGCTCATGGGTTACTCCCTCTCTTCTTTGTTCGCTGGATTCAGACGTTCTTCAATGTTGCGACGTGCTCGACCGATATGTCGACGCATCAACAATTCCGCCAATTCGCCGTCTCGCTCTTCTATCGCATCAAGAATACGATGATGTTCTTTCAGAGCGCGCTGTGGACGTGATTTAGAAACGCTGAATTGATAACGGTACATACGTACCAAGTGATAAAGCTCGCCACCGAGTAGTTCAAACAGCTTAGTATTCTTACTGGACTGAACAATACGGTAGTGAAAGTCTAAGTCGCCCTCTTTCTGAAAATAGGCGCGACCATCGATTTCCTGAATATTCTTTTCATGCTGATAGAGTAGTTCGCGCAGACTGTTAATCTCATCTGTCGACATATTATCCGCCGCTAAGCGACAGGCCATACCTTCTAAGGCTTCACGAATACGATAAATCTCAACCAGCTCTTCTGGTGTCAAAGACACCACGCGTGCACCGACATGCGGAATCCGCACCACTAAGCGTAAACCTTCAAGCTGCCGAATCGCTTCCCGCAGCGGGCCTCGGCTGATACCGTATGTACGCGCCAGTTCAGGTTCACTGATCTTTTGTCCAGGAGGAATATCGCCACGTACAATCGCGGTAATTAACTGACCACTCACTCGGTCGGCTAGGGTACGCACTTCGGCTGCACTTTCACTTACGTCTATTATTTCTGTCATCACAACCTTCTACATGGATTGTCGACAATCTTTTAATTTCGGTAACAATACAGCCCAATAACTAGATCGTCAACCATACTAAAGATTAAACTGTCGACATACGACAAAAGTACAGGGGTATACCCCATCTCGTTAAAACTACACACAAAAGCCAAAAAAAACCCCGAAAATCGAGGTTTTAAGTCTAGTAGAGAAGTATCACTCAGGCCAGAAAGCGAGTTAATTCTGCATCCATAATACGGGCGATCTGTCGCGGTTTTTGAAATGGCAGAGAGTGATCTGTGCCTGGCACGATAAAATAGTGCCAATTCGGTAAGCGTTCAGCCAAATCACGCTGATACTGATGCATTAAATCAACACTATGTCCGCCAATAAAGCTGGTCACATCACCTTGCGCCGCCACTAAAGCCTCTCGATCAATCCCATTAATCGCCTCTGTGACACAGTTTAACGCATTAGCAAAGCCTAAGGGACGCGCGCCGAGTCGCTGAATTGTCAACAACTCGGCCTGTGGTGATGTCTTACGATTGGGTGAAATGGTATCGAGAAACGCCTTAATACCGGTTTCAGCCTGCTGTTGTTTAAGCTGCTCCGCCGCCGCGCTAAATTGTCGGCGAAGATCGACAGTCGACTCCCAGCTGGGCCGATCCAATACCGCTGCTTCGAGTAAATACTGCTTCATCACCCGCTCGTGATAGCGCTGTTTAAAGAACAAGGCGACCATCCCCCCCATCGAATAACCCGCCAGATCAAACTGCCACCAACCAAGATGATCCACCAGTGCGCCGATATCATTCACTAATTCATTCACACTAAAGGGATATTCGTTACCATCGGGATACTGCGTCCTCCCAGTACCCCGTTGATCAAGAATCAAAATCTCATCCCACTGATTGACCATCATTGCGATAGCCGCCCAGGTATCTTCGCCGGCAACACCGGCACCATGCAGTAACACCAAGCGGCGTGGTTGCCCCTCATGGGCTTTGCGATAAAGTTGATAACTGATATGTTGATCGGCAAGGTTTAATTGATGCGAACTAATCTTATACGGATGCTTCATCATCGTTCTGTCTAATTACTCTAATAGATTCGTGCCAGTGTTTGATCTGCGCCAAGACGATAGCGAGTGATAAATAATACCCTGTTGTGCTGCTGATTACCTAAGGAAGGTGCGAATAAGTCAATGACGCCTCGGGCTTACAGAGAAGCTGGAGATCAAGGCAACCGTTACAGGCATACTGGTTGTACGTCGAAAAATGTTAACGCTGAGA
>NZ_JAUOQE010000045.1 GCF_030547545.1 Amphritea sp. 1_MG-2023
CGATGGTTTTGTTTTGTGGTTTAGTCGCGACGGGGGCGTCGCTCGCTACAATGATACGATATGATGTTTGTTTGTGGTTCAATCGCGATGGGGGTGGTTTTTGTGTAGGAGGCGTGCCCTCACGCCGATGGTTTTGTTTTGTGGTTTAGTCGCGACGGGGGCGTCGCTCGCTACAATGATACGATATGATGTTTGTTTGTGGGTTTATCGTGGCGGGGTGATGTTTTGTAGGAGGCGTGCCCTCACGCCGATAAGCTTTTGTTGGTGGTTTGGTTAATCGCGACGAGATATAAACGGTTTAAAACACCGTAGGGTGTCGGTGAGCCTTGCGAACCGCACCAGATATTCAATCGCAACGGTATGATGTTTTTGTAAGCGGCATGCTAGCGTCGGTCGTTACAAGATATAAATTAATAGGATTCATATGATGAAATTAACTTATCTGGTCACCGGTGCTGCCGGTTTTATCGGCAACTTTGTCTCAGAACGTCTGTGTCAGGCGGGTCATAAAGTCATTGGCCTGGATAACCTGAATGATTATTATGATCCTACCCTGAAAGATGCTCGTCTGAAGCGACTTGATGCTTATCCCGAGTTTAGCTTTGTTAATCTCGATTTAGCCGACCGTGAAGGTGTGGAACAGTTATTTGCCAACAGCGGCTTCGATCGCGTGATACATCTTGCGGCACAAGCGGGCGTGCGTTACTCATTGGAAAATCCGTTTGCCTATGTCGACTCTAACCTCACCGGCATGATGACCATTTTGGAAGGTTGTCGGCAAAATGATGTTAAGCACCTCGTCTATGCATCGTCTTCATCGGTGTATGGTATGAATACCAAAATGCCATTTTCCACTGCAGATGAAGTGAATCATCCCGTTTCACTCTATGCGGCCACCAAAAAATCCAATGAATTGATGGCCCATAGCTATTCCCATCTGTACGGCATTCCAACCACCGGCTTACGCTTCTTTACCGTGTATGGTCCATGGGGACGTCCTGATATGGCACCGTTCCTGTTTACCAGCGCTATCTTGGAAGATCGGCCAATAAAGGTATTTAATCACGGTAAAATGTTACGTGATTTCACCTATATCGATGACATCGTCGAAGGTGTTATCCGTATTCAAGATGTTATCCCGCTGGTGGATGAAAACAATCCAAGAACCAGCCCCGATAGCAGTAGCGCACCTTATCGTATTTACAATATCGGTAACAACGAACCGATTGAACTCAGCCGTTTCATTGAGGCGATTGAGGCAGCAGCAGGTAAAAGCGCGATCAAGGAATACTTACCGATGCAGCCCGGTGATGTTCCAGCAACCTATGCCGATATCGATAGCCTACAACAAGCAACCGGTTTTAAACCCAGCACCACCATCGAAGATGGTATGCAGCGGTTTGTTGATTGGTACAAAGCCTATTACAACGCCTAAACACCAAAGCCCCGTAGAAGTCCCTTCCAGGGGCGTTGAATTACAATCAAACCATCGCCGCGCAATATATTGTAGCGAGGCACGCCGGCAAGGCACCCACAAATGCATGATTTTTGTAGCGAGGCACGCCCCCGTGCCGATAACCGAATATCGGCAAAGGCGAACAATCGCCACGCAACACCTTGTAGCGAGGCACGCCCCGTGCCGATAACCGAATATCGGCAAAAGGCAAACATCATCGGCGTGAGGGCACGCCTCCTACAAACAGGTTATCATTGTAGCGAGGCACGCTAGCATGCCCTTTGGGTACCCGTGCCGATAACCCCATATCGGCAAAAAGGCAAACATCATCGGCGTGAGGGCACGCCTCCCACAAATGCATGATTTTTGTAGCGAGGCACGCTAGCATGCCCTTTGGGTACCTCGTGCCGATAACCCCATATCGACAAAAGACGAACCTTATCGGCGTGAGGGCACGCCTCCTACAAAAACACCATACCATCATAATAAAAATCACCCGCTATAATAATTGGGTGACGGTTGTGCAATGTGATCGGTCACGATTGTTTAAACATGGAGGTTTCAATGATGGAAATAAAACATCACGGTGCGGTAACGGGGGTGACGGGTTCTTGTCACGAATTGGTTTTTGATAACAACGCGAGCGTATTGATCGATTGTGGCATGTTTCAGGGGGCTGAAAACGGTGGCACTGAATCGTCTAACCTACAACTCGACTTTCCCATCAATAAAGTTAAAGCGCTATTTGTAACGCATTGCCATATCGATCACGTTGGCCGTATTCCTTCGCTGATTGCCGCCGGATTTGATGGGCCTATCTATGCATCAAAAGCCACCACTAAACTACTGCCTCTAGTATTAGAAGATGCGTTAAAAATCGGCGAGACCCGTAACAAGAAGTTGATTGCGCAATTTTTGCAATTCATAGAGGCACGTTTACAGCCGCTCGATTATCAACAATGGTACGACATTGACGCGGTAAAAGGGTTTCGGTGTCGTTATAAACCGGCGGGGCATATATTGGGCTCGGCTTATATCGAGTTTTCATATAATAATGAGATTATCCTGTTTTCTGGTGATCTAGGCGCGCCTTATGCGCCATTATTACCCGCCCCCAAAGCGCCTTGGCGAGCAGATCGGTTGGTGATTGAAAGCACTTACGGCGATAAAGTGCATGAAAATCGTCGCAACCGCCGTCGACAACTCGAAGCAATTATTCGTCATTGTCTTGAAGATGCCGGCACCGTGCTGATACCCGCGTTCAGTATCGGTAGAACACAAGAATTGTTATATGAACTTGAAGATATTATCCATCGACAGAAAGGCACGGATTGGTCGACTATCAATGTCATCGTGGATTCACCACTGGCGGCTAAATTTACCGCTCATTACCGGCAGCTTAGTGATCTTTGGGATGCTGAAGCGAAAAGTCGCAAGGGCAGGGGGCGACATCCATTGGCATTCGATCAGCTAACAACCATCGATTCACATCGCCAACATCAAAAATTGGTGAATTATCTGAAAAGTAGCGGTCAGCCAGCGATTGTCATTGCGGCCAGCGGTATGTGCGCGGGTGGTCGCATTGTTAACTACCTTAAAGCGCTATTGAGTGATCCCCGTACAGATGTGTTGTTTGTTGGTTATCAGGCTAAAGGAACGCCCGGCAGCGATATTCAACGCTATGGCCCGATCGGTGGTTATGTTTACCTTGATGATGAAAAAATCGATATCAAAGCGGGAGTACATACCCTGAGTGGCTATTCCGCCCATGCCGATCAAAAAGATTTAGTCAATTTTGTAAAAAGGATGCGTCACAAACCGAAAGAGATACGCATCGTCCATGGCGATCCAGAAGCGAAACAAACATTAAAAGTTAAGCTAAAAGCCATCTGCCCAGCAGCCAATATCATTATCCCGTGAGGTGCGGGAAAGCATGAACCATGCCGTCGCGATTAACCAAACCACCAACAAAACATCATCGGCGTGAGGGCACGCCTCCTACAAACGCATGATTTTTGTAGCGAGGCACGCCGGTAAGGCACCCACAAATGCATGATTTTTGTAGCGAGGCACGCTAGCATGCCCTTTGGGTACCCGTGTCGATAACCGAATATCGGCAAAAGGCAAACCATCGTCGCGCAATACATTGTAGCGAGGCACGTCTCGTGCCGATAACCCAATATCGGCAAAAGGCGAACATCATCGGCGTGAGGGCACGCCTCCTACAAACGGAATTATCGTTGTAGCGAGGCACGCTAGCATGCCCTTTGGCTACCTCATCGCGACTAAACCACAAAACAACATCATCGGCATACCTGCACGCCTTCTACACCGCTAATACCCTAACTTCGCCTTTTTTTGTTGCTTTTCATATGCAGGGCCACCTGACCTAGGGCCAGAATCACCATGAAGGTGGCGGCATTGGCGGGGATTTGTAGATTAAAATCCACCGTGGAATGAATAGCTAAGGCGATAATCGCCATGGTTGAGCTAAAGGCGATGCCGCGCATCAATGGTTTTTTACGTTTTATTTGTGCGCGTATGGCGGAGATAAACACCCATAGCACGGCTAATAATAAACATCCTGTTACTACCACACCATAATCACTGGCAAATTCGAAATAATCATTATGGGTATGATCATAAAAGCCTCTGCCGACATCCTGCTCTCGATAAGCGGGGAAAAGGGTATAAAAACTGCCAGCACCACTGCCGGTTAATAGATTATCTTGAATAGCCTCAAGGGTGTAAGTGTTAGCTTCATCGCGGGTTTCAGATGTTTCAGCGGTATTTTCTAATCGCTGCACCACTTTTTCGACACCAAAGAAGGTGCCCACCACAAATAGATCGATAATAATGAGGCTGCTAATCAAAATAATAGTGGCCTTGGTCGATCGCTTACTCAGTATTAAGGCTAATACACCGGCAATGGCGAGGCTGGCAAAAAAAGCGGTGTTACCCATACGGGAGTGAGTCATGACTAGTCCCGCCACCATCATCACCAAAATAATCCGTAAACGGGCCTTGTTGCCGAGTAAGGTCGTCAGTGTACGGCGGATGAAATCGCGTAAATTAGCAGAGCGGCTGCCATCAAGAGTGGCGATCATCAGGCCAATACCCACCGCTAAGGTGAGTTCAAGGTAGCCCGCTAAGTGATTACGATTAACAAAGGTGCCGGTAGCTAGGTTGAGATAATGCTCCTTCGGTACAAAGAATAGATATTCAATTCCGGTGAGGGTCATCATGCTGCCATAAACGGCTTGGAATAAACCGCTGCCCACTAAGGTAAAGCCAAGCAATTTGATGCGGCGCTGACTCCTCACCAACAGTGTGGTTAATGTGAACATCCCAACAAGTGCAAAGCCTAGCAAGGCATCCTGTAAGGTGTTGGCGCAGTCAATGGTGATATCGAGTAGTAGTTGCCAGAGCGCCCAGAGGGGAGCCGTCAGTAATAAGCAGATGACTGGTAAGCTGTTCAGGAAAGTCTTACTCAGAGAGAGTTTTTCGCGGGTATACAGCGATAACCACCAAGCCGATAAAGCAAATACCAAAATGCAGAGCAGGCTGATCGCCCAAGCCTTATTACTGCCCAGCGGCAAAGGAATCCACACAAGAAGTGCCAAAAAGGCATAAAAAAGGGGCGTATCTGCTTGATGCGATACCGATAAATTGCTCAACGGTTATATCCTTAGCGAACTGACCTTAGGGGTGAAATTAAGAGATCAAGGCTTTAATTAAATTGAACTGAATATTACCGATTAAATGGTTGTTTTGAAACCAAAATGGCTGAAAAAGGCATCAAAACCAAAATATTGGCGAGTGAATAAATAGCAGATATAAAAAAAGCGCCGTTAAGCGCTTTTTCAATAATATAAAATTAAGAATTGGGGCTAGTACCGCCGCCAGAACCGCTGCTAACGGTTGTTGGCGCTGGAGGTGAACCTGTAGTGCCAGGCGTTGAGCCTTGGCTAGCAGGGGCAACCGATGCAAGACTAACGCCCGCTGTTTGTGCGGCACTAGCAACAACGCTCGCAGGCACATTGGCATTGTTAGCGGCGGTGCCAACAGCAGCCAGAGCCGCCTCGTTACCAGCATAGATGCTCATTGCCGCAGCTAGAATAGCCTGCTGCTGTTCTGCATCTGCACCATTCAGCATACCTTCAATCGCAGCGGCAATCTCTTCCGCAGATTCTGCACCGGCTTCTTGAATAGCTGCTTGAACTTGTTGAGTGGTTGCTTCGTCGGCGGCGAAGGCAGGGGCGAGAGGTAACAACATCCCTGCTACAACACCAATAAGTAGCTTGCGCATATAGCGTTCTCCTTGAGTTGGTCCAGAGACCATCAGTATTATTAAGTTAGAGTATTAGTTGATTCTAGCAACCGTGCTAGATAGATGTAAACAATATTTGCTGTTGCACGCCAAAAAATAGTACTATATTTCGCTGTTTTTGTTGCGATGCGGTATGCTCATCAACTTAAGTGTCGTAAGTTACATAAGTAGGGTAAGTTAGTCATCAATTGAGTTGAGTAAGTTAGTCATCAATTGGTCATAGAGGCGAGGTAGTATACAGCGGCTTATTCTGTACCGACGGTCTGCCAATTGCTCAATACAGCAACGCAGGCAACTAATGTAAGCCCGAAAAGATAAGCTCAGTAACTAAGCCCAGTAACTAAGCTCAGTAAAATAAGTACCGATGTAAAAACATAAGAAGAGCATAAGCACTGCAGATGTTAGCAAGTGCCATCGCAGATAGCATATCCGCGATAGAATGGACGATGAGGA
Organism: Amphritea sp. 1_MG-2023; assembly: GCF_030547545.1. Classification (GTDB taxonomy): domain Bacteria; phylum Pseudomonadota; class Gammaproteobacteria; order Pseudomonadales; family Balneatricaceae; genus Amphritea. The sequence goes on from NZ_JAUOQE010000045.1 coordinate 6,240, forward strand.
CTCAGATGGAGAGGTTGTTTTAAGCATGAATAGCAGTTTTAAGCCACATAGTGCGGCAAATGATCAACGACAACTACTGAGTCAAAATGAGTCACTGACGTTTTTAATTCAGCACTGTGCCGATCTATTCATTGTCTGTGGCAGTCTATTTTTCTTTACCTATCTAAAATTGGGCGAAATTCCAACTAATTACCGCTTGCTGGCGGTGTTAGCGTTGCTGGGTGTCTGGATTATCTACCGTCGCGGCCGAGTCTATCGTCGCTCGATGGGGTTGTATGGTAGTGCTTGGCGCTTATTCAAAGCTTGGTTCAATGTACTGCTGTTATTGGCGTTGATTGGTTTCGTTACCAAGAGTGGCGAGTCATTTTCTCGGGAAGTATTAATTCAATGGGCGATAGCCGGTTATGTGCTGCAGTTGCTCAGTATGAGTGTGCTACGAGCGCTGTATAAGCATTATAAAGTACGCTTTTCCCACGAAATCCCCTCATTAGTAATTGGTACCGGTGATCTCGCCACACAACTGGTGGATAACCTCAATAATAATAGCTGGCTGCCAGATAGGGTGGTGGGCTTTGTTAAAGCCGATGACCTGCCCATCGATTATGATGACGCGCTGGCGTTACCGCTGCCACTATTCGGTAGTGCCGAAAACCTACGACAACTAATCAAAGATTATAGTATTCGACGCCTCTATCTGGCTCTGCCGGTGGCTGATTCCGATATCATTGAAGCCTTGCATATCGATCTACTCGATATGAATGTCGATGTTATCTGGGTACCGGATATCTTCGGTCTGAAACTACTAAATCACTCGGTGCGTGAAGTGGCGGGGATGCCCCTGATCACCCTCAATGAAAGCCCGATGACCTCTCGGCGTATTCATATTTTGCTTAAGTGTTTGATGGATAAAGTACTGTCCGCCTGTGCGTTGGTGGCCTTTAGCCCGTTGATGCTGGTGATTGCCATCTTGATCAAGCGTGAATCGGAAGGCCCGGTGTTTTTCAAGCAAGACCGGCATGGCCTAGATGGCAGAATCATCAAGGTATGGAAGTTCCGTAGCATGCGCCTCCATGATGACGCCGAAGTTAAACAGGCGACCAAAGGGGATTCTCGGGTCACTAAAATTGGTGCCTTTATCCGCCGTACCTCCATCGATGAGCTGCCACAATTTATCAATGTATTGCAAGGCACCATGTCGCTGGTTGGTCCAAGGCCCCATGCCGTGGCCCATAACAATTATTATTCCGATAAAGTGAATGCTTATCTGGCCCGGCACCGTATAAAACCAGGTATTACCGGCTTGGCGCAGGTAAGTGGCTATCGTGGTGAAACCGAAACGGTGGATAAAATGGCTAAGCGCGTTGAGTATGATTTAGCATATATTAATAAGTGGTCCTTAGGATTGGATATTAAAATTTTGCTTAAGACACCGTTGAGTTTACTTAGTAAAGATATTTATTAAAGGTATGTAAAGATGAAAGGTGTTATTTTAGCTGGTGGATCTGGTACAAGGTTGTACCCAATTACAAAAGGCGTCTCTAAACAGCTTGTTCCTATTTACGATAAACCAATGATCTATTATCCGCTCTCTGTTTTGATGTTAGCAGGGATTTCGGAAGTTCTTATTATAACCACTCCTGAAGAACAGAGCTCTTTTCAGCGGTTATTAGGCGATGGTTCAGATATTGGGATGCAATTTGAATACGTGATTCAGCCATCTCCTGATGGGCTTGCTCAGGCTTTTATTCTAGGCGAAGAATTTATTGGGGATGATGATGTATGCTTAATTCTTGGAGATAATATCTATTATGGTCATGACCTAGCTAAGATATTGGCTAATGCGGTTAAAAATTCTGCAAAAGATTCTAAAGCAACAGTCTTTGGTTATCATGTTAGCGATCCAGAACGTTATGGAGTTGCTGAGTTTGATAGTAGCGGGAGGGTTATATCGATTGAAGAAAAGCCGAAGAAGCCAAAATCAAGCTATGCAGTGACAGGGCTCTACTTTTATCCGAACGATGTTATTGAAAAAGCAAAAGATGTTAGGCCCTCACATCGAGGAGAGCTCGAGATTACTTCTGTGAATCAAATGTACCTAGAAGAAGGTCGATTAAAGCTGGAAACAATGGGCCGAGGTTTTGCGTGGTTAGATACTGGTACTCATGAAAGCCTGCTTGAAGCTTCTTCATATATTGAAACCATTGAAAAACGCCAAGGTTTAAAAGTCGCTTGTATTGAAGAGATTGCTTTTGAGATGGGGTATATAGACAAAAATCAGCTCATTGAACTTGCACAGCCTTTGAAGAAAAACCAATATGGGCAGTATTTACTACGCCGGGCCGAGGGAGGCGTGTTGTAAATGGAGTTTATCAAACAACATTTACCTGAAGTCATCCTAATCAAGCCAAGAGTATTTGGTGATGTTCGAGGGTATTTTGTCGAAACCTTCCGCCAAGATAAATTTGAAGAAGCAGTTGGTTATCAAGTTAACTTTTGCCAAGACAATGAATCTAATTCTTCCAAAGGTGTTCTACGAGGTCTGCACTTTCAACTGCCTCCTTATGCCCAAAGTAAACTAGTCCGAGTGATTGAAGGCAAGGTACTGGATGTAGCGGTGGATATTCGTGTCGGCAGCCCAACTTATGGCGAATACGTGACCGCAGAGCTTAGTGCTGAAAACAAACATCAACTGTTTATTCCCCGTGGTTTTGCACACGCCTTTGTCGTATTGAGTGATACTGCTATTTTCGCCTATAAAGTCGATAACTACTATGCACCTGATCATGATCGAGGTTTGGTATTTGACGACCCTGATCTCAATATCGACTGGCAACTCCCTTGCGATTTATTACAGTTATCGGAAAAAGATCAAAAGCAACCTAAGCTGGCGGAACTGCCAATCTGTTTTGAATACGGTGTGAACTACTATGAGTAACAAGGTGTTAGTCACCGGTGCTAAAGGGCAGTTAGGTCAAAGTATTCATGATTTGCATGGTTATTACTCAGATTTTGATTTTGTATTTACGGATGTGCATGGCTTGGATTTGTCTGATACAAACCAGATCAAAAACTTTCTTTCTCAGAACTCGTTCAATGTGGTCATTAACTGTGCTGCTTATACGGCGGTGGACGAGGCCGAATCTGATCAAGAACTGGCCGAACAAATCAATCACTTAGCAGTTAAAACTTTAGCAGAGGTTGCAAAAGAACAAAATATCACGCTGATTCACATTAGCACTGATTACGTCTTTGATGGCCAAAATTACAGGCCTTATCAAGAACAAGATACTACAGCCCCTCGAGGAGTTTACGGTGCTACCAAGCTTAAAGGCGAACAAGCTTTCAGTAACATAAACCCTAACGGCTGTATGATTCGTACCAGTTGGGTCTATTCAGAGCACGGTAATAATTTTGTAAAAACGATGTTGCGTCTTGGCAAAGAACGAGAAAAACTCGGGGTGATTTTCGATCAAGTAGGTACACCAACCTATGCTCAAGACTTAGCTAGAGCAATTTTAGTAATTATCTCAAATGATGACCATGCCGCGATATTAGAATCCTCACAAGCAGAAGATAAGGTCTTTCATTTTTCCAATGAAGGGGTGTGTAGCTGGTACGACTTTGCCAAAACTATTTTTGAACTCAGTAATATCGACTGTCGAGTCAATCCGATTCAGACTAAAGACTACCCAACACCGGCAAGTCGCCCCCACTATAGTGTGATGAACAAACATAAGATTAAATACACGTTTGATTTGAGTATTCCATACTGGAAAGACTCTCTTCAAAAGTGCCTCAGTATTTTGAAGGACCAAAACTAATGAACTCAAAAACAATTATTGTCACCGGTGGAGCCGGGTTTATTGGATCTGCGGTGGTGAGAGAGTTGATCAATCATACAAAACATAAAGTCATTAATCTGGATAAGCTGACCTATGCAGGTAATCTGGAGTCTCTAAAAGAGGTAGATCACTCTGATCGTTATACCTTTGAGCAAGTTGATATCTGTGATGCACAGGAAGTCAAAAGAGTATTTAATCAGTATCAACCCGATATTATGATGCACCTGGCAGCAGAATCACATGTTGACCGTTCGATTGATGGCCCAGGAGAGTTCATTCAAACCAATATTGTGGGAACCTACACATTACTTGATCAAGCAAGGTATTACTGGTCTCAGCTGGATGGTGATAAAAAAGCCGGTTTCCGTTTTCACCATATCTCCACGGATGAAGTTTATGGAGACCTGCCTCATCCAGATGAAGTCAGTGCTGAAGAGCAAAACCCCCTGCCGATGTTTACTGAAGAAACGCCCTATGAGCCAAGCTCGCCGTATTCTGCCTCCAAGGGCGGGAGCGATCACTTAGTACGTGCCTGGTTGAGAACCTATGGCCTTCCAACGCTGGTGACCAATTGTTCAAACAACTATGGTCCTTATCACTTTCCAGAAAAGCTTATTCCACTCGTGATTTTGAATGCATTAGAGGGTAAAGATTTACCTATTTACGGTAAAGGCAATCAAATCCGTGATTGGTTGTTTGTGGAAGATCACGCAAGAGCTTTAATCAAAGTGGCGACTGAAGGTAAAATAGGGGAAACCTACAATATTGGTGGCCATAACGAGAAACAGAATATTGATGTTGTTAAAACTATCTGCTTAATTTTGGATCAGCTTCGACCGAAAGAGTCGAAATACGACGAACAGATCACTTATGTTACAGATCGTCCTGGTCACGATATGCGTTATGCGATTGATGCCAGTAAGATTCAAAGAGAGTTAGGCTGGTCACCACAAGAAACCTTTGAATCTGGCATCAGAAAAACGGTTCAGTGGTATTTAGATAATAAAAAATGGTGTCAGTATGTACAGGATGGAACTTATCAAAGAGAAAGAATAGGAGCTTAAGATTGGGAGTAGATAACTAAGTGGAAATCAAAAGCTTACTAAAAAAAGGATTTTGGACGCTTCTTGCCAGAATAATTGGGGCGATATTGGTGTTTGTAATGACCCTTCTATTTGCTAGATGGCTTGGCCCTGAAGATTTTGGACTGTTTTCATTAGGTCTAACCATAATGACTATTATGGCAGTCATTGCTCGCTGGGGTACAGATCAAGTTTTATTGAAACAGGTAGGCGCACACTATGAGTTGGATCCTGTAATTGCCAATAGTTATGTTAGAAAATCTATCAAGCTTATTATAATATTAAGTTTAATTTTTACTATTATCACAACAATCTTTCATGAAGAATTATCCATTTTCATTTTCAATAAGCCTGAATTCTCATATCCTTTATTATGGTTTGGGCTGTTGTTAGGTATATTTTCATTAAACTATGCACTTGGTGAAGCCTTGAAAGGTATTGGGAAAACAGTATTAGCTAGCTATCTTCAAAACGCACTTGCTATCTTACTTACTATCACAATATCAATGATTCTGTTTTTAATAGAAAAGGTAAACCTAATCAACTTAATACAAGCTCTTTTTTTGGGAACAATAATAGCTTTTTTAGTCACAATCATAATGTGGAGCAGACAATCTTTAAAAGGTTCTAGTAAAGAAATAACTGTTTTTTCAATTTTTAAAGAAGGTTATCCAATGCTATTAATCAGCTCTGGGGCCCTAGTTATGGCTTGGACAGATACCTTGGTTCTCGGAATTTTAGCTACTTCAGAAGAAATAGGTATTTACACTGTAGCAACAAAAATAGCATTAATTTCATCTTTGTTATTATTTGCAATGAATTCTATTACAGCACCTAAATACGCAAAATTTTATAATGAAAGGAATTTTTATGAATTAAGAAGGCTTGCACAAAACTCGTCAAAAATATTATTACTGCTAATTTTTCCGCCAACATTATTGATATTAATCTTTCCTGAGGTTTTGCTTTCTTTATTTGGAGATGAATTTATTGTAGGTGTTAATGTTTTAATGATTCTTGCAGTAGGTCAATTTATAAATGTTGCTAGTGGTTCGGTCGGTTATATTTTAACGATGACGGACCATGAAAATGAAATGACGAAAATAATGATCATAACAGCATTGATTAACATAGTGCTAAGCATTGTACTAATTCATATTTACAGTTTTATTGGTGTCGCAGTAGCAACTGCTATGTCAGTTAGTATATGGAATATTTGGGCTGCAATAACTATAAAAAGTAAATTGGGTTTTTGGATTTATTCATATAAAAGTTAAGGTGATTTATGCCGTATTTTGAAAAAAACAAGATACTTTTTATTCATATACCTAAAAATGCGGGTATGTTTATTGAGAAAAGTCTTGGTATACCATCAGAGATTGTTCATTATAGAAAACCGACGGATCCTTTAAGCTGGCATAAAAAGTTAAGAAACAGTTTTAAAAAAATTACTGGAATTGAAAAAAAGAAATCAGAGTCAGTTGCTTTAGAGAAAGCATTATTACATGGACAGTTTGGCGGTCCATATACATATCAACATGCTTCCTTACAAGAAATTATTGACTACCGAATGTTGCCTTTAAAAACTTTGGAAGATTCAAAAATTCTATCAATCCATAGAAATCCCTTCTCAAGAACATTGTCTATTTATCATTACTGGGGGTTTCATCGAAAAATGAATTTTGATAATTTTTGCAAAGATGTAGTTGCAAAGCCTGAACAATATTTGGATAATTTCGGTCTCTTAATGCACCTTAGACCCCAAACTTCATATATTAAAAATTCAGGTTCCTTTGAAAATAAGGTGGAGTGGGTATGTTTTGAAAATTTAGAACAAGAGTTTTCTAACTTTTCTACAAGACATTCCATTCATGTGGATGGTACTGGAATGGCTAATAAAATTAACGTATCAAATAAATCAAAAATCCATATATCTAAAACTGCACAGGAAATAATAAAAGAGATTTACCGTGAAGATTTTATTTGCTTTGATTATTCGGACAGATTGTAAAATTAATAAAATATAAATAAACACCCATCAAACCATCTTGAAAATTGACTTAAGAGTTTTAATTACGAGAAATCATTATGACAAAAATTGCTTTTTTAATGCGTTATGACTTTGAAGAGAAAGGTGGTGGTGATGTTGTCCAAGTAAAAAGCTATATCCCTTATCTACAGTCTAAAGGGTTTACATGTGCACTAGTTGATGAACTAAATAGTGAAAATATTAATGAGTTTGATATCTTTATATTGGTCAATATTGATCGGCCCGTAGAAACTGTAAATTACTTTGATTTTATAATTAAAAATGCACCTACAAAAAAAATGTTTATAATCCCAATCCATCACCCCATTGACGCAATTAATAGATTTGAAAAGCAAAAAAGTATGCTATTTAAAGTTTTGACACTGCTAAGGCCTGACTTTTATTCCCGTGAAAAAATAAAAAATTTCATTAGGGGGGGTAAATACCTCAAGATGATGCCCATTGCGTTTAAGCATATATTTGTAAAATATCGTAAAAAAATCAGTGAAATATTAAATAGAGTGGATGGTGTAATTTACATTTCAAATGGAGAGCGTAAGTCAGTAGAAGTAGACTTTGATTTTGTGTCATCAAAATACTGTATTGCGTATAACGCAGTTTCAATTTCTAATAATATAGAAATTAACAAAGACGATAGACCATTTGATGTTGCCATTGTTGGACGTGTAGAACCCAGAAAAAACCAGCTTAAATCAGCCGTTGCATTATCAAAAACAAATCTAAAAGTAATTTTTATTGGACCCTTAAACTCAAATGATGATAAATACGGAATAGAGTTCAAAAAAATTGTTGGCAAGTCTAAGAAACTCGAGTATTTGGGAAATATGGAACATTCTAAAGTTCTAGAATATCTAACTCAGAGTAAAATTCTACTTAATGCTTCATATTTTGAAGTAAATCCTTTAGTAGATCTAGAAGCAGCTCTCTGTGGTTGCGGTGTTGTCACAACAAAATTTTCATATTCAAAGGAGTCTTTACCCAATGTAATAGAAGTAGATCCTTGGGATGATGAATCAATCAAATCTGGTGTAATAAAAGCGCTCAAAATCCCAGATATAACTATCAAAGATAGTTATATTAATTCTTCTTGGGATGATTCTGCTGAACAAATTTATAAGTTGATAAAAGAATGAGTATCGAAATTATCAAAAAGTTGAAAAATAAACTTAAAGGTAATCAGTTTGGTTTTTTTCCAACAATAAAAAGGTTATTACAAAAAGGAGGTAAAACCTTTATAAGAGGTCTTTTTTTTAAACTATTATCACAAGCAACAACTGGTTTTCCACTCTTTTTGGGGAAAGGAACATTAATTCACAATACCTTATTTCTCAAAACTGGTAGCGGTGTTTATATTGGGGATTATTCTTATATAGATTGCTTATCTAAAGGTGGAATTATTCTTGGAAACAATGTCACTATAAGAGAGTTTGCATGGTGCCAACTAACGAGTAACTTAGCAAATCCAGGCGAGCTGATTGATATTGGAGACAACACATATATTGGGCCAAGAGTTATTTTGGGTGCAGCAGCGCCTTTAATAATTGGAAAAAACTGTCAAATTGGAAGTGGTGTCAACTTCATTGCTGAAAACCACGAATTTTCATCTGAGAAAGATATATTTCAACAAGGTGTGACCAGAAAGGGTATAAAAGTTCAAGATGATTGCTGGATTGGAAACAATGTGGTTGTTATAGACGGCGTAACAATTGGCGAGGGTTCAGTCATTGGAGCTGGGGCGATAGTAACTAAAGACATTCCAAAGTATTCAGTTGCCGTTGGAAATCCTGCTAAAGTAATAAAAAGAAGATAATATGAAAAACTATTTTTCACTTGTATTTATCTACTGTTTATTCTCATTTAAGATTAATCTGGTAGGAGAGTTTAGGCTTGATGATGTGTTAGCCTTTTCATTAATAATTATTTTTCTTTCGGCGAATAATAAAAATTTATTCTTTGATAAACCAGTCATTCTGATGCTTGCCTTTATAGCTTTGAGTCTGTTTTCATCACTTTATAATTCATTGGTTGAACATATTAACTTTATAAGAGGTTTTTTGTTTTCGATAAGGCACTTTGAATATTTAATTTTTATTGTTTTAGGTTTTTTTCTCGCGTCATGGGGTTGTAACTTTACCAAAATATTAAAAGTATACGTTATTTATGCGCTTGGATTAATAATGCTGCAAAAACTTGGTGTTATTGCACCGGTATCAGGTTTCTCTGCATCAAGAGCAATTGCTAACACAGGCGGACCATGGGAGCTGGCTGCTATTGCAGCTTTTTTATTGCTATATTTTCATGAGAAAAAATTATGGTTATATTTTGGGCTTTCATTTCTAATTCTCTTTTTAACGGAATCTAGAGTAACGCTTGCTGCAGTATTAGTAGTCTTTTTATTCAAATTTATAAGAAAAGACTTCATTAAAAGTGTATTTGTCGCAACTTTTGCCTCATTTTTTGTGGTTATTTTACTGCTTTTTGTCTCTGCAATTAATGCTAATGTAAATAGTAAAGGTTTATCAAATATAGTAATTTTTGAAAGAGTTTCTGATGCTTTTTCTAGTGAAACCTTCAATTCAATTGTCTTAACGTTAAATGCGATAACAGTAGTTGAAACTCAAGAAGAATATTGGGAATTAGGTTACGGAGATGGTCTAAAAGAAATACTCAAAAATGATGGTGATCTTAGTACTGTCATTAGATTCGCAAGATGGGTGGTATTGGTTCCAACAACATTAAATGGTTTTGATTCGACTCTAATTGGTTTAGGTCCTTCATTCGCAGGTAAAGCAGTTGACGGTAACTATATAAGATTGTTTATAGAAACGGGGTTGATAGGCTTATTTATATATCTATCTTTTGTTTTTGCTTTTATAAAAAAGACAAGACTTAATTATTTAAGTAATTATATGATTGTTATTGCACTAACAGCAACCTTTATAGATATATTTACAACTTATAAAGCATTGATGGTGTTATGGGTTTTTTATGGAAAGTTTATTTATGACACATTACAAAATAGAAATCAGTTTAAGAGAATATAATCATGAATTTTTCCATCGTTATTCCAACATATAATGCCCAGAAATTTCTACCGCCTCTATTAAAAATACTCTCTGATGATAGGCTCAAAGATAAAGTTTTTTTTATCGACTCTACTTCCAGTGATGGTACCGTTGAAACTCTGGCTGAAGCTGGCTTTAAAAATATAACCATCATTGATTCTGCAGTTTTTGATCATGGTGGAACAAGATCACTTGCAAAGGATTTAACAGACCGAGAAATAGTAGTATTTCTTACTCAGGATGCACTACCAACAAGTGCTGATGACATTATTACGTTAGTTAACGTATTTGAAAACAATAAAATTTCTGCAGCCTATGGTAAACAAATTCCCTACGACTCGACCTCACTTTTCGGTACTCATTTAAGGTATTTTAATTACACAGATACCCCTTATATACGTTGTATTGATGATATAGCTAAGTTCGGAATAAAAACTGCTTTCATGTCTAACTCTTTTGCTGCTTATAGAAGAAGTGCAATGGAGGGTATTAATTGGTTTGAAGAAAATCTTCTCTTTGGTGAAGACGCACATGCAACTGCAAGGCTTCTTAAAAAAGGGGATTGTGTAGCATATGAACCTTCCGCAAAGGTCTATCATTCTCACAGTTATACACTGTTAGAAGATTTTAAAAGATATTTTGATGTGGGAGTATTTCACCAAATGGAGTCTTGGCTTATTGATGAATTTGGCAAACCAAAAGGTGAAGGTATGAAATATATAAAATCAGAATTCAATTTCATACTAAAACAAAGAAAGCTCTATTTAATACCAGAGTTTTTTGTACGAAACGGCTTAAAGTTTTTAGCCTATAAACTAGGGAATAATCATCACAAGCTCCCAAAGAATATCGTTCTAATGTTTTCCATGCATAAGAGATGGTGGCTTAAAAATAATGTCATTTCTAAATGATTACTAGGAAGAGTAAAATGCAGCTTAGTAAATCTCCGTCAGATAGAATAGAACTGTTAAGGTTCCCGTTAATCATAAGTATTGTCTTTATTCATTCCTACGATTTTCAAATAAACTTTTCAGGAGGTTCATCTGTAGAATACTCACCTAGTCAGTGGGTAATTTACTTCATGGATGCTATATCTCAGGGATTTGCCAGGGTAGCTGTTCCTATCTTCTTTTTGCTGTCTGGCTTTTTGTTTTTTTTAAAATTTAGTGCTACGTTTTTTTGTTATAAACAAAAGTTAATTTCACGATTTCACAGCTTAGTTTTTCCATTCCTGTTTTGGAATATTTTGGTTTTGGCTATCTTTGCAATTGCTCAAAACATTTCATATACACAAAGCTATTTCTCAGGGAGAATGCTTATAAGTGATTTTTCTACTTTTGATTTAATTAATGCCATTATTGGATTGAATCAAGAACCAATTGCTTATCAATTTTGGTTTATTAGAGACTTTATAGCAGTTGTCTTACTAACGCCAGCTATATACTTTTTATTAAAAACTTTTCCATTTATTACGTTGTTGATTTTAAAGTCAATTTGGTTTTTTAATTTATGGAGTATTTATATACCGTCAATAGATTCACTGCTTTTCTTTTATATAGGAGCTTTTTTTGCTCATAAAAAGATTGATCTCTTCTTTAGTGATATTTGGGGAAGATTCTGTTTTTCTGTATTTCTTATCTTGGTTGTTTTAGATACCTTATCAAAGGGCTTGTCTTACAATCCAGAAATTCATAAGTTAGCATTAATTTTTGGAATTTTGGGTACCTTATTCATCACTAAATTTTTCTTAGATAATAAATATTTAAAGGACACTTTAATTTACTTAGGAACAACCAGTTTCTTTGTATTTGCAACGCATGAGCCCCTGCTCATAACTTTAAAAAAACTTACATTTAAGTTACTCCCTCCAGCTTCAGACTTTGAATTGCTAGGCATCTTTCTATTACTGCCAATAATTACTATTTTAATTTGTTTGGCAGCTTATGCATTGTTAAATAAAATTATCCCAAGCTTACTTTTAAGAATGTCAGGTGGGCGATAATTAAAGATTTATAGATGTTAATTTTTAAAAAAACTTAAAAGGAATATTAAATGGGCTCTGTACTGATTTTTGGTGGTTCTGGTTTTATTGGAACCCACTATTCAAAAAAGCTAATATCTGAAGGTTATAAAATCTACATTGTCGATTTAAAAGAGCCTCGCTTTAAAGATAAAAACCTGTTTTATATTAACTGTGATGTGCGCGACCTTTCGTCTCTAAAGTTAGAATGTAAAATTAATAGAATATACAATTTTGCAGCTATCCATACTACACCTGGTCATCCTACACATGAGTACTATGAAACAAATATTGCGGGCGCAAATGAAGTATGTAGCTTCGCTGAAAAAAATAAAATTAACGAGATTATATTCACAAGCTCTATTTCTGTTTATGGTCCCGATGAAGAACAAAAAGATGAATATTCAACATTGTCCCCCAATTCAGCCTATGGTTATTCAAAAATGCTTGCCGAGAATATTCACAAAGCATGGAATAATCGAAATCAAAACTCTTTATTAACAATTATTAGACCAGCAGTAGTGTTCGGACCAGGGGAGGGAGGGAATTTTACTAGGCTTGCAAATTTAATGCAGAAAGGTGTCTTTATTTATCCTGGGCGTAAAGACACGATAAAGTCTTGTATTTATGTTGATGATCTTATCTATTTAATTGAAAAAGCAAGGAATACTGAAAGCGAATATGAGTTATTGAATGGTTGTTATCCTGAGCGTTATACACTGGAAGATATTATACTGGCTTTTAAGTTGAATCATTACCCAGATGTAATGTTATTTTCATCACCAAAGTTTTTTGTTTTGTTTGCTGCCAAAGTATTCAAAATATTCAACTTCTTAAATATTGGAGTCCATCCAGATAGAGTTATGAAACTTATTAAATCAACTAATATTTATCCAACTTGGCTTGTGAAGCATGAAATTGAGTTGCCTGGTGATTTGAAAGGTGCGCTTAAAAAGTGGGCAGAGAATACAAACGGTAGATTTAATTAATCAAAACCAGGTAACTGTATCGTTAGAGAATCGGGGATTCATATAATAAGTGCGAAACTTTTTGGTAACGGTGGAGAGGTGGTCAACTGCTGACCTTGGTACGCTTCTTCTCGCCAAAGACAAAGTGTATCACTATGACATATCAACAGTTGACCGAAGGGAAACGATACCAGATATCGATTCTTCTTGCGCAGGGTTATCGGCCTGCTTTCATCGCTAAAACAATCAATGTACATGGTTCAACCGTTTATCGAGAACTCGACCGAAACGGCTCAAAGGATGGTTACCATCCTGAACCGGCTCAGCAGAAATCTCAAGAGCGAAGGACTTTGGCATCTAAATACAAAATTCCGGCGTTAACGGTTGAGTATGTTGAATTTGGGTTATCACTTCACTGGAGTCCAGAGCAGATTAGCGGTGTTGGGCATTTAATTGATATGCCGATCAGCCACGAGTGGATCTACCGTTACATCGGTGCGAATAATCACTGCCGATAATGGTTCGGAATTTGTAGAGCATAAGGCAATAGCTGATGCGCTCAATATAGATTTTTTCTTCGCTGACCCTTACTCATCGTGGCATAGAGGTCCATTTGTAGGAGGTTGTACCTTACGCTGATGGTGTGGTTATGGTGGTTAATCGCGACGAGGTACCCAAAGGGCATGCTAGCGTCGCTCGCTACAATGATATGATATGACGTTTGTTTGTGGGTTTATCGCGGCGGCGGGGCGATGTTTTGTGGGAGGCGTGCCCTCACACCGATGGTTCGCCTTTTGCCGATATTGGTTTATCGGCACGAGGTACCCAAAGGGCATGCTAGCGTGCCTCGCTACAATGATACGATGCGATATGATGTTTATGGGGCGATCGTGACGGGTGTGGTTTTTTGTAGGAGGCGTGCCCTCACGCCGATGGTGTGGTTAAGGTGGTTAATCGCGACGAGGTACCCAAAGGGCATGCTAGCGTGCCTCGCTACAATGATACGATATGACGTTTGTTTGTGGGTTTATCGGCACGAGGGCGTGCCTCGCTACAATGGTTTAATTTGTGGGTTTATCGCGGCGGCGGGGTGATGTTTTGTAGGAGGCGTGCCTTCACGCCGATGGTGTGGTTATGGTGGTTAATCGCGACGAGGGCGTCGCTCGCTACAAAGGTGGGATTTTTGTAGGAGGCGCGCCCTCGCGGCGATAAGAATTAAATCATTGCTTTCTGTTTTAGCAATTCGATGACTTTGTCAGCTGCTTCTTCTGGTGTCATTTCTAACGTTTTCAGATTAAGGTCTGGCTGCTCTGGGGCTTCATAAGGGGAGTCGATGCCGGTGAAGTTTTTCAGTTCTCCGCGGCGAGCTTTCTTATAAAGACCTTTCACATCACGATCTTCGGCGACTTCTAGTGGGGTGTTGACGTAGATCTCGATAAACTCACCTTCGTCTAGCATATCTCTCGCCATCTTTCTTTCTGCTTGGAAAGGTGAGATGAAGGAAGTCAGCACGATCAGCCCAGCATCGACCATCAGTTTGGCTACTTCGGCTATGCGGCGGATATTTTCCACTCGATCTTGATCGGTAAAGCCAAGATCATTATTGAGACCATGACGAACATTATCACCGTCGAGTAGATAGGTGTGATGCCCTGACGCCAGTAGTTTCTGTTCAACCAGATCAGCAATCGTCGATTTACCCGAACCTGACAAACCCGTCAGCCAGATAACACAAGGCTTCTGTGACTTCAGTGTCGAGCGTACCGCTTTATTCACTTCGGTATGCTGTACGGTGATATTGGTACTGCGACGTAGGGCGAAGTTGATTAAACCGGCACCCACGGTGTTGTTGGTCATGCGGTCGATTAAGATAAAGCTGCCGGTATCTCGGTTAGCCTTATAAGAGTCAAAGGCGATGTCCTGATCGAGGCTGATATTACACTCGCCGATACCATTGAGGTCTAGTTTCTTTGCCGCTAGGTGTTCCATCGTATTGACGTTAACTTGATGCTTAATGTCGGTGATGGAGGCGGTCACGGTTTTTGTACCAATCTGCATCAGATAGGTGCGGCCCGGCATGAGAGGTTCTTCATGCATCCAAATAATAGTGGTTTCGAACTGTTTACCAATAGAGGCGGGCTCTGACGCTGAGGTGATCATGTCTCCACGGGAGATATCGATCTCGTCGTTGAGGGTGAGTGTAACCGATTGGCCGGCCACCGCTTGTGGCAAGTCACCATCGTAGGTGGAGATCGTTGCGATGGTGCTCTCTTTACCTGAAGGCAGGGCACGTATGCGATCACCGGGTTTTACAACACCGCTGGCGAGTTGACCGGCAAAACCACGGAAATCTAGGTTAGGGCGGTTAACCCATTGTACCGCCATACGGAACGGTGCTTTCTGCATCAGTTCATCATCAACCTGCACGGTTTCCAGATAACCCATTAGGGTGGTGCCGTGATACCAGGTCATGTTGTTGCTAGGTTCGGTGATGTTATCGCCGGCTAAGGCCGACATCGGAATGAAGGTGATGTTTTCAATACCGATCTGTTTAGCAAACTCGAGATAATCTTCACGAATTTGGTTGTAGGTTTTCTCAGAGTAATCGACGAGGTCCATCTTATTGATGGCTACCACGATATGTGGAATGCCGATTAAAGAGGCGAGATAGCTATGGCGGCGAGTCTGAGTCAAGATGCCACGGCGAGCATCGACCATCAGAATAGCGACATCGGCGGTGGATGCGCCGGTTACCATGTTGCGGGTGTATTGCTCATGCCCGGGAGTGTCGGCGACGATAAACTTACGCTTATCGGTAGAGAAAAAACGGTAAGCGACATCGATGGTGATGCCCTGTTCCCGCTCGGCGGCTAGGCCATCGACGAGTAAGGCAAAATCGATGTTATCGCCCTGAGTACCAAATTTTTTCGATTCCGCTTCAACCGCAGCCAGTTGATCTTCAAATAATAGTTTTGATTCGAACAGTAGGCGGCCAATCAGGGTGCTTTTGCCATCATCAACGCTGCCACAGGTGATAAAGCGCAGCAGACTTTTTTGTTCGTGGTCTTTTAGGTATTGAACGATATCATCGGATATCATCTCGGATGAGTGTGCCATTAGAAGTAACCCTCCTGCTTTTTCTTCTCCATGGATGCGGCGCTGTCGTGATCGATCATACGCCCCTGACGTTCAGATGTTTTGGTCAGCAGCATCTCTTGGATGATCGCTGGCAAGGTATCGGCTTCAGATTCGACGGCGCCGGTGAGCGGATAGCAGCCGAGGGTTCTGAAACGTACGCTCTTCATCATCGGTACTTCATTTGGTTGCAACGGCATGCGCTCGTCGTCAACCATTATCAGCGTCCCATCTCGTTCGACCACGGGCCGTTCAGCCGAGAGGTAGAGGGGCACAATCGGGATCTGTTCTAAATAGATATATTGCCAGATATCCAGCTCGGTCCAGTTAGATAGGGGAAATACTCGAATCGATTCGCCTGGGCGTTTGTTGGCGTTGTAGTTTTTCCATAACTCAGGGCGCTGGTTTTTCGGGTCCCAGCGGTGATCGGCAGTACGGAAAGAGAAAATACGCTCTTTGGCGCGAGATTTCTCTTCATCGCGACGTGCGCCACCAAAGGCAACATCAAATTTGAATTTATTCAACGCCTGCTTCAGGCCTTCAGTTTTCATGATATCGGTATGCAGTGCCGATCCATGGGTGAAGGGGTTGATACCTTTTTCGATGCCTTCGGGGTTCATATAGGTGATCAACTCAACGCCGAGGTTTTTGACTAACTCATCGCGAAAGGTATACATTTCGCGAAACTTCCAGCCGGTATCAACATGCAACAGCGGGAATGGCGGTTTGGATGGGTGGAATGCTTTCATCGCTAGATGCAGCATCACGGCACTATCCTTGCCGATGGAATAAAGCATAACCGGATTATCGGCTTTGGAAACGACCTCACGCATGATTTGAATGCTTTCCGCTTCCAGTCTCTGTAGATGTGTTAATGCCATCGTGTTCCTCACATATGACTGAGTCGATTGTTGTTCAGCGGCTGAAGGCAACGGTGCCAACGGCGTGCTGGATTTTGATGTTGCATAGGTTAAAAGAGTAATTTGTGTTTGATTGGCTAGCCATTGTTGAATATCTGTAAATCTGTCTAGCGATACACTATGGAATGACAAGAGTAGATTCGAGGTTAGTTGATTGCTGAGCCGTTCGAGAAAATGAATAATATCTTGGCTATCGGGTTGGTTACGTGTCATTAGCCAGTATCGCTTGCCCCTGAAATCTTGAGCATAGATAAAATAGCCATCCAGCCCTGCTGTCTTTTGTGCCGCCGTCAGCGAGAGTTGGCCTATTCCTCCTTTGATGACTTTCAGCTTTAAGCTGTTGGCTTGTTGTGGCTTTGTGATACCTAGGTGCTTGGTATGAGTGGCTGCGTCGGCATTGTCACTAAGCGGGTGATAGGTCGATAGCTGTTCGGGGTGGTGTTGTGCCAACCATGACGGCGGGGTTAGTTTTGGCCCCGTTGAGGCGGCAGTGATACCCCAAGCATTAAGGTAACGGTTGATGGTTTTTAATGAGGGGGGCTGCTGGTGGTGATTGAACCATGCTTGCACCGCCTGGTTGTGCCATAAGCCGTTATTGTCCGGTAGGTTAGCGAGCATAAAGGTAAGGCATTCGTCGGGCGAGCCGAGGCCGGATGGCGCCACTGTTTTTGGACGCCCTCGCTTACCGGTGTTAACGGCCTCCCATCCGCCTTCTATAAAACATTTATAGGCTGAAATAATCGTGGGGTGCGATAGGCCGGTTTGTTGCTTTATCGAGGCAAGCGTTTCTCCACTTAGACGCAGCTGTACTGCTTCTTTTCTGAGCTTATTCAGCGCTGTGGGGGCGAGCTTCTTGCCATTCATGTTGCATATTCCTTATAAGAATTGAGATCATACAAAATTGACGCTATGCTGACAAACATTCATTGTTAAACATAATATGTCTCAATTGTATCGATGATTCAGCATTGGCTCCTTTGGTGTTAATGAGATCGGACTAAATCAGGGCAGGAATCAAGACGTCGAATATGGAATTTTCAGCTGGATTAACGCTTTTACTGCTTGCGTCGGTACTGCTCTTATTGATTTTTAGCCGTATCGCGGCCGATATGGTGTTAATGGCGGCACTGGGGTTATTAATTCTTGCCAAGGTGCTCACCCCCGCGGAAGCGTTGGTTGGTTTCTCAAACCCCGGAGTGATGACCATCGCGGCCTTTTATGTGATTGCGGCGGGCTTGAAAGAAACGGGCGCGGTTGGTTGGGTGGGTCAACTCTTGTTAGGCTTACCTAACAGCGAAAAGCAATCGTTGCTGCGAGTGATTCTACCGACCGCCGTGTTAAGCGCGTTTATGAATAATACCGCGGTGGTGGCGATGTTTATTCCTGCCGTACAAGATTGGGCGCGGCGGATCAAAATTCCGGTATCTAAGCTGTTATTACCCTTGAGCTATGCGGCGATTCTAGGCGGTACCTGCACCCTCATTGGCACTAGCACCAACCTCGTGGTGGATGGCTTATTACAAGCGGAGACGGGTGTTGCGCTGGGGATGTTTGATTTAGCCTGGGTAGGTGTGCCGGTATTATTGATCGCCGGAGGCTTAATTATTTTATTAGCGCCATTATTATTACCCGCCCGTAAAGGTGTGGTTGAACAGTTGGAAAGTGCCCGCGAGTATGTGGTTGAGCTAGTGGTGAGCCCTAGCGGCCCCGTTGTGGGAAAAACCGTTGCTCAAGCGGGGTTAAGACAACTGACTTACGGTTACCTGGTGGATATTAAACGCCGAGGAGCTTTGTTGACAGCCGTGGCTCCCGATAGTGTGCTGGAAGCAGACGATGTGTTGGTGTTTATCGGTGCCCCTGAAAGTGCCCATGAATTACGTGGTGTACGCGGCCTGATGCCGCAGGATGATGGCTTTGAAAAACTCAATATAGCGGTGCAAGAGCGGTGTCTGGTGGAGGCGGTGGTTGGCCCAGATTTCTTTGGCTTGGGGCAGACGATTCGCGAATCTCGTTTTAGAGGCCGCTACCGCGCGGCTATTTTATCGGTGTGTCGTCAGGGGCAGCGCTTAGATGGCAAAATAGGCGATGTACGTTTACAGGTGGGTGATACCCTGTTGATGGAAGCTAGCGATGATTTTGTTAGTCAGTACCGATCACGGAGAGACTTTCTCTTAGTGAGTGCCTTGAATGAGTCAACGCCGCCTGATTTTGCTAAAGCTCCATTGGCGATTGGCACATTGTTAATGATGGTGTTGGTCAGCGCACTAGGGCTGTTATCTATTTTAGAAGCCGCTATCTTAGCGGCAGGGGTGATGTTAGCGACGCGTTGTGTGTCGGTTTCGCGGGCGCGGCGTAATGTGGATCTATCGGTGTTAATTGTTATCGCCGCTTCCTTCGCCTTGGGGGCGGCGATGGTGAAAACCGGTAATGCTCGTATGATTGCCGAGTGGGTGTTATTTCATGATGGCATTAGCCCTTGGCAAGCACTGATCGTGATGTATTTGATGACGGTGTTGTTTACCGAATTGATTACTAATAATGCGGCGGCGGTATTGATGTTTCCGGTGGCGATGGCATTAGCCGATCAACTCGGTGTCAGTTATATGCCATTTGTTATTGCGGTAATGTTTGCCGCCTCCGCCAGCTTTATTACGCCGCTGGGCTATCAGACTAATTTGATGGTCTATGGCCCGGGCGGTTATCGTTTTAGCGACTATGCGCGTTTGGGGATACCCTTAAGTCTCACCACGGCGGTGGTGTCTTTACTGTTGATTCCACAAATCTGGCCGTTTTAATAGAGGGTTGGCTTACAAACGCCGATGCTCAGACAATTATTTGATTACCTAACTATTTTGAAAGAGAAGGATGCCATGTTTAACAATCAGGATATTATTACCCTCGCTAAACAAGCCGGTGCGGCGATTATGGAAATCTATCAACGGGATTTTGAAATTGTCGAGAAGAGTGATGCCAGCCCGTTGACCGAAGCCGATTTAGCCTCGCATCACTGTATTGTTGCGGGCTTGCAACAACTCACGCCGGAGATACCGGTGCTATCTGAAGAATCGAGTGCCGAAGAGCATCAGGATCGGCTGTCATGGCAGACCTATTGGTTGATCGATCCATTAGACGGCACTAAAGAGTTTATTAAGAAAAATGGCGAGTTTACTGTCAATATTGCCCTGATCGATCAGGGTAAAGCCGTGTTTGGGGTGGTTTATGCCCCTGCACTAGAGGTGACTTATTGGGGCGATGCCGAAGGCGCGTTTAAAGAGTCGGCAGGACAGGTAACGCCGATCCATGTGTCGGCGATTCCCTCTGATGCGGATGTTTGGCGTGTGGTTGGCAGTCGTTCACATCAAACTGACGAATTTAAAGCCTTTGTTAACGATTTGCCGAAAACCGAAGTGGTATCGATGGGCAGTTCTTTAAAGCTTTGCTTAGTGGCCGAAGGCGCTGCCGATTTATATCCGCGTTTAGGCTTAACCAGCGAATGGGATACCGCCGCGGCTCACGCCGTTGTCAACGCAGCAGGCGGCCTCGTGTTGCAATACCCAGAATTAACCCCGCTGCTATACAACACCCGCCCCGAGACTTTGTTGAACCCCTTCTTTATTGTTTGTGCCGATCGATCTGATAAGTGGTCTTAAATGAAATAAGCGGCGTGGCGATGTTTTGTAGGCGTGCCCTCACGCCGATGGTTTTGGTTTGTGGTTTTATCGCGACGGCGTGGTTTTTTTGTAGGAGGCGTGCCCTCACGCCGATGGTTTTGGTTTGTGGGTTTATCGGCACGAGGGCGATGTTTTGTAGGAGGCGTGCCCTCACGTCGATGGTGTGGTTATGGCGGTTAATCGCGACGAGGGCGTCGCTCGCTACAACGATGTTGTGGTTTTATCGGCACGGG
>NZ_JAUOQE010000046.1 GCF_030547545.1 Amphritea sp. 1_MG-2023
AGGCTGTTGAGTGAACTGGCTTCAATCTGTTGCAAACGCTCTTCGATGGCGGATCGTTCATAGCGATAATCGAGCCACAGTTGCGTACCTGTAGCGACTAAGGTAATGACTGAGCTATAGAGAAGGATCGCCGTCAGTAGGCGGACCCCCAAGGGTTTCTGGCTACAAAGTTGAGTAAAGCGCTGGAATAGGGGCATAAGCATGGTTAACCGATGTTGGATGCGTCTATGATAACCCGATCAATGCTAGACAAAAGTCTTTATCTACGGACTTAGCCAATAATCATGACTGCAGAGGTTGTGAAAATATGTCATGCGGGATTCCGTTCGGTTACTCTATTGAGGGATCACTCGAGGCTCTGCTTTTCTTGCTATTCAACCTTGAATCAATCTGTAGCCTGTGGGTGAATCAGTGACTGTCACGGTTATTGTTAGAGCCTCATATTGCTAACTTGATATTTAGATTGAATCAAATAAGGGTGAGAAAAATTCACCGTTAGGTGCTAAATAGATCACTTTTAGCGAGGCCTATACGCGCCTATAATTTTTAACTAGAAAAATTTCTTTCTAATCTCTTCTTTTGAAACTTCAAGCGTACTAGAGCCAGTCTGATAGATTCATGGCGTGCTCCGCTTGTCGCTAACGACACATATTTGGAAGGTACAAAAAATGCACAAGGTTTCCTACTGCTACGATGAATATCATGCCGCCACTGAGCTGCGTGCGCAGATGCAGGCAGAGGTATGGAAGACTATTGTTACTGCCGTTAAGCGTCTCTTCACGCAGCGCAGTAGCACAGGAATTTTCTTTAAAAGCCATGCTTAACGCCCAATAAGCGTATTTAAAATAGTATGTTAGTGAGTGTGTCGGGTTCATCCATTAGCCTACGCACTCACTGTTTAACAACGATATTTTCGTGATGATCCCTCTTAGCTGCTGTAAATCTCAGCGCGCTTAAATGCCTCCGTTGTTACCTCTACAGAGTTGCGTTTGAATCCTTTTTTTATACCTCATTATCACTCAGTTTCTATCCGATAGAACCCTCAGTTGTGGCCGTCACTCGAATCTCTGTGTCGTGATGCGGTAGCCGTGAGCGTCACTTTAGTGCCCTCAGGGTTATAGGGGGTACATATCGATAAGAGAAAGTGTCACCGGCAGAGTAATGAATGCAATCAAGGTTTGAAAAGTGATAATTGCCGCCATGGCCTGATAATTACCGTCTAGTTGTCGAGATAATATATAGGATGAAGGCGCGGTGGGAACCGCTAGAAATAACACGGCGATCATGGCTGGTAAGTCAGTTAGACCAATGAGCGACATCAATAAAATCGCTATCAGTGGTTTTACTATAAATTGCACTAAAGAAGCGGTAAACATGAGCTCCCAATCCATGGTGAGTCTACGCATCTCGAGTGCTGCACCGACGGCAAGCAACGCGATAGGGAAGGCGGCACGTCCCGTTAGCGTGATGGTTTGTTGTAGTGCATCTGGCAGACGAATAGCGAACAAATTCAGACTGAGGCCGATGACGCAGCCGATGATGAGAGGATTGGTTGCTAATTGATAGAGCAGATTAGTGGTTGATAATTTAACCCGAGGTACCGCTACCGCAAAGATGATCACGCAGAGAATATTGATGAGAATAATCATCGCCACCGACGCAAGGGCGCCATAAAGCAGCCCTTCCTCCCCCCATAATGCATTCGCTAGTGCGAGCGCAATAAAGGGATTAAAGCGTAATCCTCCCTGAAACAGTGAAGTAAACGAGCCGGCATCTAACGGTCGTCCCCAACGTTGCCAAAGAATCATTAATAGGGCGCAACTAAGAATAGTGATATGTAGCGTTAGCAGTAGCCCTTTCCAAGGTAAATTGCCTAAGGGGTTAGCGGTTAATGCATGAATTAGCAATGCTGGTGTCAGTACGTAATAGGCCAGTTTTTCTATGCCAAACCATAATTCATCAGTAAAGCAACGCGCGCGATGCAGGCCATAGCCCAGCAAGATAAGTAGGATGATGGGTAATAGGG
The DNA here is from genome assembly GCF_030547545.1 of Amphritea sp. 1_MG-2023. Taxonomy (GTDB): domain Bacteria; phylum Pseudomonadota; class Gammaproteobacteria; order Pseudomonadales; family Balneatricaceae; genus Amphritea. Next base: position 2,027 of record NZ_JAUOQE010000046.1, read on the forward strand.
CATTAATACTCGTTTGCATGGGCTACCTCGGTAGGGCAGTGGACGGATGTTGAATGACTAATAAGCTGATAGTTTGAGCATTAAGCCTTCTAGCTACGGCAACGTGTGGTTGAGCAGCCTGCACCGATGTGATTGCGAGGCTACCGATTACTGATTTGTGTCGCAGTTACTCGAAACAGATACCTTGACTGATCGCTTCGATCAGTGAGTTGGGCGGCACATCAGCATGCCAATGTTGCACCACCGGTAGATTACGTCAGCTGCGATAAGTAGTGATGATGCTCGGTATGGCAGTGACTGATGCGTAACTCGACTGGCCGTGCATTGAGACTATAGGCGGTGCGTTGAATTCTCAGCAGTGGTGTACCGGGAGTAAGCCCTAAACGTTCGGCGATTTCACCGGCTGCGCTTTCGGCTGATATTCGTTCGGTGGCTCGATTAACTGAGATACCGTATTGCCGTTCATACAATGAATACAGGGAGTTGGGTATCTCGCCATCTTGTTGTCCTAAGGTGGGAAATAAGACATAGGGTACGCTAATGGTTTCGCAGATAACGGCTTGTTCGTTGAGGTTACGAATGCGCTTGATGCGTATCACTGACGCGCCGTTCTCGAGCTCAAGCTGCTGTACTTCTTGATCGCAGGCTTGACATGTTTCGATAGAGATCACCTGGCTTTGAGGTAGTTGACGGTTGTCATCTTCATCAACCAAGTGCAAAAAATGGAACAGAGCGCGTTGCTGAGTATGTTCCGCGACAAATGTTCCTCTTCCTTGACGCCGCACTAATAAATGCTCGGCTGTCATTTCATCTAAGGCTTTACGCACGGTGCCTTGGCTTACCTGAAATTCCGCTGCCAGTTGACTCTCGCTGGGCAACACCATGCCGGCGGTCCAGTCGTTATTCATCAGGCGATCAATCATCAGCGCCTTAACTTGCGCATACAGTGGTTGAAAGTTTGGATTCTTTTTCTGTGCAGTCATGGGCGCACACCTTCTTGTTGATTGGGCTTTGGTTGTTGTAAGCATACTGCAATAATATGTCTTATATAAGATATAAAATAAAATTTAAAAAATGTCTTGTAAAAGACATAAGATATTGGGTAAGCTGAATGCACATTGATTGACCCCAAAAATAAAAGAGGACGAAGAAAATGAGCGAGACGCATTTTTTGGTGCATGACAAAGACGACTCAGTTGGCGTCGCCGTAGTTGAAACAATTAAGGCTGGTATGCAAGTGACCGGTTATAAAATGGATACCAATGAAGAGATCACTTTGAAGGCTTTAAGTGATATTCCACTGGGTCATAAGATCGCGCTGAAAGATCTTGCTGTGGGCGATACGATCATCAAATACGATCAAGATATGGGTAAAGTTGTTGCTGCGATTCAAGCGGGTGATCACGCTCATGTGCACAACATCAAGACTAAACGTTGGTAAGCACTCGCTAGCTCGGTTAGCTAATAACCGTTAGGACTTCGATCTATACACTTTAAACCTAGCGCTGGACGCCGGCGTAACGGGAGAATAAAAAATGACTGATAAGACTTTTATGGGTTACCGTCGTGAAAACGGTCGTGTAGGCATTCGTAACCATGTTTTGATTTTGCCACTTGATGATATTTCAAATGCCGCTTGTGAATCTGTTGCCAACAACATTAAAGGCACCACGGTAATTCCACACGCCTATGGTCGTTTGCAGTTTGGCGCTGACTTGGATCTTCATTTCCGTACGATTATTGGTACGGGTAGCAACCCTAACGTTGCAGCAGTTGTTGTGATCGGTATTGAGCCTGGTTGGACTCAACGCGTAGTGGATGGCATTGCCAAAACAGGTAAGCCGGTAGCCGGTTTCTCGATTGAACAGAATGGCGATATCAACACCGTATGTGCGGCGTCTCGCAAAGCCAAAGAGTTTGTTCACTTTGCTACTGCTCAGAAGCGTGAAGAGTGCCCCATCAGCGATCTCTGGGTAGCGACTAAGTGTGGTGAGTCTGATACAACATCAGGTCTGTCTGCTAACCCAACGGTGGGTAACTTTATTGATAAGCTATATGCAGCGGGTTCTACACTCTGTTTCGGTGAAACATCTGAAATCACGGGTGCTGAGCGAATTGTTGCAGAGCGTGCGGCGACCCCAGAGGCCGCTGAAAAGTTCATGAAGACTTGGGAAGCCTATAACGACTTTATTATGGCAGAGAAGACCGACGATCTATCTGACTCTCAGCCTACCAAGGGTAATATCGAAGGAGGTCTGACGACGATCGAAGAGAAGGCGCTGGGTAACGTGCAGAAAATTGGTAAGCAAGCTAAGTATGTTGATGTGCTTGAGCCTGCTGAAGCGCCGGCTAAAGGTGCGGGTCTGTACTTTATGGATACCTCTTCAGCTGCCGCCGAATGTAATACGTTGCAAGCTGCAGCGGGTTATGTTCTGCACCTGTTCCCAACGGGCCAAGGTAACGTTATCGGTAATCCAATTATGCCGGTTATCAAGATCACGGGTAACCCACGTACCGTGCGTACCATGAGTGAACACGTTGACTTGGATGTGTCTGCGGTGCTGCGTCATGAGATGACGCTTGATCAGGCTGGCGATGCATTGATCGACGAGGCTATTCGAGCGGCTAATGGCCGTAACACCAGCGCTGAAGTATTGGGTCACGTTGAATTCTCAATGACTAAACTCTATCGCAGTGCATAAGCCGTGATGAAAAAGGGAGGCTGAAAATATTCAGCCTCCCTTTTTATTATTTTTCTTGTATATCAGTCATAGCGGATTTAAAAAAGCTTAGCTTAAACGATAAAATTTACTTTATCTGTCTATGCATTAAAGGTTTTACCAAATTAATATTGCTTGAAATGATTTTTGAGTAAAAAAAAGATTTATATCTTCAGGGGATAACTGATTATTTAAGTTGAGACTAAGCTGCTTTTAATCTAATAAATATAAAAAATAAGAGATACTGACAATGAATTTTAAATCAATTATCACGTGCGTCTCTCGTTCAATTTTCATTACTTTGCTGGTTTTTTCCGGATTAGTTAGGGCGGACTATCCTGAAAGTTCAGTTAATTATGTAGTGCCATTTAGTCCCGGTGGTGAATCGGATGTCACGGCGCGTCATCAGCAGCCTTTTTTTAAAAAAATATTCGATGAAGACTTAGTTATCTCCTACAAGCCCGGGGCGGGTGGTGCGGTCGGCTGGTCGCAGTTAAATAGTATGAAAGGTGATGGCTATAGTATTATGGGGATCAACTTACCTCATATTGTGATTAAACCATTACAAAAAAACGTCGGATTTGAAACCCAAGATCTGGTCGGCGTGTATATGTTCCACTATACCCCTGATGCCATTGTGGTAAAGGAGGATAGCCCCTTTAAAACCCTCGATGATCTAGTCGCTTTTGCTCAGCAGCAGCCGGGAAAGCTGATCTTTTCGGGTTCCGGCAAAGGTTCGGCGAACCATTTAGCACAGGTACGCTTCGATGAAATGGCCGGTGTTAAATCGACTTATGTCTCTTTTAAAGGCACCGGTAAAGCGGTAGCCGCGCTGCTGGGCAAGCAAGTGTCGGCGCAATGGGGCTTTACATCCGTTGGCGCTAAACATGAAGGCAAGGTGCGTATGCTGGCGGTGGCGACTGAGGCGCGTCATCCGCGATTTCCTGATGTGCCGACATTTAAAGAACTTGGCTATGACCTGATATCGGGTGCCTATCGTGGCATTGCTGTGCCTAATTCAGCACCTGAGCATGTCCGTCAACAGGTATCACGTATGATTGCGGATATTAACAGTGATACTGAGTTTCGTCAGCGGATGGAAAATGACGGCATGCTGCTGTTAGATATCGATTACGATGAGATGTCAGCCTTCGTCGCACAGAAATCTAAAGAATACATCGCGGCTGCTAAGCAGGCGGGTGTTATTAAGTAAGAGGCTGTTGCTATGCTTGAGTATCTATTTCAAGCACTGACCCCGCTTAATGTGATGCTGGCTTTGGCTGGTGTGGTGGCGGGAACCGTTATCGGTTCCCTGCCCGGTCTCACAGCGACGATGGCGGTAGCAGTGCTCGTCCCGATCACCTTTACGATGCCCGTTACGTCGGCACTGATTATGCTCGGTGCTATTTATACGGGGGCTATTTATGGTGGTGCTTATGCCGCTATTTTACTGAATACGCCAGGTACCCCCTCGGCCATCGCTACCACCTTTGATGGCTATCCAATGGCTAAGCGGGGAGATGGTGATTTAGCGGTGACCTTGGCGTGTCTTGCTTCGGTTGTTGGTGGCTTAGTGGGGGGCTTGTTTTTGCTACTGTTGGCTCCGCCTCTGGCAGAGATTGCTCTCGCGTTTGGGCCCTCAGAATATTTCTGGATGGCGCTGTTTGGTTTGACGCTAATAGCGGCACTGTCTGAAGCAAATTTAATCAAGGGGCTGATAGGGGGCTGTTTTGGTCTGCTACTCGCCTGTGTTGGTTCTGCCGCTGTTAGTGGGGATATCCGCTTTACATTTGGTAGCACCACGATGATTGGTGGCATCGAAACGGTGTCCGCATTAATTGGCTTATATTGTATTCCGGTATTGATTGATCTGGTATCCGAACCGGGGCGGCATCTGAATGTAACGGGTGAGCAGCGAGGCTATCGCTTTCGCGAAGCTATAGCTATCTCTTGGCGAGGTAAATTCAACCTGATTCGTTCATCTATTATCGGTACATTCGTGGGTATTTTACCGGGGGCGGGAGGCTCGATAGCCGGATTAGTCTCCTATAGTGAGGCACGACGTGCTGCACGGGATAAGTCGCTTTTTGGTAAGGGAGCGCCGGAAGGTGTGCAAGCGACTGAATCGGCTAATAATGCGACGGTTGGTGGAGGCTTTGTGCCGACGCTGGTGCTTGGTATCCCCGGCACCCCACCGGATGCGGTGATTCTCGGTGCGTTAATGGTACATGGATTGCGTGTTGGGCCGGATATGTTTAATAGCGGCGGCTCTATTGTCTATACCTTTATCTTCGGGCTACTGATTGCCACGTTGCTGATGCTCCCTGCGGGCTTGCTGATTGGTCGTTACGCTTATCGGTTTATTATTGCCATTCCCAAAGCGTTGTTGGTGCCATCGGTGGCTTTTATGACCATTATCGGCGCTTATTCTATCCGTAATAGCATTTCTGACGTTTTTATTATGTTGATTTTAGGGGTGTTGAGCTGGGTCTTAAACCGGTTTGGCTTTTCGCCTTCGCCGATTGTGTTGGGGTTGATATTGGGGCGTATTGCCGAAGAAGGGTTTGTACAAAGCTGGACCATCGGTGCGGCGACAGGCGATCTATTTGGGATGTTCTTTGAACGACCGATTTCGATGACGATTATTGCCGCGATTACGCTTGGATTGTTTTATCCGCTGATGGCAAAACAGATTCGATTGAAACGTGTACAGCAGGAGTTAGTCGAATGAGCGATGTGCTAACGGTAACAACAAGCGATAGCGTGCCGAGACGGGATATCGGCGGTATGGTGTGTGCCGCCGTCTTTATCTTGCTGGGGGCCGCTTGTCTGTATGAAACGACGTTAATGACAGACCCTGATTCTTATCTGTTTCCACGGATGATCATTACCGGCTTGATGGGCTTATCGCTGGTATTAATTATCAGTGAGTTGATCAATCCGAGTAAGGGGAATGTAGCAGGCGAGTCAGCGGATCAGCACTATTCTCAGCGTCGCAGAATCTTGTTGGTTATAGCGATGATGGTAGCGGTATTATTGATGCCATTTATTGGCTTTTTATTGTCAGGCTTTGCTGTATTTGCGGCGCTGATGTTACTGGCTCAGTATGATCCGTGGACGACGCGCAAGCTTGGTTTGTATTCGCTAGTAGCGGTCGCCATTGTGTGTGGATTTTTCTGTGTGTTTAGTTATCTATTAAATGTGCCGTTGCCGCAAGGGTCGCTGCTGCAATTTCCTTGAGTTTTCGTGAGCGGTTTTATCGGTTTATGGCTGATACTAGCCACCGGATTGTGGCTGAACTGAGGCCGGTCTAAAGCGGATGAGAGCTCCGAAATAGCTTAGGGAAGGTGCGATCCCATATGATAACGGTAACGACTGTGCGTCACATTGAAGAGGATCAAACGGATGCCTAATTTAACCCTTGAGGCTCTCAAGGCATTAGCGGTAAAAGTACTCGTTAATAGTCAGACGTCACAGGCGAATGCCAATATGGTTGCCGATGCTCTAGTGGCGGCCGATGCCGATGGGCTTAGCTCGCATGGTGTGTCGCGATTGCCGGCCTATGCGGATCAAGCTAAGAGCGGCAAAGTGGATGGTTTTGCTGTGCCGGACGTGGTGCTAACCTCTGCGGCAGCGGTGCGCGTCGATGCGCGATCTGGATTCGCTTTTCCGGCGGTGGCTCAAGGGCTTACTGAGGCGGCGGCCCTAGTTAAGCAAACCGGTATTGTCGGCGTGGGTATCGGGCGGTCTCATCATATGGGAGCGGCCGGTTATCATGTCGAGCGTATGGCGCAACAAGGTTTGATCGCCTTGGGCATGACCAATTCACCGGCCGCTATTGCCCCCTGGGGTGGTCAACAAAGGCTGTTTGGCACGAATCCGATTGCTTTCGCCTGCCCAAGAGTGGCCGCGCCGCCGTTAGTGATTGATTTATCATTGAGTAAGGCTGCGCGAGGCAAGGTTAAGTTGGCTGCTGATCAGCAACAATCGATTCCTGAAGGCTGGGCGGTTGATACCGATGGGCAGCCGACCACGGATGCTCAGGCGGCATTGGACGGTAGTATGTTACCGATGGGAGACGCTAAGGGGGCAGCCCTGGTGTTATTAGTCGAGATTTTATCGGCAACATTAACCGGCTCAAACTATGGCTATGAAGCCGGCTCATTTTTTACCGGCAGTGGAACAGCGCCTAATATTGGCCATTTCTTTATATTGATTGATCCGCAGCGGTTTGCATTACAAAACTTTTCCCAACGTTTTGAGCTATTATTGGCCGCGATTGAAGCGCAGCAGGGCACCCGTTTACCGGGTGAGCGGCGTCTACGACTGCGACGTCAAGCGGAGCAAGATGGGGTGTTCATACCCGATTCGCTTTATGCAAACCTGCAGCAGCGAGCGGCTGCAGGCTAGCAAAAGTGGAGACGTCACCCGCGTGTGATTTAGAGGCCGTTAGTCGGCAGCAGGCGGGGCCGTGCTGCCTCGAATGACGAGCTGTGTCGGCAGCTTTTTCTTCGTCTCTGGGGATTTATCGGCGAGGCTATCTAGTAGAAAGTTAGCCGCTTGGTGGCCCATTTGGGTGGTGGGAATGTGCACCGTGGTTAGACCGGGTAATAGGTGTTCGCTGAGCGGCAGATCGTCAAAGCCTGTAATCGAGACATCTTCTGGCACTCTAATACCTGAGTGGCGGCATTCGAGTAGGCAGCCAAGCGCTAATACATCGTTACCGCAGATGATAGCTGTTGGGCGTTCATGATGGGGGCGATTCATGAGAAAGCGGGTGGCGTGACGGCCTTCCCAGATATCATAATTTCTCTCAATAATATCGTCGTCGTTAATACTCAGACCATACGCCTGAAACGCATCCTTTGCGCCTTGAATACGGAGCTTAGCACGGTCATTGTTTTTGCTAATACCTGAGATGATGCTTAAGCGTCGATGACCCAGTTCCAGTAGGTACTCTGCTACTTGTCTGGAGGCTTGACGGTTGTCAAAGCCGATACAAGGGTAGGGAGCATCTTCACTATAAGCCCACATATTCGCAAAGAGCTGCTGATGCTGTTTCATCAGGTTAAAAGCTTCGGGGAGGTGATCATTACCGATCAGTAAGATGCCATCGACGCCTTGCTCCATCATTTCACGAATTTGTTTTAGTTCGTGCTCTTGATCGTAGTTAGACACGGCCAGCCGTAATGAATAGCCTGCTTCATCAAGGCGTTGTTCGACGGCATTGATGCCAGAGGCGAATATGGCGCTTTCTAAGGTGGGGATAATCGCGCCGATGGTGCGGCTATTACTGGAGGCGAGTGCTCGTGCGGCACCATCCCTGACGTAGCCGAGTAGGCGGATCTGTTGTTCGACCTTAGCACGTACTTTATCACCCACGGTTTGTGGTGCATTGAGTGCTCGAGAAACGGTGGCTGTCGAAACACCTGCGGCTTTGGCTACATCGCCTAGCGTGGGTTTTTTACGAACAGGTTTTTGTAAGCGATTACATTTGCTCAATGGTATGACCTTTCTTATTATTAATATGCATTAGTTAATATAGCAAAAAGTAGAGTTTTTGAGTAATTATATCGTCGTTACAGCGTGATCTAGGTCTATATAAAGCGTTTTAAGTAGCCACTACTCAAACAAATAAAATCGATGTAGCACAAAAAATGTACTAAGTCTTGACATGTCAAATGTAAGCGCTTACGCTAGGTTTCAATGAGTGCAAAGAAGCGTATTAATAATTTTTAAAAATTGTTTTTAAGTTTCAAACTGATGTTTATCAGACAAGACAAATATTAAATATGTCATGTTAAACACGGATAGTGCTCTAGAAATATAATAATAAAAACTAAATTATAGGGGTTCATATGAACGCTAATAATGTGAGTGTATCTAAACATGATTCAGTGCTGTCTGAATCAGCTGATCTACGCGTACAACCTTTATTGTACGTATCTACCTTTTTATTTGCGGGCTTTGTTATCAATGTTCTATTGGGCATGATGGCTATTCAGCACGCAATTGACGTTCCTTACCTTGCGGATATCTGGGAGTTTTTAATGCTCTTTGGTTCTGCTGTTGGGTTTGTTGTATTCATGTTGTTGAATGAAACCGACGCCTGATTTTTAGCCCTCAGTCATAACGATCTATCGAATAGCTCCGCTGTGGCTGATGTTCCCACTAAAAGCAAGTGCATTCAGGCAGAGATGATTGAGTATCCAGGAGGATAGTTGCAACAAAGTAAGGTAAAAACATTCGGATCTCGTTAACTAAATTGGAGAAATATAATGACAAAAAAAATCCAAGATCAAGCAATCACGTCGATTGAACGTCGTAACTTTTTTAATACCATGGGTAAAGCGGGCTTTACTGCCGCGGTGGTTGCGGGCGCTGCGGGCGCGCTGGTATCGACAGAAGCCGCTGCGGCGGTGTCTAAAGAAGAGGCCGAGCGAAAAAAAGCGGCTAAGTATACGATGACGATAGCGACCGCCTATGTACTGGGGGCGACGCGTAGCTATCCTATTATGCAGCTCGATTTCAAAGAGAACATTCAAAACCTGACGGATGGTCAAGTCTACGTTAAATTGGCCCCTGCCGGTCAGCTAGGCGCGGGTGGTCACCTGATACAAAAAGTTCAGCAGGGTACCATTCAGGCGGCTCAGCATTCCTTATCTAATTTATCCGCTTTTGCGCCAGTGGTTGATTTGATCAATATCCCTTTCTGGTGTGGTGAGAACCAAAAGTTCATTAACTTGGTTCACTCTCAGGCTTGGAAAGATCAAGTCGATCCAAAACTAGAGGCGCGTGGCTTTAAAGCGCTTTGGTATGTGTGTATCGATTCTCGCACCGTTGCAATGCGTTCAGGGCGTGATGAGATCGTGCATACCCCTGACGATCTGAAAGGCGTGAAATTCCGCGTCGCCGGCTCGCAAATTCTACAACAGTTTTATCGGCTGCTGGGCGCTAACCCAACGCCTATTGCTTGGGGTGAAACACCTTCTGCGATTAAACAGGGGGTTGCCGACGCGCTGGATCCTTCTATCGGTGCGTTGAATATTTTTGGTTTCAAAGACGTGCTCTCTTCCGTCAGCTTTATTCAAGCGGTACCCGATGCTCAAGTCTTCTCTTGTAACCTAAAATGGTTCAATAGCCTGCCTGAAGATATTCAAAAAAGCATCGAACTCGCCAGTGAAATTACCTCGCATCAAAACATTGCCAAAGTGCCATCTGCACGCGCCTACGCTATGTATGAGTTGAAGAAGAATGGGGTTAAATTCTATTACCCGACTGAAGATGAGCTAGCTCAATGGGTCGCAAAGGCTGGGCATCAATTGCCGGTTTGGGATAAGACTAAAATTGAGCTGGCAGGATCGCTTGAGGTCTTCGAAGAACTTTTACAAGCCGCTAATACACCCGGGCGTTATTACGTTAAGAATGTATAGCGCTTAAGGCTATCTGGCGAGTAGGGAGGAGAGTATCTTCTCGACTCGATATGTTGCTACACAGCGATGTCTGAGGTTTGTTATGAAGGCTTTAATTTGTAAGCTCGATCAAGAGTGTGAGCGCTGGCTCTGCTTGATGTTTTATACCTTGATCGTGATGACCATTGTTTCTGAAGTGGTGCGTCGTTTTGGGCTTAGTTATTCTTCCATTTGGGGCGAGGAGCTAGCACGTTACTCCTTTGTCTTTTTAGCGTGGTTTGGTGCGGCATTAGCCATACGAAATCGTTCGCATATTCGCATTGATGTTCTCCTTAATGCGTTGGGGCGGCGCGGTAAAGCGGTGCTTTATCTATTCGGTGATCTTGCTTCACTGGTATTGGCCCTGGCGGCGCTTTGGATCTCTATTGAACCCGTTCTGCTGTCAATTGAGTTTGGCTCGGTGACTGAAGGTTTACGTATCAGTAAGGCGTGGTTTCTGATTTCGGTACCGTTGGGCTTTACATTGATCGTGCTGCGACTGTTGCAGTCTATGTGGCGAGATATCCAAGATTTGGGTGCTGGCCGAGCCGTATTTTCCGGCAATAGTATGGTCGATTAGGAGAAGCTTAAATGTATAATTATATGATGGATCAAGCGGCCGAGGTGACTTACGGGCCCGCTATTTATCTCCCCGTTATCGCCATGCTATTGATGATTGTGGCCGCCGTCCCTATCTGGGTGGTGCTAGGTCTCGGTGCGCTCGGGATGCTAGTGATGACCGAGGTGTTACCACTGTCTCTATTTGGTGAAGCGTTGTTTGACGGCATCGATGCGTTTGCATTGATAGCGATACCACTGTTTATTCTGACCGGCGATGTGCTGGTGCGTACCGGCCTATCTAATAAGTTATTGGATGTGGCCGAGGCAACCGCGGGTAGTGCGAAGTCAGGTTTGGGTACCTCAACGGTGTTGGGCTGTGGTTTCTTTGCCTGTATCTCCGGTTCGGATGCGGCGGGTGCTGCCGCCGTTGGGCGAATGACGATTCACCGGTTGGTGGAGCGTGGTTATCCTAAAGCCTACGCCTGTGCCTTAGTTGCAGCAGGCTCGTGTACCGGGATTCTTATCCCTCCTTCAATTGCCTATATCATTATTGGTTTGATTCTGGGTATTTCCGCATCGACGTTATTTTTAGCGGCGGCGATCCCTGGGCTGTTGATTATGGCAACGATTATGATTACCAACGTGGTGCTGAATGCCATCAACGGTTATGAAGATTCCCGCACAGGATTCTCCATGAAGCGTTGGTTGAAAGCGGTGTGGGACGGTCGTTATGCACTGATGATTCCATTCATCATTCTGGGTGGTATTTACTCAGGTATGTTTACACCGACTGAAGCGGCAGGTGTGGCGGTGATCGTCGGCTTGGGTATCGGTTTTATGGAGAAAACCATCAGCTGGCGCGACTTTCCCAAGATGCTGCTGAGCTCGGCCAAGATCAACGGTATGATTCTGCCGATTATCGCGATGTCTTTACCTTTGGCGCAGACACTTGCAGTACTGGAAATTCCGCAAAGCTTTGTCTCAGTCATGACGAACTTGACCGAAGATCCAACCACGCTACTACTGATCATGATTGGCATTTTAATTCTGGCGGGTTGTGTCATGGAAACAACGCCAAATATTGTTGTCTTGGCACCTATCTTGTTGCCGTTAGCACGCTCTATTGGCATGGATGATATCCACTTTTGCATCGTGATGGTGTCTGCTTTGGGGGTGGGCTTTATTACGCCGCCATTAGGGCTAAACCTGTTCGTGGTGTCCGGCGTCAGTGGTACACCGGTGTTACAAGTCGCGAGATATGCGCTGCCTTACGTCTTATCGATGTTGGCGACCGTGCTACTGTTGGCGTTTGTGCCTGAGCTATCACTTTGGGCGTTATCGTAAGGCGCCCGCTGTAAGTTAAATCGGATTTACCTTTTTTGTAACAAAATCGTTGATTGATGTTAACGAGGGGTTCATGCGCCTTAAATAAGGCCAATAGCCCTGAAATAGAAAAAAAATAAAACACAGTAAGTAATCTGGAGACATAAAAAATGACTATCCAATACCTGAAAAAAGCCAGCAAAACTGCAGCTACCGGACATGACGATGTAAGCAAGCTTGTCACGGATATGTTAGGTGCAATTGATGCGGGCGGTGAAGAGAAGGTACGTGAGTATACTCAGCAGCTCGATAAGTATGAGGGTGATATTCTCGTATCTGCTGAAGCGATCGAAGAGGCGACCAAGTTAGTCACTCAAGAAATGAAAGACGATATTCAGTTCGCCCATGATCGGGTGCGTAAATTTGCTGAAAAGCAGTTGGCTTCCATGAGCGAATTTGAGACTGAGCTTTCTCCTGGACTGTTTGCCGGTCAAAAATTGATTCCTATGAATACCGCCGGTTGTTATGTCCCAGGTGGGCGTTACTCTCACGTTGCCTCGGCTATCATGAGTATCACCACGGCGAAGGTTGCCGGTGTTAAGAATGTGGTTGCTTGTTCGCCTGCTCGTCCAGGTATCGGTATTAATCCTGCGATCCTCTATACCATGAATCTATGTGGTGCGGACCATATTTTGGCGCTCGGTGGTGTACAAGCCATCGCTTCCATGGCGAATGGTTTGTTTACCGGTAATTCTGCCGACATTCTGGTGGGTCCAGGTAACCGTTTCGTGGCTGAATCTAAGCGTCAATTGTTTGGTCGCGTGGGTATTGATATGTTTGCCGGCCCTTCTGAAATTGCCGTTATTGCGGATGAAACCGCTGATCCTGCGATTGTTGCCTCCGATCTGGTGGGTCAGGCTGAACACGGTCCTGATACCCCAGCATGGTTGTTCACTAGCAGCCAAGAAGTAGCCGATAAAGTGATCGCATTGATGCCTGGTTTGATTGCTGCACTGCCTGATACGGCGCGTGAAGCGGCGACGGTTGCATGGCGTGATTACGGTGAAGTGATCCTCTGTGATACCCGTGAAGAGCTGGTACAGGTGAGTGATGAATATGCTTCTGAGCACCTTGAAGTACAGACTAAAGATCTGGATTGGTGGTTACAAAACCTGACTAACTATGGTTCGTTGTTCCTCGGTGAAGAAGCAACTGTTGCCTTTGGTGATAAGTGTTCAGGCCCGAACCATATCTTGCCAACCAAAGGTGCAGGTCGTTATACCGGTGGTCTGTCGGCAGGTAAATTCATCAAAGTTGTTTCTTATCAACGTTTGACGCGTGAAGCTAACCGTGAAGTTGCCGCGGTAACTGCTCGTATCTCTCGTCTAGAGGGCATGGAAGCACACGCACGCACCGGTGATGACCGTCTGCGTAAGTACTTCCCGAATGATGACTTCCTATTGGAATACTAAAAATGACTAGCCAACTGCAATCTTTCAGTTTGGCCGATCGTGTTGCCCTCGTGACTGGGGGCAACTCAGGGATCGGTAGAAGTATGGCACTGGCACTGTCGGGTGCGGGTGCCAAAGTGGTGGTGATGGCGCGTCGCGCTGAACCGCTACAAGAAACCGTGCGTTTGATTGAGGCGCAGGGCGGGCAAGCCGCAGCGTTGGTTGCTGATCTGAGTGATGTTACGCAACTGGATCAATTGGTTGAGCAGGCGGGTTTACCGTTTGGCTCACCCGATATTCTGGTGAATGCGGCGGGATTAAATCTGCGTCAGCCAGTCGATGAGATCACCTCTGATAGTTGGGATCAAACGCTGAGTATTAATTTGAAAACCCCGTTCTTTTTAGCGCGTGCCTTAGTGCCTGCGATGCAAAACAAAGGCTGGGGACGGGTGATTAATATCGCATCGTTACAATCTGAGCGTGCCTTTGCTAATAGCTTGCCTTATGGCGCATCTAAAGGTGGGGTAGCGCAGATGACGCGTGCGATGGCGGAGACGTGGTCGGCACAAGGGATTAACTGCAATGCAATTGCGCCTGGGTTTTTTCCCACCGAGCTAACGGCGGCGGTGTTTGAAGATAAAGCACGCACGCAAAAATTAGCCGATCAAACGGCGATCGGACGTAATGGTCGTTTGACAGATTTGGACGGGCCGCTGTTATTTTTAGCCTCGCCGGCGTCAGATTATATCACCGGTCAGGTGTTGTTCGTGGATGGTGGTTTTACCGCCAAATAATAGCGTTGCTTGAGCCATCCTTAGCCGTGCTAGTGGCTGGCTTTAAACGCTATTAATCGCCCTACAGAACTGATTAATAGGGCTAATGTAAGAGCTAATTTACAGTCCTAATTTACAGGATCAATTTCAGGGTCAATTTATAGGACTAAACGCTGTCAGATAGCTTTATGTTGGTCGCGTTTAGAACAAGGGGGAAGAGTATGAAAGCGCTGGTCTATACCGCTAATAATGAAATCACACATCGGGATGAGCCAAGCCCAGAGGCGGCTCCAGGCGATGCATTGGTGCGTATTGAAGCGGCAGGCATCTGTGGTTCGGATATGCATGCCTATCATGGCCACGATCCACGCCGAGTTCCACCATTGGTGTTGGGGCATGAAGCCTGTGGCGTTGTGCTCAATGGACGCTATAAGGGACAGCGAGTCGTGCTCAATCCGTTGATCACCTGTGGCGAATGTCATGACTGCATGACCGGCCGTACTAATTTGTGTCATACACGTACGGCGATTGGTTTGGCGCGCCCTGGAGCCTTGGCTGAGTTGACTACCATCCCTGAAGCCAACTTAATTCCGATTCCGGAGGATATGAATCCGGTACATGCGGCATTAGCAGAACCGGCGGCAACGGCATTGCATGCCTTAGCATTAGCCGAGCGAGTCACTAGCCGTCCGTTGAGTGAAGGACGTGCGTTGGTGATTGGCGCCGGCTCTATAGGATTATTGGTGGCGCTGTTTTTGAAGAGCAAAGGTTGCCGCGATATTGTGCTGAGCGATACTAATCCATTACGTTTGGCGACAGCGGCAGAAACGGGTTGCTGTCAGACCCATAACCCAATGAAAGATCAACCGTTGGATGACAGTGGCTTTGAACTCGTGATTGATGCCGTCGGTGCCAGTATGACCCGCAAGGCATCGGTCGCCGCTGTTAAACCTGGTGGCGTATTGGTGCATGTGGGCCTATTGGATTCAGCGGGTGAACTGGATGTGCGTAAGATAACGCTGTTTGAAATTAGTTTTATCGGTGCCTTTTCGTATACCCAAGTGGATATGCAGGCTGCCGTTAAAGCGTTATACAGTGGAGCACTGGGTGATTTGGCCTGGGTCGAAACCCGTCGCCTTGATGAAGGCGCACAGGCGTTTATGGATCTGGATCAAGGCAAAACCGCCGCCGCTAAAATTGTACTCTGCCCATCATAGGTATCAACCTATCTGAGTATCTATCAGTCTTAATGCTAACGGAAGGCAGTCTAAGGCCTGCCTCCTGCTAATCGCATTAGCGACGTATTACAAAAAGACACCCTAAAACAATAACAGGCCCGCCATCGAGCAGGTCAGGGGCTCGGCTGCCTGAATTAAGCCCCATTTATGTTAATTACACTCTGTGAAGAGAGGTCAAGAATCATGCGTATAGGCATCCCTAAAGAGATAGAAGAAGGCGAGAATCGAGTGGCATTGACCCCGGATGTTGCCATTCAATTGCAGAAGCTTGGATTCACTGTGGCCATCGAATCCAGAGCTGGCGAAGCTGCCAGTTTTGATGATGAGCACTATCAGCAAGCCGGTGTTGAAATCATTGATGATCCGCGTGAACTCTGGACTCAATCCGATATTATTATGAAAGTACGTCCGCCGAAAGAACACCCAGAATTAGGGTTTTACGGCGTTGAACTGCTGAAACAACATCAAACGCTGATTAGTTTTCTCTATCCAGCACAAAATCCGGAGATGCTGAAGGCATTATCCGATCGCGGTGTCACGGCGTTGGCGATGGACAGCGTGCCGCGTATCTCTCGGGCACAGAAAATGGATGCCCTCAGTTCGATGGCTAATATTGCCGGTTATCGCGCGGTGGTTGAAGCGGCTCAGCACTTTGGTCGTTTCTTTACCGGACAGATTACCGCGGCAGGTAAAATTATGCCCGCCAAGGTATTAGTTATCGGTGCGGGTGTGGCTGGTTTATCGGCGATCGGCACCGCCAAGAGTATGGGGGCAATTGTACGCGCCTTCGATACTCGGCCTGAAGTTAAAGAGCAGGTTGAGAGTATGGATGCTGAATTCCTGATGCTTGAGTTTGATGATGAAGACGGTGCGGGTGAGGGCGGATATGCCAAAACCATGAGCCCTGAGTTTATTAAAGCTGAGATGGATCTGTTTGCGGCTCAGGCAGCCGAAGTCGATATTATTATTACCACCGCCTTGATTCCCGGCAAACCGGCCCCTGAATTGATTACCGAGCGCATGGTGGTCAACATGAAGCCCGGCAGTGTCATTGTCGATTTAGCGGCGGAAGCGGGCGGCAACTGTAAGTTAACCGAGGCGAATAAAGTCGTCGTTAAGCATGGTGTTACCCTGATCGGCTATACCAACCTGCCCAGTCGTTTGGCGGCACAGTCTAGTCAGTTATATGCCACTAATTTACGTCATATGTTGACGGATCTTTGTCCGGAAAAAAATGGCATCATCGATGTGAACATGGATGATGAGGTTATTCGCGGTGCTACGGTGGTGAAAAACGGTGAAATATCTTGGCCACCACCGGCGCCTCGCATCACCGTCGCGCCGAAAGAAGATATCGGTATTCAGGCTAAAGAAGCATTAGCAAAAGCCGCCCCGAAGCCGACTCACCCGTTAGCTTTTCTGATTCCATTAGTGGCTTGTGGTTTGGCGCTATACGGTTTGGGTGCCGTTGCTCCGCCAGCCTTTATCGGTCATCTCTCTGTGTTTGTGCTGTCCTGCTTCATTGGTTACATGGTTATTTGGGGAGTATCGCATTCGCTACATACACCGTTAATGAGTGTCACCAATGCCATCAGTAGCATCATTGTGATTGGCGCTTTGATTCAGATATCGAGTGATAGCCCGATAGTCGTGGCGCTGTCTACGCTGGCAGTGTTTATCACCAGTATCAATATAGTTGGTGGCTTCGCAGTTACCCAACGCATGCTACGCATGTTTAGTAAATAGGGGGATAAACCATGAATGCAGGCGTTATAACAGTTTCATATATCGGCGCGGGTGCGCTGTTTATCATGGCCTTAGGCGGTTTAAGTCATCAAGAGACTGCTCGTCGAGGTAATTTTTACGGCATGCTAGGGATGGCCTTAGCGCTATTCGTTACCGTGATTGGCCTTGTCACCGATAATCAATTCTTCTTGATAGCAGGCATTGTCGGCGGGGGGGTGATTGGTTGGATTCTGGCGCAAAAAGTCGAGATGACTCAGATGCCCGAGTTAGTCGCTATTCTACATAGCCTAGTGGGCTTAGCCGCGGTGTGTGTGGGCTATGCTAATGCCTTAGATCACGGCAACAGCTTGAGTGGGGTGGAAAAAACTATTCATGATGTTGAAACCTATGTTGGTATTTTGATCGGTGCATTAACCTTTTCCGGTTCTGTTGCCGCGTATCTAAAATTGAGCGGCAAGATTAGCGGAAAAACGTTACAGCTACCCGGGCGACACTTGTTTAACCTCGGGTTGCTAATTGCCGCCATCTGGTTATGCGGTGTGTACATTGAACACTCGGCCATCGGCGGTGGTATCGGTATTCTGCTTGCCATGACCTTAATTGCACTGATCTTTGGTATCCATATGGTAGTTGCCATCGGTGGTGCCGATATGCCGGTGGTTGTTTCGATGCTGAATAGCTATTCGGGTTGGGCCGCTGCAGCGATGGGCTTTATGTTGGGCAACGATCTTTTGATTGTTGTTGGCGCGCTGGTGGGCAGTAGTGGCGCGATTCTCAGCTATATCATGTGTAAGGCGATGAACCGTAAGTTTATTAACGTCATTATGGGCGGCTTCGGCACACCGAAAATCTCAACGGCTGGCGCGGGCCCTGCGGGTGATGTCGGTGATGTTAAATCGATTGAAGCTCAAGAAACCGCCGACTTATTGCTCAATGCTAAAGAAGTAATGATCTTGCCGGGTTATGGTATGGCGGTGGCGCAAGCTCAGCATGTGGTATTTGAAATCACCAAGAAGCTGCAGGATAAAGGCGTAAATGTTCGCTTTGGGATCCATCCGGTAGCGGGTCGTATGCCTGGGCATATGAATGTCTTGTTGGCTGAGGCGAAAGTGCCTTATGACATCGTCTATGAGATGGATGAGGTGAATGATGATTTTCCATCGGTGGATGTCTCAATCGTCATTGGCGCTAACGATATTGTTAACCCTGCCGCTCAGGAGGTCCCTGACAGCCCTATTGCTGGTATGCCAGTGCTCAAGCCTTGGTTGGGTAAAACCACGATTGTACTTAAACGCGGCATGAGTACGGGGTATGCCGGTGTTGATAATCCGTTGTTTTATAAGGATAACACTCGCATGTTATTCGGCGATGCTAAAGATAGCGTGGATGCGGTGTTACGATCTTTAAATAGTGATTCATAGCGTTATACCTCGATTTAAATGAAGTTAGCTTCCTCTTGAGGGGATACTCTATCCCCTCTTTTTTATTCAATAGAGATCGTCTCTCGCTGCTATTCTGTCAGCGTCCTTGCCTGAAAATGCTGGAAGGTGCATAGTTACGCTCTTAACTAATAATCCTGTACGCAAGTTGCGTTACGCAGATGACTGGCAACATGAGAGCATGACAACAGCAGATAACCTTACTAAATTTCTCCCACTATACGCCCAAGTCAAACAGCTCTTGGTGCAGCGTCTCATTGATAAGACGTGGACCCCAGGTATGGGGCTGCCGAGTGAAAATCAACTGGCTGCAGAACTTAAGGTCAGTCAAGGCACGGTCCGTAAAGCCCTCGATGAGATGGCCGCCGAAAAACTGGTTGTGCGTCGACAAGGGCGTGGTACCTTCGTCGCTGAACACACGCAAGAACAGGCGCTATTTCATTTCTTTCGTTTGGTTGATGCTGAGGATCAACAAAAAATCCCAGAAAGTGAGGTGTTGAGTCTCGAGGTTGCCGAGGCCAATGAGCTAGAAGTGCAACGATTGGGTATCAATAGCGGTGATCAAGTCACTCGCATTGAACGGTTACGTCGCCTGGATGGTCTGCCCGTGATCTACGAGATTATCTCCGTCGCCTTGCGATTAATGCCTAACGTGGCTGAAGAGGCGCGCCTACCTAACTCCCTCTATGGTCTTTATCAACGGGATTATGGTCTGTCAGTGCTTAAGGCGGTGGAGCGAGTGAGAGCCGTTAACGCTAGCACGCCTGAGACGACATTATTGGGGATTAAAAGCGGTACCGCGTTGTTAGAAATCGAACGAACCGCCACCTCGTTGGATGGCCAAGCTATCGAGCTACGTGTCAGTCGTTGTCATACCGATAAATACCGTTATATGGTTGAACTCACTTAATTATTATCGCGATTAAATCTCCTTATAGGCCGGTGCGTCCTGCACCGGCCCGCTGTTTTCAATAGTGATTGTATCGTGTTGACTGCGTTGCTTTATCGACAGAGGTCTTGCGCTGCGATTAGCTGCGTTGTGCTTATTTAAACGATTAATTGATGAGTCATTGCTGTTTCTTTTGGCCACGGGATAGTTAACGTCAGTGTAAACAAAGGTGCTATCTACAGGTGCTATCTATAGATGCGATTGGTTTCGTTGGATAGTCACCGCGAGCAATCAACAGTAACGCTTAAAGGTCTAACGGTTTGTGATATGCCTCCCAATCGACTGCGCTATATCCCACCTCATCGCGGCTATCTAGCCGTTCATCATGCACCGCTTAGTTTGATATTCAACAGGACTTAAACGATGTAATTCGCGTTAGTCGAGAGAAGAGGTAATTTATTATTTTATGTCTTATATAAGATATAATATATCTTGTAATATATATTCTATTAATATAGATTAAAACGGCATTGATGGGTTGTGATTAAAGTAAAGGTGATTGGGAAAACGCGTCACTAGCCTCAATCTTCAGGGTTATTCTCTATATCGTTTGATGTGCAGCGTAACGGCCTGTTTTAAGTAATGTTTGAAGCTCGCTTGACGCATGAGTTTGAGCCCCTATTGATGCGTCGCTGAATTTTAAAAATAACAATATCAACGTACTAAACATCGTTATTGCTAATGGTAAGGCTTGGTTACTAGGCGAGTTAATACAGATGCTTGCTTATGTGCAGTCTCCGATGCGATGAGGCCCGTTGTACGGTATCGAACAGGAGGCTAGGGATGAATTTATTGAAACTACGTAAAGCACAAGGGCTGGAGTGCCAGAAAGCGGTGCAAGCTTTTTTGCCGGGTTTAACGCTGTGTTTGGTGGTTGGCATGGCCGCCAGCTTTGTCTCTGAGCATTATGGCGGCCCGGTGATTCTGTATGCGCTCTTGATGGGTATGGCGTTTAATTATCTGTCGGAAGACGACCGGTACAGTTGCGGTATACAGTTTTCGGCTAAATCCGTGTTGCGGTTTGGTATCGCGTTATTAGGTGCGCGCATTACCGTGGAGCAACTCATGAGTTTGGGAATCACCCCCATTGTTATCGTTTTGGTGGCAGTGCCAGCGACGATTGGATTTGGCTTTTTTCTTGGACGTCGGATGAAGTTGGGCCGGTGTCAGAGCCTATTGACTGGTTCATCAGTCGGTATCTGTGGTGCGTCTGCGGCCTTGGCAGTTGCCGCGGTTTTACCGCAGGATAAAGATGCAGAAAAAAACCTCATTTTCACGGTGATCTGCGTTACCGCACTCAGTACGGTCGCCATGATTGCTTATCCGCTCATCGTGACCGCGTTTGATCTGGATGAAGTCGCCAGTGGCGTGTTTTTAGGCGCGACGATTCATGATGTGGCGCAAGTGGTGGGTGCCGGTTACATGATGTCGGATGAAATTGGTGATGTAGCCACCTTCACTAAGCTATTGCGGGTGTCGATGTTAGTCCCGGCGGTGTTAATCATTTCATTGATCGTCTCCCGTTGGGGCGCGACCGAAGTCGGTAGCAAGCCTAAAGGTTTTCCGTTACCGGGCTTTTTGGTCGCCTTTATTATCATCGTTACGCTGAATAGCGGTGGTTTCATTGTGCCTGAGCTATCTAGTTTTATGGTGGAGACTTCGCGTTGGTGTTTGGTGGTGGCGATGGTGGCTCTCGGGATGAAATCGTCTTTCAAAGAGCTCGCGGCGATGGGATGGCGCCCGATGATTTTGATGGTAGCAGAAACGGTGTTTTTGGCAGTACTGGTGCTTATTTTTCTACAGTTTTAATGGGATGTGGGCGGTATTTTATTGCGCTTTTGATTGGCGGGATTGTGTCGATGTGAGTGAGCCATCGACACGACCGACTGTTTTGAGGCATCCATGTTATTGAGCGGTTCGATGTGAACCTCAATTTAAGGTTTAAGTAAACGTGATGAATAGAATGACTTCTTTAGATAAACAGAAAATTAAATTTTTATTGCTGGAGGGGGTGCATCAGTCGGCAATAGATACCCTCAAGGCGGCGGGTTATACCAATATTGATTACATCACCACAGCCTTGAGTGAGGCGGAGTTGATCGAGCGGATCAAAGATGTCCACTTTTTAGGTATACGTTCGCGCAGTCAGATTAATCAAACGGTGTTGGACTCCGCTGATAAGCTAATGGCGATCGGTTGTTTTTGTATCGGTACCAATCAGGTTAATTTATCGGTAGCCAACGAACAGGGTATTCCTGTATTTAATGCGCCTTATTCTAATACGCGTAGTGTGGCCGAATTGGTGTTGGCGGAAGCGATTATTCTGCTGCGGGGTGTCGCTGGACGTAATGCTAAAGCGCATCGAGGTGTGTGGGATAAGTCAGCTAAAAACTCGCATGAAATACGGGGTAAGCGGTTGGGGATTATCGGTTATGGCAGTATCGGTTCGCAGTTGAGTGTGATGGCAGAATCGATGGGCATGGAGGTGAGCTTTTTTGATGTCGTTTCTAAGCTGCCGTTGGGTAATGCGATGCAGGTCGATTCACTCAAGACACTGCTGGAGAGCAGTGATATTGTCAGCCTGCATGTGCCGGAGACGGCCGCGACTCAGTATATGATTGGCGCGCCACAGTTAGCACAGATGAAGGAAGGGAGCATTCTTATTAATGCGGCGCGCGGGACGGTTGTCGAGATCGATGAACTGTGTGCGGTGCTCAGTTCCGGTAAGCTCTTGGGTGCTGCGATTGACGTTTTCCCGGTGGAGCCTAAATCAAACAGTGAAGAATTTATGACGCCGTTGCGTGAATTTGATAACGTGATTCTTACCCCGCATGTGGGTGGCAGTACCATGGAAGCGCAAGAAAATATTGGTTATGAAGTGGCCGAAAAACTGGTGAAGTACAGTGATAATGGCTCGACGCTGACATCGGTTAACTTTCCTGAAGTGGCTTTGCCAGCGCATCCGAAAAAACACCGTATTTTGCATACCCATGAAAACATTCCAGGTGTGTTGAGTAATATTAATCGGCTGTTTTCTGAAAATGAGATCAACATTAGTAGTCAATACCTTCAAACCAACGAGAAAGTCGGTTATGTGGTGATGGATATTGATGCTGAATATAGTGATTTGGCGTTGGAAAAATTGTTACAGGTGCCGGGCACAATGCGCTGTCGAGTGCTTTATTAAAGCGCCGCTGGCCTTCGATTGAGTTTCCTATTGCGTTATTGGCAGAGCAACTACCGACTTTGACGGAACAGTGTCAGCGGTTAGTAATGCAAGCCGAGCTACCTGTAAGCTAAATCACGGGGCTTAGGTTGCGCCACTGACGGTTGTCTGTGTCGGGGTCATGGGCAGGTCGATATGAAAGTGCGCGCCGTTGCTGTCGGGTATGCAGCTGATATGCCCTTGTAGCAGTTGACTGACTAAGTTATAGGCGATATGCATGCCCAAACCACTGCAGCCACGATTGCGTTTGGTGGTCATGAAGGGTTCAAATAGTTTAGTTTGCCAATCAACAGGAACCCCCGCACCGTTATCTCTATAGTCGATCTGTAACCGTTCATCGTGCCGTTTTATCTCAATAGTTATCTCGCCCCCAGGTTGGTTATCGAAACCGTGTAATAGCGAGTTGAGTATCAAATTGGTAAAAATCTGATAATAGCTGCCAGGATAGCTGTTAAGTATGAGTTGTTTCGGCCCCTGTATAGTTATACTGGGGTTGGCTTGTTTTAGTTTGGGTTTTAACGAGTGTTGGATCTCGTCAAGGTAGGTGATGAGATCGAAACGGCGGCACTGTTCACTGGCTTGGTCGACAGAGACGCGTTTAAATGAACTGATTAACTGGGCGGCTCGTTCGAGGTTCTGGCAGATCAACTGGCTGCTTTCAACTGCGGTATTGGCTAATGGGTTATCTGGGTGTTGCTGCTGATACGCATTGGCCTAATCGACGAGAAATGAGGCTGCCGTGTAGCCAACCCCGATCGGCGTATTTATTTCATGAGCGACGCCAGCCACTAATCCACCTAAGGCCGCTAGCTTCTTCGACTCGACCAGTTGTTGCTGGGCTTCCTGTAGTTTTTCTAACGTAGCCCTTAGCTCTTCGTTACTCTGCTCTAATTCGCGGGTGCGATCAGACACCCGTTGTTCGAGCTCGGCATTTAGGTGGGCCAGCGAGCGTTCGGCGTCTTC
>NZ_JAUOQE010000047.1 GCF_030547545.1 Amphritea sp. 1_MG-2023
TCACAGCATGTCTTAAAAAGCATGAATGAAGCGGTCGCGCATATCCGCGAGTTGAATACCTTTATTGAAGTGGCCGCGCATGAGCAGGCGCAGGCGGTTGCTGAAGTGAGTCAGACGCTGGTGTCGATTAATACGGTTGCGGCAGAAACCTCACAAGGCGCGGTGATTGCGGCAGACAGTAGTCAAGAGTTGTTAGAGGTGGCGAGACAGCAACAGGCGCTATTGGGCAAGTTTTCGGTTAACTAGCCGTTAGCAGGGTTGCATGCTAAAAATCCGCCTGCGGGCGGATTTTTTTAATGAGTGTATCGGCTGTTTAGTTCAGGGTGATATCGACCATTAAATCATTAGCGATGGCTTCTAGTGACTGCTGTAAGTCATCTAAATCCACGCCGATCGGCACAGTGAGATCGGCCTCTGCTTTGAAGAGTTCCTCGGCGGACATTGAACCGCTGACGAGTTCGGTAGACAGGCGTTCGACATTGATATTGAGTCGACTGAGCACCTGTGATATTTCGCGAACGATCCCCGGTTTGTCATGACCAATCAGTTCCAAGGTAATATGATTACTGTCAGTTGCCGTTTGATGTCCTGGGCTGCGAGCAGTAATAACGCGTAACCCTTGTGCTTCAAGCTGTTGCAGTGCTTCGATGAGCGAATCCGCTAGCGCTTCTGGGACGGATACAATCAGAATGCCGGCAAACTTTCCGGCCAAACGCGACATGCTGCTTTCGAGCCAGTTACCTCCATTGGTGGCAATGGTTTGAGACAGTAATTCGACGAGTCCGGGTTTATCCGGGGCGATGACGGTGAGTACGAGAGATGTCATGTTGCTTGCTCCTTTGCGGTGTATCTAAGCCAGACTTATTATTGTGATTGCAGCGGTAAAGCGTGTTCTTTTTTAGCCGCCAGATGGCGCTTGAATCGTCCATCGAGTCGTTTAAGTTTATAGCATCGATGCCGTAAATGATCATGGCTATCTAGCAGCATGATGCAAAAAATACTGACAACGTCGAAGGTTCAACTCATAATTGACCTGCCTAGCAGGGCTAAGACTGTCAGCGATCACCGCGTCGCAATCTCTTTTACGTTATGGACAAACCTTCTATGGATTATAAACACAGATGAGCGAGATACTCACGGCTTTGTGGCCTGTTTTTGCGCTGTTATGTATCGGTCATATTATTCGGCGGATTGGCTTCCCCGGCGATGGCTTCTGGGAGCCGGCAGAAAAGTTGATCTATTTTCTGCTGTTCCCGCTGTTATTGATTTATAAGTTAAGTCTTGCGGATATAGGTGCGGTTCCGGTCGCGGATGTTGCCCTAGCAGTTACCGTACTGCTCGTGAGCGGAACCTTGTTACTGTTAGGAATACAGCGATTTAAGCCGTTAGAAAATAGGCGTTTCACCTCGGTTTATCAAGGCGGGATGCGATTTAATACCTATGTGGGACTGGCGGCCTGTGCGGCCTTGTACGGTGATGAAGGGGTGGCCATCGCCGCAGTGATTATCGCAGTGATGATACCCTTATTAAACTTCCTCTGCGTATTAATTTTTAGTGTGTATACGCGTAAAGAAGCGGGTTATTTGAGCGCCTTGACGGCTATTGGGAAAAATCCGCTAATTATTGCCTGTTGTATCGGTATCTTCTTAAACTTATCGGGTATTGGTTTGCCTTGGGCTGTTGCATCGGCTGCT
This sequence comes from Amphritea sp. 1_MG-2023, assembly GCF_030547545.1. Taxonomy (GTDB): domain Bacteria; phylum Pseudomonadota; class Gammaproteobacteria; order Pseudomonadales; family Balneatricaceae; genus Amphritea. Next base: position 1,695 of record NZ_JAUOQE010000047.1, read on the forward strand.
GAATTGGTCAGTGGTATGGCGCTACCGTTGGCGCTATTGGCGGTGGGCGCAGGTCTTAATTTGACCGTGTTACGCAAGGCCGGCGGCGCTGTGATCTACAGTAGTGGGGTTAAGTTGATGATATTCCCTGTGCTGATGTTGTTGATCTGTATCTGGTTGATTGATTCGCCAGCGGTAGCTCAGGTGCTGTTACTGTTTAGTGCGCTGCCCACGGCGCCGTCGGCTTATGTCTTAGCACGGCAGTTGGATGGGGATGCCACCTTAATGGCGGCCATCATTACGGGACAAACTCTGCTCTCAATGCTGCTAATGCCGGTTAGTTTGTCGATTTTTCAGTATTTTTGAAGATTTTCTGTAAAAAAGTGGAACTTTTTCGTGGTTTTTACGGTCTTTTGTTAAGTATTTAATCTATTTGACGATAAAGTGTGGCTAACTTCTTAAAAATACAGCATTAAAATAGTTGTTTTTTTAAGGATGTATGCAAGAATATGCGCGCACTTGAGTTGTGAATTAATCTTATCTGAGCAGTGGAAAATGAAAAAAGGGCCGGATGTCGTTGTCGTGATGGTGGTTGTATTTGTTTTAGGTACAGTCTTTACGGGTGTCAGCCATGCTGATATTGAATTTGTATCATTGATGGGGCAGGTGTTTACCAACTAACAGTGATGCGCTCAGTTGAGTTATCGAGCTGCGCGGTAAAAGCGTTTCTCGGTGGCAACCCCTTCCAGTGGAATATCCCAGCTTTCCGTTTTGAGTTGATCTACTTTCTGCAGATCATGCGCGAGTCCGATTAAACGCGTTCCTCTGTCTTTTCGCCAGCCCTGTTTAAAGGCAAACGTGCGATCATAATATCCTCCCCCCATCCCTAATCGACCACCCTCTGCATCGAAGGCTACTAGAGGCAACAAGACAAGATCGAGTGCCCAAGCAGGGCGACGTGGCGCTTGCACTAAAGCGGGTTCTTTAATGCCGTAGATATTTGAATTCAAAATCGTGGTTTGGCTGTATTCAATAAACCAGAGGCGGTTATGGCGCACGGGATGGAGAACCGGTAAAAAACACTGTTTGCCCAGTTTTCGGCAGTATTGAATCACGCGCTCTGGACTGATTTCACCATCACTAGCGAGGTAGAGGGCGATAGTGCGACTGCGACGAAATTGGGTGAGCTTGCGAAGCGTCGCTAGTAAGCCATTAGCATGTTGGCGTTGTGTTTTCGCCGGCAGGTTGCGGCGCATTTTGCGCATTTCGCGACGCAAATTCTTTTTGAAATCGGTGGCTTGATTCATGAGTAGACACGGCAGGAAAAAAGAAAAGACTCCCCAGGGTTGCGGCGCTGGTATCGGCCCTGAACCCGAAGGTTCAAGGTGGTAGCCTCAGATTAAAATTAGGCTTTCCGTCTAGCGGACATGCACATCAGATAACCAAGAAGCTTCCAAAAGTGTGATTATCGGCTCAAGGGACTAACCAGAACTACCAATAACCTCAGGGAGCTAACTTCATTATACATTTTCAGCCTGGAAAGTCAGCCTTGAATTAAAATTTTACTGTGCTAATGGTAAAGAAATAACGCAGATAACTGTGTGAAACGTAAGGTTATTTGCCTTTATTGAAATATATTCATGCTCAAAGAAGACGGGTTTATTTAGTCAGTGTTTTATCGAGCAACTGAGTTAGTTGATTAAGCCGTGAACTGACCTCTTCTCGTTCACTCGCTTGGTTTGCTTGCAGTTCGTAAGTCAGATTTAAGGCGGCCATCACGGCGACCTTTTCTGAGCCGATAATTCTGCCGCCGGCGCGAATGCTCTGCATCTTTTGGTCCAGAGAGGCGGCCGCTTGCAAAAGCTCTGTTTCAGCTTCAGGAGGGCAGGCGACCACATATTCTTTGCCTAGCAGGGTCACTGAGATGTTGCGGGCGTTACTCATGTCTGCTGCTCCAAGGTTTTAAGGCGGCTGATCATCGCTTCGAGTTTTTGATCGGTTTGATTGGCGACGAGTTGACGCTGATTCCGCTCCTCCTTGAGGGCAGTGATTTGTTGCTGTAGATCCTGATTGGACTGCTCAAGTTGCTGGCAGTGCAGGATCAGCTCATTAATCTGTTGTTCTAGTTTATCAAACGCTGGCGCAGACATAGATTCAAGACTCAGTTATCAGAGGCGCTATAATAAGCTGAAAATGCTTGGTAATCGAGTGCTGTTTCGTGGTGCCGCTGTAGTTGAAGTGCTAGGATATGAATCCTGAAAGTTAAGTCGATACAGAGTAATGCCTCCATGTCTGAAACCCAGTCCCCTGAAGATTTTCTTCCCGAATACTATGAAATATGTGATGTACTGATCGCCGAAGACAGTATGACCAGCAGTGCCGCGGAGTTACACGGCCTGTTGTGTGGCTATCTTTCCGCCGGTGCGCGATTTAATCATGAGGCTTGGCTAAAGCTAGCGATGGAACTGACGGATATCAGTGATTTCCGTCATGAGTCATCGAAGCTCGCGTTTACCGATCTTTATGATGGCGTGGTTGCGCAACTGGAGCAAAGTGATTTTGGCTTTCAGTTGATGTTACCGGATGACGATCTGTCGATGGCCGAACGGGCTGAAGCATTAGGTTGCTGGTGTCAGGGCTATTTGAGTGGCTTTGGTTTACAGGGCGGGCATACCAATGAGTCGCTTTCCGGTGAATTGAAAGAAGCGTTATCGGATATGGCGCAGATTGCACAGATCGAATTAGAGCCGGATGCCGATGAAGACAACGAGGCGGATCTGATGGAATTGCAAGAGTATGTGCGTATCTCATCGATGATGATTTTTGGTGAGTTTAATGAGCTACCGCAACCAGAGGCTGCACCCGGTGCAACCCTTCACTAATAGGGAGTGATTTCAGTTATGCGAATCAGTCAGTCAGGTTTCGCCCTTCGTCGACAGCAGTTGATGGATAACATGAGCCCAGGTAGCGTTGCGATTGTGCCGGCTGCCAGTGAAGTTACTCGTAACCGCGATGTGGAATACCCATTTCGACAAGACAGTGATTTCTATTATCTGACCGGCTTCAATGAGCCGGATGCGCTGTTAGTGTTGATTCCCGGCGCCGAGGGGCAGGTGGTGATGTTTTGCCGTGATCGCGATCCCGAAATGGAAATATGGAACGGTTATCGCGCTGGGCCATTAGGGGTGTGTAATCAATATGGTGCCGATCATGCATATCCTATTGATGAGTTAGACGAGCGTATGGTTGAGCTGTTGGAAGGCAAGCAACGACTCTATTATTCTATCGGCACCAATGACAATCTGGATGCGCAGGTGCGCGGCTGGCTCAATGGTATTCGTAAAAAAGCGCGATTAGGCGCCGTTGCTCCGGCTGAAATGGTGATGCTCGATCGCCTACTACATGAGCAGCGTTTGTTTAAATCCGCTGAGGAAGCTGATCTGATGCGTGCGGCAGGACGTATCTCTGCTGAGGCCCACGTTCGGGCTATGCAGGTGTGTAAGCCAGGCTTGATGGAATATCAGCTGGAAGCCGAAATTAGCCATCATTTCGCGATGCATGGCTGTCGCTTACCGGCGTATTCTTCCATTGTTGGTGGCGGCGAGAACGCCTGTGTGCTGCATTACACTGAGAATCAGGATCTGCTCAACGAGGGTGACTTGGTGCTGATCGATGCGGGGTGTGAGCTAGACTATTATGCTGGCGATATTACGCGTACGTTCCCTGTCTCGGGTAAGTTTAGTGCTGAACAGAAGGCGCTCTATGAACTGGTATTAGCGACTCAGCTGGCCTGTATTGAGGCGATTCGTCCAGGGGTTCCGTGGATCTGTATTCATGATAAATCGGTCGAGGTGCTAACTCACGGATTGATCGATTTAGGTCTATTGCACGGTGATCCTGAAGAGTTGATCGAAACGGGCGCTTACCGAGCATTTTACATGCACCGTATTGGTCATTGGCTGGGTATGGATGTGCATGATGTGGGTGACTATAAAATTGACGGTGAATGGCGCTCGTTAGAGCCGGGTATGGTGTTGACGGTAGAGCCGGGGCTCTATGTTTCGCCACAGAATGACAGTGTCGATGAAAAATGGCGGGGTATCGGTATCCGTATTGAAGATGATGTGCTGGTGACTGACGATGGCTACGAAGTACTTAGCGATGCTGTGCCAAAGGCTGTCGATGAAATCGAAGCATTAATGGCACATGGAGCTTGATGCCACGCATTGATGATGAACAACGTGCGATTTAAGCGTTAACTATGCGAGTGGTTATGAAACAGCATTACGATATTATTATTATTGGCGGTGGCATGGTGGGCGGTAGCCTCGCCGCTGCGCTGATTCCTGCCGGTCAGCGATTAGGCTTATCGATCGCCGTAGTCGAAGCTTTTCCAATGCCTGAGGCGAACAGTGCCGAGCATCAGCCGAGCTATGATACCCGCACAACGGCGCTTTCCTATGGTAGCCGTCTGATTTATGAGCAGATCGGTATTTGGCCGCAGTTGCGTGAGCATCTTTGCCCTATTAGTCAGATTCATGTTTCTGATAAGGGGCGTTTTGGCGCAACTCGTTTGAATGCTCAAGATGAGAAGGTCGCTGCGCTAGGCTATGTGGTGGAAAATCATTGGCTGGGGCGGGTGTTAATGGATCGCTTGACGCAGGAGGATGCCGCTCATATTGATCTACTCTGTCCTGCAAAAGTGACCGATGTTCAGTCTCAGGATGGGCTGATGACGGTTTCTCTGGTTTGTGCTGCGAAGGCGCAGCAGATCACCGCGCAATTAGTCGTGATGGCTGACGGTGGTCGTTCGGGGCTACGCGAGCAGTTAGGTATCGGTTATCAGCAGAAAAGTTATCAGCAGCATGCGGTGGTCGCTAATATTAGTCCCGCCACGGGACATGATCATATTGCCTATGAGCGGTTTACGGATACCGGCCCCATCGCCCTCCTACCCCTTGAAGATGCAGCGTTAGCGCAAGCCGTGGATGTGCCGTCTGAACGCCTTCACCGCATGGGGTTGATATGGACGGTGCCTGATGCGCAGATCGATGAGATTCTGCAATTGAACGATGAGCAGTTTATCGCGCGAGTGCATGAACGCTTTGGTTATCGCGCGGGGATGTTCATTAAAGTGGGTGAGCGCTTTAGCTATCCGCTCAAACTGAGCGTGGCTGATGAGCAGGTACGACCAGGGTTGATCGTGTTAGGCAATGCCGCTCATGCGCTGCACCCGATTGCGGGACAAGGCTATAATTTAGCGTTGCGAGGCGTGGTCGCTTTAGCCGCTGAGTTAATCGCTGCCCGTGAAGCGGATATACCGCTGGGTGATATTCATCACCTGACTCGATTCGCTGACCGGGTGCGCCGCGATCAGCAAAAAACCATTAGTTTTAGTGATAGAACCATGAAACTGTTTTCCAATGATCATCCTTTGTTGGCGCTAGGCCGCAGTGCGGGCTTGCAGTTGATGGATATCTGTCCACTGGCGAAAACGGTGTTTGCTCGCAGTGCCATGGGGCTGGATCAGCCGACCCCAGATTTACGTTAACAGGCGGTGGGTTTGTCTGTCATTAGGTATGTGTTAGCTGTCAGTGAGGGTATCCATGGGACAAGATAAGATGACCGATCTCGTGATTGTCGGTGCGGGTATGGTGGGGTTGACGTTAGCGGCATTGCTGGCGGATAGCGGCTTGAGCATACGTATTATTGAAACTCGGGAGTTCGACGCGGATCACGCCTTGAGCTGGGAACAGGCTCAGCGAGAGCAGGGCTATGACTCGCGAGTCAGTGCGTTAACGGTGGCATCACAGCAGGTATTAACGGTTGCCGGTGTCTGGTCGCAGATGGAGCAGATGCGCTTGATGCCTTATCGAGCCATGGATGTCTGGGATGGTGAAGGGACGGGGCATATTCGCTTCGATTGTACTGAACTGCACGAGCCCTGTTTAGGGCATATCGTTGAAAATCGAGTCACGCAGTCTGCGCTGTTGCAACGCCTTGCCGAGCTTGATCATTGTCAGCTATCGGTGGGGGTGGCGTTGAATGAATTGTCAGAGCCTGATGCAGATGGCTTTCGCACCCTGACACTGAGTAACGGTGAAGCGTTACAGGCGCGTTGTGTGGTTGCCGCAGATGGGGCGTTATCCAATACTCGACGCTTAGCAGGTATTGGCATGTGGGAATGGGATTATGGCCATCATGCCATCGTCACCACCGTGACCACCGAGCAGCCTAATCAGGCCACCTGTTGGCAACGTTTCACCGATGATGGCCCGTTAGCCTTTCTGCCGCTAGCAAACCCTCATCTTAGCTCGATTGTTTGGTCGACCTCGCCAGATCACGCGAAAGCCTTGATGGAGTTGGATGATGAGGCTTTCTGTCAGGCCTTAGAACAGGCATTCGAAGGGCGATTAGGGCGAGTGACTCATAGCGACTCACGCTATGTGTTGCCGTTACGTCAACGGCACGCACGACACTATGTTAAGGAGGGCTTTGCCGCTATAGGTGATGCGGCGCATACCATACACCCGTTAGCCGGTCAGGGCGTTAATCTTGGATTGATGGATGCTGCGGCGTTAGCGGAAACAATTCTCGATGGACTTGAGGCCGACGTTGATTGGTCTGCTGAATACCACTTACGCCGTTTTCAGCGTGCTCGTCAAGGTGAAAACCTACAGATGGCGGCCACGATGGAGGGTTTTAAGCGGCTGTTTGATGCCGAGGGCGTTATGCCGCGGATATTACGTAATGCGGGAATGACATGGATGAACCGTCTGACACCAGTGAAAAATCATATTGTGCAGCAGGCGATGGGGTTATCTGGAGCGCTGCCACGCCTAGCGCGGCGACCCGTAAAAGAATAGCGGAGGTGTCGGTCGGCGCATCCGCATGTTCAGCCTGTTAACCTACAACCGCCGTGATCATTCAGGTGAAAATTTGCACTGCCGAGTGAATCTATATACATTGTCTGCCCTTTTTAAAGATAGCCCTTAGCTTTATTGTATTGCTGAATAACAATTAATAGCGTCAGTTACAGAGCGATCAGTTATTCGCTCAAGATAAGCGAGTCAAGAATGATGGGACACAAAACTGCACTTTACGAAAAGCATTTGCAGATGAATGCTAAGCTGGTTGATTTTGGTGGCTGGGATATGCCAATTCATTATGGCTCTCAGGTTGAAGAGCATCATAGCGTGCGTCGCGATGCGGGAATGTTTGATGTATCACATATGACCGTCGTCGATGTTACCGGTGCTGATGCGAAAGAGTATCTTCGCTATCTGCTGGCGAACGATGTGCTTCGATTACAGCAACAGGGTAAAGCCCTCTATAGTGGTATGTTGAACGAAACCGGTGGTGTGGTTGATGATCTGATCGTCTATTTGATGACCGAGCCTGATGTAACGGGTGAATGGTTTCGAGTGGTGGTGAACTGTGGCACGCGCGAAAAAGACCTTCGCTGGATGGCCGATCACACGGCGTTGTTCGATAGTGTTGCCCTGACTGAACGTCCCGAATTAGCCATGGTGGCGATTCAGGGGCCTAACGCTATTGCCAAAGTGATGACGGTCGTTAATGAATCACGAGTCAAGTTGATTGACGGTTTGCAAGCTTTTCAAGGGCTTGAGTCCGAAGGCTGGTTTTTTGCTAAAACCGGTTATACGGGCGAAGAGGGCCTTGAGGTGATGGTACCAGAGGAGTATGTTGCCGATTTTTGGCAAGCATTGGCGGATGCGGGCGTTGCGCCTTGTGGACTAGGTGCGCGGGATACGTTGCGATTGGAAGCGGGTATGAATCTGTATGGCGCGGATATGCATGAGAAGGTCTCTCCATTGACGGCTAATATGGCATGGACTATTGCCTGGGAACCTATCGAGCGAGACTTTATTGGCCGTAAAGCGCTCGAAAAAGAGCGTGAGGCGGGGGTCAAGCAGAAACTGATCGGTTTGCTACTCGAAACGCGAGGGGTGCTCCGAAGCCATCAAAAAGTTATGATTAACGGTGAGGAAGTCGGTGAGATTACCAGCGGCTCTTTCTCACCAACTTTGGGCTGTTCGATTGCAATGGCCCGAGTGTCAGCTAATATTGCTGATACCTGCCATGTTGATATGCGTGGCAAGCTGATAGAAGTTAAAGTGGTTAAACCATCATTTGTGCGCCATGGCGCGAAAGTGTATTGATAAACTCTCACTGTAGGAAAGAGAAAATGAGCGATATCCCAAGCGATCTGAAATATGTAGCCAGCCATGAATGGATCCGTGACGAGGGTGATGGTGTTGTGACGATCGGTATCACTGACCATGCCCAGGACCTTCTCGGTGATGTCGTATTTGTTGAATTGCCAGAAGCTGGTGCTGAATTTGCGGCCGGTGATGATCTTGGTGTGGTGGAATCTGTTAAAGCGGCATCGGATGTTTACGCGCCGTTAAGTGGTGAAATTGTCGCCGTTAATGGCGAATTAGAAGATGCTCCTGAGCTAGTGAACAGCGACCCTTACGGCGATGGTTGGTTTATCCGCCTGCGTTTAACCGATGTCACTGAAGTTGATGATCTGTTGGATGCCGATGGTTACGCTGAGTTATGTGAAGCCGAAAGCTGATCGCTAGCGTGATGATGCATCACTAAGCCCTGCGACTGCGGGGCTTTCTGTTTTCTGGGCCAGCAGGATATTTTCTGATAACTGTCCACCTAATTAACTGTCATACAGAAGGTAACTCTCCTTGCAACAATTACGTTTGAATTCGGGCGCTGATAAGCGTCTGCGCGGTGGACATGTCTGGATCTACAGCAACGAAGTCAACACTCAGTTGACGCCCTTAAAGCAGTTTACGCCGGGTGAACAGGTGGTTGTCGAAACCGCGTCGGGTAAGCCTGTAGGATTAGCGTATGTTAATCCTAATTCGTTGATCTGTGGACGCCTAGTAAGCCGTAGCGTGAAGATTCCGTTGGATCGTTCTTTGATTGTGCATCGCCTTAAGATCGCATTATCGTTACGCGAAGCCTGTTTTGATCAACCCTGTTATCGCCTCGTTTTCGGTGATAGTGATGGCTTGCCTGGTTTGGTGATCGATCGGTTTTTCGATACCTTCGTGGTACAGATTTCAACCGCGGGTATGGAGCTGTTTAAAGAGGATATCGTCGCGGCGTTGGAAAAAGTCTTCAAGCCGCAGGGTATCCTGTTTCGCAATGATGGCAAGATGCGTCAGACGGAAGGGTTGCAGAGTTACACCGAGGTGGCCTTCGGTGAAGTGCCAGAGTTAGTGCCGTTTGAAGAGAACGGTGTGTCGTTTTTGGCACCCGTGCATCGGGGACAAAAGACCGGTTGGTTTTATGATCATCGTTTAAATCGTGCACGCTTGCAGCAGCATGTCGCGGGTAAGCGGGTATTGGATCTATTCAGTTATATCGGCGGTTGGGGGGTACAGGCCTTGGCGGCCGGTGCCGAGCATGTGACCTGCTTGGATGCCTCTGAGTTTGCCCTCGATGTCGCGCAAGAGAACGCCACGCTGAATGGTGGTGCAGAGCGCTTTACCAGTATTCAGGGTGATGCATTCGATGGTTGTAAGATGCTCTTGGAAGAAGGTGAAAAGTTTGATGTGGTGGTGGTCGATCCACCGGCCTTTATTCAGAAGCGTAAAGACATTCGTAATGGCGAGCAGGCGTATAAGCGTATCAATCAATTGGCGATGCGTTTAGTGGCGAAAAATGGCGTTCTCGTGTCAGCCTCTTGCTCGATGCATCTGCAACGTGAGCGGCTGGTGGATATGATTCGCTCAGAAAGTCGTGCACTGGATCGTCAGGCACAGATTTTTGATCAGGGCCATCAAGGGGGGGATCATCCGATCCATCCGGCGATTCCTGAAACCGATTATCTTAAATCCTACTTTGTCCGGTTGTTACCGGTGACTTAATCGATCAGAGGAAAATGCAGGCTATGGATTATCAATTACTCGGTGGCAGTGATCTGAATGTCAGTCGTATCTGCTTAGGTACCATGACTTTCGGTCAGCAAAATACCGAAGTAGAAGCGCATCAGCAGCTCGATTATGCCGTTGCCGAGGGAATTAACTTCTTTGATACGGCTGAGATGTATCCGGTGCCGCCAAATCCGGCGACGCAGGGGCTGACCGAAGCGTATATTGGCCGTTGGATTAAAGCCCGCGGTAATCGTGAGCAGATTATATTAGCGACGAAAGTGAGTGGCCCGGCGGAGATGGCCTCTCATATTCGGCCAGATCTGTGCTTGAATAAAGCCAATATTCGTCAGGCTATTACCGACAGCTTACAGCGATTACAGACTGACTATATCGATCTATATCAGTTGCACTGGCCGGAGCGGGCGACCAATTTTTTCGGACAGTTGAACTATCGTCATCAGCCGGAGTTAGACGGCACTCCGATATTGGAAACGCTGACCGCGTTGAAGGAGCTTGTGGATGAAGGCTTGATTCGTTATGTAGGGCTTTCAAATGAGGTGCCTTGGGGAGTAATGAAGTTCCTCAGTTATGCCGATGCTTTAGGCTTGCCTCGAGTCGTATCGGTACAAAACCCTTATAACTTATTGAACCGTAAAGATGAAGTCGCACTGAGTGAAGTCTTGCTGCGAGAGAATGTCGCGTTGATGGCGTATTCACCGTTAGCCTTCGGTACGCTGAGTGGCAAATATCTGGATGGCAGCGCGACAGCGAATGATCGGATTAATCAGTTTCCACGCTTTGCCCGTTACTTCACCGATATGGGGCTTAAGGCGACGGCAGAATATGTGTTGCTGGCACGAGAGCATGGCCTCGATCCGGCTCAAATGGCATTGGCGTTTGTTAATCAGCAGCCGTTTGTTGGCAGTAATATTATCGGTGCCACTACCTTAGCGCAGCTAGAAAGCAATATTCGCTCGATGGATATCACGTTATCGGCTGAGGTGCTTGAAGGGATTCAACGCATTAGCACTCAGTATTCAAACCCCTGCCCTTAAGCGGCTTTGGTTGGAGCGAAAAATGCGCCTCTCACTGGCGCATTTTTTATATACAGCGGGTATCGTATCTAAGCCACTCGACACTGCTTTAATTGCATGTTGAGGGCGGCCATCACTTGGCCTCGTTTGACCACGCCGACGAGTTTGCCGTTATCGACTACTGGGTAAATCTTGGGTTTATTGGTCGCCATCATCTGTGCCAGTTCGAGCACGGTATTACTCGGCTTCACGGTTAAAGGGGCTCGCTGCATCATGTCTTTGACGAGCGCGTGACTGTCACAATGGTAACTATCATCGAGTAAATACGGAATGCAGTCTTGTTCCGATAGAAAGCCGGTGAGATGCTTTTGAGCATCAATCACAGGAAGACCGATCATATTACTGTTAATGAGTTGATCGACGGCTTGCGGCAGTGACATGGTTTCATGCAGCGGGGTGATGTACTCGGACATAATATCGCTAATTAGAATCATCGCTTTAATCTCCTGTGTTGCTTTATCACAGTGTTGCAGTAAAACGTCGATTTCACCAATTAGGTTTGTTTATAGGATCGATAGGGAGGGGACGCGGGTCGAGATAAGCAGGCTCCACCGTGTTGGGCGGAGCATACGGCATCAGGGTGTCAGTGATTAAGGGGCTTATCGTAGACTGATAATGGGCCAGCCCTGCGCTTCGGCGGCTTGCTTGAGCCGCTCATCGGGATCGACCGCGACCGGGTGAGTCACTCGCTCCAGTAAGGGCTTATCATTGATGGAATCACTGTAGAAATAACTATCGTCCATGGAATGACCGGTTTCTGCTAGCCAAGCATCTAAGCGTTCGACTTTACCCGCTTGAAAGCAAGGCACTCCGGCGACTTTACCGGTATAGCGACCATCAATCATTTCGGCTTCGGTGGCCAATGTGTGGTCAACGCCGAGCGCTGCGGCAATGGGGCCGGTTACGAAGCGATTGGTGGCGGTGATAATCAATAGGTAATCACCTTGATCACGATGTTTTTGTAACAGGGTGGCGGCTTTGTCGAGCATCATCGGAGCTACGCTGGTTTGCATAAACTCCTGATGCAATTGTTCCAGTGCGGCAGGCTCTTGTTCGCTTAATGGCTTTAAGGCAAATTCCAAAAACTCGAAGATATCCAGCGTGCCGGCTTGGTATTGCTGAAAGAAGTAATCGTTCGCCTGACGGTAGGCTGCGGTATTGACGATACCTTTGTTGCACAGGAACTCGCCCCAAGCGTGATCGCTATCGCCGTTTAGTAGAGTATTATCCAGATCGAAAATCGCCAGGCTCAAAGTTATCTCCTTAATGTCGCGTATAACGCTAGCTGAAAAAATCAAACGCTAAGAATAGTGGCTCATCGTAGCGGTAGCAATTATTAATCGATGAATTTGTTGAACCAGCTTAATTTGCTGAACTACCTGAAGTTGTGGAACAATAGCGAAAAAGAATTTGTAAGGAATTCACCGTGATAGATTCAGATGGGTTCAGGCCGAATGTCGGTATCATTCTGGCGAACTCGATGGGTCAGGTGCTTTGGGCAAGACGTATAGGGCAAAATGCATGGCAGTTCCCTCAGGGGGGGATTAACGTAGCAGAATCGCCGGAACAGGCGATGTATCGGGAACTTAAAGAGGAGATTGGGCTTTCACCTGAGGATGTTGAGGTGATTGCTGTTACCCGAGGCTGGCTTCGTTACCGGCTACCCAAACGCATGATAAGACACCATTCCCATCCGGTTTGTGTAGGACAGAAACAAAAATGGTTTTTGCTGCGTATGTTAAGTGATGACAGCGCGGTCGTGATTGATTCAACCAACTCGCCTGAATTTGATGGCTGGCGTTGGGTAAGTTATTGGTATCCATTGGGGCAAGTCGTGGCGTTTAAGCGCGATGTGTATCGTAAAGCGATGCGCGAACTATCACCTAAATTGACCCGACTAGTTCTTGGGGGCTGGTATTTAAAGGAGTAACCACGGCATGCTGGAAACGCTACGCAAAATTGTACAGGAGGTTAACGCCGCAACGGATCTTGAATCGGTGCTGGATGTTATCGTTCGTCGTGTACAGCGTGCGATTCGTACCGATGTCTGCTCTATTTATCTACTCGATCGACAGCGCGAACGATATGTGTTGATGGCGACACAAGGATTGAATCAAAAATCAGTCGGCCGGGTGTCACTGTCGGTTGATGAAGGGGTGGTCGGCATGATTGGCCAGCGAGCAGAGCCTATTAATCTCGAGGATGCCGCCGCTCATAGTGCCTTTACCTACCTTAAAGGCACCGGCGAGAAGAAGTTTCATGCGTTTCTCGGGGTGCCGATTATTCATCATCGCACCTTGCTCGGTGTCTTGGTTGTGCAGCAGAAACTGATTCGCAAATTTGATGAATCTGAAGAAGCCTTTATGGTGACCATGTCGGCTCAGTTAGCGGGCGTTATTGCTCACGCTGAGGCCACAGGCTCAATTTTGCAAATTGCTGATCAGGCTAAGAACGAAACCGATCGAAAATTTGAAGGCGTGTCGGGTTGCATCGGAGTCGCCATCGGGCCTGCGGTGGTGATGACGCCGCTGGCGGATCTCGATGGTGTGCCCGATCGAAAAGTTGAAGATATCAAAGCAGAAGTCGCGACCTTTAAGCGGGCCTTGGCACAGGTGCGGCGGGATATTAAACGCGTCGGGCGTAGCCTCGCGAAGCGCTTACGGTCGGAAGAGCGAGAGTTGTTTGATGTCTATATCCGGATGCTCGATGACAATGCGCTGGCCGGTGAGATTATTGCGCGAATTAAACAGGGAAGCTGGGCTCAAGGGGCGCTGAAGCAGGTTATCGGTGAGCATGTAAAACAGTTTTCGATGATGGACGATCCCTACCTGCGTGAGCGAGCCACGGATATTAAAGACCTCGGCCGACGGATGCTGACGTTTCTGCAAGAATCGGGTCCGGCGCTGTCGGAGATCGTGTTTCCAGAAAATACAATCTTGGTGGCGGATGAGTTAACTCCCGCGATGCTCGGTGAGGTGCCGACAGAAAAGCTGGTCGGTTTGATCTCGGTACATGGGTCGGGTAACTCCCATGCGGCGATTCTCGCCCGTTCGATGGGTATCCCCACCCTGATGGGGGTCGTCGATCTGCCTTATACCCGAGTAGAAGGCTTAAACATCATTCTGGATGGCTATACGGGACGCGTGTTCGTTAATCCGTCGGATGATTTGATCACCTGCTATCAGGAAGTGATTCGTGAGGAAGATGAGGTTAATGCGGGCCTCGAAGGCTTAAAAGAGCTGCCCGCTGAAACCACTGATGGTTATCGTATGCCGCTATGGGTGAATACCGGGCTGGTGGCCGATGTGGGGCGAGCGCTCGATCGCGGGGCAGAAGGGATCGGCCTTTATCGGACTGAAATTCCCTTCATGATTAGGGACTTTTTCCCCAGTGAACAAGATCAAATGGAGACCTATCGTAAGCAGCTCGAGGCCTTCGCACCTCGGCCGGTGACGATGCGGACGCTCGATATTGGTGGTGATAAACCGTTATCATACTTTCCTATCGAAGAGGATAATCCCTTTCTCGGTTGGCGCGGTATTCGTGTCACCTTGGATCATCCGGAAATCTTTTTGGTACAGATTCGTGCCATGCTGCGGGCCGCTGAAGGATTGAATAATCTACGTATTATGTTGCCCATGGTGACCAGTGTGCGTGAAGTGGATGAATCTAAGCGGCTGATTGCGCAGGCGGTTGAAGGTTTGCGTGAAGAGGGGCATAACATCCGTCAGCCGTTAATTGGTGTCATGATTGAGGTGCCTGCGGCGGTGTATCAGGTGCGCCGCTTTGCTCGGCGGGTGGATTTTATCTCGGTGGGTTCGAACGATCTGACTCAATACTTATTGGCGGTTGATCGGAATAACCCGCGCGTAGCGGATCTTTATGTGTCTTATCATCCGGCCGTGTTAAAAGCCTTGCAGTTTATTGTGTTGGAAGCACACAAAGAAAACGTATCGGTGAGTATCTGTGGCGAAATGGCGGCGGATCCTGCGGGCGCGATTTTGCTCATGGCAATGGGTTATGATGTGCTCTCGATGAACGCGACTAATCTACCGAAGGTGAAGTTTGCGCTGCGAGCCATCAGTTTTGAGCGGGCTAGAGCGCTGCTGAAAGAGATCATTGTGATGGGCGATGCGGATAAGATTCAAGATGCCTTATATTGTCGTCTGAAAGAGTTGGGACTGGGGCAGCTGACTCGGCCGACGATCCCTGATTGAGTGCTACTACGGTCACCTACAGCTAGATCATTTATTCTGTCATTAAGGCTGACTGGGCGTCGAAGCAAAAGTGATGACGTTCGCCTGTTCCCTGTGCATCATAATTCTGTTCGACTACCGTTGTGCTGCCATCGTGCTTGATCAGTAGAGCGGTAGTGGCTCGAGTGCCGTAGTGCTCTGAGCGAATAAAACTGGCCGATAGTTGACGTTCGAGTGCGACAGCAATGCCTGTATTGGGCAGTTCTTCATCACTATAGGTGGTGGGATCTTGCATCAACTGAATCAGACTGTCGGCTGAGAATGGTTGACGATCAAGCGTGTTTTTTAAGGCTTGTTTAGCGGCGACGAGTTTAGGCCAAGGAGTATCGAAGACGGCATTGCTGATACCATGAATGCCCGTTGGCACGGGTTGTAATGTGTCGGCCTGATTGGACAGATAGCAGAGCTGCTCGCCATCATCGATGAGTTGATTAAAGCCGTTAAATGCTTGGGTGTTGGTGTGACGAATAAATGCGTCGCAGCGCTGATCGCTGAGTAAAAAATCGAGTGGTAAATGTCCTCTAGAGCGGTAACCTTGCGGCTGTAGTAATCCGTTACGATAGTTGGTGAGTGCGGAAAAGCGCCCGTTGCGGGTTAGACCCAGCCAAGTACCGCCCTGTTCTAAATTTTTGCCTGCCAATAGGTGGGGCTGATCGGGCCAGTACTGCATGGGGCGAGTAGGGCGATGATAAAACTCATCTCGGTTAGCGATCAGTATCAGCTTATACTCGGGATGATAGTGGTAAGCAAACAGGATCAGACACACAGTCGGCGCTTCCTTGGTGTTAATGAGTAATCGCTTTATTTAAAAACAATTTTTGTTATTTATCTATCTATTATAGGGTGCGTCATACAGATGGTTTTTTGTCACAGATTCAGACGAAAGGAAGTAAACGTTAATGTGGGTGCATAATATAGATCCGATTGCGGTCGCGTTGGGACCGTTAAAAATTCATTGGTATGGATTGATGTATCTGGTGGGCTTTGCCTCGGCTTGGTATCTTGGTGGACGCCGTGCACGACGGCCCGGTTCTGGCTGGGCCGAAGAGCAGATCTCCGATCTGATTTTTTGGGGAGCCATCGGGGTGGTACTCGGTGGACGGTTTGGTTATGTGCTGTTTTATAATTTCGATCAGTTCCTCGATGATCCTCTGTGGCTGTTTGCCGTGTGGCAAGGCGGGATGTCATTTCATGGCGGCTTGCTTGGGGTGATTGCTGCGATGGGTTATTTCGCTCATAAATATAACAAGAGTTACTTTGAGATCGGTGACTTTGTTGCGCCGCTGATTCCGATCGGCTTAGGGGCCGGACGTATCGGTAATTTTATCGGTGGCGAGTTATGGGGGCGGCCAACGGATCAAAGCTGGGGGGTTATTTTCCCCCGTGCTGGTGATGCGTTAGCGCGTCACCCGTCGCAGTTATATGAGTTTGCCCTTGAGGGTGTGATGCTGTTTCTGCTGTTGTGGTTCTACTCGGCTAAGCCGCGGCCAATGATGGCGGTCTCTGGGATGTTTTTACTGGGTTACGGTGTGTTTCGTTCGAGCGTTGAATTTTTCCGTCAACCGGATATTCAGCTCGGTTATGTGGCGCTGGATTGGCTGACAATGGGGCAGTTATTATCACTGCCGATGATTGTGCTGGGGGCGGTGCTGTTGTTATGGGCCTATAAGCGAGACGCTGTGCCTCGAGTTGGCTAGCCCGCTGAAAGCGTATGGCTGAGCGATGCGGGTGCGCGACTTAAAGCGAGTTTGAGCAGCGCGGCAACCGACATCGCATCGGTGATTTCGCCATTGAGCGCCATGGCGATGGCGTCTGTAGTACTTACCTTCAGCAGCTCAATATCTTCAGTCTCTTCGAGCTGCTGTTCACCCTGAGTCAACTGACTGGCGAGAAAGATAAAGGCGACTTCGTCGGTCACCGAGTTTGATGTTCTTAGCTCCATAAAAGGCTGCCAGTGAGCGGCGGTTAAGCCGGTCTCTTCGCGGAGCTCCCGCTTGGCTGCATCCAGTGGTGGTTCATCGAGCGATGCGCCACCTTCAGGAATCTCGATGGAGGTTTCGTTGTTGGGGTAGCGACTCTGTTTGACGAGGTAGAGCTGATCGTCATCATCAATGGCGATGATGCCAATGGCGCGTGATTTAAAGTGCACAACGCCATAGATCCCTTCGGAGCCATTGGGGCGGATCACCTCTTCATGACGCACCTGAATCCAAGGGTTGTCATAGGCAATCGTTTGGCTCTTCTGTTGCCAGCCACCAATTTTCAGTTTCGTCATTAGGTTATCTGCCGTGTGTGATTAGCGGTGCCAACCATCGCTTATACGGAAAAAGGGTACTGAATGGGATCGTGATACTGATAACCCTCGATCTCGAAGTCATCGGTGGTTACCCAGGTTTCTAAATCTTCCAGTGTCTTAATATCCGGATTAATTTTAAAGGTTGGCAGGGGCAATGGCTCACGTGTCAGCTGTACATCACGCATCAGTTCAACTTGATCTTCGTAAATATGGGCATTAACGATCTTGTGATAAGCCTTACCCGGTTTTTTACCGGTAATCTGAGCGATAATCGCCAGCAAAAAATAGACCTGCACCATGTTGAACGTCAGGCCAAGCGGAACATCGCAGCTACGTTGCGTACTGTTAAGATAGAGGGTATCGCCCAGTAGTGAAAAATGATGGCTGTACATGCAGGGGCGCAGGCAACCCATATGAAATGCACCAGGATGATAGAAGGTGTAAATCTCACCGCGATCATCAATACCTCGGCTGAGGTCGTCGACAATTTTACGCAGTAGGTCGATGCTGCCACCATCGGGTTTAGGGAAGTTTCTGCCGACCTTGCCGTAGATAAAGCCGCAGTCATCGGTGCCCTTGCGATAGGGGTTGGCTAACCAAACGTCATTGTCGTTGGCATTGGCGTCCCAGGTTTTGGTGCCAAGTTGTCTGAATTGCTCGGCATTATCGTAGCCACGCAGGTAGCCGAGCATCTCAGCAATGGCTGATTTATAGAAACTTTTTCGGGTGGTGACGAGGGGGAATTCACCGGCGGCGATATCGTAGGTGAGGTCTGCGTTGATCACGGTTAAGCAGCGCTTGCCGGTACGCTCGTTTTCCACCCAGATGCCTTCATCGATGATTCTTTGGCAAAGATCGAGGTATTGTCTCATTGGTTTGTCGTTGACACCTGTGGTTAAATTCAGCAAGCAATATTATCAAACTCACCAAACCGCTGATACCAGTATTATTAAGGAGATTATATGCACCTGGCGATTATTGTGGCTCAGGCAGAAAACCGGGTCATCGGGATTAATAACAATTTGCCTTGGCATCTACCTGAGGATCTGCGCTATTTCAAGCAAGTCACGATGGCTAAGCCGATCATCATGGGTCGCAAAACATTTGAATCTATTGGTCGGCCACTGCCAGGGCGTACTAATATTGTTATCAGTCGTGATGCGACGTTTCAGCCGGAGAATGTCAAGGTCGTTAATAGTCTTGAGGCCGCCAAGGCGTTAGCCGAGAGTATTTGCACGATCAATGGCGGCGATGAGGCGATGGTGATTGGTGGCGCGCAAATATATGAGCAAGCGTTGCCGTTATGTGATCGGCTGTATCTGACACAGGTACATGCAGAGGTTGACGGTGATGCCTACTTCCCAGCATTTAATCCCGGCGATTGGGCTGAAATAGGACGTGAGGATTTTTCTGCTGCGGAGCATAATCCTTATGATTACAGTTTTATTGTTCTCAAACGTATCTCTTGAGGGATATTGCAATGATTGAGCCGCTGTTGTCGGTGTTAGCTGATGGTAAGTTTCATTCGGGACAGGCCCTAGGTGAGGCGCTGGGGGTGAGTCGCAGCGCTATATGGAAGCAGATAAAAGCCATTGAAGAGTCGGGTATTGAGGTATTTAGTGTTAAAGGGCGTGGCTATCGCATTCCCGGCGGCTTGGATTTGCTGGATCAGGCGATGATTGAAGCGATGTTAACCCCATCTGTGAGGCCGCATCTGCAGCACATCGATTCGAGTCTGATTATTCCATCAACAAATGCGAAGGCTATGGAAGCGGTCTACCGTGATGGCCATGGCTCGCTGTATCTAGCCGAGCGGCAAACGGCTGGTCGAGGTCGCCGAGGTCGTGATTGGGCGAGCCCTTTTGCCAGCAATATCTATTTTTCCCTTACCTGGCAGTTTAATCATGGCGCGGCGGCGCTGGAAGGGTTGAGCTTGGCGGTGGGTGTGGCGCTGATTCGAGGGTTAAAGCGGATGGGGGTCGATGAGGTGGCGGTTAAGTGGCCGAATGATCTGTTATGGCGTGGGCGAAAATTGGCGGGCGTGCTGCTGGAGATGAGTGGTGATGCCGCTGGGGAGTGTTATGTGGTGATTGGCGTTGGTCTTAATGTCAATATGCCTGAAATCGCCGCCGAGATGATCGATCAGCCGTGGGTTGATCTGCGGCAGGTGTTAGGTGAAGCGCCGTCGAGAAATGAGTTGATGGCGGCGCTGTTGAATGAACTGGTGCCGGTCTTACAGCAGTTTGCAGATGAAGGTTTTGCCGCCTTTCAGCAGGAATGGCAGGCGGTTAATGCACATCATAATCAGGTCGTTAATCTTAACTTAGGTAACCGGCAGGCATTGGGTGTTTGTCGGGGAGTTGATAAGAATGGTGCATTGTTGTTAGAGGAGGAGGGGCAATTGCAGGCTTATCATGGTGGTGAAGTGAGTGTGCGACTGGCATGAATGTATTAGACCTAGATGCGGGTAATACCTTTATTAAATGGCGGCTGACGGGAACCGATTTACGCGGCCGCTTGCGGCATACTGAATTGGCGAATAGTGAGTGGCCTGAGCGAGTGGCGCGAGTCAGAATTGCTTCGGTTGCTGGATCCGAGGTTAATCAGGCGTTGTGCGACTTAGTCGCGCAACGCTGGCGGCAGTCCCCGGAATTCGCCACGACTCAGTCGGCGGCATGCGGTGTACGCAATAGCTATGATGATCCCTCACGAATGGGTGTCGATCGTTGGTTGGCGATGTTAAGTGCTTGGCATCGGGCGCAGCAAGCTTGTTGGGTGGTCGACTGTGGAAGTGCAATTACCGTAGAACAGTTGAATCATGATGGTCAGCATGGCGGTGGGTATATTATGCCGGGCATACAGTTGATGGCGCGTAATTTGTTATCGAATACCGCTGAAATTATTGTCGATCATTCGGTTGATGGTTTTGACGCGACACCAGGAGTGAATACCTCGGAGGCGGTTCAGCATGGTTTAAATTTCATGTTAGAGGCGCTAGCCGAGAAGCTGATGCGTAATGCGACGGGGCAGCCGGTGTATGTCACCGGAGGCGATGGGGAGTTGTTTTGCTCGCTCATCGAAGGTGCAATTTGGTGTCCAGACCTTGTCTTGGATGGCTTGCCGTTGGCGCTGGGAGAGTAACGTTGCGCTGGTGCTTGCTGATATTGCTACTGATTAATGGGTTGTATTTTGCTTGGCAGTTACCGCAGTCCAATCATCATAGCAAGCCCGCCGTGAACGCACAGGTTGCGACGCTGCGCTTATTGAACGAGGCTGATCGTTCGTTATTATTAGCGCGTCATCGAGACGACGAGGGCACGAGTCAGGCCGTCTCCGTGCCAGCTGAAAACCTCTGTTGGGTTGTTGGCGAGATTAACAGTGAGATGGCGGCACATCAGTTGCAGGCAAAATTAGTGCAGCTGGGGCTGATATCGCGATTAGCATCGATTGATGTTGAGCAACTGCAGGCCTATGAGTTGATATTGGCGCGGCCAAAAGCGCGACCGGGGCAGCAAGCACTGGAGACTCGTTTAACGGCGTTAGGGTTAAGTACGGAAGTCGTCAGTCTTGGCGATCGTGAAGCCTATGTGCTGGGTCGATATGATTCACTAGCAGCCTTAAGGCGGGTGAGTCGTAGTATCGATATTCAGCCTCAGCCGATCGAATTCGAGCTGGTTAAGCAAACTCGGCTGTTTGAAGTGTCGATTTCAGCCGATAGAGCGCTTGAAACCGACAATAAAATCAAAGAGGTAGCCGATTTGCTTAATTCAAGCATGAAAATAGAAAAAAAAGTCTGTAAAGGGGTTGCAAGCGCCGAGGTGCGTGATTAATATATGCGCCACTTCACAGCCGATGCCGGTATAGCTCAGCTGGTAGAGCAACTGACTTGTAATCAGTAGGTCCCGAGTTCGACTCTTGGTGCCGGCACCATTTAAGTAAGGCGGTGAAGTATTGGTAGGGTGGGGTTCCCGAGTGGCCAAAGGGATCAGACTGTAAATCTGACGCGCGAGCTTCGGTGGTTCGAATCCACCCCCCACCACCAATAGCTGTTAGGCGGGTATGGTACAATGGTAGAACCTCAGCCTTCCAAGCTGATGATGCGGGTTCGATTCCCGCTACCCGCTCCAGTTTGATGTGCTCATGTGGCTCAGGGGTAGAGCACACCCTTGGTAAGGGTGAGGTCGGCGGTTCAAATCCGCCCATGAGCTCCATTATTTTTGCATAGGGTAGATATAGCGATATGTCTGCCCTTTGTTGTATGTGGCAACGTGGTTAATCACACTTACTTTACTCAAGGTAAATGGCAATGGCTAAAGAACAATTTGAACGTAATAAACCGCACGTTAACGTTGGTACAATCGGCCACGTTGACCACGGTAAAACA
>NZ_JAUOQE010000048.1 GCF_030547545.1 Amphritea sp. 1_MG-2023
CAGACATTTCGCTGCACTGGCTTTCGCGCATCTGGCCATTCTAATGTCCGCAGAGAATATAACGGACTTATTCGCACCTTCCCAAACTCGGGCAACATAAAAGCGACCGACTTATGCCGTGGCTGAACCCTTTATTCGCTCAATCAAGCCCTAAAAGTACTTGCCCTTCGCCGTGACTATTCGGCAAAAAAATCATCAATAACGGCCCCTATCATAGGGATGACGGCGCACTGCAGCTTTATAATAAATATCGCTGCTAAAGCCTTCGGTAACTGCTAAAGTGCGGCACATTAACCGATGGAGAGCATTATGGAGCTGGATGCAGCACTGATCTTATTATTCATCCTGACCGGTTTGGGCGCCGGTATTATCGATGCAATCGCCGGTGGCGGCGGGATGATTACCCTACCAGTATTACTGATATCGGGCATGAGCCCGGTGGAAGCATTAGCAACGAATAAACTCCAGGGGAGCTTTGGCACCTTTGCCGCGTCGTTATACTTTATCCGCAAAAAACTGATCGACTTAACACAGATGAAGCTGATGATTGCCTGTACTTTTGTCGGGGCCGTCACGGGGACGGTGCTGGTGCAGCAGCTTGATACTCATCTACTCGCTTCGATTATGCCGCTGTTGCTGATGCTCATCGCGCTCTATTTTATGCTGTCCAAACAGATCGGTGATACCGAGAAAACGCGTAAAATAACCGATGGACTATTTGCCTTTGTCTTTACCACCGCTATCGGTTTTTATGATGGTTTTTTTGGTCCAGGTACGGGTACGTTCTTTGCGCTGGCCTTCGTTTCCCTACTCGGTTTCAGTATGGCGCGAGCAACCGCACATACCAAGATTCTTAATTTTACCTCCAATGTCGCGGCGCTAATTTTCTTCGCTATCGGTGGCAATATTATCTGGCTTGCGGGATTTATTATGGCAGCAGGACAGCTGCTTGGTGGGCAAATTGGGGCACAGTTAGTCGTCACTCATGGCACAAAATTAATACGACCACTGGTGGTGATCGTCACGCTCACCATGTCCGCCAAACTGCTGTTTGATCAATATCAACACAGCGCCGGCTCATGGCTTGAGCCATTACTCAGTTTTATTCCTTGATTCAGCCGCTGACAAACGTATCCAACAGCGCAATATACACACGAAAAAAGAGGGCCTATAGGCCCTCGGAAAAGATCGTAACGTTAATCAATCAAGCGTCTATTTTGCCGTCAGATAACCGTGATGGAATCTCAACTGCGCTTCAATGAAACTGGCAATGAAATAGTAACTATGATCATAACCTTCGTGCAGTTCAAGCTGCAGTGGATAATCCGATGCTGCGGCCGCGGCAGACAATTTTTCAGGCTGTAGTTGCTCCGTCAGAAAATCATCCATCAGCCCCTGATCTACGCGCATAGGCAAGTGTTGCGGTTGATTACGCAACAGTACGCTGGTGTCGTATTGCTGCCAACTGCTCTCATCATCCCCTAAATAAGCGCTAAAGGCTTTGCGCCCCCAAGGGCAACTGACGGGATTACTGATGGGGCTAAAGGCCGATACCGAGGTATAACGATCGGGATTACGTAGGCTAATCATCAACGCGCCATGCCCTCCCATTGAATGACCGGCAATCGCTCGCTGTTCAGACACGGGAAACGTCGCTTCAATCAATTGCGGCAGCTCATCGACGATATAGTCGTACATTCGGTAATGTGCTTTCCAAGGCGCCTGTGTCGCATTGACATAGAAACCCGCGCCTTGCCCTAGATCATAACCGTCATCGTTAGCGACATCATCGCCACGGGGACTGGTATCCGGTGCCACAATCGCGATGCCCAGCTCGGCGGCCACTCGCTGTGCGCCCGCTTTCTGCATGAAATTTTCATCATTACAGGTCAGGCCAGACAGCCAGTAGAGTACGGGTACTTTTGCTCCACACTGCGCCTGTGGCGGTAGGAATATCGCAAAACGCATACTCACACCCAGTACCGCAGACTCATGATTGTACTGTTTATGCCAGCCACCAAAGCTCTTCGTCTGGCTTACAAGTTCTAAACTCATAGATGCTATCCTCAACGCGCTTAATCGCGCGGTTCATCAAGACTATCGTTATCAAAAACGACAGTCTTGGTTGCCGACGCTTACTTATCGTAGTGAATAACGCTACGGATACTCTTACCTTCATGCATCAGATCGAACGCAGTATTAATATCCTCAAGACCCATCGTATGCGTAATAAAGTCATTCAGCGCAAACTCACCCTGCAGGTAACGTTCAACAATTTCTGGTAGTTCAGAGCGGCCCTTGACTCCACCGAATGCAGAACCGCGCCAGACTCGCCCAGTCACTAACTGGAACGGACGGGTAGAGATCTCTTGACCCGCACCGGCCACACCGATTACGACGGATTCACCCCAGCCTTTATGACAACATTCCAACGCGGAACGCATCACATTGACATTACCGATACACTCAAATGAGTAATCAACACCGCCATCTGTCAATTCAACGATGACTTCTTGAATAGGCTTGTCATAATCTTTTGGATTGATGCAATCGGTGGCACCCAACTTACGCGCCAGATCAAACTTAGATTCATTGATATCAATGGCGATGATGCGGCTAGCTTTCGCCATGGTCGCCCCAATAATGGCAGACAAGCCGATACCACCAATACCGAAAATCGCAACCGTCGCGCCCTCTTCTACCTTGGCGGTATTCATCACCGCACCCATTCCGGTAGTGACACCACAACCCAACAGGCAAACCTCTTCTAGTGGTGCCTCTTTATTCACTTTCGCCAGTGAGATCTCCGGCAGCACGGTATACTCAGAGAATGTAGAACAACCCATATAGTGATAGATAGGCTGACCATCTTTATAAAAACGCGTTGTGCCATCCGGCATCAGACCTTTACCCTGAGTCTCACGAATTTTCTGACACAGGTTGGTCTTACCGGATAAGCAGAATTTACACTCGCCACACTCTGGGGTGTACAACGGAATCACATGATCGCCCACGGCAACGCTGGTAACACCTTCGCCAACTTGCTCGACAATACCGCCGCCTTCATGGCCGAGTACCGTTGGGAAAATACCCTCAGGGTCTTCGCCAGATAAGGTAAACGCATCGGTATGACACACACCAGTGGCCACAATACGCACCAACACTTCACCCGCCTGAGGCGGCATAACATCGATCTCTTCGATAGACAGAGGCTGATTTGGGCCCCAAGCAATAGCAGCTTTTGATTTAATCATGGTCATATTCTTCAACTCTTTACGGGTTTGATGTCAGATTCGGGTTTTAACCAACATAAGACAGTAAGTAATCATTGTAGTTGTTTATGAAAACAAGATAATCTAGCTTTTTATCAATATACCTTTACGAGAATGTAACAATGAACCGTTGGGAAGGCGTTTCTGAACTCATTGCGGTCACAGAAACATTCAGTTTTACTGCCGCCGCTAAAAAATTGGGTATTTCCACCGCTCAGGTGAGCCGTCAAATCAGTGCCCTAGAAAACCGGTTAGGTACCAAACTTTTTTATCGCACCACCCGTAAAGTGACCGCTACCGAAGCCGGTGAAACCTACTATCAATATTGCCGACAGCTATTAAACGGATTAGAAGAAGCCGAACGAGCCGTCACCAACCTGCAAAACACTCCCCGCGGAAAACTCAAAATTACCGCGCCGGCGACCTATGGCGAACAGAAAATAGCACCGCTGATTAATGACTTTATTTGCCTTTATCCAGAATTAGAGGTGATCTGTCACCTCACCAATCAAACGGTTGATCTGGTCGCCTCCGGCTTCGATCTGGCTATCCGTCTGGGAAAGTTGGAAGATTCTTCAATGATCGCTCGGCAGTTAATCTCTCGGCAGCTCTATGTGTGTGCGTCTCCGGAATATCTAACAACGCACGGTGAGCCGCATGTAC
The DNA here is from genome assembly GCF_030547545.1 of Amphritea sp. 1_MG-2023. Classification (GTDB taxonomy): domain Bacteria; phylum Pseudomonadota; class Gammaproteobacteria; order Pseudomonadales; family Balneatricaceae; genus Amphritea. Next base: position 3,936 of record NZ_JAUOQE010000048.1, read on the forward strand.
TCAGCGAACTCAGTCACCATAACTGTTTACTGGGTACCCTAGAGTACTGGCGTTTTAACGAACAAAAACAAGAACGTACCATCAAAGTGAGCGGCAACCTCCACTGTAACAGTGGTCAGGCTTTACTGGATGCGGCTCTGAAAGGTATCGGTATCGTGCAGTTACCCGATTACTATGTCGAGCCCTACCTAGACAGTGGCCAACTGTTACCCTTATTGCAAAATTATCAACACTCAGGCGAAGGCGTCTGGGCACTTTACCCGCATAACCGGCATCTCTCCTCAAAGGTCAGAATGTTAGTGGATCACTTAGTAGAACACCTCCGCTAGCAACAGCGGAAAGAAACCAAGCGTCATAAAGCCGTCAGACCGACGCGCAGCCACTGCCTGCTAGCCACTAGTCTTCATAAAGACTATTGCTCACCGGCTAAGGTATAACCACCACGTAACCCAGCACGTCGCGATGTTATGCAAACGGGTTTACGCTGCAGGGGGGAGCGTCATATAGCCGTTGTTATGCTGCAGTAATACCTCTAAATCTTCAGCGATCAGTGGGCGACTAAAGAAATAACCCTGCACCTCTTCACAGGCATATTCTTGCAACAGTGCCAATTGCGTTGCGTCTTCCACACCTTCGGCGGTGACGCTCAATCCCATATTATGGGCCACGGCAATAATCGCCTGCGTCACGGCAGCATCATCAGAATCGGTCGTGACATGAGTAATAAAAGAACGATCAATTTTTAAACGATCAATCGGGAAGCGCTTAAGATAGCTCAGACTGGAATAGCCCGTGCCAAAGTCATCAATCGCTAATTGCACCCCCAACGCGCTCAAGCGATGCAATGTCTCAACCGCCCCTTCAACATCATCCATGAGCATGTTTTCTGTAATTTCAAGTTCGAGACAGTTAACCGGCAGACCGGTGTCCTGTAACACCTGCATGACTAATTTTTCAAGCGGCTGTTTGGCAAACTGACGTACCGAAAGGTTAACCGCAATGCGAATGTGAGGCAGCCCCTGATCTTGCCACTGCCTCGCTTGCCGACAGGCTTCCCGCATCACCCATTCGCCGATAGCCGAGATAAATCCAGTCTCTTCAGCCACTGAAATAAACTCAACCGGCGAGACCATTCCCAGTTGCTGACTGTGCCAGCGCAATAGCGCCTCAACACCGACGATACGGCCACTATTGATATCCACTTGCGGCTGATAATTGAGTGATAGTTCATCCCCCTCAATCGCATAATGCAATGCATTTTCTAAGGCCAGCCGCCGCTTCGCGACCACATTCATCGACTTTACAAACAGTTCGTAGCCATTTTTTCCCGCATGCTTTACATAATACATCGCCGCATCGACGTTTTTCATCAAACTATCCACACTCTCGCCATGCTGCGGGAATACGGCGATACCGATACTGGGCGTAATCACGACCTCCTGACCCGCAAGATCAACAGTCCGCCCAATTGTATCGAGAATGTCGCGGGCTACATTTTCCGCATCACGCACCTGATTGATCACCGGCAGTAGCACCGTGAACTCATCGCCACCAAATCGAGCGACCAGTGGCTGTAACCGATTTTGCTCACGCGGGTTCTCCTCGCTATCGGCCGGTCCATCCGCTTGCGCCTTACTCATCAGCGCCTCAGAACGGCTAATACTCTGAGCTAAGCGACTGGCCACTTGTTTCAATAGCAGATCACCCATCCCATGGCCGAAGGTATCGTTGATACGCTTAAAATTATCAAGATCAAGAAACAATACCGCGCCCAGATGACCATGACGTGCGGCCTGATCCATACCTAACTGCACGCGATCATAAAAGACACTCCGATTGGCAAGTCCAGTCAAACTGTCAAAACGCGCTAATTTAAGCACCTGATCCTGAGCCTGCCTAAGCTCTGAAACATCTAACATCGTTCCCGATATTAATATGGCCTGTCCGCGCCCATCGCAAAATACTTCTGCTTGATGCTGCATACAGTGCATCTGTTGTCCGGGCAAACAAATACTGTGATTCAGGCCTGACTTAAATCCAGAACATCGGCAGTTGAGCAGTTCCCGAAACCAATGCAGCACCTGCGGCCACTCATTCACGGGCACACAGCGTAGAAATGATCGAATTCCTCTTGGCATCACTCCACGGTTACCACCCACTAAGTGATAAAAATGATCCGACCAATAGATTTCACCGGTATTCAGGTGCCATTCCCAGTTACCGAGTCCCGCAATGCGTTGAGCATTCCCAAGCCGGGCTTCACTCTTTTGTAGTTGACGTAGCTGTTCATTCGTATTGCTCGCCCGAATCATATAATGGAGGCGATGTCCCAAGACCTGCCAGTTAAACGGTTTAAAAACAAAGTCAGTCGCTCCGGCAGCATAGGCATCCCGCACAGAATCAATATCATCTTGTCCAGTCGCCATTAATATTGGCACCAATTTACCATAAGGCATATTACGTAACTGACGACAGACATCGAAACCGCTTAGCCCCGGCATTGCCACATCGATTAATACGATATCCGGTTGAAACTCTTGGAACATCTGAATCGCAGTAACACCATTATCAGCCAACAGAACCTCAAACCCCTCCTGCGTTAAAGCATGGCTTGCTAATAAACGTGCCGTCAGATCATCATCGACAACTAACGCTCGCAGCACTGAGACGTTATCATTAGTCACGGCTATCTACTCCTTGGGTTTGTCTAATCGTCAGCAACACCTGCTTTACTTTTAGATACTCGGTTTCGATCTCGCGGATCCAGCTTGGCGCTTGTGTTAAGACACCGTCACGCCCCACCAGCTCTAATGCTTTACAGTGCTCGGCTAAGGTCATGGCGCCTAAGTTATAGCTACTGGATTTAAACCCATGAGCAGCGACTCTCAGCCCATCGGCATCGTGTGCCGTTATGGCACGCTGCAGGCGCTGCAGATCATCGGTGGCTTTATCGAGGTAGGCATCGATCATTTGATTCAGAAAAGCGCCATCAACATCCATCTCGATCAACTGCGAGATCACCTGTTTATCAACCGTGATAGCATCAATGGGGACGGAGTTATCCACAGGATGACAACGATCTATCGCTCGCTCATCATCGGTGATACGGGGCTGAGGTAGCCAGCGCTTAAGCATTTGATAGATCTGTCGTCGATTAAAGGGTTTAGCGAGATAATCATCCATTCCCGCCTGCAAACAGCGCTGACGATCATCGGCCATTGCATTCGCCGTTAAGGCAATCACCGGAATATGGGCAAGCCCCTCGGCGGCTTCCCGTTGACGAATTTTCCGTGTCGCCTCATATCCATCCATCTCAGGCATCTGACAATCCATTAACACCAACTGATAATCAGCGTCATGCAGCATTTTTAAAGCTTCAACGCCGTTTCCAGCAAGATCAACCGTCACTCCCAGCCCCTTCAGTGCCTGACGAGCATATTCTTGGTTAACCGGATGATCCTCAACGAGTAAAATACGCCCCGTCATAACGCCCTGAACAGCCAGCGGCTTTATATCCGGTAAATCAGCGACAGGGGCTTCCTCTGTTTTCTTTAGCGTCAGCGTAAACCAAAAAGTCGTTCCATTACCCGGCTCACTATTAAAATTAATCTCTCCGTGCATCATGTCAACTAACTGACGGGAGATTGTCAGCCCCAGTCCAGTGCCACCGAAATGTCGGGTGGTTGAGCTATCGGCCTGAGCAAACGATTCGAAAATAAGGTGCTGATGCTCTAATGATATGCCGACACCCGTATCGACAATACGTAATTGGAATGAGATCGCGTCATCCTGCTCATCAAGCACCCGCGCGGATACCTGAATTGTTCCAGAAGAGGTGAATTTAATGGCGTTGCCGATCAGATTAGTCAGTACCTGCCTTAGCCGAATGCTGTCCCCCAAGACCGTCGTATTGAGCTCCGCTGGTAAATGACAGGTCAGTGCCAAGCCTTTTTTCTCTGCCTGCAAACGCAGAATAGATGCGTGCGTCTGAATCAACTCCGCTAAGTTCAGCGGTTGATCATCTAGCTGTAGCTTACCCGCCTCAATCTTAGAGAAATCCAAAATGTCATTGATAATATCCAGTAGTGCTTCGCCAGAGTAACGAATCATTTCGATAAAACGTCGCTGCTCTTGACTGAGATCGGTATCTAATACCAAATCTGTCATTCCAAGCACGCCATTCATCGGCGTACGAATTTCATGACTCATAGTTGCCAAAAATTTACTTTTGGCATGATTCGCCTTAATAGCCGTTTCTTTCTCTTTGTAAACCTGTTGAATAGTGCGTCTGATCGCCTTTTCCATAAACAGAAATGATTCGGCTAAACGCCCCATCTCATCTGACTTATTCTGTGCCAACTGTTCAATTTTTCGGCTTTGCTCGACGGGTCGAATAAAGTCCTGATCGGGTAGCGATTTGGCGTAAGCGGCGAGAGTATTGAGCGGTGCGGATAGGCGAAATATAAGCAGAAAAGCAGCACCGATACTGGCTAAGAAAATCAATCCAATCATGAGACTTTGTTGTGCCACAACGGCGCGACCTGGGGCAGCAATTTCAGACACCGGCACCAGTACCGCGGAGTACCAGTTAAACGCTTTGAAGAAACTAAAGAAAACCTGCACTGGGGCGGTGTCTTGGTTCTGATAGCGGATTGAACTTTCACCGCGCGCATGCGCCGCCATAATCTGCTGTAAAACATCGCGATTGTGCCAATCTAAAGCGACACCTCCGCCAGACTCTTCAGGTGGACCGATCAATACGTTTTGTGCGTCATCGAACAAGATGGCGTAACCACTTTGAGCCACTTGAAGCTTATTAAACGTCAGTCGCAGCTCATCAATAATAGCGTTCATCTGTTGCTGACTTTCCTGTTCGACCTCGGCAAAGTTGACGATCAATGCCATCGTCATACCCCAACTTTCTAATGGTAGAAAGTACCCCATATAGCGATCATTCGCTGCACGGCCAGGTTTATCCCAGAAGAAAATACTGCTATCACCTGCAGCAGTTAGTTGATCAAAACGCATCGTTCGATTTAACTCGCGACCTTTCACATCGCGTAGTCCGGCGATAGATGTCGCCGTTAATCGATCATCGGTCGCCGCAACAATAACCCCATCGGGAGCCAACATAATCAGATCAGCATTAAGGATATCAACGTCTAACAGCCACTGTTTGGCTAAACGCCTCGCCGTCGCCTCATCGATGATACCTTGCTCGGAAGCTCGCTTGTAATGATCAAAAACGGTTTGCCCCATTTGAGCAAACTGCTGCATATCGGCTTTTATCTCATTAACAAGATCCACTTTGTGGCTAATGAGTTGGTTATAACCTGCGCGGATATTTAGATCAGCCAGCTGTAATACATTGCGTGCAGACTTCTGTTCAACCAGGAGCATTGCCTGCCCCACCCCCTTCTGAGTGATATACATCACTCCGGCGGCTGAACATAACAACACTATCACAATCAGGGCGATAATTTTGAATTTGAAACTGGACAACATACTCAGTACTCAAGACGGCCCCTATCGATTAAACACGACTCGATAGTCGTTAAAATGAATATTCAGGCTAGACGCAACCTACGCAGCCACTCATTCATTAACCTTTTACTGTTAATACTCAACCGTCTAGAAGCTTGACTAAAAATATTACGTGCGCAACATTACTCAGCAGGAATCTCTCGATACACTTCATCGACGGCACCCAATAATAGTAGCGGTGGATTAAAACTGACTATTTCAGCCGTTTTAAGGTTCACGGCCATGCGCGGCGGCTCTTCAAAAAATTGCGTCAACTGATTGGGTCGAGCACCATTGAAAACTTTCGCGAAGGTTTTCGCATGAAACTCACCGACATAGCGAAAACCCGCTTGCGACAGGCTTAATAGAAAACCTTTTCGTACCTCATCCGCGCCTGATTGTGAAAAGGTAGGCACTTCGTATTCATTGGTGATGCTCACCAAGCGCCCAATATTCCGTTCATTAATGCCTCGTTGAACCGTGACATACATCGCATCCACTTGTGGCGCTAGCTGACGAAAACATTTTTCAACACTCGCTTCAGCCTGCGACATATCGCGGATATCACTCAAGGTGTGGCAATGAATAACATTAAAATTTCGCTCCGCACTCAGCTGTTCTATGATATTCAGCGCCGCATAACTCCGTCCGTTAACGCTGTCTTCATAAGCCACACCTAAATTTTTAAAGTTAACAATATCGTGAAAAATTCTCACCTGACGTTCATAACGTCTCGGATCAACCGTAGCATGTATATGCTCATAACCTGAATCCTCTACACTTTTAATAATACCGGCAGCCAATGGATCACTACTGGACAGCACCATCGTCGGCGTGTGATGCTGATTATTAGATAATGCCTTTCCTGCCCAAGTGCCCATCGCAATCATCAAATCTAGGTCATGCTGATTAAGCCGCTGATGCACACTGTCGGTGGTCCGCGTCAATACCTCTTCATCCCAGTGTGCCGAATAGTGAGCATCCGCGACAAATTCAATGTATTCACTACGAACCCCCTGCTGCAACCACTGCCAAAGTTGTTCCGTCTGCTCGCCTTCTTGCGTGGGAATATCCGCTTTTTCAATCCATCCCAGCTTCATCAGCCCTTTAACTGTTTCGATGAGTACTTTTTGATAGTCGATATATTCACCGCCCTCAAAGTAGCCAATACGCCAACGTTCACCTGCATGTTTGACCGGTGAAGTAGAAAAAAACCTCTTATCCACAGGCTCCTCTGCAGCAGCCATCGGCACCACAAACAGACAAAGCCACACCCAACACAGGCGATTAATCAATCGCATAACCACTCCTTTTTGGCTACACCAACAACACACTATTTCATACAGGTGTTTGAATTTCAACAAGTACAACCTAATCATTCGGCATCGACTATACCTTACTCACCTATCGATAAGCACCACCGACAGATAGAACGGCGGCACCGTATGACATGAATCACCGCACCAAGCCACCCCCTGTCATCGATCATCAGCTCAGAAATACTGTACAACGCTGAGGGACATAACGACGGTCATTGACGGCCATGACAATCGCAGCAGAAAAGAGAGAAAAGGGGAGAAGGATGGACCCTTGAGCTGATTTAAGCCGCTTAGCCGCTGACATCAAGCGATGAAAATTGCTCCGTCATTCGAGCATCGCCTGCAAACCATCAGTGTCTCAACGTTGACTTCGGGGCCAACGTCCAGCTGAGAAGGCTGAATAACGGCATGACAACAGAGGCTTTAGCCAATAAAACTCCGCTGCACCCGACGAGCGATCAGGTCGACAAAAATATTCATCATCGCGGCGATAAGAATCAATAACAGAGCGACATCAAAGCGAATTTCCTGAATCGCACTATCAACAAAGAACCCAATCGTTTGTATACCGAGAACCCCCAGAATAGCGGTCTCTCTCATGATGACTTCCCAGCGATACAGCATAAACGATAAGAAAGCGGGATAAGTACGCGGCAGTAGTTCATAACAATAACGATCCAATCGTCTGCGAGGGGCATCATGTCTCAGTTGTATCTCGTTACTATGACGTCCCGTTAGGTAACCGATCAAAGCACCATTATGAATGGCCAAAGCAATCACTGCCGGTAACATGGAAGGCCCTAACAACTGCAATAAAATATAGGCCAATAGATATTCTGGTGTTGAGCGAGCTATCACCAAAAATAGATGTCCCGGCAGCCGCCCAGCAGGACTAAAACAATGACGGCTAATCAATGGAAACAGACTCAGGGCAAAGAGGCCGGTCACCGCCAACGCCACCTGAGACAATATCAGTGTATTCCAGACACCGGGCAGCGCCTGATCTATCAGGATATGCGTAAACCAATCGATCAATGACTGCCATGAAGCATCGCTACCACGCAGCGGCGCAGGCACGATATCCTGAGAGAAAAACCGCCAGACATTTCCCCAGATAATCGGCATTCCTTCACCCATAAAAAATGGCGAACCGACGATAAATACCGGGAAAGTCCAGCGTCTCAGCCAGAGTTTTTTACTCGCCACTAAGAGATAAAACAGGATCAATAAAGCCGCAACCTCAGGGTAATAACCTTGCGAAAACGAAGACTCAAGGTAGTAACCCAGCGTTGGCAAGCCAACAAAGCCCAAGATCGCACTGCTACGAATACCACATTCAAGACGATAAGAGGTATAACTTACCAGATGCGGCCAAGCCAAGGGGAGCCGAGTATACAGTAGCGCACTCAAATACCCCGTGTCGGCAGGTAACGTCTGTTCGGGCTGTTTCGGCACCTGATCAAGGATTTCGGCAAACATCCGCGCAAAAACACCGGCGTAAGGCACGGCGATTGCCAATAAGCCGGTTAATGGATGCAAACCAAAAAACTGTAAAAAAATCAGCGCCCAAAATAACTCATGTATCGAGCGTAGCAGCGCACAAAAGCCACGCATCACGGGGTTATTAAACGCCAAGGCCAACACAAAACCACACACAACGGCCAAACCAACACCGGCGAACGCAAACGCCAACGTTGCAAGTAACGCTTCAATAACCAGTGAAGGTTGCATCAACTGAGGGGCCATAAACCCGCGTAACAAACGAGAAAGATCGATCCAAGGATCTAAACTGGAGATTTCCAGATCGGTAAACGGTATGCAGGCCAGCGCAATCAATAAGAACCACAGCGCGATACGCACACCCCGAGGCCAGCGATAGGCGGGTCTATCCATGGTGTTAGTAAAACGCATTCAGGGTATTCACTGAAAGCCGTTTCGCTGGCTCATCAAGCACCACTTCACCATGCTGAATGGCAATAATACGCTGACCGTAACGCAACGCCCGTTCAACATCATGTAAGGTAATAACGGCAGTGTTAAAATGTTGATTCAATAACGACATCACTCGATCGGCTTCCGGGCCATCCAATGCAGACACCGGTTCATCCGCTAACAGCACAGACGCCCCCTGATACAGTGCTCGTGCAACGGCCACTCGCTGCCGCTGCCCTCCAGATAGATCAGCAACCGTCGCGAAACATTTATCACTCAATCCCAAGCGTTCGAGTAACGGCAAGATTTCGTCGACTCGCGCCGCGGCAGGCATAACCAGATTACGCAGATTATGCAGCAGGCCATAATGAGATAAACGTCCCATATAGATGTTATGGAAGACACTCAATCGATCGACCAGCCCTAACCCCTGAGGAATTAGGGCACATTCCTTACGGTTTTCAGTATAGATATGATTGAGCAGCGTCGATTTGCCACAACCGCTCTTACCTAAAAGAATGAGTTGCTCGCCCGCCTGAATATCCAAACTGACGGGCTGCAAAACCGTTTGACCATCATAACCAAGCGGGCCGCTATGTATCGCGAGTGCCGACATGCCCTATTAATCCAGTAAACCAACCTGCTTAGCAACCACCCGCACAGGTTCAAAATCATCATTAGAGGCAGGAATAAAGCCTGAACGCGGGAAACTACTCAGTAACTCAGGGTCGGTCATGTTCAATAACGCTTGCTGAACGCGCTCAGAAAAGCCCTCACCATAGATCGCATCCATATCGCCGCGTAGGGTCCATTGATAATCAGGATAGCTCGGCGTTTCCCAGATGACCTGTACTTTAGAGGTATCGACCTTACCGTCGGCCACCGCGGCTTCCCATACTTTGTAATTCAACGCCCCTAGCTGATATGCACCGGATTCAACCAACGCAATCGTACGAGAATGATTACCGCTATAACCGACGCGGCTAAATAGATCATCAGGGCTTTCGCCAAACTGTTCACGGAGATAATACTCTGGCATCAGTCGTCCAGATGTCGACCCCTTTGAACCAAAGGTAAATGTCAGATCGCGTACCGATGCTGGCAGATGCTCGGCGGCACTCAGCCCGGTAGCGCTATTGGCAATAAAGAACGATTTAAACTCTGGATCTTCGATACCCTGAGCCAATGCAATAGAGCCCGGCACCAATTCGCGTGCTTTTACACCCGATAAACCACCAAACCAAGCGAGCTGTACCTGATTATTTCTGAACGCCGTAATGGTTGCCGCATAAGATTTAACCGGCACAAAGCGTACTTCCGTTTGTAACGTTTCCTGCAGATAATCCGCTACCTTCTGAAACCGCTGTTTCAACTGAGTTTCATCCTGATCGGGGATAGCCGTAAAAACAAACACGGGGGCAGCATTTACCGCGCCCGTCAGCAACATCAGCAATAATCCACGCACTAGCACTCTAAACATTTTCATTCCTGCAGCCATTAGTCAAAATTGGGGGCACATATTTTCGCACAATAACCCTAGAAAATGCAGTTTATTTCATCACTATAACGTCAAGCCAGCGTTAGCCATGCAACAAATGAGCGCCGCCCCTCGTATCCTTTAAACACCGCGGTAAGGCAATGTAAGGCATTCGATCAGCCTCGACGTAGACGCTAGGCACGCTTAAAAAGTTAACCATATAGCCTCTCATTAGCGCAGCAGGTAAACTATCTATCTAGTTCATTTCCATGCGATACGATGATGTCTTTCGAAAGTGCCTGCACCTTTTTTATAGCTATTTTTATTTTTGGTATTACCCCCGGCCCGGGCGTCTTTGCCATTTTGGCAAAAGCCATGGTCGAAGGGAGTCGGCGCTGTCTGATGTTGGCCTTGGGTATGGTCGTCAGCGATATTATCTACCTCACACTCGCCTGTTTAGGCCTCGCCACAATAGCTGAACACTGGGGTGCCTTATTCACACTGATACGCTGGGGCGGTGCGGCTTATCTTATCTGGCTAGGATTAAAACTCTGTCTTAGTAAGCCCTCTACTGAGGTCTCAACCGCTATCGCAAAGCGTTCATCTGAGGAATTTATACAGGGCTTTTTGATCTCCGTATCCAACCCCAAAGTTATTCTCTTTTATATCGCCTTTCTCCCCACCTTCATGGATCTAACAAGCCTTACCGGTAACGACATTGTTCTGGCCGCTGGCCTAACACTGATCGCGCTGATGCTGGGTTTAATGCTCATCGCCTACTTTGCACACTGGGCGAGTAAACGCTTACAATCGCCTCAAGCAATTAAACGCCTGAATCAATCCGCCGGTGGAATCATGATAGGGGCGGGAGTTTTTCTCGCTACACGTCATTAATTCCTTATAATCATCAGCCGATACCCGATCGATCAATAGACAGGATTACGATGGAAACCCTTGCCGTCCCTCAGGGCACCTTTACACTATCTCGCTACCCAGTGCGTCAGCAAGAGACGCTTCGCGCTTGGGATGCTGCCGATGAGTACCTGCTCAATCATCTACATGAAGAGCAACAACTGAGTGCTAGCAGCCGACTTCTGATACTCAACGATAGCTTCGGCGCGCTGGCTTGTGCACTGAGTGATTATCAAACCGTATCCGTGAGTGACTCATTTATTGCTTACCAAGGGATGCGTCATAATCTTAAGCTTAATCAGCAAGATCCTGAAGCCATTGTTTTCAAAAACTCACTCATGGATTATGGCACGCCAAGCCAACCCTATGACGTCGTAATACTGAAAATAACCAAAAGCCTGGCACAGCTAGAAGATCAGTTACACCGCCTAAAGCCCTATATCGATGAGCAAACCAAGATTATCGCAGCAGGCATGGTCAAAGGTATCCACACATCTACCTTACAACTGTTTGAATCGATTATTGGCCCCACCACCACCTCTTTGGCGCGCAAAAAAGCCCGCCTGATTTTTAGCACCCTCGATGCAACAGGTTGCTGCCCTAAAAATAGTTATCCAAAATCGTACCGGCTAGAAAACACCGACTATCAAATACTCAATCATGCCAATGTTTTCTCTCGCGAAAGACTCGATATCGGTACTCGCTTTCTGCTCGAACATTTGCCCGCTGATGAGCGCTATCAACAGATTGTAGATCTCGGCTGCGGCAACGGCATTGTCGGCCTTATGGCTGCCGCCGGTAACCCCAACGCAAGCATCAGCTTTGTTGATGAATCATTTATGGCCGTCGCGTCGGCAAAAGCAAACTTCGAAACCGCATTCCCTCACCGCAACGCTAGCTACCAAGTCACCGACTGCCTCAACGGTATGACCGCCAACAGCTACGACCTGATTCTTAACAATCCCCCGTTTCATCAGCAAAATGCGATCGGTGATTTTATCGCGTGGCAGATGTTCACAGAATCTAAAACCATGCTCAAACAAGGCGGTGAATTATGGGTCATCGGTAATCGACACCTGAATTACCATATCAAGCTCAAAAAACTCTTCGGTCACTGCGTCACCGTTGCGAGTAATAAAAAGTTCGTTATTTTAAAAGCGCGCAAAAAATAAAGCTTCAATCTAAATGTGAATCGACCAACCTATTGATATCCGGTATATTTGAGGTTATTACTCTCCCTGATTTATTCCGGATGTTTTATTGACAGGACAGACATACAACTCTAAATTCGGAATATACTATGGATAAACAAGCTCTGCGTTGCTTTATCACATGTCATAACTAAAGGGATTATCGTTATATAGGTTGGTACACGGATTTTATCCAATCTACTCATAGGTAAAACCACGGCCATGCTATTAAATTTGCGTAGAACGATAGTCAGCAGCTTTGTCACGACGCTGATAAGCCCTATTCCGGCTTTCGGCACCGAGCTCGATGTATTGTCAGAACTCGATTACCTTGCCGATCTTCCAGTCACCTTTTCGGCAACACGATTACCGCAAACACTCAATAAAGCACCGGCATCCATTACCCTCATTGATCGGCGGATGATAGAAGCGTCCAGCGCCACGACGATCTCAGAACTCTTCCGACTCGTGCCCGGTATGCAGTCTTACCATATTGCCACCAATGCATCAGCGGTGTCCTATCATGGCATGAGTGATAAGTTTCCATCGCGGATGGAGGTCATGATCGATGGGCGGTCGGTCTACACTCCCCTCTTTTCGGCGGTAATCTGGGAAAGTCTACCCATCAGTATTGATGATATAGAACGCATTGAAGTGGTGCGTGGTTCTAATACCGTCACTCAGGGGAACAATGCCTTCTTAGGTGCCATCAATATTATCACCCTGTCAGGCCTTAATCCGCGGGAAAACATGGTTAAATACCAACAAGGTGAGTTTGATAACAAGACCGTTTATAGCCGCTTCAGTGCAACCCATGATCTCGGTTATTACAGTGTTTCTGCCGGTATTACCGGCAACGAGGGTAATCGCTTCAACAGTGGCAATTACGATCCTTACTTTAATCGATACCTCAACTTCAATACCTCAATCTCACCCACGCTATTAGATACCTTTACCATCAATCTAGGCGTTAATGCCGGCTATTCATCCGTTGGTGATATCGCCAACCTACCCAACCCACGGCGGCGTGAGTTTGAATCATTCTTTCAAAACTTAGAGTGGAAGCGTCTGCTGGATAATCAAAATGAACTGATCGTTCGCTACTCACATAGCATGAGTGATTATGATGCGGCAACCATGCCCGTCGATGAGATGAGATCAGAACTCAGCGATGAGATAGCCGATATTATTGACAGTCAACTTCAGAGTATCGGTTATACCACCGATAGAGATGCACTCGCTCAGGCATTCTTGAGCGCTAATCCATTTAAAATCACAGCGGAAATCGGTAAGATCGAGACGCACCAGATAGAACTCAACTATAAATGGGTTCCATCACCCTACGATCAACTCTTAAGCGGTATCGAGTTCCGTCATGCAGCGGCGAAAAATTTTCAACTGTTTGATACCAATAACTGGGTAACCGAACAAAGCAGTCGGCTTTTCTCAAACTGGGAAAACACCCAACTGACCAACTGGACCTTCAACCTAGGCGCCTCTCTCGAGCATGGCGGCAACAATTCAACACGTATATCGCCCCGCATCGCCGCTAATTATCAGTTGAATGATAGCGTGATGCTGCGCTCTGCAGCGAATCGCGCCTACCGGATGCCGTCACTCATAGAGCCCAATTATAATACCAAGATTCATATCCCATCCTTTGACTTACCAATAGGCAACCTGATAGACCTGTATGGTCCCATACTGGATCACCTCTTTGAGCCCAACCCTAATTTGAAACCAGAGAGATTAGACTCTGTTGACCTTGGCCTGCTGGTAACATGGCCTAAATATAATAGTAATTTAGATGTCCGCTTATTTTATGAAGAGATCGATGATGCTATTACTGAAACCCGACAGGCAGGCGATAATGGCAAAACCATCTCCTACTCCAACCTATCTGAGTGGCAAAACAAAGGCTTCGAAGTACAGTACAAATACCAACGCAATAGTGGGTACAAGCCCTTAGTGGTTGTCAATTATGGTTACATACAGAGCAGCGGCTATCGTATCTTAGATAACAGAGATAACGGCTACTGGTACGATGATCTCGACACTCGCAACCCTGAACATACAGCCTCGTTGCTGGCCAGCATCACCTTGCCAAACGATCTACAAGTCAGCGTCAGTCACTATTTTCTCAGCTCTGTCGCCTGGATTGAAGCGGCACGCAAAAACTCAGATCCACATAATAAGCCTTATCATCGAACCGATCTAAAAATAGCGAAGACATTCAAAGTCTCACCGCAAAATAAACTTAAAATTGCACTAATTGTGCAAAACTTACTAGATAATCCCTATTCAGAGTTTTATCCTGAAAACATGTTTGAACAACGAACCTATCTACAAGCTCAATTAAGCTTTTAAAGTCGCTGCCTAAACGGAAGATGTTAAAAGCTACAGGGGAAGTAGTCACTACAGTAAAACGTTACTATCAGCCACTTTATTGGCTGATAGCATTGCTACTCATCTGTAATAACGTCAAAGCGTCTGACGCACTACTGCTGCTCAGCGCTGATAATCCGGTATACCATAGCGTTGCTGAGGCAATCATTGATCAGGGACCGACGATGAGTATCGAGACGTCATACCCCGAAGATTTAGCTGATAATGCCCATCAGTTCACCGCTTACCCTCTCGTTATCGCCGTCGGCAGCAAGGCAACGGAACAGGCTATGCAGTTCGCGGCACAGGATAGCGTCATCGTTAGCACTTTTATTCCCAGCCAACGCTTTCACAGCCTATCAAAACAATATGCAGCAAGCTTAACTCAGCGACACATTCGCACCACCGCGATTTATCTAGATCAGCCTTTAGAGCGTCAGTTACGACTTGCGAAGCAGATAAAACCCGACCTAAAAAGATTGGGATTCAGCCTCGGCCCCGACTCTGAATACCAGCTGCCAGAGTTGCAACGAATCGCTATCGAAATGGACTTAAGCCTTAACTATCAGACGCTAACACTTGAAAGTAATCCTATTCAAAGGATTCTGCCGATCATAAAAAAGTCAGACCTTTTTATGGTAATACCCGATCAAAGCACGCTAAATAGAACAACCGCTAAATGGTTGTTATATATGTCTCTTAGAAACCGGGTACCGTTACTGGCCTTTACTCAGAATTATGTCCAAGCGGGTGCCGTTGCCGCCTGCATTACCACCCCAGAAGATATTGGCCGCTATACCGCTAAGCAACTTCATAAAATTATCCAAGGCACTCTCCCACCTCCGTCTTATAGCCCATACTTTACTATCATTACCAATCCACGGGTTGCAAGGCAGCTAGGGCTTTCAATACAAACAGCACAAGTACTCCAGCAGATAATGGTGGAGGGCGAACCACAATGATAGAAACCAAACACAGCCGATACGGTATACGACAACAAGTGTTACTTATCACGCTTTTGCCATTAGTGGTTATGACGCTAATACTCGCGGGCTACTTTGTTTCAACTCGTGTTGACGATAACAAGTTAAACCTAATTGAACGCGGTGAGACGATGTCGCGATTACTAGCCCAAGCCTCGGAATTCGGTTTAGTATCAGGCTTAACTCATCAACTCAGCGCGCTTAGTCAAGGGCCGATACAAGAGGCTGATGTTGCCGATGTCATTTTTATTAATGCCGAGAAACACATACTCTATCGTTCTAATGACTTCTCCCTGCAGCTGGACCTAAAACTTCAGCCTAATCATCAATTAAACGATCATGTATGGCTGTTTACCACACCCGTAACGACACAGGGTATTATTATCGGCGACTCTCCCGAAACTAACGTCCCTCAAACAGAACGGGAACTGTTAGGCTGGGTTAGCGTCGCCATCTCGACAGCCCCCATGCATCAACGTGAAAATAATATCGTCACCAACAGTCTACTGATTCTACTGGGCGGCCTGATTTGCACCTTTGTCGTTGCTGCACGCTTTGCACAAACGTTGACGAAACCAATCATTAATTTAACCTCGTTGGTTAAGAAACTAGAGGAGGGGCAGCTTGACGCCCGAGTCGATACGACATCGTATGCTGAACTCGGTTCATTGGAAAAAGGCATCAACCTGTTAGCTCAGCAGGTTCAAAGTTCAAAGCAGATCCTTGAAAGCCAGGTAGCGCAAGCGACCGCACAATTACGCAGAACCATGCATGACTTGAAACAACAAAATGCAGAATTACAACGAGCAAGAAAACATGCGGATCAAGCCAATATGGCCAAGGATAACTTTCTCGCTCGCATGAGCCATGAACTCCGCACCCCACTGACATCCATACTCGGCTTTACCAATATGCTGAGACACACGGATCTTAGTTTTGAGCAGCAAGAACACTGCCGAATTATTAACCAAACGTCGACAATGCTATTATCAATTATCGATGACATTCTCGATTTCGCGAAACTCCAAGCAGATGCCATCAAGCTAGAAAAAATATCATTCAACCCTGAACAAGTGATATTCGAAGCCCTCGAAATGCAGTCACAAAGCGCTGCCGCGAAAGGCTTAGAATTATCGTATCAAGTGGATGACGCCGCCTATGCGAATGTCTCTGGCGATCCAACTAGGCTTCGTCAGATAGCGACAAACCTTATTAGCAATGCCATAAAATTTACCGACGCAGGTCAAATACTGGTCTTTCTTCAAGTTATCGAGGAAACTCCCTTTAGCAAAAGAATGCAGCTATGCGTAAAAGATACGGGCATTGGTATTACAGCAGAACAACAAGAACTACTCTTCCATGCATTTGTTCAGGCGGACTCCTCCATCACACGTCGCTTCGGCGGTAGCGGTTTAGGACTCGTGATTGTTGAAAAGCTAGTTAAGTTAATGCAAGGCAGCATAGAGCTCTCAAGTGAAGTGACTCGAGGCACTCAGATATGCTGCAGTTTTGTCGTTGGTACTCAGCAGGCCCAACAACAAACCACATTAATAGCGAGCGAAAAGGAGGTCATTATTTTTGACCGCCACCCTGAAAGTCTGAAAGCGCTACGCAATATTACCCGCCCACTGGTTGCCAAAATACAAACCTGTGCAACGATTCAAGGGTTGGAAAAAACCTTATCTAACGTACAACAAGAAAAAACCTCGCTGATTTTTGGGCTTAGCGCCAATCCGGATATAGCGCATCAACAAAAACAAAAAATAGCTGAAATTTTCGCCTCATTCAAAGGCAATATACTACTGCTAATGCCTGCTCTCGTGGGCAGCCTTGATGAATTCGCCTATCTAGGCGATCTCCCTCGATTAACCATTAACAGTAAACCGTTACATCGGGATATATTGAGCAAGTGGCTGCAACACCCATCCATCAACAGCAACAGTTCGAGGGCTTCCCATGTTGCATTACAGCCGCTAACAAATATCACCGCCGTGATCGCCGAAGATAATGATTTTAACCGATTGCTATTGAAGAAAATGGTCGAGTCCGCTGGCGCCACCGTTATTGAAGTCAGTAATGGAGAACAAGCCGTCAAAGCGGTACAACAGAGGCATCCCGATATTGTTATCATGGATGTACATATGCCCGTTATGGACGGTATAGAAGCCACTAAGGCCATTCGTAAAAACTCACCCTTCCTGCCCATTATCGCACTCACCGCGGATGTTATCGTTAGCGAGGAACAAGCGCTCCATCAAGCCGGCGTCAGTCGCATAGAATACAAGCCCATCCATGATGGAGAATTAATTAGAATACTAACCAACCTGTGTGAACCGAAAATAGCTAAAACCATTCAGTCACTAACAAAAACACAGCGTCCGACAGAACAGAGTCATCAGACAGACAATCCATTCAATAAAGAAGACTTGCATGAAGAACTCATCAGTCAAGCCAATAACATACAACAAGCATTTAGCCGACGGGATATTAATTGTATACGTGATCACAGCCATCAGCTAATTGGTCTGGCAGGCTTGTGCGAGCTTCCCGGATTGGAAAGCTGCAGTATAGAACTCAACGAAGAGGCGAAAACCGGTGATATGCGACGCATCTGGCAGGCACTGTGGCGCTTAAAACGCTTAATTGCACACCAACAATACCTCGATTAAAAATCAACTGACAATGGCGCATGACGAATAAAGTCGTCAAGTTCAATGGCCAGCGCTTTAATATGACTACGTCCTTTAATATCGTAGAGATAGCCATGTAACCCTCCCCGAGCTTGAACACCAGGAACCTCTCCCTGATCAAATTGATAGCAGCGCAGGCGAAAGGCTTCCAAGTCAGCATCGTGAGTAATCGGCGTGTGAATGAACAGGCTCCAAGCCTGTTCAGTTGTAGATCGATCTTCAACCCCGCGCAGTAAACCTAAAACATACTCTCGCTCGGGCCGATACGTGGGTGCACGGCCAAAAAGCAGCCCGACAACCAGTAACATTAATACAAATAGACTCACCAGAAAAACAACCACGAACTCCATTGCCACCTCAATGATAACGATTGAAATCCTGAGCCAATAAACACTTAGCCGCATTAACAAGCCGATCATTATAATCAGACTCTAGCGTTTCCATGTGCGCAATAAATTCTAATTTTTCAGGACCTTTTAATGCTTTCCAAGCCTCTAAACGAGGGATATGTTTACTCTGTTCGAACACCTCGTTAAACACGATATACGCTTCAGACTGAGCTAATTGCGGATCCAAATTATCTAACAAAACCTTACAGCGAATACTCGCCTCCGTTAACGGTATTTCCTCATTGAGTATGGCACGGCTAATCACCTGTAAACTCTCAATCAAATGTAGGCGATGCTTACTCACATCCGCCGCTATCCCCTGTATCTTAAGTTCATTTTCAACCCGTTTTTGTTGCTGCTGTTTCAACAAACGCACGATATAAGCGATAAGCCCGATAACGATTAACAGATTTATCACAATCAAACTATAGAGGGTTGTTTCAGACATACACGGTAAGTTCCTAAATAGACTAGAGCAGGGCGAATAAACCGCCTGGAGACAGGCACAACCATTATATCAGTTTAGCCGAATGCAGTGCAGCTGCTAGACAGCTCCTTCGCTCACCGCTCGCATGAGGTTCGGGGTTCGCCCCCCCGCACAACCACGTCAACATCAAATAAAAGGGGGTTCGCGCTACGCTTTTTCAGACTGCGGACCACGGCTTTTAAGGCCGTAAAACGAAAAAAACCCGATCAAGCGAACAATCGGCGTGAGGTGCCCAAAGGGCATGCTACGTCGACCACATAAACACGCTCATGCCATCAACAATCCTTTGACTTCACACCCT
>NZ_JAUOQE010000049.1 GCF_030547545.1 Amphritea sp. 1_MG-2023
CGCATACGGGCAGCGTATTCAGGGTTGATAGCGTTCCAAGCAGAGCCGTAGGTCTCTTTAAGGGCTGCAACGGTTTCGATATCGTTATTCAGACTAGACATGGTTAATCCTTATGTTGGTAGCGCTCTATCCAGACATTTCTATTGATGTATTCTGGGATAAAGCGGTTTACATCTTACGCCAGCAAATTGTCGAAGTGGCTGGCGCCTCAGGGAGAACTCATAATGCTGTCTTTGATGAGACCGGTCAAAGGGTTTTTGTGCGCAGCAGCAAAGCTGTAGCTTTACTACATCGTTGTCCTAGTGCGAGCTGTAGTTAAACTACATGAAGATCATCTTACTGCAACGCAGCAAAGGCTGATAATACAAGGGGTTGAGAGGCTATAGTCTAAAGTCTAGCGACTTTGGTACAGGGGTTAAATGTAAGCTTTTACAATCACTTTTGATTATAAGGAGTGTTATTGTTTATAACAATTAAGTATAAGCATGAGTTCACTACAGCAGCGTTATCAAGGGGGGTAAACGCAGCTAATCGCTGAGAGGGAGGGAGTAACTCGCTATTAACACAGGAAAAGAGTCCGTGATGCCACTTTTCCTGCGTTAACTATTTAGGGAAGGCGCAAATAAGTCCGTTATGTTCTCTGCGGGCATTAGAGTGGCCAGATACGCGACAGCCAGTGCAGCGAAATGTCTGCACCTTTTCAAGCGGGCTGACAAAGTAGGTGACCATTCTAATATCCGCCCTTCGGGGCTTTCAGAGAAGCAGGATCTCAGCGTTAACATTTTTCGACGTACAACCAGTATGCCTGTAACGGCTGCCTTGATCTCCAGCTTCTCTGTCAGCCAGAGGTGTAATTGACTTATTCGCACCTTCCTTAGGCCTGTAGACGCTTAACATTAGAGCTTAAGGTTATTCCGTGTATAGGGAGCCTTGGTTATATAAATCGGCGAGTAGTTGCAGTTGAGGGTCACTCCACTCGCCTTGACTGATAACAATGGTTGGCGTTTGACAGAGGCTGGTCGCTAGGGTGCAGCCACTACCTGACACCTTAAAGCAGTTACCATCGGCATAGAGCTGTACTTGATTGTCGTCGATGACACTGTAAGAGAAGCGACTGCCTTCATTACGAATAAAGCAAAGATCGCCGCTGTGTAGGGCCGTTCTGATCTCATCAATACTGGCGGGTTGCGCTGGCGCCTGATCAAGCTCCGGGTATTTAGGCTCAGTGACAAACTTGCCCAGCCATTCGCCTAAGCGCGCATCATCCTGTAGATAATCAGTAAAGATGGTGCGGATTTTTTCTAGCGCTTCGGCACGGATCTCACCAGGGTTGTCCTGCAAACTGAGATCAGGGTCAGTGTAGCGTGATTCCGATGTTAACGTTTCACCGATAAAATCAGTAAAGTTACGCATGATTTCAGCATGAGAAGGCGCTCTAAAGCCGACGGAATAGGTCATGCAATCATCGGATGCGCCAATGCCATTATGGCCTACTTGAGGTGGAATATAGAGCATATCACCCGGTTCTAGCACCCAGTTATACTCGGGTTGCCAATCGGTCATGATCATCACCGGTGTATTGGGGCGGCGCGGTGAATTTTGATCGAAAAAGCCGCCGACCTCCCAACGCCGCTGTCCCTGAGTTTGGATCAAAAAGACATCATAGTTATCGTAATGAGGCCCAACCCCGCCGCCTTGGCTGGCAAAACTGACCATTAGGTCATCGTAGCGCCAGTTAGGAATGAAGCGAAATTGCTCTACAATATCGCTCGCCTCGGGCACCCAGTGATCGACCGCCTGTACCAGCAATGTCCAGTGGCTGTCGGGCAGAGCCGCAAAAGTCGCATCATCAAAGGGCCCGTGTTTGATTTCCCAATGATCGCTGTCGGGGCTTTGAATGACTAAGCGTGACTCAACATCCTCTTCGAGTGATAAGCCCGCTAACTCATCGGCACCGACTGGGGCATCTAAATCAGTAAAGGCATTGCGCACCAATAATGGTTTTTTCTGCCAGTAATCTCGCAGAAATTCTTCGATGGAGATATCGCCAAACGGTGAATCGCTCATTGATCTGATCCTTTATCCTGTTGCTTATCGGTCGTGTTCTGGGGCGCGGAGAGTCGTGTCACGGTTTCGTCGATGGACGAGAGAATGCCGCGCAGCATATTTAACTCGGTGCGTTCTGGCCGTGAGCGGTTAAAGAAACGACGCAATTTATCCAGCACTTTGCCTTGATGCTGCGGAATGATAAAGCGGGTTTTGTGTAGCGCACTTTCCAGATGGGTATAGAAACGTTCCATATCTTCGGTGAGGGGGTAGGGCGCTTGTTGCGGAATGAAATCCTGCTTCAGGTGAGCTTGCCAGATCTCATAACACACCAACTGAATCGCCGCAGAGACATTGAGTACTGGGTATTCAGGGTTGGCAGGAATATAGACATGGTAGTTACATTTTTGTAACTCTGAATTGTGCAAGCCCATAGTTTCTCGACCGAAAATAATCGCCACGTTGCCTTGTTGCGCTTCACCGACAACTTTGCGGGCGCAATCATGGGCATCAAAAATAGGGAGATCGAAAGTACGGTTGCGGGCGCTAGTGCCAATCACCAGTTGGCAATCGGCAATCGCCGCATCGAGGCTATCAACAACGATCGCACTGTCAAGCAGGTCCTTCGCCCCCGCCGCACGCGCATCGGCTTCAGCATCCGGGTAGATGCGCGGCTCCACCAGATACAGTTGGCTGAGGCCCATATTTTTCATCGCCCTAGCAGCGGCACCAATATTGCCTGGGTGAAAGGTGTTAATCAGTACGATACGTATATTGTTGAGCATAAAATCTTCGTTATTCGTGTCAGATGCATCATCTTAAGAGGTTAGCGGCTGACGGTTAGTGTTTCAGGTCAGATTTGCGGCTGATCCAATCTGTTTAAGCGGTTGCTGACGGATAAACTGCTTTATATCCCAGATGAAACGCTCTCGATGCCACAGTTGCGGTGAGTGATCGGCGTTTTCATAGCGATGTAATACCGTCTCGGGAATCTGCTGACTGACATACTCAGCCACCGACGGCGCATAGAATTGACTCTCATCGCCATAGATCAGCAGGGCAGGCACATTAATATGTGGCAGTACATCACGATAGTCGGCAGCGGTTAAACTTTCCCAGCACTGCACGAGAGGCTCGCTATCTAATTTTTGCAGTTGCTCACGCATCTGTTGAAAGCCGCGAGAGTTACGCTGGTAATTTTCATAGGATTGACGGTTGTAACCGTTAGCGACCAACTGCAACAGGCCTTCGGCAAAATCCTGACGCAGCAGGTTAATGAGTTGTTGATTGGCCTGATGATCAAAATGTCCATAGATCCCATTCGACCACTGAGCATCGGTTAGCAGTTTCGGGGATTGATCAATAATACCAATACGCGCTAGTCGATCGCAGCCAAAATCACGCATATATTGCCACAGGGTCAGCGCCCCCATCGAGTGCCCAATCAGCATGATATTCTTCAAGTCATGATGTTCGATAAGTTGTTGTAGGTCTGCCGCCATGCTCTGTACATCGGTGCGGGTGCCCGGCTTTAAAGGGTGAGCACCATGGCCGCGAGCATCCCAGCAGATGACTTCGTGTTCATCGGCAAGTTCGGCAGCAAAGGGCAGCCAATCTTTGGCGCTGGCACTCCAGCCGTGTAGAAACAGTATGGGGCTGCCTTTTCCTAACCGGAGATAATGGATTTCGGTGCCATCTTTTGCTGTTATTTTTTCCATAAATCAGCCAGTTAAGTAAATATCATAAAGTAATGGACTAATAGCAATTAACCTTGAGCAATAAAAAAGCAGAGCGCTAGCTCTGCTTTTTTAGCACCCATAGAGGCGTTAGATCGCTTTAGCCTGATCGATAGCGTTACCGATATAGCTATGTGGCGTCAACTGCTTCAACTCATCTTTAGCCGCTTGCGGCATATCGAGGGTATCAACAAAAGCTAAAATAGTCGCTTTGTTCATGTCCTGACCGCGCGTCAACGCTTTCAGCTTTTCATACGGCTCTTCGATACCATAGCGACGCATCACTGTTTGAATCGGTTCGGCCAAGACTTCCCAGCTGTTTTCAAGATCGGCATCCAGGCGGGCTGAATTTAGCTCTAGTTTGCTGATGCCTTTGAGGCTCGATTGGTAAGCGATCAGGCTGTAACCGAAACCCACGCCCATATTACGCAGTACTGTGGAATCGGTTAGATCTCGCTGCCAACGCGAAATCGGCAGTTTAGCGGCAAGGTGCTGCATAACCGCATTCGCGATACCTAAGTTGCCTTCAGAGTTTTCGAAGTCAATTGGGTTAACTTTATGCGGCATTGTAGAAGAGCCGACTTCGCCAGCAATGGTTTTTTGTTTGAAGTAACCCTGTGAGATATAACCCCAAATATCACGATCAAAATCGATGATAATGGTGTTAAAGCGACATACGGCATCAAACAATTCGGCGATGTAGTCGTGTGGCTCAATCTGTGTCGTGTATGGATTGAAGCTCAAACCGAGGCTGTCGACAAATGCTTCAGCGTTTTCAGCCCAATCGATATCAGCATAGGCCGAGAGGTGAGCATTATAGTTACCTACGGCACCGTTGATTTTACCCAGCAGTTCAACTTTTTTCAGTTGATCGAGTTGACGTTGCAAGCGGTAAGCAACATTAGCCATCTCTTTACCAACCGTGGTGGGTGACGCTGTTTGTCCATGGGTGCGTGAGAGCATTGGCTGACTGGCATAAGCACGGCCTAGCGCGGCAATCTCATCGGTGACCTGCTGCATGATTGGCAGCATAATGTCTTGCCCCTGCTTGAGCATCAGGCCGTGGGAGAGGTTATTGATATCCTCAGAGGTACAGGCAAAGTGAACGAATTCGCTGACCGCTGCCAGTTCGGCATTATCGGCGATGTGTTCTTTGATCAGGTATTCGACTGCTTTTACATCGTGATTGGTGGTGCGCTCAATCTCTTTGACACGGTTAGCTTGTGCTTCACTAAAGTTATCAACCAAAGCATCAAGAACGGCAGTTGCAGCGGCGCTAAGTGGCGGCACTTCTGTAATTTGAGGGTGTGCGGCAAGCTTCTGCAACCAACGAACTTCAACCGTTACACGGGCGCGAATCAGGCCGAATTCGCTGAAGACTGGGCGCAGGTCCGCAGTTTTGCTGCCGTAACGACCATCAATGGGAGAGATCGCAGAAAGAGACGTAAGATCCATATCGAGTAAATACCTGACTGGGTTAAATTTAGAGCGCGAATTATAGCGAAATTAGGGCCGTAGGGAAAACCTAGCGGCCATTTATTTACCGTGAGTCTTAGCCACGGCCAGTGATCTGCTTAACGGATGGTCGTAAGCGAGATTTAAAAAACAGCAGATGCCAACGTTTACCGCCTACTTGACGCCATAACATCGCCGCCCGCACACCGGCCAATAATAAGGCGCGTATTTTCGCCGCATTTTCAGCATTTTGTAAATGACGCGGCTCACCGGTTACCTGAATACGGAAGCTGAATGTACTGAGGGTATCCTGATAGAGACTCGCAAGATTGGCTATCACGGTTGGGTGAGTGAAAGCGGCGGGATTATCTTTTAAATCGCTGCCTTCTTCGGCAAAGTAGCGTGCCTGCTGAGTGATTCGATCGATCTGTTCGCCAATGCTTTGCAGTAGATCGGGGCGTTTATTCAGCTTGCGCTCTAAGTGGATAATACTCAAACCATAGCGAATGATATCTTGATTCTGTTCGGCTTTACTTTTATCGAGCAGCTCATTAAGCCCACGAAATCCCAAACTAAGGTTAGCCGGTAGATCGTGTGCTCCGCCAAAAATCTCTTCTGTCGAGTCGGGATTGGTGACAAATAGGCTGGACAGTGATGTTTCAAAACTGTTTTGTGGCACCATCCCGCGGGTGGCGATCTGTTCGACTAGGCTGGCGGCCTGAAACAAGCCGGCCAACGCAATAGCTTGTTGATCTTCTGCTTTGGACATAGGGCTATTCGATCTCCTTGCGCTTTCCAGTGGTTTCTATCACTCCGCCACCTAAGCAAACTTCATCAGTGTAAATAACAACGGATTGACCCGGCGTGACGGCGCGCTGCGGTTGCTCAAACTCAATACGATAACCGTCACCATCGGCAAACAGCGTGCAGCCCTGATCAGACTGACGATATCTTACCTTAGCACGACAGCTGAACGGCAGGGTGGGTTTCTCACCGCTAATCCAGAAAATATCACTCACGGTTAGCCAATGACTGAATAGCAGTTCATGCTGCTGACCTTGCACCGCAATTAAGACATTTCGCTGCAGGTCTTTGGCGGCAACAAACCAGGGTTCTTCTGGGTAGTTTTTCAAACCACCGATACCCAGTCCCTGACGCTGACCAATGGTGTGATACATCAGTCCCTGATGTTCACCAATGATATCGCCGTCAGGGGTTTCTATTTTACCGGGTTGAGCCGGCAGATATTGCTTAAGAAAATCGCTAAAGCGACGCTCACCGATAAAGCAGATACCGGTGCTGTCTTTTTTGTTGTGAGTAATCAGATCATGTTGCTCAGCCAAGCGCCGGACTTCCGGTTTTTCTAGCTCACCCACGGGAAACAGGGTTTGTGCTAGCTCTTCGGCTCCGACTTGATGTAAAAAATAGCTCTGATCTTTGTTGTTATCTAAACCTTTCAATAGCGTGGCTTTGCCGTTTGCCTCGCCGCGGCGGACATAGTGTCCCGTGGCGATTTTATCGGTCCCCAACATCTTCGCGTATTCGAGAAAGGCTTTAAATTTAATTTCTCGGTTGCAGAGAATATCTGGATTGGGGGTGCGACCCGCTTTATATTCTTCAAGAAAGTGCTCAAACACATTATCCCAATATTCGGCAGCAAAGTTAGCGGTGTGTAATTTGATATTTAACTTGTCGCTGACCGCCTGAGCATCGGCTAGGTCATCCATAGCGGTGCAATAATCGGTGCCGTCGTCTTCATCCCAGTTTTTCATAAACAGGCCTTCTACCTGATACCCCTGTTGTTGCAGCAGTAGGGCGGAAACGGAGGAATCGACACCGCCGGACATGCCGACAATGACTTTGATAGCAGCGGGGTTAACTTCATCTGACATAAGAACTGACATAAGAGCTGTGTATGACCTTCAAGAATGATTTAGTGTATATGCGATCAGAATCGCCGATTTCAATGCTTCAGAGATGATCGGGTTCTACGATCAACGACAATGGAAAACGCGTACCGGCAAGGTAATCATCGATACAACGTAAAACCATTGGGCTGCGGAGTCGATGCTGTTCGGCAGCCAGCTCATCACGACTGAGCCACAATGCTCGCTCAATACCGGTATCCAGTGGGCGTGTCGGATCGTGGCTATCGGCGTTGGCCGTAAAACAGTAGCGATGATAGGTGATGCCGTTAGAGGGCGCGGTGTAAACGTAAATGCCGACTAACGCCGTTGGCGTGACGCACCAACCGGTTTCTTCCAAGGTTTCTCGGCTAGCGGCATCGATAAAACTTTCATAAGCTTCGATATGCCCCGCTGGCTGATTAATCACTAGTTGACCCCGTGACACCGATTGTTCTTCTACGCAGAGGAATTTACCGTTTTGCTCAATAATGGTTGCCACAGTGGCATGGGGTGTCCAACGCATTTGTCATCCCGTATATTAAGGACTGATGATTGCCTCAGGGTATTAACTGTCTGCAGCTTATTGACTCAAGGCTCTGATGGGCAACTTTATCATTTTTCACCGCTTTTGGCTGTATTTTGGAGTGACGTTTGTTTAAAGATATTGTTTCTATTCAGAGTGAAGATTTTTCTATTGCCGATTTATCTGAGCAGGTGAGAGCGCAAGATCTCAGTAATGGCGCGATTGTCACCTTTACGGGGGTTGTGCGGGAGCTTGCGAGCGGCCCGGTGCTACAGGCGATGTATCTGGAGCACTATCCTGGCATGACCGAAAAAGCCTTAGCGCGCATTATTGAGCAGGCGCGTCAGCGTTGGTCGTTGGGCAATGTGGTGGTGGTGCATCGAGTCGGGGAGTTAACGCTTAACGATAATATTGTGTTTGTCGGCGTGGCTAGCGCGCATCGATTAGCCGCCTTTCAAGCCGCTCAGTTCATCATGGATTACCTGAAACGGGACGCGCCATTTTGGAAGAAAGAGATCACCACGGCAGGCGAGAACTGGGTTGAAGCGAAACAATCAGACCTAGATGCTGCTGACCGCTGGTGAGTTTTTAACGTTGTCGGCCATGCGCTTTACGACGTGGTGGGCGTCGCTTGGCTGAGGCCGGTTGTCCGCTGCCTGAACGACGCGCAGCAGTAGGCAGCTCAACCTGCTCGGTGCGGTATTCTCCGGGCTGTAGTTGTTCTAGTGACCAATGACCGATGGCGGCACGTATTAGTCTGAGTGTCGGAAAGCCGACCGCCGCGGTCATTCTTCTTACCTGTCGATTCTTGCCTTCGCTAATTTTGAGTTCAATCCAGCAAGTCGGTTGGTTTTTGCGTTCCCGTATCGGCGGGGTGCGAGGCCAGATGCGTGGCGCGGGTATTTTGCGTGCTTTGGCTGGTCGCGTCATACCATCTTTGAGTTTCACGCCTTCACGTAGACGTTTTAGTCCCGCCTCATCAATGTCGCCTTCAACCTGTGCCCAATAGGTTTTCTCAAGTTTGAACTGAGGGTTAGCGAGTTGATGTTGTAACTGACCGTTATCGGTCAAAATCAATAAGCCTTCAGAATCGAAATCTAGGCGTCCCGCCGCATAAACACCTTTACGTTTTATATAGTCGCTTAGGGTTGCACGACCCTCGCTATCGGTGAACTGAGTGAGTACATGAAAAGGTTTGTTAAACAGCATTATTTCTGACATTGGGCTTTCCGGCAGAGTCGTAGGGCGGTACGGGCAGGCAGATTATCAGCGTCTATACTGTGTCTGCAAGTGCAGATTTTCAGATAACAAGGAGCAAATTATGGCATATATAAACGTTACCGTTCCTGAAGGCGAGCGAATTATCGTCAATGATGATAGCTCGCTGACGGTGCCTGATCATCCGGTTATTCCTTATATCGAAGGAGATGGTATTGGCGTTGATGTCTCTCCGGTTATGCAATCCGTTGTCGATGCTGCGGTCAGTAAGGCTTATGCTGGTGCGCGAAAAATCGCTTGGATGGAAGTGTATGCCGGTGAAAAGGCGACCACTGTCTATGATCAGGATACTTGGTTGCCAGAGGAGACGCTGACGGCCTTTAAGGAATTTTCTGTCGGTATTAAAGGGCCGTTGACTACACCTGTGGGGGGCGGTATCCGTTCATTGAATGTCGCGCTACGTCAGGAGCTGGATCTGTATGTTTGTCAGCGGCCGGTACGTTGGTTTACTGGAGTGCCGAGCCCTATTAATTGTCCGGCTGATGTGGATATGGTGATCTATCGTGAGAACTCTGAAGACATATATGCCGGTATAGAATGGCAAGCGGGAAGCTCAGAGGCGGATAAGGTGATCCGCTTTCTTAAAGAGGAGATGGGGGTTCAAAATATCCGTTTTGATACGCAGTGTGGCATCGGTATTAAGCCAGTATCAGAGCAGGGGAGTAAACGCTTGATACGACGAGCGCTTCAGTATGCTGTTGATAATGATCGTGAATCGCTGACGTTGGTTCATAAAGGCAATATCATGAAATATACGGAGGGGGCGTTCAAAGAGTGGGGCTACGCCATAGCCAAAGATGAGTTCGGTGCTCAATTGCTCAATGGTGGGCCTTGGATGAGTTTTATCAATCCCAATAATGGTAAGTCGATCGTGGTAAAGGACGTGATTGCCGATGCGATGTTGCAGCAAATCTTACTCCGCCCTGCCGAGTATGACGTGGTCGCTACGTTGAATCTCAATGGTGACTATCTTTCCGATGCATTAGCGGCGGAGGTGGGGGGAATCGGTATTGCGCCAGGCGCCAATCTATCCGATAACGTGGCTATTTTTGAGGCAACGCATGGCACAGCGCCTAAGTATGCGGGTAAGGATAAAGTGAATCCCGGATCGATTATTCTCTCTGCTGAAATGATGTTGCGACATATGGGATGGATAGAAGCGGCAGATCTGATTATCCGTGGTGTCGAGGGGGCTATCGCGGCAAAAACAGTGACCTACGATTTTGAGCGATTGATGACCGGTGCCCAATTGCTAAGCTGTTCTCAGTTCGGTCAGGCGATTATTAAGCATATGTAAAAGGTTTTATGTGGTGCAAGAGAAGAGGCTGTTTCAGGCTTGTTGATGCAGCCTTAAAGCTTATCTGGATAGTCACAAAGAAAGGCAGCACTGGCTGCCTTTCTTTTGACTTGAGTGGCTACAGCTGAATGGCTGTGATCTCTCAACTCTGAGGTTGAGAGGGTCGGGCTATTAGATTAGTTTACCTCCTCTGCTTCAGGCTCTGTGACAGTCAATCTGATATTAACCGCATGAATCCCTTTTGGTCCGGGAGTTGTATCAAACCTAACCTCTTGTCCTGCTTTGAGACTTTTGTAACCCTCTGACTGAATAACAGAATAATGAGCGAATAAATCTTCATCAAAATTCGGTGCAACAATAAAGCCAAAACCTTTAGCGTTATTGAACCATTTGACTTTCCCTGTATGCATTGGCGTCCCCCCAATATCCAAATTACCAAGACCCAAATTACCGTTAGGCCTGTTACCACAACAAACTCTCTTGCTACAATGTTAGAAAGCGCAAGGGTTTGCCCTTGTTAAAATGCAGGGACATCCGATACTGCACATACTCTTAACTCCTGCGTATACAGTATAGCATTAGGCTGAAGAGCCTACCTGATAAGCTTTCCCCAAAATGGGATATAAATAATTGACTATTCTTTTAGAGATATGATATGTGGCATGAGGTTTGTGATATAAAACTTTCAGATGACTCAGATGACTTTAGTGATCATGGAGACACGGGCGTTGTTACTGAAACGGCGAAACCTGAGTTAAAAAGGCCATCGATGTATCGAGTGGTATTGCTGAATGACGACTATACTCCAATGGATTTCGTTATTCAGGTTTTGATGGGTTTTTTTGGTATGAATCAGGAAAAAGCGACACAAGTGATGTTAGCGGTCCATACTAAGGGTAAGGGAGTATGTGGTGTGTTTACCCGTGATGTAGCTGAAACGAAAGCTAATCAGGTAAATCAATGTGCCAGAGAGAATCAACACCCTCTTCTGTGTGAAGTCGAAAAAGTGTAGCGGAGCGCAAGCTATGTTAAATAAAGAATTGGAAGATACGCTGAGCGTTGCCTTTAAGAGTGCGCGCGCGAAGCGACACGAGTTTATGACGGTTGAGCATCTATTGCTGGCGTTGCTTGATAACTCTGAGGCGCGCGCTATTTTGGATGCTTGCGCGGTGGATCTCAATAAAATGAGGGATTTGCTGAGTACCTTTATTGATGATACAACTCCGCGTCTACCCGATGATATAGCGGATGTGGAGACTCAGCCCACCCTTGGGTTTCAGCGAGTATTGCAGCGGGCTGTTTTTCATGTGCAATCATCGGGGCGCGCCGAAGTCAACGGCGCTAATGTGCTGGTCGCGATCTTTAGTGAGCAGGAAAGTCATGCGGTTTATGTATTAAATCAGCAGGGCGTTGAGCGTATCGATGTCGTTAACTATATCTCTCATGGTATTTCTCGGGTTGAGGAGGATGAGAGTCGTCCGAGTGAAGAGGGGCTGCTTGAAGGTGATACCTCAGCTGATAAAGAGAAGAGTCCGCTCGCGAACTTTTCTGTTAACCTGAATGAGCAGGCCTTGTCAGGGCGTATCGATCCTCTCGTGGGTCGCGCTTCCGAAGTCGAGCGAGTGGTGCAAATACTGTCCCGTCGGCGCAAAAACAACCCTTTGTTGGTGGGTGAGGCTGGCGTGGGTAAAACGGCCATTGCTGAAGGGCTGGCAAAGCTGATCGTTGAGGGTTCGGTACCGGATGTGATCGCTAATAGTATCGTTTATTCGCTTGATCTGGGTGCGCTTCTC
Organism: Amphritea sp. 1_MG-2023; assembly: GCF_030547545.1. GTDB lineage: Bacteria > Pseudomonadota > Gammaproteobacteria > Pseudomonadales > Balneatricaceae > Amphritea. The sequence goes on from NZ_JAUOQE010000049.1 coordinate 12,036, forward strand.
GCGGGCACTAAATATCGAGGTGACTTTGAGAAGCGGCTCAAGGGATTGCTCAATGAGATCAAGGAGCAGGAGCATGCTATTCTGTTTATCGATGAAATCCACACCATTATTGGTGCTGGCGCTGCGTCAGGCGGCTCAATGGATGCATCGAATCTGTTGAAACCGTTATTGAGTTCGGGTCAATTGCGCTGTATCGGCTCGACAACCTTTCAAGAATTTCGAGGTATTTTCGAAAAAGATCGAGCACTGGCACGACGTTTCCAAAAGGTCGATGTGTTGGAGCCTTCCGTTGAGGATACCTATCGAATTCTGCAGGGTCTAAAAAGCCGTTTTGAAGAGCATCATCATGTTAGCTATACCGATGAGGCTTTGCGGGCAGCGGCGGAGATGGCCGATCGCTACATCAACGATAAGCATATGCCCGATAAAGCCATCGATGTTATCGATGAAGCGGGCGCTTATCAGCAGTTGTTGCCAGTAGCGGAGCGGCATGCGGTGATCGATGTGACTGAGGTTGAAGTGATCGTCGCCAAGATCGCCAGAATCCCGGCTAAAAGCGTTTCTGTATCGGATAAGGAGCAACTGAAGAAACTCGACAGTAACCTTAAAATGGTGGTGTTAGGACAAGATGAAGCGATTAACACGTTGTCGGCGGCCATCAAATTATCCCGTGCCGGGTTGAATGAGCCGAATAAGCCTGTAGGTTCTTTCCTATTTGCCGGCCCGACGGGGGTGGGTAAAACGGAAGTGACGAGTCAGTTAGCGCGCATCATGGGCATTGAACTGATTCGCTTCGATATGTCTGAGTATATGGAGCGTCACACGGTCTCACGGCTTATTGGTGCGCCTCCGGGTTATGTTGGCTATGATCAGGGCGGCTTGCTAACGGAAGCGGTTACCAAAGCGCCGCATGCGGTCTTGCTGCTAGATGAGATTGAGAAGGCTCACCCTGAAGTCTTTAATCTTTTGTTGCAAGTCATGGATAACGGCACGTTGACCGATAACAATGGTCGAAAAGCGGATTTCCGTAATGTTATTTTGGTGATGACCACGAATGCGGGTATCGAGCAGATGACGCGTGCGTCTATCGGTTTTAGTCATCAAGATCATACCACCGATGGTATGGAGGCGATTAAAAAGCTGTTTACGCCAGAGTTTCGTAATCGCCTAGACGGTATCATTCAATTTAAAGCCTTGTCGCCAGAAGTTATTACCGGCGTGGTGGATAAATTCTTAACCGAGCTGCAAGCGCAACTGGATGATAAAAGTGTGGTGTTGCATATCGATGATGCGGCGCGTCAATGGTTTGCTGAAAATGGCTATGATGCCACCATGGGAGCGCGGCCGATGAAGCGTTTGATTCAAGAGAAGCTTAAGAAGCCGCTCGCCGAGATGATTTTGTTTGGTGATTTAGCGGACGAAGGTGGTGAAGTCGATATCACAGTGAATGCTGATAATGATATTGAAATTCATGCGGGGGTGACGGTGTAGTCGGCACTCGCTAAGAGAAATAAAAAAAGCGACCCTTGGGTCGCTTTTTTTATTTTATGCGTTCTTACCGAGCTCGGTAAGTGATACGGCCTTTCGTCAGGTCGTAAGGCGTCAGCTCAACCTTAACCTTATCACCGGTCAGAATACGGATATAATTTTTGCGCATCTTGCCAGAGATATGCGCGGTAACAACATGACCGTTTTCCAGTTCAACCCGGAACATTGTGTTAGGCAGTGTGTCGGTCACAACGCCTTCCATTTCAAAGCTGTCTTCTTTAGACATTAAGTACCTACCTAAGTTGATTATTTGCAATACTACATTTTGCAGCGCAGTATTTTGCCTTATTTTGTCATTTATATCAAAGACATTTACTGGAATTAATAAAGTTATATGTCCAGAGGGGGATAAATTATCCCTATTTTTGCCTACCAACGGGTTATGTTGTCTGTGAAGCATCGCTGTTGGCGAGGCGATCATCGAGTTGACGAGGTCTAACCGAGCAATAATGTTGACGGCTAGAGGGCTTAATCAACCACGATCCACTGTCCGTTAAGTAGCATTTCTAGCGGGCTATAGGCTATTTTGTAGGACATTTTTTGACACTCACGTATCCAATAGCCGAGATAAAGATAGTCTAATTCTAATCGCTTGGTTTCCTTGAGCTGCCAGAGAATCGCATAACTACCTAAGCTGCGGGAAGCTTCCGTTGGCTCAAAAAAAGTATAGATCGCCGACAAACCTTGAACCAAAAAGTCGGTAACCGCGAGTGCAACTAGCTTGTCAGAGGGGTCTCGAAACTCGTAAAAGCAGCCTTTTTGCCCGCCCTCAATGAGGAAAGCACTGAACTGATCCGCAGAGGGGGGGAACATATCGCCATCACTATGTCGGGTATTGATATAGCGTTCATACAGGGCGTAATACTCGTCGGTAAACTGAGGCGGGACGGTCACAACCCGAAGGTCTTTGTTTTTATTAATAATGCGCTTTTGACTTTTGCTGGGCTTGAATTCATGGCTATTAACGCGCACCGAGATGCATGCCTGACAGTTACTGCAATAGGGGCGGTAAATATGCTTACCGCTACGGCGAAAGCCTAAGTCCGATAGCTGACTATAGGCATCAAAGTTGATCTCCTCTTGAGGGTCAACAAACAGCGTCTTTGCTTCGACACCTTCAAGGTAGCTACACTCATGCTCAGGGGTTGCATAGAAATGCAGAGTTTTAAGATTGCTCACTGAGTACTCACCACGTCCTGTTTATCAATATCAAACTGCCATGTATGGCTGAGTGTTGCATCTCGATTTTGCTCGAGGTACTGCTGAAACTCAACGCGAGGAATGCAGCAAGCGCCTAAGCTGGTCAGATGGCTATTTTCAACCTGACAGTCTATTAAAGCATAGCCCCATTTTTGTAATTGTTTGGCGAAATAGGCAAATGCAATTTTTGAGCTGTTGGTGGCACGACTAAACATCGATTCGCCAAAAAATAGCCGCCCCATAGCGATACCGTAAAGGCCGCCGGTCAATTCACCATTTTGCCATAGCTCAACTGAATGGGCGACGCCGCGCCGATGCAGATCGATATAAGCGTTCTGCATCGGCGTACTGATCCACGTCTCATCACTATAGCTGCGCGGGGCTGCACAGGCTTTAATGACCTCACTAAAGGCCTGATCAAAGCTAATCTCAAAGGTGCTCTTACGGATCGCCTTGCGCAGGCTTTTAGAGAGATGAACCTGGCTCGGTACCAGAGTGCAGCGAGGATCCGGTGACCACCATAGAATCGGCTCCCCTGGGTTAAACCAAGGGAATATACCTTGACGGTAGGCCGCCATTAGTCGAGTTGCGCTAAGGTCTCCGCCGGCACAGAGTAGGCCGTCGGGATCATTCAGCGCATCACTGATGGGCGGAAACTCAATGCTATTAGGGGCTAACCAAGGCAGCATTTATGCTTGATCATCCAGATAGCGTTCGGCATCCAGTGCGGCCATGCAGCCAAAGCCTGCTGAGGTGATCGCTTGACGGTAGATATGATCGGCGACATCACCGGCGGCAAAGACACCTTCAACAGAGGTTTGTGTGGCATTACCGTGGCTGCCGGTCTGAATTTTCAAGTAACCGTTTTCCATCTCAAGCTGATCGCCAAAAATCTCGGTATTGGGTTTGTGGCCAATTGCAATAAAGACGCCTTGTAGCTCAAGCTCCTGCGTGGCGTCATCTTCGGTGCTTTTGATTCGCAGGCCGGTGACGCCCATCGCATCGCCGAGGACTTCATCTAGTTGATGGTTCCAAATCAAGTTAATATTACCGTTTTCGGCACGTTCAAAGAGTTTGTCTTGTAAGATCTTTTCACAACGCAGCGAATCGCGGCGATGGATGAGGGTGACCTCTGCCGCAATATTGGATAAATACAGAGCCTCTTCTACGGCGGTATTACCACCACCGATAACGGCAACTTTTTGGCCGCGATAGAAAAAACCATCGCAGGTAGCGCAGGCACTTACACCTTTACCCATAAAGGCTTCTTCGGAGGGGAGACCGATATATTGAGCGGAGGCGCCTGTGCAGATAATCAGGGCATCGCAGGTGTATTCGGCCATATCACCCTGAAGACGAAAAGGGCGATTCTGAAGATCAGTTGTACTGATGTGATCAAAGATCACTTGAGTATCAAAGCGTTCCGCATGCGCCTGCATCCGTTGCATCAGTTCAGGGCCTTGCACGCCCTCGACATCCCCCGGCCAGTTATCAACATCGGTGGTCGTGGTCAATTGACCGCCGGCCTGCATTCCGGTAATAACAATAGGGTTAAGATTAGCGCGGGCTGCATATACTGCAGCGGTGTATCCGGCTGGGCCAGAGCCCAGAATAATCAGTTTATGATGTTGTATTTCGCTCATGGATAATCCGTTGTCTGTTCACGCATGGTATTGAGGGCTACTATTGAAGCCTTATCTTGCGGTCTATTATGCCCGTTTCGTAGAGCGGACAAAACAGCGATTCAGGTTGAATTTGTTATCGGCTTAGGGTCGTATGCCTGTTTTTATTCGCTAGAGCGGTTAAGTGCTTTGATAAACCGCAGGCAATCAGCGACAAATTGTTCAGTTCCTGCTCAGTCTGAGTGCGTATGCTGAATAAAGCGACTAAAAGAGCATTTTGTGTCTGGGGAGTAGGGCCTAAATATGTTATTTTTCAGGCCATTTTATGGAAAGTTGGAAGGGTATATTTCTTGTCTCATCGCAGCCAAACAGATAGAAGCCAAATGAACAGCCAGGACACGCGCACCAATGAGAATGTCGGCAAGCGTGTCAAAGACGCCAGAGTTGCGTCTTTTTCTGATCTGCTCGGGCGGATTGCCAAAGAGGGCGGGCTCATCCTGGTGATCGGTTTTGCACTGTTTTTGCAGCTCGCACTGTTTGGCTATGATCATCGCGATCCGGGTTGGTCTCATCTAGGCTATCAGCCACTGGCCCGCAATTTTACCGGTCAGGTAGGCGCTTGGCTGGCCGATCTGGCGCTCTCGGTGTTTGGTATCGCTTCGTGGCTGATCCCGTTAATGCTGTTGCTGCCGGCGATCCGCTTTATGCTGCGGCGACGGGTTTCATTGCTCGATGGGCTTCCCTTTGTGATGTTGCGTTTTACCGGGGCGATTTTAGTGTTGCTGTGTTTAGCGACCTTTGCGGCGACTCATCTATCCAATACGGAGGGGCAGTTACCTTTCAGTATGGGTGGATTGGTGGGGCAAGCCTTATCAGATGTCGCCGTCTCACTGTTTAGCTTGATCGGCAGCTCTATTGTGCTGGCAACCGCGCTGTTGTTCGGTATGACGCTTATGTTCGAACTTTCATGGTCTCAGCTGTTAGAACGGTTAGGTCAAGCCTTGTTTGCCTCGGCTCATCGGCTGATGTCTAAAATAAGCTCGCCTAAAGCGCCGCGTGTGTCAGCAGATCAAACAGCATCAGACCCTTATGCCGCCGCCGATCAAGAAAAACGTCAACAGCTTCGAGCGGCGGTGCGTCATAGCGCAACGGATACTTGGCAGGCTGATCCACGTCAGCCCTCGGTGAATACGTCGCAGAGACGCAAAGATCCGGTATTTGATCAACCATTACAGGCAGCCGCAGATGATCTTTATACGCAGCCTATGTCGGCTCATCAAGTGCCGGCCGAGCCTTTCAGCCCCGCAGACGAGGGGCATTATGATGCCAAAGGAGAGACTCGCATACATGAAGCTCAGCAAGCGATTCCGTTAGTCACTGAGCGAGCATTAACGCCGCAGACGCCTGTTGCAGAGAACGTAGCCGCCGCACCGCGATCACCGGCTACTGCCGCGTCAGCTGCCCCGCTTGAATCTAACTCGACTGGCGAATACGCACCTTCGCAAGAGCCTACGCTTGATCGTAAAAGCGTCAAAGTTGTGCCGTTATCAGAAACGCATATCCCGATGAAAGATAGTGAGCTAGGGCTGGATCACCTTTCTCAGACAGCTCAGCGACGCGAACCTCGCCGACGTATCCCTTCATTGGAGCTGCTCGATGCACCTGAATTGAAGCAAGGGCACTGTTACAGTGATGAGCAGCTTGAAGATATGTCCCGCTTACTGGAACGTAAACTGAAAGACTTCGGTATCGTTGCCGAGGTGGTCGAAGTCAATCCCGGCCCCGTTATTACGCGCTTCGAGATGCAGCCCGCACCTGGTGTTAAAGCCAGTCGGATCACTAACTTAGCGAGAGACTTGGCGCGCTCCATGGCGGTGATGAGTGTCCGAGTGGTCGAAGTGATTGCCGGTAAATCGGTGATCGGTATTGAAATACCCAATGAAGAGCGACAGATGGTGCGCCTCAGTGAAGTGCTCAATTCCAAGCCTTATAAAGAAGCCTCGTCGAAGCTCACACTGGGGCTGGGTAATGATATTGCCGGTAACCCGGTCGTCGCTAATTTGGCGAAAATGCCGCATTTACTGGTCGCGGGTACCACCGGCTCGGGTAAATCGGTCGGTGTTAACGCGATGCTTCTCAGTCTGCTATTTAAAGCGACTCCCGATGAAGTTAGGTTAATGCTAGTCGATCCTAAAATGCTTGAATTATCGGTCTATGAGGGCGTTCCGCATCTGCTGGCACCCGTTATCACCGATATGAAAGAGGCGGCGGGTGGGCTGCGCTGGTGTGTTGCAGAAATGGAGCGGCGCTATAAGCTGATGTCAAAAATGGGTGTGCGGAATATCGCTGGCTATAACGATAAAGTGAAAGCGGCACGTAATAAAGGCGAGCCATTACTCGACCCGCTGTGGAACCCCGAAGAGATGGGATTGCCCGCCGATGCGCCAGCACCTTACCTAGAAACATTGCCCTATATCGTGGTCTGTATCGATGAGTTTGCCGATATGATCATGGTCGTTGGTAAGAAAGTTGAAGAGTTGATCGCGCGAATCGCGCAGAAAGCACGGGCTGCAGGTATCCACCTTGTGCTTGCAACTCAGCGTCCCTCGGTCGATGTTATTACCGGTTTGATTAAGGCCAACATTCCGACCCGTATCGGCTTTCAGGTCTCTTCTAAGATCGATTCCCGTACCGTGCTAGATCAGAGTGGCGCAGAACACTTGCTCGGTAATGGTGATATGCTCTATCTGCCCGCCGGCAGTAGTTTACCAAATCGTGTGCATGGTGCTTTTGTCAGCGATGATGAGGTTCACCGTGTGGTGGAAGCCTGGAAGAAGCTCGGCGCACCGGAATATTTGATATCCGATCTGTCTGAGGTAGTAGAAGGAGGCTCAGGCGCTTTTGCCGAGAGTGATGATGAGCAGGATGCGTTGTATGACGAAGCCGTTGCGTTTGTTACGCAAACCCGTAAAGCATCGATCTCTTCAGTGCAGCGTAAACTCAAAATTGGTTATAACCGGGCTGCCCGGATGATTGAATCGATGGAGGCTGCCGGGGTTGTTTCTACCGCTAGTCATAACGGTGCCCGTGAAGTGCTGGCACCCCCACCGCCTAAGGATTGATAATGAATTTTAAAAAGATAGCGGCGGTTGCCCTACTGGGGTGCTCGCTAAGCGTTTCGGCATTGGCTGATATTCAAGCAGAGGCAGGCGATCAGTTGCATCGCCTGCTGGCCAAATTTGATAGTTTCAGCGCTGACTTCGATCAGGTCTCGGGGCGTGATGATTCGCGACGGATGGAAAGCTCACAGGGGACGCTGTTATTGGCCAAGCCGAATCGTTTCAGGTGGATCGCGACAGAGCCGTTCCCACAAACCCTGATCAGCGATGGCGAGTTGCTATGGATCTATGATCCCGATCTTGAGCAAGCCACCGAACGTAAGGTTTCAAAAAATGATTCTGCGGTTCCCGCCTTGATACTCAATGGTCAAATCGAGCAATTAAAGTCTCAATATGAGATTCGCTTATTGCGGGAAACAGTCGATAGTCAGCTGTTTGAGTTGTTGCCGTTAAAAGAGGCAGAGTTGTTTACACGGATTCGGTTACTGTTTGCCGATGGCTTAATTAAAGAGTTGCAGATGGAAGATTCCTTAGGGCAGCGCACCTCGATACTATTTCAAAATCAAAAGCTTAATCCAGACTATTCAGAGAGTACATTCACTTTTACGCCGCCGAAAGGGACCGATCTGATTATTGAAAATAGCTCGGAGTCTACTGACTAATGGCCGATCTGTTTGATGAACTGCAACCCGATTATGAACCGCTGGCGGCGCGGATGCGGCCACAAACGTTAGACGAATATTGTGGTCAGCAGCACCTGCTAGCGCACGGTAAACCGCTACGCAAAGCGCTGGAGCAAGGCTCCGTTCACTCGATGATTCTGTGGGGGCCGCCTGGGGTGGGTAAAACCACGCTGGCCCGTTTGCTGGCGCATCAGGTGGATGCTCATTTCATTATACTGTCTGCCGTACTATCTGGGGTAAAGGATATTCGCGCCTCGGTGGATCAAGCATTGCAGGTCAAGGCGCAATCTGGACGTAAAACGATTCTCTTCGTTGATGAAGTGCATCGGTTTAATAAATCGCAACAGGATGCTTTTCTGCCTTACATTGAAGATGGCACCTTTTTGTTTGTCGGCGCGACCACGGAAAACCCGTCGTTTGAATTGAATAATGCGTTGTTATCGCGGGCCAGAGTATATCTGTTACGTAGTCTTGAGCAGCCAGATATTGAGCAGCTATTGCAGCGAGCGTTACAGGATAAAACCCGAGGTATCCCACAGCAACCGCTAGTCTTTGCCGATGGGGCGCTCGAACAGTTAGCGGCGGCGGCCGATGGGGATGGCCGGCGGGGGCTTAATTTACTGGAGATTGCCGCCGATTTAGCCGATTTTGATGGTCAGGAATATAAAATCGGGCCGCACATTATCGATGAGGTGCTTAAATCGAGTGCCCGACGTTACGATAAGCAGGGCGATCTGTTTTATGACATGATCTCTGCGTTTCATAAATCGGTGCGCGGTTCATCCCCCGATGGTGCCCTGTATTGGTATTGCCGTATGCTCGATGGCGGCTGCGATCCGCTTTATATTGCCCGTCGCTTGGTGGCGATCGCCTCTGAAGATATCGGTAATGCCGATCCGCGGGCGATGCAAATAGCATTGAGCGCTTGGGATGCTTTCGAGCGAGTAGGCCCCGCAGAAGGCGAGCGTGCGATTGCTCAGGCGGCGATCTATTGTGCCAGTGCTGCTAAGAGTAATGCGGTGTATCAAGCCTTTAATCAAGCGATGGCAGATGTGCGCAGTGATCCGGGTTATGAAGTGCCGGAGCATTTGCGTAATGCGCCCACCAACTTGATGAAGGAGCTTGGTTATGGGGCCGAATATCGTTATGCTCATCATGAACCCGATGCCTACGCCGCTGGAGAATGCTATCTTCCACCGGAGATTGCAGAGCGCGAATATTATCAGCCTGCCCCGCGTGGCCTAGAAATTCGTATCGGTGATAAACTGACCCATCTCAAAGCACTGGATCAGTCCAGTGATAAGCAACGATACAAGGAATAGTCCATGTTACACCTCATCTCTGTCGCCGCTGGTGGCGCGACAGGTGCGCTAGCCCGTTATTGGGTGAGTGGTATTCTGATCAGTAATGCGCAGTTCAAACTGCCCTATGGCACGATGATCTGTAATGTGCTGGGCTCGTTCTTGATGGGGGTTGGCTTTGTTCTTATTATGGAAAAGGCGCGTATTAGTCCTGAATTACGCCCATTATTGATGGTCGGGTTTCTCGGCGCATTTACGACTTTTTCCACCTTCTCACTGGAAGCCGTGACCATGCTGCAAGAAGGGCATATAATGTCCGCCGCAATTTACATATTAATGAGCGTAGTGCTGTGCATGGTCGCCCTGTATAGCGGCTTATGGTTTACTCGCCTGTTCTGACTTTAAGGTTGTTTCTGACATCATGCTAGATCCTAAATTTATACGTTCTAACCCAGAAGACGTAGCACAACTACTCATTAAAAAGGGTTATAAATTCCCAGTTGACGAATTTAACGCGCTGGAAAATCAACGTCGAGACGTACAGGTTGACGCCGAGCGTTTACAAAACGAGCGTAATACTCGGTCGAAAAATATCGGTAAAGCAAAGGCAGCAGGTGAAGATATCGCGCCGCTGCTGGCTGAAGTCAGTACTCTAGGCGAACAGCTTGATGCGGCTAAAGAACAGCTTAAGGTTGTTCAGGAGCAGATGGACGCATTATTGATGGGGATGCCAAACATTCCTCATGAATCCGTACCTGCCGGCGTCACCGAAGACGATAATATCGAGATCCGTAAGTGGGGCGAACCGACGCAACTGGATTTTGCCGCTAAAGATCATGTTGATTTAGGCGAACAGCACGGCGGTTTAGATTTTTCTACGGCGGCTAAAATCACCGGTGCTCGCTTCGCCGTGTTGCGTGGTGGTATTGCACGTATGCATCGCGCATTGATTCAGTTTATGCTCGATACCCATACCGCTGAGCATGGTTATGAAGAAACCTATGTGCCTTATCTGGTTAATGCTGATTCGCTGCGTGGCACTGGGCAGTTGCCTAAGTTTGAAGAAGATCTATTCAAGGTGCCGGGTGAACGCGATTACTACCTTATCCCAACCGCAGAAGTACCGGTTACCAATATCGTTCGTGATGAGATCGTCGATGCGGCACAGATGCCGCTGAAATTCGTCGCGCATACGCCTTGCTTTCGTAGTGAGGCGGGCAGTCATGGTCGCGATACTCGCGGCATGATCCGTCAGCATCAGTTTGAAAAAGTTGAGCTGGTGCATATTGTAGAGCCCACTAAGTCTTGGGATGCATTGGAAGAGTTGATCGGTAATGCCGAGACGATTCTGCAAAAGCTGAACCTGCCTTACCGTGTGGTGACTCTCTGTGGTGGCGATCTGGGCTTCAGTGCGGCAAAAACATACGATATTGAAGTGTGGTTACCCGGTCAGCAGAAATACCGTGAGATCTCTTCATGTAGCAACATGGAAGATTTCCAAGCACGACGCATGATGGCTCGCTGGCGTAATCCAGAAACCGGCAAGCCGGAGCTGGTGCACACCCTGAACGGCTCTGGTCTAGCGGTGGGTCGTACTCTGGTGGCGATTTTGGAAAACTATCAAACCGCGGATGGTCACGTCAAAGTACCAGAAGTACTGCTGCCTTACATGGGCGGCATTACTGAGCTGTAATTGACGCGTTGAAATGTAGCCATTAAGCACATATTTTTCAGCGCTTGGCCAAAGAAAAGCCTCTACAAAACTGTTAGATATCGCAGTGAGTAGGGGCTTTTTTGTGGGGGGGGGGTGGGGGTTTGTCGCGATTGTCAGCCGATCGGCGTGAGGGCACGCCTCC
>NZ_JAUOQE010000005.1 GCF_030547545.1 Amphritea sp. 1_MG-2023
TTCAGAGAAGCAGGATCTCAGCGTTAACATTTTTCGACGTACAACCAGTATGCCTGTAACTGTTGCCTTGATCTCCAACTTCTCTGTAAGCCAGAGGCGGAATTGACTTATTCGCACCTTCCCTAAGGCTTCACTTGATCGCGTCGTTGTTTAGAAATCTTTATTGTGGTTATAGCTTTCGGTTGTGGATTCTTTCCTGATCGGCGAAAATAGCCGCCATTCTATTTTTAAGTCGCTGCGGTGGGCTGTGCAGGGCTGTTTCATAATAACCGGATCTCTATGTCTAGTATCTCTAAGGAAGTCACGACGCGTCGTACTTTCGCTATCATCTCTCACCCTGATGCGGGTAAAACGACGATTACCGAAAAACTGTTGTTGTTCGGAAACCTGATTCAGAAAGCCGGTACGGTGAAGGGTAAGAAGTCAGATCGTCATGCCACTTCCGACTGGATGAGTATGGAGCAGGAACGGGGTATCTCGGTCACCTCATCGGTGATGCAGTTTCCTCACAATGGTCGTATCGTCAATTTGTTGGATACTCCGGGGCACGAAGATTTCTCCGAAGATACCTATCGTACCCTCACGGCGGTCGATTCGGCGTTGATGGTGGTTGATGGCGCGAAGGGTGTTGAGGACCGCACCATCAAGCTGATGGAGGTGTGTCGTTTACGGGATACGCCTATTCTCTCGTTCGTGAATAAAATGGACCGAGATATCCGTGATCCTATCGATTTGCTGGATGAGATCGAAGAGGTATTGAAGATTGCCGCCGCTCCGATTACTTGGCCGATCAGTATGGGTAAAGATTTTCGCGGTGTATATAACCTCTATACCGATACCATTCATGTCTTTACGCCAGGGCAAGGTAGCGTTATCCCCGATGATATTCAGGTTAAAGGTCTTGAATCGGAGGAGGCTAAAGCGTTACTCGGTGCACTGTATGAGGACTTTATCGACGAGGTTGATCTGGTGCGTGGCGCGAGTCATGAATATGATCAAGTGGAGTATCTGGCCGGGCGTCAAACCCCAGTCTATTTTGGTACCGCACTGTCTAACTTTGGTGTACGTGAAATGCTCGATGGTTTTGTTGAGCTTGCGCCTGCACCTATTGCTCGGGACACCCTCAGTCGGCAAGTAGCGCCGGATGAACCGGCTTTTTCGGGCTTCGTGTTTAAGATTCAAGCCAATATGGACCCCAAACACCGTGACCGAATCGCCTTTATGCGCGTTTGTTCTGGTAGCTATACACGGGGCATGAAAATGCGCCATGTACGCATTAAAAAAGATATCAAAATTGCTGATGCCGTTACCTTTTTGGCGGGTGATCGCTCGAACGTTGAAGAGGCCTTTTCTGGCGATATTATCGGCCTGCATAACCACGGTACGATTCAGATAGGTGATACCTTCACCGAAGGTGAAGATCTTAAATTCACCGGTATTCCGCATTTTGCGCCGGAGATGTTTCGTCGAGTACGGCCGAAAGATCCATTGAAGATGAAGCAGTTGCAGAAAGGCTTGCAACAGCTATCGGAAGAGGGCGCGGTACAGTTGTTTCAGCCGATCAACAAGAACGATCTGATTCTCGGCGCGGTGGGGCAGTTGCAGTTTGAAGTGGTGGTGTATCGACTGAAAGATGAATATAAGGTCGAATGCATGTACGAACCCGTCACTATCTCCACCGCTCGCTGGGTGGAATGTGATGATGAACGCAAGCTGGAAGAGTTTCGTCGTAAAGGGGGTGATAACTTGGCACTGGATGGCGGTGGTCTGCTGACCTATCTGGCACCGACACGGGTTAATTTGAGTTTGACAGAAGAGCGTTGGCCCGACCTTCAGTTCCGTTCGACGCGGGAACACTAACGCGTATCAGCGATTAAATCGCTAGCATGTTGGTCTATATTCGAGCGCAAGGATGCGCACCTATCGCCGTCGTACGACGGCAATATCATCACGCATATATGCGATCCGCAATTTTTCTTGTGTCGCCTTTAGCGCTTCGTTGTGGCGTTAACCTGTCTATAATAGCGTTATGCAACTGATTGATACCCATTGTCATCTTGATTTTCCCGTTATTGCCGCTGATATCGAGGCGGTGTTGAGGCGTGCGCGGCAATCAGGAGTGACTCGATTTGTCGTGCCTGGGGTGGATCGGCAGCGTTGGGCTGGCATTCTAACGCTGTGTCAGCAACATAAAGGCCTCTATCCTGCGCTAGGACTGCATCCCTGCTTTTTAGCGCATGATCATACGGACGATCTGCAGCGGCTAGAACAGCTATTACAACAGCACCCTGAGATTGTTGCGCTGGGTGAAATAGGTTTAGATCTGTTTATTCCCGACGCGGATCTGAGGGCGCAGTTAAGCGTATTGCACCCGCAGCTGCTGTTGGCTAAACAGTATGATAAGCCGGTTTTGTTGCATGTACGTAAAGCCCATGATCAGCTACTTAAACAATTGCGACAGCTCAAATTACCGCGGGCGGGGTTAGTTCACGCCTTTGCGGGAAGTCAGCAACAAGCGGTTGAATATTTGCAGCTGGGTTTTAAGTTAGGTATCGGCGGCGCGATCACCTATCCGCGGGCGCTTAAGCTACGTCGGCTGGTGGCCGAGTTGCCCCTAGGCAGCTTTGTGCTAGAGACCGATAGCCCCGATATGCCATTGTGTGGTTATCAGGGGCAGGTGAATTATCCAGAAAGAGTGGCCTTGATCGCTGCAACCGTTGCAGATATTAGACAAGAACCACTAGCGGCGATCATTGAGGCAAGTGTGCTTCAGTCGACAAATATCTTGTCGTTATAAAGCGTGTCGTCGATATCTTCAAAGGTTTGCCAAACGGTATCGGTATGCGCATTGGCGAGTAGGCGATAATAGCGGCCATTGTCGCGGATGTTATCAGTCTGATGAGGCCAACCTTCTGGCGTCTACAGCAGGCGGATTAAGCTAGCACGATAATTTGGATCAGCGATGCCGGTGGCGTAAACTTTCTCGATTGGACCTGCATATTGGGCATTGCTAAGATTATAGCAGGTTGAGCGACTGTCTTGAAAGAGCGTGTGATGTTTCAGATCAAAGGTGTAATAACGGATATCGGTTCCGATAGCTGAGTGATGTTATCCGTGCAGCCGGTCAGCGTCATAAGTGATGCGGTGATAACGCTGAATATATGATTGCCTGTGATACTGAATGATGAACGTAAACCCTAAACCTAATGCTGAGAGACAGCGCTTAGGTTTAAGGTAGATCGTTTAAGTCGTGTCAGCTAGCTCATATCTTTAAACGGGTTATCGATATCTAAACTGATCGGTTGAGCATAACCGGGTAGCTTGATCTGTTGATTATTAATCTCAAGATCTTCACCTGTCAGCACATTGTTATCATAGAGATAAGTGGGACGTGTGAGACCCTTGATACTGTCTTGATCGTATTTCGCTGCGTTTGCACGGGTCACTTCAAGCTTGTCTTGATAGCGACTGATGGCCTCTGCGCCATGCCGTTTCAAGAGCATCTGCTGGGTAATATGCGGCGCCAAAACAACCGCACTGGCGTTATTGCCGCCAAACCCTTTAGAGTTGAGAATGACGGAATCCATCCCTTGTGGACCGACCTCGATATGCTGCTGACTCAGGTTTAAGTTGCTGGCGTGGATATCGGAGGCAAACTCGGCAGTGGTGGCAATACCGGGGATATAGCCGTACCTCCACATACCCAGCGAGAGATTCAGCTGATCACCGCCAGCGGTGCCTTGAGAGTGACCGATATAGCATTTCAGCGCGGCAACGGTCCAGTTTTGAATGCCAAAGGCCTTGGCTGTTTCATTGATAACGTGGGATTCAGTTACGCGGTTCTGCGGGGTACTGGTACCGTGGGCTTGAACAAAGCTGCGCTGCTGAAGTGATGCTTGACCGAGCATTTGTTTGATTAAAGCGGCCGATTTTGCCAGCGTGATGTAATTACCGATACCCGGTGCAGAGATCGATTTTTTATGACCATCGGCGTTAGCGAAGACTTCAGGCACGGCACCGTAGATATCGGCGCCGAGTTCAAGAGCCAAATCATCACTCATTAACAGCGTAAATTGTGATGATTCAGCGATAGTGAAACCGCAGTTGTCGCCAAAAGGACGGCAGGCTTTACGGTAATCATCGTCACTCAGTTCGCTGAGGTTATCTAGGGCCAACAGATCTTTATCTTCTGCGAGGGCGCCCATCGAACGAAAGCCTTCGATAATCTCCTGCGTTACCGGTGCATCGCTGCCACCCACTAATACAACCTTGCGACGCCCCGCACGAATATCATTGACGGCGTTACGTAGGTTGTACAGAAAAGTCGCGCAGGCACCCAAAGCACCGCCGGTGACGCCAACACTGCCGAGAATATACGCATTGATAAAGTCAGCAGGCATCTGTGCATAACCGAGAGGCATCTGCTTAGAGGTAGTGCGTTTACCAATAGAGGGGTATTTAGTTAAGCCGCCAAAACCCAAGTCATCGAGCTGACCGATAGAGTTACTGGCATAAACACCGATCTGATCTGGGCGTACGCTGGCGGCAATTTTATCCCAGGGAATACCCACCGACTGTAATGCGTCGGACGCGCCGAAGATAGTCATCTGAATATTGCGGGGATGATTGCGTGATTGATACAGCTTGCCTGGTTGAAAACCGCTGGGTAGTTGCCCCGCTGATTGGACTAACGCTTCTTTGTGATCGGGGAAGATAACGTCCAGATTACCCTGAACAGTTACTTCGACCTGTTTCGCCGATAGTGTATTGACTGTCCAGTTGGCAGGGATATGTTTCGGCATCTGCCGCGCGCGCAAGGTAAAGCGGATCGCGCCATCGGTGTTCAGTGTGGCGGGTTTATTGAAGGTCACTTGATGAACATCGAAACAGTCTTTTTCGATGCGACGAATCAGCGTGTTATTACAAACCTGAGGTTGAATGGCGGCTAATAGTTCACTGACCGGGGTTGGATTACCCTGTTGATCGGTATAACAGTTGTCTTGGTAATGGGTTAACCCCATAAGGGTCGCCAGATCGAGCAGTGTCTCGTTACGGTCTGTATCGTTAAGCTTGTCGAGCAACAGGCGGCGATAGCCATGGTGAAAGGAACTTCGTCCGGCTGGGCTGATGCCGCCGAACCCCACAATGACTGGTAGTTGAGACAAGTGATAATCCTCGGGACTAGATGAGATGACCGCAATACATAGGTCTTACTTATGTGTTAATACAGATTCTATAAGTTGTTGTACCCTGAAACCAGATCTATATCGGTAAAATTGCACCAATAAGGTGATATTCAGGCTAAAAAACGATAATTTAGGGTCAATATTTGTGCTGGGGAACTTAGTTGGCAATATGATCACTAAGATCGACTGACAAAGCCTGATAAATCGATCGTTGGAAGCACGATGATATAAACGTATGTTACTCGCGTTCAGCGCGCACTTAAATGCACTGATCGCGGTCACCAATACCCAAAGGAGTGATAATGAAAAAAGTGATAGTTTTAGCGGGTGCACTCGCATTAGCTGGGTGTCAGACGCTAGATCCTTATACCCAAGAAGCGAAAACCAGTAATGCCACTAGCGGTGCCGGTATCGGCGCGGTAGCGGGGGCCGTGTTGGGCAATGCGGTGGCCGGTAAAGGTAATCGCACAGAAGGCGCAATCGCGGGCGCTCTGTTAGGCGGGGCCGTGGGCGGCGGTATTGGTTATTACATGGATCAACAGGAGATGTTGTTACGCCAAGAGCTAGAGGGTACCGGTGTTCGCGTGGAACGCATTGGGGATTCGATTCGCCTCGTTATGCCCGGCAATGTTACCTTCGCAACCGGTGCTTATAATATTGATCAGGGGTTCTATCCTACGTTAAATTCGGTGGCTAAAGTGCTTATCAAATTTGATAAAACGGTGGTGAATGTGGATGGCTTTACCGATAGCACGGGGTCATTTGAAACCAATCAGACGTTGTCTGAACGACGTGCCGCCAGTGTTGCCGAGTATCTTTCTCGTGGCGGAGTACCGCCGCTACGGTTACAGTCTAGGGGCTATGGTGAGCGCTACCCTGTGGCGAGCAATGATACCGTGGGTGGACGGGCGATGAATCGTCGCGTCGAGGTGAATATTCGGGGTAGTCAATAAGTTTTGCTAATGGCGACAGACGGCTGTTTAACGAGACATTAAGCGGCCGCTTGTGTGCTATTAGCGAGACTCATTACCAGGCAATAACGACATCATCGGCTTGGATATTGTCGATGCTACTGTCTTCGGCCAGCCGACCAATGGCGAACATCGGCTGCACCTCAATGACGGTCATGGTTTTACGGGTGTTAGTTAGCTGTACATGGCTGCGCATCGTGTCACTGAAGAAGTTCGATTTACGATAGACGGTGAGTTTATCGCCGACCTTCATGCCGGAAAGTGCCCCCGCATTAAACCAGAGTAAATTATCTTCGCTTTTGGTGATCCTTGCGGTGAATGGCATGCAGCGCAGTTCATCATTGAGATCATCGGCGATTTGATGGATCAGTATTTGAGTTTGATTACCATAATCCTGTTGCCAGAAGGCCGCACTGGCAAAGTGAGGTCTAGCTTCGGGTGCTAGGTTCCAGCGTCCAGCGGTAGTGTATTGCTTGCTAAATAAAAGCGCCCCAGAAAAACCATCGTGAATATATAGATCGAGTGCCAAGGTGCGTAAGTGACGTTGACTGCGGTAATCCATGCGGTTATAAAAATCGACGAGTATATTGCGCTTCGGATCGGTGACCGATGAATCGTACATCGTCATATCGCGAATAACGCCGGAGACAATATATTGCACATCGAGTTGTCGAGTGTAGCCGAGTACGGTGGTTAGCGCTCCAGCACTCAGTTGACGGGTGGGGGCATTACGGGTGTTTTCGTGAACATTTAGCATGCCTGCGCTGAGCGCTTTGAGGTTGCTGGTTTGATTGATCTGGTTGCTGAGTATATGGCTCAGTTCAGTTTGAATATTACTCAGATCCCCTAAGCTGGCGTGTTGTGGATAGAGTAATGGAAAGGCGGTCACGGCCACGGATTTTTGATAGCCATGACCGGAAACACCCGCTGGGCAGCCTGCTTCAAAATCGATATCGGCTCGCAGCTTAACCCACAGCATCCGCCCCTGAATTTTTTCGTCGAGCACTTCAATATTACTGACCATACCCAGTGTGCTGACCTGCATATTGTCGATACTCAATACGCCCTGATCGATGCGTTGAGTGCTGCTGACGATCGCGCTGGCTTGAAGAGAGGCTTGCTGAGTGGCATTTTTGATCGCGGCTCGACGTGCCGAATCAATATCCTTATCGAATATGAGGGCTCGGCCCTCGGCCTCCATCGTAACGGCATGCAGTGACAAGCTGACAAGGGTAAGCAATAACGCGGCGGCGATTCGTATCATAAGGCTAAACATACTTTCTGGCTGACCGATAATACACTAAGGTATGCAAATTATTGATTCGTTGCAATACGGCGGGGACTGTTTAAGTGCCTGATTTATGTTAGTTTAAACGTATATTTAATTCAGAGTGTCGGGTGTTGATGAGATATTCTTTCCTGCTATGTCCCATCCTGTTAGCTGGGTGTTCGTTGAATCAGTCGATTCCTGTCACGGTGCAGCATATCGATCCGCAGGCGTTGCAGCAGATACGTGAGGCGGAGACGGCAAATCTTGAAGCGCAACACGCGCAGGCGCAATATGAGGTGAGTCTGGTGGGGCATCAGCCTAGCGGTGGCGATCCTTTGAGTGAAACGGTGGCGCAGATGGCGGTGCAGTTGAATGTCGGATTGCAGGAAAACCGAGTGAAACGTTTGCCGATTGCGATTTTGCCTTTTGTACAGTTAGGCAGTAAAGCCTCAGGCACACCGACGGGCGAACGCCTCAGTGAAAACTTCATCTTTCAATTACAGCAGCATGGCTACAATCTGATCGATTATCGCGCCGTCAGCTTGAATACCACGGTAAAAGAGCCATTATCGGCGGCTAATCTATCGAGTATTCGTAATCGTTTTCGTATCCATTTTGTCTTAACGGGTACCTATAGTCAGCATCAAGATGGTCTGATTGTTAATGCGCGTGTGTTAGATACCACGACTCGACAGGTATTGGCCGCCTCGCAAACGAATATCCCCACGGTTCGATTGGAAGGTGCGCTGCCGGGCTATAATCCGATTAAAGCGATGGATGAGGGGATGATTATCGAAAATGGCACCCGACAACGCGTCTCGGAGAGCGAGTGATGATATTGACCGCTGGGTTTAAAAAACTATCTCGGGTTTGTTTGGCGGCGTTGTTGCTGGTTGCTCTGTCGGGTTGTGAAACCTTTGTTGAGTCCACCAAGGATATTGTGTCTGCTTTACCGGATCTACCGCCGCGAGTGGATAGTACGCCGCTCGAGCCTAACTGGGTACAGGTTACCGGTTATGCTCCGATTAGTTTGCAAGCGGGGCAAAGTCAACAGCATAAAGTATTGCAGGCGATGAAAGCATCGAAGCTGGATGCTTATCGCGAACTTACGGCGCTAGTGCATGGTCAATATATTGCGGGGACAACCTCTGTTAAGGATATGATTTTGCAAAATAATTCGTTTCAAGGCGCGGTAGCTGGGATTATTCATGGGGCGCGGGTGGTGAAAAGTTATCCACTGCAAACCGATGTCTATGCCACGATTCTTGAAGTTGATTTGAGTCAGGTGCAGCAGGCTTGGGAAAACAATCATTAGCGAGCATGACTGAGTGAGTGAAAGCTAAAAAACGCAGCGACGCTGAAGTGGCTGCGTTTTTTTTTGATACTTATCGTTGTATCAACCGGCGGCTTTAAGCAGGTTTTTGGCTGGCTTGATAGGCAGCGAGCTGTTCAGGAGTCGCTTTTTGTTGATGCTTGGCTTTCCATTCACTGTAAGGCATGCCATAGACGTGTTCGCAGGCGTCTTCGTAGCTGAGTTCAACGCCCTGCTCATCGGCAGCCGCTTTGTACCATTTAGATAAACAGTTACGGCAAAAGCCGGCAAGAATCATTAGATCAATGTTCTGTACATCTTTGCGTTCATCAAGATGTTGGAGTAAACGGCGAAAGGCCGCCGCTTCGAGTTCAGTTTGAGTTGTTGTGTCCATGAGTGTTCCTAAGGTTGGCGAGTAGCACCCTATCGCCGGGCGAATAGGGTGTTTGTTTTTTGCTACTAGCTGTATTCATCGAGTTGCTGGCAGATGGCCTGCTGTAATTTGATGCAGATATCGGGGTCGCTGATAGGTTGGCCGTGATGATCAGAGATAAAGAAGAAATCCTCTACCCGTTCACCAATACTGGCGATCTTGGCTTTACGCACTGAAATATCAAAATCAACGAAAATACCACCTAAGCGGGCTAGTAGCCCGGGGCGATCCGGTGAAATGATCTCAATGGTCGTCAGTTGAGTGGCCGGATCGGTACTCATGTTGACCTGAGTTGGATAAGCAAACAATTTCATCTGTCGGGGAATTCGACGCTGAATAATAGCGGGATAATCATCGGGATCATCCAGCTCTTCTACCAGATGATGACGAATCTGATCTAGGAAGGCATCGTCATCGGGAAGCGGCTCATTGTCTTCGGTCAAGACGGTGTAGGTGTTCAGCGCCTGATTGTTATCCGCCACCATGATGCGAGCATCTTGGATGTTAAGCTTGAGTTGATCGAGGGCTGAGGCCGCCGCCGCAAAGAGGCTGGGCAGATCGGGCATATAGATGAATATCTCAGTGGCGCCCTCGAATGCTCGGTAAGAGGTTTTACGGATCATCACCAATGGCTCATCGGAGTCTCCATGTTCGAGTATAGCTTGAGTCTGCCAGGCGATATGTTGAGGTTGTTCTCGGAGGAAGTAATCATCGCCGAGTAGCTTCCAAAACTCCAGTACGTCTTCTTCGTCGAAGCCTTTGCGTTGCATAATCGCCAGCGATTCATTCTGAATCTGCTCGACACGATCATCTTTGTTGACCGGGTTTTCTAAGCCACGCCGCAGGGCGCGTTTAGTTTCGGTGTATAACTGACGCATCAGCGTAGCTCGCCAGCTATTCCAGAGGCTGTGATTGGTGGCATTGATATCGGCCACCGTGAGGATATAGAGGTAATCCAGATGCACAATGTCTCTGACTTGTTTGGCGAAATGCAGAATAACATCCGGATCAGAGATATCTTTGCGTTGCGCTGTCATCGACATCAATAGGTGATTGCGTACCAACCATTGTACTAAGTGAGTGTCCCATTTACCCAAGTGATGGCGTAGGCAGAAAGCAATGGCATCTTCAGCTCCTAGTTCCGAATGATCACCGCCGCGACCTTTAGCGATATCGTGGTAGAGACCCGCAATATAGATCAATTCCAGCTTGGGAAGTTGATTGATAATACGATAAGCGATGGGGAATTTTTCGCGCTGATCTTGATGGCGGAACTTACGAACCTTCTGAATGACTTTGAGCGTATGAGCATCAACGGTGTAAATATGAAACAGATCGTGCTGCATCTGACCGATAATTTGACCAAACTCTGGCAGGTATAGCCCGAGGATACCGAAACGGTTCATACGCTTTAATTCAGTGGAGACGCCCTTATCCTGACGCAGTAACTCCATAAACAGCGAGGTGTTGCGAATATCGCTGCGAAACTCATCATCGATACGGTGACGATTGTTTCTGATCAAACGAATGGTGGATGCGCGAACACCTTTTACCTCGGGATGTTGCGCAAGCAGGACGAACATCTCTAGCATGGCAAAGGGGTGATGCTCAAAAACGCTATCATAGGCCACTCGGATAAAGCCGTTGTGCAGATTGAAGCGGTTATTGAGAGGTTCAATCACCTGTTCCTCTTCATGACGCAGAATTACTTCATCAAAATATTGCAGCAGCATGCCGTTGAATTCTGACATCGCTTTGGCCACGAGGTAATACTTATTCATAAACTGTTCAACGGCCAAGGCGCCGCTTTGATCGGTATAACCGAATAGTTCAGCGAGGCTACGTTGATGATCAAACAGGAGGCGATCTTCGCGCCGCTGACACAGCATGTGCAGACCGTAGCGTACCGTCCAAAGGTAGAGTTCACCTTTGTTGAGGGTGTCGAGTTCTTGTTCGGTGAGAAAACCGTGATCGACAAGATCGCGAATGTAGGTGGCACCGAAGTGACGTTTTGCAACCCAGCCAATGGTCTGCATATCCCGAAGCCCTCCGGGGGAGTTTTTCAGATTAGGCTCAAGGTTGTACTCGGTATCATTAGTTTTATCGTGGCGACCGTTTTGTTCGTTCACTTTCGCGAGGAAAAACTCTTTATCGGTCCAAGCGCCTTCCGACGTGACGCGCAGGTACATCTGAATATGTAGGTCTTCGTTGCCAATCAGAGGGCGGGACTCGATTAGGTTGGTGGCGATAGTGATATCATTTTGCGCTTCATCATAGCACTCATCAACCGTGCGCACGCTAGAGCCGACATCGAGATTAATATCCCACAAGAGTGTGAGGAAACGGCTAATGCTGTCTTGTACCTCGGCATCGGTGATGTTATCTAGGAGGATAAGAATATCAACATCGGAGCGAGGATGAAGTTCGCCTCGGCCATAGCCGCCCACCGCGATTAGGCAAAAATGCTGATGGCTGGGCCAATCAAACAGATTCCATGCTTGCAGTAACAGTTGATCCAGCAGCCAAGCGCGACCGTAGATCAGCTTGCGAATATCCTCGCCGGCCCGAAAGCGAGCGTCCATGGTTTCTTGGGCGGCCTTGAGGGTCTTTTTAAAGACCGGTATCGGTGAGGTTGACTCCGCCAAAGCGGCCGAAAAGTCACTGGCTGAAAAGAGCGTTTCGTCAGCGGCAAAAGCGGTGTGCGACATGAATTTTTCCGTCAGTGATGAGGTTAGAAGGTTTCGTCGTTGCGTTTAGTGAGGGCTTCGAAACCGTCGGCGGTTACCAATAGCGTGTGTTCCCATTGAGCCGAAAGACGTTTGTCCACGGTTTCGACTGTCCAGCCGTCTCTTTTTAAAGTTTTGACGTGTCGCTTGCCGGCATTGATCATGGGTTCAATGGTAAAGCACATGCCTTCTTGCAGCTCGACACCGGTGCCGGGCTTGCCGTAGTGGACGACCTGAGGGTCTTCATGGAAGCCTTTGCCAATGCCATGACCGCAATACTCGCGGACGACAGAGTAATGATTGGCTTCGGCATATTGTTGGATTACATGGCCAATATCACCTAAGTGTGCACCGGGTTTGACCAGCGCCATACCTTTATAGAGGCATTCGAGAGTGATTTCGCAGAGGCGTTGAGCGTGTGGGGCAACGTTGCCAACGTAAAACATTTTGCTGGTATCGCCATGATAACCATTTTTGATAACGGTGATATCAAGGTTGACAATATCGCCGTTTTTGAGGGGTTTGTCATTTGGAATGCCGTGACACACAACATAGTTAACCGAGGTGCAGATTGATTTAGGAAAACCATGATAGTTGAGCGGTGCGGGGATGACGTCCTGCTCATTCACCATATAGTCATGACAGATCTTGTTGAGCTCTTCGGTGGTGACGCCCGGCTTGACGAAGGGTTCGATCATTTCGAGTACTTCCGCGGCCAGACGGCCTGCGATGCGCATTTTTTCGATTTCTTCCGGCGTTTTGATAGTGATGCTCATATAAACCCTTAAAATATGTAAGCCTTTGTGGGCGTAGAATATAGTCATGGAGACGATTGTCAGTGCCGTGATTGTAGCGAATTTAGCGCCTAAGAACAAAAGGCCGCGGCAAATAGATTGTAAATCGTGCTTCAAAAAGAGCTTTAAATATGGTATAAAGTCGCGCTCGAAATCGGTATCGAAAGATACGGGTTTCATAAATCCACACATGTTACCGACACATCTCCTTGGGTGCCGCTTGCGGTTGGGAGTTGGGGTGCATGGACGTCTAACCCTAAACTTTTAGGAAAGTATAATGGCAAAAGTTACAATGCGTGACCTGCTGAAAGCAGGTGTTCACTTCGGTCACCAGACCCGTTACTGGAATCCGAAAATGGGTAAATACATTTTCGGTGCTCGTAACAAAATTCATATCATCAACCTAGAACACACTCTGCCAGCACTCAACGGTGCGCTAGATGTGGTTAAAGGTATGGCTGGCAACAAGAACAAGATCTTGTTTGTCGGTACTAAGCGTGCTGCTAGCAAGACCATCAAAGAAGAAGCGTCTCGCGCAAATATGCCGTACGTTAATCACCGTTGGTTGGGTGGTATGTTGACGAACTACAAGACAATTCGTCAGTCTATCCGCCGTTACCGTGATCTGGAATCACAGAGCCAAGATGGTACGTTCGCTCAGTTGACTAAGAAAGAAGCGTTGATGCGTCAGCGTGAGATGGAAAAACTGGAACTGTCTATTGGTGGTATCAAGGATATGGGCGGCCTGCCGGACGCGCTGTTCGTTGTTGACGTTGATCATGAACGTATCGCTATCAACGAAGCTAACAAGCTGGGTATCCCTGTTATCGGTATCGTTGATACTAACAGCAACCCAGATGGTGTTGATTACGTTATCCCTGGTAACGATGATGCGCTACGCGCTATTCAGATCTATGTTAAGGCCGTTGCTGATGCATGTTCTGAGGGTTCTGAAGTTGAAGCTGGTGAGAAGAGCGAATTCGTTGAAGTTGAAAACAACGACGAAGCTGCTGCTGAGTAATCAGACTGTCAAGCGGTTTGGATAGACTGTTCAAACACGCGGGAGGGGGAGCTGAGTTGCTCCCCTTTTTTTGAATTTGAATTAATAGATTGTTGATGGGGTAAAACCAAATGGCAAACTTCTCCGCTAAGCAGGTAAAAGAGCTGCGCGATCGTACCGGTCTCGGCATGATGGAGTGTAAGAAAGCGCTGGCAGCTGCTGATGGCGATGTAGACAAGGCGATTGAAGAGCTGCGTAAAGCATCAGGCATGAAGGCGGCTAAGAAAGCCGGTCGTACTGCTGCTGAAGGTATTGTTGTCGCTAAAGTGGCTGATGATAATAGCTATGCTGTTGCTGTCGAGATTAACTCTGAAACCGACTTTGCTGCGCGTGATGCAAACTTTACAGTGTTTGCTAACACTGTGCTGGAAAAAGCGTTTGCTGATAAGCAAACTGATGTCGCAGCGCTGATGGCCGGTGAGCTGACTGAAGTGCGTGATGCGCTGGTACAAAAGATCGGTGAAAATATTAGCGTGCGTCGCATTTTACTGGTTGAAGGCGAAACGGTTGCTGCATACGTGCACGGTACTGGCACGCTGGCGGCTATCGTTGCTCTGACGGGCGGTGATGCTGAGTTGGCAAAAGACGTAGCAATGCATGTTACTGCGGTTAACCCACAAGTGGTTAGCAAAGATGATATGCCTGCTGATGTTGTAGCTAAAGAGAAAGAGATTATTCTGGCTCAGCCTGATATGGCCAGTAAGCCTGCTGAAATCGCAGAAAAAATGGTGGTTGGTCGTATCAACAAATTCTTGGCTGAAAATAGCCTGGTTGAACAGCCATTTGTTAAAAACCCAGATGTTAAAGTGGGTCAGTTGGTTAAAGATGCTGGCGCTTCTGTTGCCTCTTTCGTTCGCGTTGAAGTGGGTGAAGGTATTGAAGTCGAGCATAAAGACTTCGCAGCTGAAGTTGCAGAGCAACTGAAGGGTTAAAAACTAACCCTGCGAAGATTGCGTGCCCGTTCTGGGTGCGCAATCTGTTTTTTTCTTGTTACACTGGTGCGAACTCAGATTGGGTGGAGACGATACCGATGCCTGCCTCAAATAAGCATTCCAAATACAAACGTATACTTCTTAAGTTAAGTGGCGAAGCCCTGATGGGCGAAGGGAATTTCGGGATTGACCCTAAAGTACTGAACCGTATGGCGCTCGAAATCGGTCAGTTGGTGGGGATAGGTGTTCAAATAGGCATGGTTATTGGTGGTGGTAACCTTTTCCGTGGTGCAGCCTTGAGCGCAGCGGGCCTTGACCGGGTAACCGGTGACCATATGGGGATGCTGGCGACCGTCATGAACGCATTGGCGATGCGCGATGCCCTGGAACGTTGTAATATTGCGACTCGCGTGATGTCGGCGATACCGATGCGCGGTGTGGTCGATGATTATGATCGCCGTAATGCGGTCCGTTACCTAAATCAAGGTGATGTTGTTATTTTTTCTGCGGGTACCGGTAACCCGTTTTTTACTACGGATTCAGCTGCGTGTTTGCGGGGTATCGAGATCGATGCCGATGTAGTAATTAAAGCCACCAAAGTTGATGGTGTGTATACCGCAGATCCGATGAAAGACCCTACTGCCAAGCGTTATATGCATCTGACATTTGATGAAGCGCTGGATAAGCAGTTGGGTGTGATGGATTTGACTGCAATTTGCTTGGCCCGCGACCATGATATGCCGGTTAGGGTTTTCAATATGAACAAACCAGGTGCGCTTGCCAATCTGATCGTTGGTAGCGACGAAGGAACCGTCATTGATAATGATGCGACGGTAGGAGATATATATGCTGAATGAGATCGCTCAGGATGCCCAAGAGCGGATGGGTAAAAGCCTTGAAGCTTTGGCGACAAATCTAAGAAAGATTCGTACTGGCCGTGCCCACCCTAGTATTCTGGAAACGGTACATATTAGTTATTACGGTTCTGCTGTGCCATTAAGTCAAGTGGCCAATATCAGTGTTGAAGATGGTCGTACGCTATCTATCTCCCCTTGGGAATCTAATCTAGTGCCAGATATTGAAAAGGCGATCATGAAGTCTGATCTGGGCTTGAATCCGTCTACCGCCGGTGCTGTGATTCGCGTACCTATGCCTGCACTGACGGAAGAAACTCGTAAAGGGTATATCCGTCAAGCGCGTCACGAAGCGGAGAATGGTCGGGTATCTATTCGGAATATTCGTCGTGATGCTAACGGCGATATTAAAGATCTTTTGAAAGAAAAAGAGATTACCGAGGATGATGCGCGCCGTGGTGAAGATCAGATTCAAAAACTGACGGATAAGTTTATCGCTGATGTTGATCAGTTGCTGCAAGATAAAGAAGCAGACTTGATGGAAATTTGATAGGGAATAGCCGGCAACGTCGATTGTCGGCAATTAATATGTCAGAAAGAATACAGCTCAGCTTGCCTTCGGGCAGATCTGTTCCTCGTCATATTGCCATCATTATGGATGGTAATAACCGATGGGCAAAAAAACATGGTAAGGGCAGTCTCGCAGGCCATCGGGCGGGCGTTGATAGCGTTCGTAGTGTGGTGCGTGGGTGTGCCGAGCTGGGCGTAGAAGTGTTGACGTTGTTTGCCTTCAGTAGTGAGAATTGGCAGCGACCACCCCTTGAGGTCAAAGGGTTGATGGAGCTGTTTGCGTTAGCGCTGGATGGTGAAGTTAAAAAGCTACATAAGCATAATATTCGGTTACGAATTATTGGCGATAAAGGTGGTTTTAGTCGGACATTACAAAAGAAAATTGATAAGGCTGAGCAGCTAACGGCTGATAATACTGGGCTGCAGATCAATATCGCGGCCAATTATGGTGGTCGTTGGGATATTGTTCAGGCCGCGCAACGATTCGCTGAAGAATGTGTTGCCGGACGATTGACGCCTGATCAGCTGAATGCTGACTTACTCGGATCACTGGTTTGCTTAAATGATCAGCCTGCGCCAGATCTTTGTATTCGCACGGCGGGTGAGCAGCGCATCAGTAACTTTCTGATCTGGCAGATGGCTTACAGTGAATATTACTTTAGCGATCTATTATGGCCTGATTTCGATAAATATGCGCTGCGCGAAGCGATTCAAAGTTATGCGACTCGTGAGCGCCGCTTTGGTAAAACCAGTGAACAGATAGAGGCTGAGAATGCTTAAAGAGAGAGTTTGGACGGCTGTCCTGTTAGCTCCGGTGGTTTTGGTGGGGCTGTTTCTCTCCAGTTTTGATGTGTTTAAATTGTTTGTTGCCGGTATTGTGTTATTAGGTGCGTGGGAATGGGCTAATCTTTCGGGGCTGATTCCGGCAACCGCCCGACTGGCTTACACGTCTTTGATTGCGGCATCCATTGCAGCGTTGAATTATTACTCCCCGAATGCTGCTTTTGCGGATTTTCTTTGGTTAACGGTCTTGTTCTGGCTCATGGCTACGGTCTGGGTTGTGCGTTATCCCGCGCTAACGGGATGGCAAACTAAATGGCAGCGTGCACTCATCGGTCTGTTGGTGCTGACATCAACGTGGATGGCGTTGGTGAACTTGCAGCAGCAGCCAAAAGGTGATGTTTTGTTGTTGATGTTGCTGCTGCTGGTCTGGGGAGCGGACATTGGTGCTTACTTTGCTGGTAAAACGTGGGGGCGAGCAAAGCTGGCTCCGCAGGTGAGTCCGGGTAAAACGCGCGCCGGTTTATGGGGTGGATTGGCATCCTGTGCGATTATCTCGCTCTGTTTTATCGTCTATCTTGAACTAGATTTGCTTACCGGAGTCTACTTGTTGCTGATCGGAATGCTGGCTGGGTTAGCGTCGGTGTTGGGTGATCTGTTTGAGAGTATGTTAAAGCGTCATCGTGGTATCAAAGATAGTAGTCGTTTGTTGCCTGGACATGGTGGGATTTTGGATAGAATTGATAGTATTACCTCTGCCGCACCGGTTTTTGTGCTCTGTATGCACCTCTTATCGATTCGTTAACGCTGGGAAATAATGGATATACTGAATACCGTCGTTGCACTGATTGTTACCCTAGGCATCTTGGTAACCATTCATGAATATGGTCATTTTTGGGTGGCTCGGCGTTGTGGCGTCAAAGTGTTACGCTTCTCGGTCGGTTTTGGTAAGCCTCTGGTGCGCTGGCGTGACCGACGGGATACCGAATATGTTATTGCCATGATCCCGCTAGGCGGTTATGTCTCTATGCTGGATGAGCGGGAAGGGAGAGTCGAACCCGAACTGCTGGATCAGGCCTTTAATCGCAAGCCTGTGTTACAGCGTATCGCTATTGTGGCCGCAGGGCCGATCGTGAATCTTATTTTTGCCGTGCTTGTGTATTGGGCGATGTTTGTCTCGGGCGTGGAAAAAGTTGTGCCGGTGATTGGTAGTGTTGTACCGCAGAGTATTGCTGAACAAGCAGGATTGTCCGCGGGTGTGGAGATTGTCTCCGTGGCGGGGAGAGCGACTCAGTCATGGGATGATGTGAACATGGCGCTGGTGACCTATCTTGGGGAATCAGCGGTGGTTCCTCTGACAGTACGGCAAGGGCTAACGGGTGCACCGCGGGAATATCGCCTAGATTTGAGTGGCTGGGATTTTGATCCTGAAACGCAAAGCCCCTTAGCCGCCTTGGGTGTCAAACCATTTCGGCCGGTTTATCCCGCCGAGATTGGGCAGTTAGTGTCAGAGGGGGCTGCGAGTAAGGCCGGCTTGTTGGTGGGCGATAAGGTGACCTCGATTGATGCCGCGCCGGTTTCCGAGTGGCTGCAGTTGGTGACCATTGTGCGGCAGCATCCAGGACAGACATTGCAGTTGGGCGTTGAGCGCAATGGTCAGTTGTTGTCATTAAAAATCACACCGGATGAAAAGCAGGATCAACAAGGCGTTATTGGTTATATCGGTGCGGGTGTTGCCGCGGTTGAGTGGCCACCAGAAATGTTACGGCAGGTGCGTTATGGCGTGCTTGACTCGGTTACTCATGCGGCGTCAAAAACCTGGCAGATGATGAGCCTAACGCTTGATTCTATTTGGAAAATGCTCAAAGGCATCTTGTCAGTAAAAAACTTGAGTGGGCCGATAACCATTGCTAAAGTGGCGGGCGCTTCAGCCGCTTCGGGAGTCGAGGCCTTTGCCGGATTCTTAGCTTATTTGAGTATTAGTCTCGGTATTCTTAACCTTCTGCCTATTCCCATGTTGGATGGCGGTCATCTGCTGTATTATGCAGTTGAGCTGTTACGTGGTCGGCCGGTATCTGAAAAGGTGCAGATGATCGGCTTAAGGCTTGGAATGGCAATTTTGTTTTCGCTTATGGGCGTCGCTATTTTTAATGATCTAATGCGACTTTAAATTATCAATTTTAATATAAGAACCAGTTCATGAAGATCAGATTCGGACTTCTTTTTTCCCTGGCCCTATATACATCGGTAGCTACGGCGCAATCATTCACGGTAGACGATGTCCGTCTCGAAGGGTTGCAGCGAGTAGAACCTGGCCTAGTACTGCGAAACCTCGATATCGATTCGGGCCAGAATGTCGATCAAAGTGACATTTCCGAGGCGACTCGGCGAGTATTTCGTACCGGTTATTTTGATGATATTAGGATTGCCCGTGAGGGGAATGTCCTCGTTGTCAATGTTCAAGAGCGTCCTGCGATCAGTCTCATTCGCCTTGATGGTAATAAGGTGTTGGATGATGAGGCGTTGCTCGACGGCTTGAAACAGAACGGCTTGCGTGAAGGCGATGTGTTCAAACGGGCCACCCTCGAAAAAATTCGCCAAGATCTAGTGCGAATGTATGCAGGCCAGGGGCGTTACAGTGCTGATGTTCAGGCTGAGATCGAACCGTTGACAGAAAACCGTGTGGCACTCAATATTGATATTAAAGAGGGCAAAGTTGCCACCATTCAGCATATCAATATTATTGGTAATACCGTTTTCAGTGATGCAGAGCTGAAAGAGGATTTCTCTTTGAAGCTACCGGGCTTCTGGGATTTCTTTGGGGACTCAGATAAATATACTCGTGAAAAACTGTCAGGAGACTTGGAGCGTCTGCGTTCTTATTATCTCGATCGGGGGTATATTAATTTTGCGATTGATTCCTCTCAGGTGTCATTATCGCCCGATAAGAAACACGTATTTATCACCATCAGTGTGACGGAGGGAGAGCAGTTCTCGGTGTCCGGTGTGTCTGTGGCTGGCGATCTGGTGGTGGATGAGCAAGCGTTATTAGATGCGATCACTGTCGTTGAAGGCAGTACTTTCTCTCGGCGTGAAATGACGGCGTCTCAAGATGCCTTGATCCGTAAGCTGGGTGATAAAGGTTATCTGTTTGCCAATGTTAACCCTGTTCCTCAGGTTCAAGAGGATAATACCGTTAACCTGCAATTCTTTATTGCGCCGGGTAAGTTAACCTACGTGCGTCGAGTGGCGATTAAGGGAAACACTAAAACAGCGGATAAGGTCGCTCGACGTTCCATGACTCAGGTCGAGGGTGGTTTGGCATCATCTGCCGCGATTGAGCGTTCTAAGCAGAAAATTGCGCAAACTGGTTATTTTAAAGATGTGAACGTTGAAACCGCCCCGGTACCGGGTACCGATGATCTGGTTGATCTGGAATACAACGTTATCGAAGATAATACGGGTAATTTCTCCGCCAGTGTCGGTTTCTCACAAACCAGTGGCGCGATTCTCAACTTGAGTGTCGAGCAAGATAACTTCTTAGGCTCGGGCAACAGTGTCGGTTTCGGTGTGACTAACAGTGACACTATTACCGAGTACAAATTTAGCTATGTTGAACCTTACTACACCGTTGATGGTGTGAGTCGTGGTTATAACATTTATTCACGTGAGACCAATTACGATGAGGATAACATCAGTAATTATTCCACCGATACGCTCGGTGCGGGGGTTAACTTCGGTTACCCGATGAATGATTTTCAACGGCTTAGCTTTGGTTTGAACTACGAAGGGGTGAAGATTAAAACGATTGACGGTACCACCTCTGATGAAGTGTATGACTTTATTGATATAGAGGGCGATCAATATAATATCTTCAATGTGACCTTGGGTTGGAGTGATAACCATCTTAACCGGAAGATATTCCCGACCAGTGGCTATTCACAAAGTGCATCGATTGAAATTGGTATTCCCGGTAGCGATCTTTCATACCACAAAGAGCAGTATAAAGGTCGTATCTATGTGCCTTTGAGTGAAAATAAAGAGGGCTTGATCGGTTCTTTACGTGCTCGCGTCGCGTTTGCCGGTAAGCTTGGTGACAATGATTATCCATTCTTTAAAAACTACTATAGTGGTGGTTTGAGCTCGGTGCGTGGATTTGATTCCAATACGCTTGGGCCAGTAGATTCCAACGGTGATGCCTTCGGTGGTAACGTGGCGCTGGATATGAGCGCTGAGCTGATTTTCCCAGTGCCTTTTATCAAAGATTCGAATTCAATGCGTACGTTGTTGTTTGTTGATGCCGGGAATGTCTTTCAGACCGAGTGTTCTAGCGGTAGCGACTGTGATAATGGTATTAAGCTTGATGATTTACGTTATTCGACAGGTTTTGGTTTTAGTTGGTTAACACCAATAGGCCCTATTTCTATTGCGTTAGCGAAGGCGCTTAATGCTGATGAAGATGATGATGAGCAATTCTTTGAGTTTGCTCTGGGCAAAACGTTCTAAGGAGAAAAAAATGTTGCGATCACTGGTAATCATTCTGGGTATGGCTCTGAGCTTGAATGCGATGGCCGAAAAAGTGGCGGCCCTGAGTGTGCAGCAGGCGTTATTGAGCAGTAAAGCGGCCGATGCCTTTCGTGAGAAACTGAAAACAGAATTCAGTAGCGAGCAAAAGCAGTTGATCGATTTAGAGGCTCAGGTGAAAAAGATTCAGGACACTATTAAAAAGGGCATGGGCACGCAGTCCAAAGAAGTTCAGGATCAGCAACGAGTACAGTTTCAGAAGGCCTATGGAGAGTATCAACGTTTAGGTCAAGAGTTGCAGCAGAAACAACGTCAACGCGAAGAGGGATTTCTAAAAGATATGCGGCCTAAGCTGGATGCTGTGATTCGTGACCTGATTGAGACGGAAGGCTACGATATGGTGGTCAATAAACAAGCCACCATCTATGTTAAACCTGAGTTGGATATCACTCCTCGGGTCGTTGAACTGTTGAATAAGAAGTAATAAAACTATGGCTAAGCCGCGTTTCACTGTCTCTGAACTGGCGACGTTACTGGGTGCAGAAAGCGTTGCTTCGGATCATCTGATTGAAGGGATCGGTACGCTGCAATCGGCATCGAGTGTTGAGTTAGCTTTTTTACACAGTGGGCGTTATCAGCAGCAGTTGGCCGCATCACAGGCTGGCGCGGTGTTAGTACGTTCAGAGCATCGAGACGAGGTGGCAACGATCGCCTTGGTTGTGGCGGATCCTTATATTGCTTATGCGCAGGCGACAGCCTTGTTTAGAGATCAGCCTGCAGCGGATCGCGCTATGGTGAGTCCGCTCGCGTGCGTCAGTGAGTCGGCCGTGCTAGGCGAGAATGTCACTATTGGTCCTCATGCGGTGATTGGTGATCAAAGCGTGATCGCCGCCGGTGTCATCATCGGGGCTAACACGGTTATCGGTGACGACTGTGTGATCGGTGAAAATACTCATCTGGCGGCGAATGTAACGCTGTATAATCAGGTATCGATGGGAAGCGGTTGTGTTATTCATAGTGGCGCTGTGATCGGTGCGGATGGTTTTGGTTTCGCGAATAAGCAAGGTGAATGGCTCAAGATTTATCAGTTGGGCGGCGTTCAATTGGGTAATCGTGTCGAAGTGGGCGCTAATACCACCATCGATCGCGGCGCACTCGATGATACGGTGGTGGGTAATGGCGTGATTCTGGATAATCAAATTCAGGTCGCTCACAACGTTAAGATTGGTGATAATACGGCGATTGCCGCGTGTACCGCCATTGCCGGCAGCACTCAGATAGGTAAAAACTGCACTATCGCGGGTGCTTGCGCTATCGCCGGACATTTGACGATAGCCGATGGCACTCATGTCACGGGCATGACCATGATTAGCAAGTCTATCTTGCGAGCGGGGGCTTTCTCTTCCGGTACGGTGATGGAACCGCATCAGCAATGGAAGCGCAATGCGGTGAGATTTCGTCATCTCGATGAACTCTCTCGTCGGGTTAAAAGTTTAGAACAATTTGTAAAGCAGCATACTGAAGGTCAGCCTGAATGATGATGGATGTAAAAGAGATCCGCAAATATTTACCTCACCGTTACCCCTTCCTTCTGGTTGACAGAGTGGTTGAGTTGATACCGGGTGAGTCAATCGTCGCCTATAAAAATGTTACCGTGAATGAAAACTTCTTTACCGGCCACTTTCCCGATCATCCGGTGATGCCTGGCGTCTTGATTATTGAAGCGATGGCACAAGCGGCGGGTATTCTTGGTTTCAAGACCATGGATAAGACACCTGAAGATGGTTCTATATACTATTTTGTTGGTTCTGATAAAGTACGCTTTAAGCGCCCGGTTGTGCCGGGAGATCGATTGCAGCTAGAAGCGAAGATTATTTCAGAGAAGCGTGGCATCTGGAAGTTTGATGTTCGTGCTACAGTTGATGGTGAAGTTGCCAGTTCCGCAACGATTCTTTGTGCAGATAGAAAGGTGTAGATTTGATCCACTCCACGGCCATTATTGACCCGACCTCCCGCCTGGCTGATGATGTTGAAGTGGGACCCTGGACGGTTATCGGTCCTCATGTCGAGATCGGTTCAGGGACCAAAATTCACTCCCATGTGGTGATCAAGGGGCCGACCAAAATCGGCTCTGATAACCATATATATCAGTTCGCTAGTATTGGTGAAGACTGTCAGGATAAAAAGTATAACGGTGAGCCCACTGAGCTGCTAATCGGCGACAACAATGTCTTTCGAGAGGGTTGTACGGTGCACCGTGGTACGGTTCAAGATAACAGTATTACGCTGATCGGTAGTTATAACTTGTTTATGGCAAATGTTCATGTTGCCCATGATTGTATCGTGGGAGATAACAATATTTTGGCTAATAACTGCGCCTTGGCGGGGCATGTTCATTTGGGTGATCATATTATTCTGGGTGGTTTTACCGCCGTACATCAATTTTGTTTGATCGGTTCACACAGTATGTGTGGTGCCGGCAGCGTAGTGCTCAAGGATATTCCCGCATTTGTGATGTCGAATGGTAATAGCGCTAAGCCGCATGGTATTAATGCTGAAGGTCTAAAACGACGAGGCTTTTCTGCCGCCGCGATTCAGAATGTTAAGCGCGCCTATAAAATCATCTATCGTCAGGGTCTGAAACTTGATGAAGCGATTTCGCAACTGGAACCCTTGGTGCGTGATACCTCAGAACTCAAGTTGCTGTCTGATTCTCTTAAGGCCTCAACCCGAGGCATCATTCGTTAGGGTATGAGTACCCTGCGTATTGGTATCGTCGCCGGAGAGGCCTCCGGCGATATTCTTGGGGCTGGTTTGCTAGCCGAACTTAAACAACGTTATCCCGACTGTGTGATTGAGGGGATTGGCGGTGAGCTGATGCAGGCTGAGGGTTGTAACAGCTTGTACTCGATGGAGCGTTTGTCGGTCATGGGGCTGTTCGAGGTTTTGGGCCGCCTGAGCGAGTTACTGGGTATTCGTAAAGCACTGGTGTCACATTTTACTCAGCAACGACCCGATGTCTTTATCGGGATTGATTCCCCCGATTTTACGCTTAACCTTGAAGGTAAGTTACGCCTCGCGGGTATCCCAACGGTGCATTACGTTAGTCCGTCGGTTTGGGCATGGCGCAGTAAACGCGTGTTTAAAATACTCAAGACGACTGATTTAATGCTAACGCTTTTCCCCTTCGAGGCGAAGTTCTATCAGCAGCACTCTATGGCGGTCACTTTTGTGGGACATCCGCTGGCCAACATGATTCCTCTGGAACCGGATAAAGGCGCTGCTAGGGCCGCACTCAAGTTGCCTTTTAGTCAGCAAATTGTCGCGTTGATGCCGGGTAGTCGAGGCGGTGAATTGAAATACTTGGCAGAACCCTTTCTAGAGACGGCGCGTTGGTTGCTGAAGCGCAATGCTGATTTAGTGTTTGTGCTGCCTGCGGCCAATCAGCAACGCTACGATCACTTACGGGAGCTCATCGATCGACATTATAGCGATCTACCGATCGTGTTGACATTGAAACGCTCGCGTGAAGTGTTAACCGCAGCAGATGCTGTTTTGATCGCGTCTGGTACTGCGACTCTAGAGGCGATGTTGCTGAAAAAGCCGATGGTGGTCGCTTATCGGATGGCGTCTTTAACCTATAAAATTCTGTCACGTTTAGTTAAAAGCCCATATATTTCGCTGCCGAACCTATTGGCGGATGCGCCGTTAGTACCTGAAATACTGCAAAACGATGTGCGCCCAGAGGTGCTGGGCCCCGCGATGGAGCAGGCGCTGCTTGAGAGTGGCTCACAGAGTGAGTTGAAACAGCGCTTTTATGCGATTCATCAGCAGTTACGTCAAGATGCGAATAAAAAAGCGGTCGATGCTATTGAGCAATTATTATTATCCCGAGGGAAGTTAAGTGACGACGTTGACGTTTGATTTTGAACCCGAGCGGTTGGTGGCGGGGGTTGATGAAGTGGGGCGTGGGCCGCTCATCGGTAACGTCGTCGCTGCTGCGGTGATTCTAGACCCCAGCCGTCCTATTGATGGTTTGACAGATTCGAAAAAACTCTCAGAAAAGAAACGCGAAGCCCTCTTTCCGCTAATTCAATCGCGGGCACTGGCTTGGTCAATCGCTTGGGCAACCCCCGACGAGATTGATCAGCTGAATATTTTGCAGGCAACCATGTTGGCAATGACGAGAGCGGTTCAGGGATTGAGTATTTACCCCGAGCTTGCCTTGATTGATGGTAATCGTTGTCCCACCGATCTGCCTTGTGCTGCGCAAGCGATTGTTAAGGGGGATCTTAAAGAGCCGGCGATAAGTGCGGCCTCTATTTTAGCCAAGGTGTATCGTGATCGCGAAATGGTGATGCTGGATCAGCGTCATCCGGATTATGGTTTTGCTAAGCATAAGGGCTATCCTACGGCCCTGCATATGGAAAAGCTGCGATTATTAGGCCCCTTGCCTGAGCATCGTCGTAGTTTCAAACCGGTGGCCAAGCTACTCGCGTTAAATACTGACCTTATTGATTAAACGAGTTGAAATGACTGATCCCGCATTTGTACATTTGCGTCTACACACGGAGTTTTCACTGGTTGATGGACTGGTTCGTATTAAAGAACTAGTGAATGTTGCGAAAGATCAACAGATACCGGCGATTGCGATTACTGATCAGGTGAACTTGTTCGCGTTGATTAAGTTTTTTAAGGCCACTACTGGGGCGGGTATTAAACCTATTTTTGGTGCCGATATCTGGGTCGAAAATGAGACTGACCCCGACAGCTCTCCGTATCGTATGACGCTATTGTCGATGAACGATCAGGGCTATCGTAATTTGATGGAGTTGATCTCACTGGCCTATGAACAGGGTCAGAATGTGCAACCGGAATTGGCGCTATTAAAGAAAAGCTGGATTGCAGAACGTTCCGCTGGATTGATCGCTTTATCAGGCGCTAAAGAGGGTGAGATTGGTCGTGCGTTAGCCGATAATGACTCGGCTCAAACGGTTTTAGAGCAGTGGCAGGCAATCTTCCCCGGTCGGTTTTATCTTGAAGTTCAGCGTACCGGACGTCCCGGTGATGAGCGTTGTGTGCACGCGACGGTGCAATTAGCGCATGATACGGGATGTCCTTTGGTGGCCACTAATGAGGTCATGTTTTTACGTCCGGAGGATTTCGAGGCGCATGAAGTGCGCGTCTGTATCAATCAGGGGCGTACGCTCGAAGACCCGCATCGGCCTAAAAATTACAGCTCTCAACAGTATTTGCGCTCGGCGGAAGAGATGGTTGAGCTATTCAGCGATATCCCTTCTGCGATTGAAAATAGCGTCGAAATAGCCAAACGTTGTAACGTTGAACTCGATCTTGGTACTTACTACCTACCCAAATACCCTATTCCAGATGGGGTAACGATGGATGAGTTTTTTGCCGAGGTTTCGTGGAAGGGCTTAGAAGAACGCCTGGATATCTTGTTGGATAAAGATGATCCTGACTATGCCGAAAAACGCCGTCCCTATGACGAACGATTACGCTTTGAGTTAGATATCATCACTCAGATGGGTTTCCCAGGCTACTTTCTGATCGTCATGGATTTCATTCAGTGGGGTAAGGATAACGGCGTGCCCGTGGGGCCGGGACGAGGTTCGGGTGCTGGTTCATTGGTTGCTTATGCGCAAAAAATTACCGATCTAGATCCGTTGGAATACGATCTACTGTTTGAGCGATTTTTGAATCCGGAACGGGTATCGATGCCCGACTTCGATATCGATTTCTGCATGGATAACCGTGATCGGGTCATCGACTATGTCGCTGAGACTTATGGCCGTGATGCGGTTTCTCAGATTGTGACTTTCGGTACGATGGCCGCTAAGGCGGTGGTACGTGATGTGGCGCGGGTTCAGGGCAAGCCCTTTGGTCTGGCGGATAAACTATCTAAACTGATTCCATTTGAAGTTGGCATTACCTTGACGCGGGCGATGGTCGAAGAGCCTCAGATGAAGGCATTCGTGGAATCGAGTGAAGAAGCACAAGAGATTATGGAGATGGCCCTTAAGCTTGAGGGCCTAACCCGAAATGTTGGCAAACATGCCGGCGGCGTGGTGATTGCACCGACTAAGCTGACAGATTTCTCGGCCACTTACTGCGATGAGTTTGGGCATGGATTGGTCACGCAGTTTGATAAGAGTGATGTCGAGGAAGCGGGGCTGGTTAAGTTCGACTTCTTGGGTTTGCGGACGCTGACCATTGTCGATTGGGCAGTTAAAACCATCGACAAGATTCGCGCGAAGACGGGTGAAGCGCCACTGGATATTGCGCTGATTGATTTAGAAGATAAGGCAACCTTTGAGCTGCTTAAATCAGCCGAAACGACGGCCGTCTTTCAGTTAGAATCCAGCGGTATGAAAGACCTCGTGCGACGCCTAAAGCCTGACCGCTTTGAAGATATTGTGGCATTGGTGGCACTGTTTCGTCCAGGGCCACTCCAGTCGGGCATGGTGGATGACTTTATCCTGCGTAAGCATGGTCAAGCAGAGCTTGCTTATCCACATGCGGATTATCAGTTAGATAGCCTGCAACCCGTGCTGGAGCCAACCTACGGTATTATCCTATATCAAGAACAGGTGATGCAGATCGCTCAGGTGATGGCCGGTTATACCCTAGGCGGCGCGGATATGTTGCGTCGAGCGATGGGTAAGAAAAAACCTGAAGAGATGGCTAAGCAGCGTAGCTCTTTCTTAGAAGGATCGGCTGCCAATGGTATCGATGCGGATCTGGCTGGTAATATCTTCGATCTGGTTGAAAAGTTTGCCGGTTATGGCTTCAACAAATCGCACTCGGCGGCCTATGCCTTAGTGTCCTATCAGACTGCTTGGTTGAAAACTCATTACCCTGCGCCCTTTATGGCGGCAGTGCTCTCTTCTGATATGCAGAATACCGATAAGGTGGTGATCTTTATCGAAGAGTGTCGCACCATGAAGCTACCACTGGTGCTGCCCGATGTTAACTGGGGTGAATACATGTTCACCGTTAATGATAAGGGTGAAATTGTCTATGGCCTAGGGGCGATTAAGGGGGTCGGTGAAGGCCCAATTGAAGCCATTGTGGCGGCGCGCTCTGAGGCGGGTCAGTTTAAAGATATTTTTGATTTTTGTAAGCGTGTCGGCAGTAAGAAACTCAATAAACGCGTGCTCGAGGCGTTAGTGCGTTCTGGCGCACTGGATCATCTCGGGCCGGATCGTGCTCAGTTATGGGCCTCGATCGGAGAGGCGCTAAAAGCGGCCGATCAATCCGAGCGTAATCAGAACGCGGGGATGTTTGATCTGTTTGGTGAAGTCGAAGCCGAGCAGCCGCGTGAGCCTTATGCTGAGTATATGAAGCTGCGACAGTGGACCGATAAGGAACGTCTTCAGGGCGAGAAAGATACCTTAGGGCTCTATGTAACGGGGCATCCTATTGATGAGTATGAAGCCGAGCTGCCTCACTTCATTACGCGCCGTATTGCTGAGCTTGTGCCGCAGCGTGGGCAGCAGCAAAAGATGCTGGGCTTGGTGGTGGATGTTCGGGTTAAGAAAACCAAAAAGGGTGATTCGCTCTGCTTTGTTACCTTGGATGATCGGACGTCCCGTATCGAAATATCGTTGTTTGGGGAAGCCTACGATGAATATCGTCCACTCTTGAATAAAGATGCCATATTGCTGATCGAAGGCGAGATCTCGATAGATAGTTATTCCGGTACTGATAAGCTTAAGGTACGCGGCAATAAAATTGTCGATATTACTCAATGCCGCGCACGATATGGCAAACATATCGAGATCGATTGTAACGCATCGCAGCTGAAAGATCGGCCACTGAAGGCCTTCGGCGAGTTATTAGAGGCGCATAAAGGCCGCGTGACGATGCCGGTTGCGTTGCGTTATAGCCGTGACGATGCCTCGGCGACACTCTGTTTAGGTGATGCTTGGCAGGTGCAGCCAACGGATGATTTACTACTCAAGCTTAAAGATCAGTTTGGTGGTGAGGCGGTCAGGATTCGCTACTGATTCAGGGTGGTTCTTAAACCCGACTCGGGGTAGAATTAAAGCAACTTTTTATCGTCGGTCGACCCCTGTTGTGACGGGGCTCGGCCGAAACGCAGCGAACTTACGGAATATTCATAAATGAATCCCAATTATCTGGATTTTGAACAGCCAATTGCAGACTTAGAAGCAAAAATTGAAGAGTTGCGTCTGGTTGGCGATGACAATGAGCTGAATATTGAAGAAGAGATCTCAAAATTACAGGCGAAAAGCCGTACTCTGACGAAGTCTCTTTTTACCGATCTAAGTGAATGGCAAATCTCTCAGGTTGCTCGTCATCCTCAGCGTCCTTATACCCTGGATTATGTGGACATGATCTTTGATGAGTTCGAAGAGATTCATGGCGATCGTCATTTTGCCGATGATCGCGCATTGATCGGCGGAATTGCGCGCTTGGACGGCCGTCCAGTGATGGTGATTGGTCATCAGAAAGGCCGTGAAGTGAAAGAAAAGGTGCGTCGCAATTTTGGTATGCCACGTCCTGAAGGTTATCGCAAAGCGTTACGCTTGATGGAGATGGCCGAACGTTTCAAGATGCCCATTCTGACCTTTATTGATACCCCAGGGGCTTATCCGGGTATTGATGCGGAAGAGCGTGGACAATCGGAAGCGATTGCTTTTAATCTGGCCGCGATGTCGCGTCTAAATACGCCGATTATTGCAACCGTTGTGGGTGAAGGCGGCTCGGGCGGTGCGTTGGCTATCGGTGTCTGTGATGAACTGATGATGCTGCAATACTCTACTTACTCGGTTATTTCTCCTGAAGGTTGTGCCTCTATCCTGTGGAAGAGTGCCGATCGTGCACCGGATGCCGCGAAGGCGATGGGGCTCACCTCTGATCGCTTGCATGCGTTGGGCTTGGTGGATCAGGTCGTTGATGAGCCGCTGGGTGGCGCGCATCGAGATCATGGTTTGATGGCGGCTAATTTAAAGAAACATCTAGTCGAGACGTTGGAGCGCTTGAGCGATATTGAGCAAGATGCGCTGATCGAACGACGCTATCAGCGACTGATGTCCTACGGTATCAGTCAGTAACCTTCAGCAGCACTAGAACCGTCGGCTCAACCGGCGGTTTTTTTTGCCTGTCAGTATTTGTAAGACGACCATCGATATTATCATGAAAGATCTGCAACATTACTTTAATCAGCAGCTTGAGAGTCACGCCGATGGTGTTCAACGTTGGGTGATCGGCTTAAGTGGCGGATTAGATTCGGTGGTGTTGTTGCATCTTGCGGCTAACGCTCTACCTGCCGAGCAGTTACGGGTCATCACGGTTGATCATCAATTACAGCCGGCATCATCTCAGTGGGCAGCCTTTTGCGGCCGTTTAGCCGCATCGTTACAGCTACCTTTTCAGCAGCAAAAAGTCACGGTAGATCAAAGTGCAAGTCTCGAGCGTGCGGCGCGCAATGCCCGCTATCAAGCATTCGAGCAGTTGTTACAGCCGGGTGACTGTCTGTTGCTGGCTCATCACTTGAATGATCAAGCGGAAACCTTACTGTTTCGTATGCTGCGAGGCGCAGGGGTGCGCGGTATGGCGGGGATGCCGCAGACGCGGGCCCTAGGTCAGGCGGTATTGTTGCGGCCGTTATTGCATGTGTCTCGACAACAGTTGCATCAATGGGCTGAAGCAGAACAGTTAGAGTGGATCGATGATCCGAGTAATCAAGACCTGACATACGATCGCAACTATCTACGGCATAAAATCATGCCGTTGTTACAGGCTCGCTGGCCGGGGTTTACGCATCGTTGGGCTGATATGGCAACGCATATGTGTGAAGCGGAGAGGCTGCATTATGACTTGGCGGAGATCGATTATGCAGCGGTGCGGGGCGGTGATGGATTGAGTTGTGCTGCCTTAATGGCATTGAGTCAGGCACGGCGGAATAACCTGCTACGCTTCTGGTGTCGTAAGGCGGGAGTTTGGCTCGGTGAGCGACAGCTGCAGGCGGTTCAGTCATTGCTGTTGGCGGCCGATGATCGGCAGCCGCTGTTAACGTTAGGAAAGCAGCAGTTGCGGCGTTATCAGGGCACGTTATTGTTACAGCGGGCGCCGCTGGAATTAAGCTGGCAGCATCGCTCACTGACTGCCGAGGGTATTCAGCTACCTCAGGGATGTTTAGAGGTGTGTGATAGCGATGCGAGTGTCGCTGGATTAAAGACGCTGACCAATGTGAGTGTCCGTAATCGACAGGATGGTGATCGTTGTCGTCCGGTTGGACGTGGTGGTTCGTGTTCGCTGAAAAAGCTTTTTCAGGAGTATAAAATTCCTGCCTGGCAAAGAAATGCCTGGCCCGTGTGTGTGGTGGGTGATGAGATTGTGGCTTTGCCGGGAATCTGTATTTGTGAAGATTGGCAGAGTGAAAAAAAAGGCCAGGGTTTTGCATTGAATTGGCAGCCAATTGCATTGTCTGATCCGGGTGATTCTGATACCCTGTAGCCCCATCTTTAGTAGCTGTTTTTTGAACAGCGCGACTCACTTTTCACGACCAGATACAGGTTCCTCATGACGCGATATATTTTCGTCACAGGTGGTGTTGTTTCCTCATTGGGGAAAGGCATTGCATCCGCTTCACTCGCAGCAATTCTTGAAGCCCGCGGGCTGAAAGTGACTATGCTGAAATTGGATCCGTATATTAACGTAGATCCAGGAACCATGAGTCCTATTCAACATGGTGAGGTATTTGTCACCGAAGACGGTGCCGAAACGGACCTTGACTTAGGTCATTACGAACGCTTCATCCGCACTACGATGAGCAAACGCAATAACTTTACTGCTGGCCGCGTGTATCAGCATGTGCTGCGTAAAGAGCGTCGGGGTGATTATCTAGGTGGAACGGTTCAGGTTATTCCACATATTACCGATGAGATTAAACGTCGAGTCCTGGAAGGTGCAGGCGATGCGGATATTGCATTGGTTGAGATCGGTGGCACTGTCGGGGATATCGAATCCTTACCCTTCATGGAAGCGGTTCGGCAGCTGAAAGTCGAGCTAGGCGCGCGGCGCGCGATGTTTATGCATCTGACGCTAGTGCCTTATATTGCCACGGCGGGTGAAATTAAGACCAAACCTTCGCAGCACTCGGTAAAAGAGTTGCGCTCGATTGGTATTCAACCCGATATTCTGGTGTGCCGCTCTGATTTCGCGTTGCCGGTGTCATCGCGGCGTAAGTTATCATTGTTTACCAATGTTGAAGAGCGTGCCGTGATTTCTCTGCCTGATGCGGATTGTATCTACAAGATTCCACGCATGCTCAGCGAACAAAAGCTGGATCAGATTGTTATTGAGCAGTTTAATATGGAATGCCCAGCGGCGGATCTCAGCGAATGGGATCGCGTTGCCGATGCGAAACTCAATCCGCACCGAGAAGTGACCATTGCGATGGTTGGCAAGTACATGGAGCTGCTGGATGCCTATAAGTCGCTGATCGAAGCGATCTCTCATGCCGGTATCGCTCTACGAACTAAAGTTAACATCAAATATATCGACTCTGAACAGATTGAGCGTGATGGTGTTGATCTATTGGAAGATGTCTCCGCTATTTTAGTCCCTGGCGGCTTTGGGGAACGGGGTGTTGAAGGAAAGATCGCCGCAGTTCGTTATGCTCGAGAGAACAAGGTGCCTTACCTAGGCATCTGTCTGGGTATGCAATTGGCCGTGATTGAATATGCGCGTCATGTTGCAGGCATCACCGATGCGAGTAGTACCGAATTTGATGCCAATGCTAGCTCGCCACTGGTGGGCCTGATCACTGAATGGATGACCGAAGAGGGCGCTAAAGAGATTCGTGGTTATACCGATGATCTGGGCGGCACGATGCGCCTGGGAGCGCAACTTTGTACGCTGAAAGAAGGTACTAAAGCTTATCAGGCCTATGGTTCTGGCGAA
This sequence comes from Amphritea sp. 1_MG-2023, assembly GCF_030547545.1. GTDB lineage: Bacteria > Pseudomonadota > Gammaproteobacteria > Pseudomonadales > Balneatricaceae > Amphritea. The sequence continues at coordinate 33,365 of NZ_JAUOQE010000005.1, forward strand.
ATTAAAGAACGTCATCGTCACCGTTATGAAGTGAACAACAATTATGTTGCACAGCTTGAAGAGGCAGGCCTGATTGTTTCTGGTCATTCTGTTGATGGTGAATTAGTTGAAGTCGTCGAAGCGCCGGATCACCCATGGTTTGTTGCGTGTCAGTTCCACCCAGAATTTACCTCGACACCAAGGGATGGCCATGGTTTGTTTAGAGGTTTCATCGAGGCTGCGTTAACTTACGCCGGTCTTGAAAAATAAAGAATAGTTATTATTTTTGGAGTTTAATCAATGGCACAGATTGCTGACATTAAGGCCCGTGAAGTTCTTGATTCCCGTGGCAACCCGACCGTTGAAGCGGATGTGATTCTAGCTTCCGGTGTGATGGGATCTGCCTGCGCACCTTCAGGTGCTTCTACCGGTTCTCGCGAAGCGCTAGAGCTGCGAGATGGCGATAAAGGCCGTTATTTAGGTAAAGGTGTGCTGAAAGCCGTCGCTGCTATCAATGGTGTCATCCGTGATGCTTTAGTGGGCATGGATGTTACCGATCAGCGCGCATTGGATAATAAAATGTTAGCGCTGGACGGCACTGAGAATAAAGAGCATCTCGGCGCGAATGCTATCCTCGCGGTTTCATTGGCAGCCGCCAAAGCGGCAGCGCTGGTTAAGGGGATGCCGTTGTACGCGCATATTGCGGATATCAATGGTACCGCTGGGCAGTTTTCCCTACCAGTGCCGATGATGAATATCCTTAACGGTGGTGAACACGCTGATAATAACGTTGATATTCAAGAGTTTATGGTTCAGCCGGTTAACTTTACTAAGTTTTCCGATGGCTTGCGCTGTGGTGCCGAGATCTTTCACTCTCTGAAGGCGGTACTCAAGGCTCGTGGTCTGAGCACGGCGGTCGGTGATGAAGGTGGTTTCGCGCCTAATTTGGCATCCAATGAAGAAGCATTGGTGGTCATTAAAGAAGCGATCTCTAATGCGGGCTATGAGCTTGGTAAAGACGTTACGCTAGCCCTCGACTGTGCTGCTTCTGAGTTCTATAAAGAGGGCCAGTATGATCTGTCCGGTGAAGGTAAAGTGTTTGATGCCGAAGGCTTTAGTGATTACCTCGCTGAATTGACCGAGAACTATCCTATCGTATCCATCGAAGATGGTTTGGATGAATCAGACTGGGATGGTTGGGCCTACCTGACGAAGAAAATTGGCGACAAAGTTCAGTTGGTTGGTGATGATCTGTTCGTTACTAATACGAAAATTTTGCGCCGCGGCATTGAGCAGAGCATTGGTAATTCAATCTTAATCAAATTCAATCAGATCGGTTCACTGTCTGAGACGCTGGATGCGATTAAGATGGCTAAAGATGCAGGCTTTACGGTGGTTATCTCACATCGTTCTGGTGAAACAGAAGATACTACCATTGCTGATTTGGCCGTTGGTACTGCTGCGGGTCAAATTAAGACGGGTTCACTGTGTCGTTCTGATCGTGTGGCTAAATATAACCGTCTGCTGCGCATCGAAGAAGAGTTGGGTGCTCAAGCTGTCTACAATGGCTTATCTGAAATCAAAGGTCAGGGTTAATTTCTGACCGATTTGTGAAATACTAGGGGGCTTAACGCCCCCTTTTTTGACTACATAGAATAAGAGTACTGTCGGACTGTGTTTCGCTGGAGTTTATTTCGTGCGATTGTGTTGTTGCTGTTGATCAGTTTGATCGGACTGCAGTATCGGCTATGGTTTGGCGAAGCAAATCTCAGGGATGTGCAGGCATTACAGCAGGAGATTGTGCGGCAGCGGGCTGAAAATGACCTGCTCGTGAATCGTAACCATCAGTTAGATGCCGAGGTCAAAGATCTCAAGCAAGGACTGGCAGCGTTAGAAGAGCGAGCCCGAAATCAGTTAGGCATGGTGAAAGAGGGTGAGTCCTTTTTTCAATTAGTGCCTGCCCTGCCCAACAAGCCTCCGGCCGATACCGGACAGTAACGGAACCCCTTGCGCTCATGAATTTTCCAACAGCATTACACTATTTATATGGTCAACCCGTCAGTCATGCGGTGATTCGTACAGAGCCTGACGATTTCAGAGTGACAGAAGAGCTATCGTTCGAGCCTGAAGGCAGTGGCGATCATGTGTTTCTTTATATTCAAAAAACGGGTGAGAATACCGACTGGGTGGCACGGCAGTTGGCGCATTTCTGTCAGGTAAGCCCCAAAGAAGTGGGCTATGCCGGCAAGAAGGATCGTCACGCCATCACCGAGCAGTGGTTTAGTGTGCATCTGCCGGGTCGTGCCCCCCTTACATGGTCATTGTTTGAAACCGAGACGATTAAAGTACTCAAGGCGGTTAAGCATACACGTAAGCTTCGCTTGGGCAGTCTTAACGGTAATCGATTTCAGATACGTTTGCGGCAGGTCACTGAGGCTGATGCCTTGTTGCAAAAGGTCGATGCTATTCGGGCAGGGGTTCCCAATTACTTTGGTGAGCAGCGGTTTGGCCATCATGGCGGTAATCTCGATAAGGGCGCTTTACTGATTGCCGGTAAGTTAAAGGAACGTCAGCGACATAAGAAAGGTTTGTATATTTCGGCGGTGCGTTCGTTTATGTTTAATCAGTTGGTCTCTCAGCGTATCGGGCAGTGTTGTTTTACTCAGCCGATGTCCGGCGATGTATTGATGATCAATGGTCGTCAAAGTTGCTTTCCCTTTACAGCTGACGATGCCTCAATTATGCGCCGTTTACAGTCTGGTGATCTGCATTTAACCGCCGCAATGTGGGGGCGTGGGCGGTCAATCTGTACAGACATCGCCGCCGCGTGGGAAATTGAGCAGTTACAGCCTTGGCAAGCGCAGCTCGAAGGGCTAGAGCGTTTGGGGCTGAATCAAGAGCGTCGCTCGATTAGATTAATGCCGAGTCATTTAACGATTGAGCGGGAAGCGGATGATCAGTTTTTACTCGCCTTTAATCTCCCCGCCGGAAGTTTTGCGACCAGTGTGTTGCGTGAAATAGCACAGCTATCGTCGGCAATGGGGCAAGTGGAAGTAGAGGCAGAATAATGAAATTATTATTATCGAATGATGATGGTGTTTATGCCCCGGGACTGGCTGAGCTGGCTCGGATTTTAGCACAGGACGCTAATGTATTAGTGGTCGCTCCTGATCGTAACCGTAGTGGTGCGAGTAATTCGTTAACATTGGATCGCCCCCTCGAAGGACATCGTCATCTGAATGGCTTCGTGGGTATTAATGGCACGCCGACCGATTGTGTACATCTCGGTATGGGGGGGATTTATGGAGATGCCCCTGATATGGTCATTTCTGGCATTAATTGTGGATCGAATCTCGGTGATGATGTGATCTATTCAGGCACCGTTGCCGCCGCGATGGAGGGACGTCATCTGCATTTGCCCCCGATAGCGGTATCGTTAGCCGGGAGTAACCCAGTGCATTACGATACGGCTGCTGAAGTCGTGCGACAACTGATCGATAATATTCAAGGGTTGGTATTGGCCCCGCGGACGGTGTTGAATGTGAATGTTCCCGATCTGCCACTGGATCAATTGAAAGGTACTCATGTGACTCGTTTGGGGCATCGAGTGGTGGCTGATGCGCCGGTTGAATCGCTTGATCCACGCGGAACTCAGCGGTTTTGGATTGCGGGTGCAGGCGAAGCCGCCGATTGCGGCCCAGGGACTGATTTTTTCGCAGTGAAAGCCGGTTATGTGTCGATAACACCGATTAATATTGATATGACTCAGTATTCCGCTATGGATAATCTGAGCAACTGGTTAGAGGATGCAGAGTGAATAAGTTGCAGTTGCAGGGTATTGGGATGACTTCCCAACGCACTCGCAGCAGGCTGGTGCAGCGGCTGAAGGAGCAAGGTATCTGTGATCAACAGGTGCTGGATGTCATGGCTAATACGCCGCGGCATATTTTCATTGATGAGGCGCTGTCCCATCGAGCCTATGAAGATACCGCGTTGCCCATTGGCTTTAACCAAACGATTTCTCAGCCTTATATTGTTGCACGTATGACTGAGATTTTGTTGGCGGGAGGTGCGCTGGAGCGAGTACTCGAAGTGGGTACAGGATCGGGCTATCAGACAACCGTTCTGGCACAATTAGTTGATAAGGTCTTCAGTGTTGAACGGATTAAACCGTTACAAGATAAAGCTCGGCAACGGTTTGCCTGGCTGAAGATTCGTAATGTGTCTTTGAAACACAGCGATGGTGGCATGGGGTGGAGCGAGCGAGGCCCATTTGATGGCATTATGGTGACGGCTGCGCCGCAAGAGGTGCCCGCCGAATTATTAGCGCAGTTAGCTGTCGGTGGGCGCTTAGTAATTCCGGTCGGTGGGACGCAAAATCAGCAACTTAAACTGGTTCTGAGGGTCTCAGAAACAGACTATGAAACATCAGTACTCGAAGGGGTTAAGTTTGTACCTCTTTTAAGTGGTACGGTACGCTGAGCCGCTTTTTTTACGGAATATGATATGAATACCAAGCGTACAATTCGAGACTATATCGGATTATTTTTCAAAGGCGTCATGATGGGGGCGGCGGATGTGGTACCGGGCGTCTCCGGTGGTACGATCGCCTTTATCACCGGCATCTATGAAGAACTGATTAATACCATTAAAGGGTTTAACCCAGCAGCACTGCGCGTGCTGTTTCAACAAGGGCCGGTGGCTTTTTGGCAACAAGTTAACGGCACTTTTTTATTGGTACTGTTAGCGGGTATTGTCGCCAGTATTGCAACCATTGCGGGGGGCGTTCTGTTTTTACTGGCGAATTACCCGATTCTGTTATGGTCATTCTTTTTCGGCTTAATACTCGCATCGGTGTGGTTAGTGATGAGCCATATAGAGCGATGGGATATGAATCTTATGTCCAGTTTCATTATCGGTGCATTACTTGCGTATATGATTACCCGAGTCGCGCCGGTGAGCGTTGAACCGACCGCCATGATGGTGTTTATCTCAGGGGCTATTGCGATTTGCGCGATGATTTTACCGGGTATTTCTGGCAGTTTTATCTTATTGTTGTTAGGTATGTATGCGCATATTTTAACCGCGGTTAAAGGGCTCGATATTCAGTTAATTAGTCTGTTTATGCTGGGCTGTGTCGTCGGTATTATGAGTTTCTCACGCCTATTGAGCTGGATGTTTAGCCATCATCGACAGGTGACGTTGGCGCTGTTGGCGGGCTTTATGCTGGGTTCATTGAATAAAGTCTGGCCGTGGAAATATACGCTTTCTTATACCCTCAATCGGCATGGAGAACAGGTGCCGTTGTTGCAAGATAATGTGTTGCCTTGGCACTTTGAGAGTATGACGGGGCAATCGGCATTTCTCTTGTGGGCGCTAGGCTTAACTCTCGTGGGCATGGCTATTGTTATCGTAATGGGGCGCTTTCAAGCTGCCAAGGAATAGATTATGGTGAGAGCACCTGTCGATACCTTCAGCGCGATAATACTTTCGATCGTTGTTTTGATGGTGTCTGCCTGTAGCTCTACCAGCCGTTATACGCCGATTGACGAACGCTCAATTGGCGGGCGTCATACGGTAAAAGTGGTGAGTAGCCAAGTACCGGATCAGTACCGTGTTCGTCGCGGTGATACCCTCTATTCAATCGCATTTCGCTATGGGCTAGATTTTAGGCAGCTGGCGCGCACTAATCATATCAACGATCGCTATGATATCTATCCGGGACAAACGCTCTTGCTTAAGCCGACGGCCCTTGCTGCGACAACATCAGCGGCGCTCAAACCGGTCAAAAAATCGACACCCGTGAGCGTCACTCAACGGCCTAAGTCATCGCCTGAAAAAAAGCTTGTGGCTGAGAAAAAAGTCGTGCCGGCGAAAAAAGTTGCCACTGCCTCGGCGCCCCTTAAAGCGTCAACACCGCCATCAAGGGTTACTTCCGTCAACCCGTCTAAGCGTGAACTCAGTTGGCGTTGGCCTGCCTCTGGACAGGTGATTCAGCGCTTTAGTAATAAAGGCAAAATCAATAAGGGTATTAACTTTGCTGGTCGTAAAGGCGAGCCTGTTTATGCGGCTGAGTCGGGCAAAGTGGTTTATGCCGGTAGCGGTTTATTAGGTTATGGAAACCTCGTCATTATTCATCATAATCAGAAATATCTTAGTGCTTATGCGCATAACAGTCGCATTCTTGTAAAAGAAAGTGATATGGTAAAAATAGGTGACAAGATTGCTGAGATTGGCAATAGTGGAGCCGCCCGAACAATGCTGCATTTTGAGATTCGCAGAGATGGCCAACCTGTTGATCCAATGTTGTATCTGCCGCGTAAACGATGACTATTTAATTGATTATCACTAAGCAGTAACCAATAAAAAGTAATAATAACTAGGTTACTCGGGATTAATACCATGGTAAATGCAGAAAATAATGAGCTGGATACGGTTTCAGTTGATGTTGATGAAACTAAGCAAGCGGGTAAAAACAGCGATGAACCCAAGTTTTTAAACAGCGGTCGTGGCAAGGGTAGTATGGCCCATGACGATCTGCTGAGTGCGAAATCACTCGATGCTACACAACTCTATCTCAATGAAATCGGCTTTTCGCCGCTGTTAACCGCAGAAGAAGAGGTGTATTTCTCGCGACTGTCGCTACAAGGTGATGAACCTTCTCGTAAGCGGATGATTGAAAGTAATCTGCGGTTAGTGGTTAAAATCGCGCGCCGCTACATTAATCGTGGACTGACACTGCTGGATCTCATTGAAGAGGGTAATCTTGGACTCATACGGGCCGTCGAAAAATTTGATCCCGAGAGAGGCTTTCGCTTCTCAACTTACGCAACGTGGTGGATCAGGCAGACAATCGAGCGAGCTATTATGAATCAAACTCGGACGATTCGATTACCGATTCATGTGGTCAAAGAGTTGAATGTTTACCTACGAGCAGCACGCGAGTTGGCGCAGAAACTCGATCATGAGCCGACGGTTGAAGAGATCGCGGCGGCCGTTGATAAACCGGTTGAGAATGTTGAGAAGATGTTTGGTCTCAATGAGCGTGTTACCTCGATCGATGTGCCGGTAGGTAAAGACTCCGATAAGATGTTGCTCGATACCATTGCCGATGAGGAGTCTTCAGACCCTGAAACATTGCTGCAAAACTCAAATATTAGCGGTAACTTAGAGGGCTGGTTGAGTATTTTGCCCGAAAAGCATGCTGAAGTTTTATCCCGCCGGTTTGGTCTTCGAGGCTACGAGATGAGCACCCTAGAAGAGGTTGGTAAAGAGATCGGTTTAACTCGAGAACGGGTGCGGCAAATACAGGTTGAGGCGCTTCGCAAGTTACGTGAAATTGTTGAACGTAATGGCCTCAGCGGCGAAGATCTACTAAAAGGCTAATCAAGTATCGCTTGTGGATAAAAAAACCGGGTCATTATACACCCGGTTTTTTCGTTTAAGGCTGGCGCGTTAAGGCTTTTGCTTAGGGGAGGTGCGAATAAGTCAATTACGCCTCTGTAAGCCCAGAAGGGCGGATATTAGAATGGTCATCTACCTTGTCAACCAGCTTGAAAGGTCCAGACATTTCGCTGCACTGGCTTTCGCGTATCTGGCCATTCTCATGTCGGCAGAGAACATAACGGACTTATTCGCACCTTCCTTAGCTACGTTCAGCTTCTTTCTTGAGCGTATAGATTAACTCGAGTGCCTGACGAGGCGTCAGGTTATCGGGCTCTAATGCCTGTAGTTGGGTTAACGCGGGATGTGGTCGTGGCGCCACAAAGAGGTCATCCTGTACCGGTGGCGGTTGACGTCGTTGTTCGGTTTGTCCGGTATCTTCTTCTAACTGAATGAGCTTGTCTCGGGCACGGTTGATGACATGACTCGGCACCCCAGCTAATTGAGCCACTTGTAAGCCATAGCTCTGACTCGCCGGTCCTTGCTGAACCTCGTGCATAAAAACGATATGATCTTGGTGTTCCATCGCGGTTAGATGGACATTGAAGACGCTTTGGCAGAGCTCCGGTAATACCGTTAACTCAAAGTAATGGGTGGCGAATAATGTCATGGCTTTGACTTCATTGGCGAGATATTCAGCCGCCGACCAAGCCAAGGATAAACCATCGAAGGTACTGGTGCCGCGCCCCACTTCATCCATTAATACTAAGCTTTGTTCTGTGGCGTTATGCAAGATATTCGCCGTTTCCGTCATTTCTACCATGAAGGTTGAACGACCGCCAGCCAGATCGTCTGATGATCCCATACGGGTAAAGATTCGATCGACGAGACCAATAGTGGCCGATTGTGCCGGCACGTAACTCCCAATATGGGCGAGCAAGGTGATCAGTGCGGCTTGTCGCATATAGGTGGATTTACCCCCCATATTCGGGCCTGTAATAATGAGCATCTGTCTGGCGGGCGATAGATCAAGATTATTCGCGACGAAAGGTGACTCTAAGACATCTTCGACGACGGGATGACGTCCGCCGATCACTTGAATTTGCGGCACATCGGTTAGGGTCGGGGCGGTATAGTCGAGTGTATCGGCACGTTCGGCAAGATTGCACAGCACATCGAGTTCGGCGAGCGCCGCCGCGCTATCTTGAAGTTCAGCCAGTTGTGCTGCGAGAGTTTCGACGAGCGCTTCATAAAGCGATTTTTCTCGGCTGAGTGCGCGGCTTTTGGCACTGAGGGCTTTGTCTTCAAACGTCTTGAGCTCAGGGGTGATATAGCGTTCGGCGTTTTTAAGTGTTTGACGGCGAATATAATCGGCGGGCACTTCGGCTTTTTGCGCCTTACCAATTTCGATAAAATAGCCATGCACTCGGTTATAGCCGACCTTCAACGTGGCGATACCGGTTCGTTCACGTTCACGGGTTTCCAGCTGAACCAGATAGCTACCGGCATTTTCGCTCAGGCTGCGTAATTCATCTAGCTCGGTATCATAACCCTCGGCGATGACGCCACCGTCTCGAATAACGACGGGCGGATTGTCGACCACGGCACGGTTTAATAGGCTGCACAGCTCAGGAAAGGTACTAGCGGTTTCGGCAAGGCTTTTGAGGCGTGCAGGTTGCGTACTGACGAGTAAGTCTTGAATATCCGGTAGCACTTGAAAGGCATTTTTTAACCTTTCAAGATCACGCGGGCGTGCCGAGCGAAGCGCAATGCGAGCCAGTACTCGTTCAATATCACCGATCTGTCGTAACGCCGGTGATATTTTTTCGAAGCGATAATCACTGATTAGCCATTGCAAGGCGGCTTGACGGGCTTGTAGTGTGTTACGGCAGCGTAGCGGCTGGTTAAGCCAACGACGTAACATACGACTACCCATCGCCGTTGCGGTTTTATCAATCACCGATGCGAGTGTATTGTCGCGTCCGCCAGCCAAGTTTAGATCTATTTCAAGATTTTTACGGGTAGCGGCATCAAGAATAACGCTTTCATCGCGCTGTTCGAGAATCAGGCGTCTGATGTGAGGCAGGGCGGTGCGTTGAGTGTCTTTTGCATACTGTAGTAAGCAGCCAGCGGCTCCCAGTGCGACGGGTAGGTGGTCACAGCCGAAGCCGGTTAGGTCTTTTGTTTGAAACTGCTGACAGAGTAACCGTTGCGCGGTTTCTGGTTCAAAATTCCAGGGGGCTTGTGGCCGTAGCCCGCGATAACTTTGCAGTTGATCGGCAAGACTGTAACCATCATTAAAGAGAATCTCAGCGGGTTTGATGCGTTCAAGTTCACCGTGCAGCGCTTCCTCGCCGTTGATTTCCAATAAGCTGAAACGGCCAGTACTGATATCGACAATGGCGATGCCATAGCGTTGTTGATCTGTATTGATAGCGATCAACAGACTATCTCGTCGTTCATCTAAGAGGGCTTCATCACTTAAGGTGCCCGGTGTGACAATGCGCATCACTTGACGCTCGACAGGCCCCTTACTGGTGGCCGGGTCACCGACTTGTTCGCAGATGGCGACGGATTCTCCGGCGCGCACAATTTTAGCGATATAGCCATCGGCGGAATGATACGGAATCCCCGCCATTGGAATCGGATTACCGGCAGATTTACCCCGTGCGGTCAGCGAGATATCGAGTAATTGTGAGGCCTTTTTGGCATCATCGAAGAATAGCTCATAAAAATCGCCCATACGATAGAAGACGAGTTGCTCAGGATGTTCGGCCTTAATCTTAAGGTATTGCTGCATCATTGGTGTGTGTATGTCTTTAGGTGATTGTTTTTCTTTGCTTTTATTGGTCATAAGTCACTGAAATTTAATGAAATTGTTGTAATATCTGTTTTTTGTTATTTCACTACATCCCATGATATTCCACTGCAGCGCAAAGATTAGTATAGGTTCTTGTGTAGTTTTTTTGATTGTTTTGCAGTGTTATCATAAAACCTATACTAGTTCGGCAGATTGGCTTGGAGATAATGTAATGGCAGCGTATCAGGGTAGCAAACCGCTCACCTCAAAAACAGTTGAGAATATGAAACCTGGAAGCCCTGATCGATCTGATATTGGTGAATACCGTGGTTTGCGAGTTAGCCGTGGTAAATCAGGAAGGACTTCTTTTTATTACAGGTATCGTAGTCCTTTAACAGGCAAACTGGTACAGATGAATATAGGCCGATTTCCAGAGATATCTTTGGCTGATGCCAGGAACCAGTTTTTAATTTTGAAGGAGATTCGTTTATCCGGCCTGTGCCCTGTCAATGAGCAAAAGAAAAAAATAGAGGCTGAGGCCGTAATTGCATATAAAGAGGCTGTAGATGCCTCTCACCAACGTTTTAGCGTTAAAGATTTGATAGATCTATATCTAGAAGAGTATATCGAAGATCGGAAGACTACTGATGGTAAGTTTGTTTCGGGTGCTAGAAAGCCAAAAGGGCAATCAGAGACGAGACGTACGCTTGAAAATGATCCAATGAAAGAGTTTGGTTTGCTTGAGGCTAAGGATTTGACTAGGCAGATGGTGGTTGAACATATCCTTAGCATTGTTCATCGTGGGGCTAATGTACAAGCAGGTAATGTACTGCGTGAGCTAAGCGCAGCCTACGAATACGCGATAGGTCTTGGACGTTTACCCATGGATTTTGCTAACCCAGCGTTGCTGGCTAAAGCAGGGTTAAGGCAAGCGAAAATAAAGCTGACGAGTCAACGGGGTAAGAGAGCACTATCTGATAATGAACTGGAAAAGCTTCTTCGATGGTTGCCTGGGTCAATGTATACCGATACGCAAAAGAATGTTATCAGGTTTACGCTATGGACTGGATGTCGGTCGGGTGAGGTCTGTGCTGCCGAGTGGGGGGCTATCGATCTGGTGAAAAGCACATTTCATATCAGAGAATCTAAAACGGGTGCCGAGCGATACGTTCAATTACCGAGGCAAGCAGTAGGTTTTTTGAAGGTGCTACGCTTAAATTCAGATAAATACCTGTTTCCCTCTATTAAAACAAAGCTTCCTATTCAGCAAAAACAACTGACAGAGCAGGCATGGAGGATGCGAACAAAAAACAGGATGCTGGATATTGAACCTTGGACTCCCCATGACCTGCGTAGAACTGTGAGGACTGGGCTTTCACGTTTACGCTGCCCTAACGAAGTTGCTGAAGCCGTGTTAGGACATGCGCGTGGTGGAATCGAAGGAACATATGATCTTCATCGTTATGAGTCGGAATGTAAAGAATGGTTGCAGGCCTGGGCTGATCATTTAGATGGCTTGGTTAATTGAGAGCTCTGAGCAAAAATGTCAGCTGCTTTATCTATGTATTCCGCAGCTAGTTCACTATCAATATCCTTCAATGGCGGTTCTAAAATAATGGCATCAGTAAGGTCTTTTAGCTCCGTCAATAATGCTAATAGATCGGCCTTTTCTTTCTCTAGTGTGTAGATATCCCTTTTAAAATTCTTGATAGCTATCTTTTGAAATTTTTCTTGGCTTTCCATTTGCTTTTGATGTCGCTCCTCTATTGCGTTTTTTTTGTCCTTGAATCGTTGTTGCTCCTCTTTGTGGACCAACTTATTAATATTCGAAAGCTCTATTAGTAAGTCATTAATCAGCTCCCCGGTGCTTTTGCCCCAACTAGCACAGGCTTTTTGTAAAGTGGTATATGCCTCTTCTGAGATGTTCAGATGAACGACATGCTTCTTAAATCTGTGTTTCTCTGCCCTCCATGCTCCCATCATTCGTCGAACTTTTTCAGCGGCTTCCAAGGTGCCTCTTGTCGAGCAAATATAGCCAATTATGGCGTTGCGATTAGCATTGAGCCGCTTGCTGTCAGAGCCGGGAAGAGGGTTGTTTCTTAGGTACTTTACAGACCAGTTGAGTAGATCTGGTTCCCTTTCAGCGTGCCTCTCGAACCAGCTTTCAAGTTTTTGTTGAATATCTTCTCTGTGAGGAATGCCGCTTTGGCCATCAAAGCTGTTCATGTTGTTTCATGCCTTTTTATCGTGCTGCGAATAGAACTCAATAATCATTATAGTAACGTTACTATAACGTAATACAAATAACAGTCTTTTTTGTGATATACTGCCCATTGCTGCTACTTAGGATAGTCATAGATGGATGCTTATGCCGTTCTTCGCGTGAAGACAAAAAAAACCGAATTGGTCTATACCGGCCGATCTTCAACACTCGAGCCACGAAAACATTCGCTCAGTGACGCTGTTGAATTATCACCTGAAGAAAGGCTGGCGCTATTTAGACTGATCCTAATAGTTCAAGAAAAAGGTCAGCACTCTTTAAAGTGGACAGTAAAAGAACTGGCTGATGTCTGCGGTTCAAATGTCGCGTCAGTGGGTTCATTGATTCCAAAGCTTAAAGGGTGTGGCTTAATTGAACCTGATATTATGAGGCCGATTACCCATGGTGGCAGGAGTTCATCTATTGTTACCAGTGAATGCAAGTACCTGCTGAAGCAATCGGCTTGGATAGAGGATTACCCTATCAGAGCCTTGCAGCGAAGAGTGCTGTTGCCTGAAGAGGGCTACAACCCCGAAAAAAAGAAGAGGGGCGGCTTTTCCAGGTCAAACAGATGGCTTTTAGCTGTGTTGCTGGAATATTCTAACCTTATGGGTGTAGTTGATGATCTTGGTGGTGCTGAGTTACGCTCCTTGACTGGATTGACCAAAGAGCGTTTAAGAGCGCAGATTCTGCAGCTTAAATGCCTTGGTTTTCTACATGCAGTTTCACCAGGTATATCTGGCAGTCCCTTCTTCGGCATAAAGCCATCAGTTTATTACCTGAATCTTCATCATCCATATTTCGAATCTGAGCGTCTTCCGGGTTTTACGATTTTGATTCGGAATGGGATCATTGACGAAACAAATTTCCCTCCTGACATAGAGATGCAAGAGAGCATACGGAGAGAGGTTTTATTAAAAAGCCGGAAGCCTATAGCACAACTACAGAGTGTGCAGCAGACCAATTTTTATACAAGCAAGTATTTGATGAATCATGTAAACAATCCTTATTTACCTCACCTTGAAAGTGTGGTGGGACGAATGACATCGTTTTTCTTGTCAGAAGATTTTGGCAAGCATGTGACAAAGTATGATTGTAAAGCAATGGAGCTTCTCAGCAGTATGGTTGCTAATCTACAGAGCAAAGAACTTGAGGAGGATACGAGCGATTTCAAGAAGCAAAAGGAGGTAGTGTATGAAATATCTGAACGGCGGATGTTGGAGGTGTCGCAGTTTCTTTTAAAGTACAGTGGCATCAATATTGATGAGTTGCGTAATTATAAATATATGCTTCTTCCTGTAGGCTACATTAAAGGAAATCCCCGCATTATTTTTGCTATTGAGGTCTTTCCAAAGGAAAAAAACAATAAAGCATATAAATGCTTGTTTATAAATGTAAAAATGAACGAAATTGGAAAGAGATTCTCACAATGCGAGTCAACAAAAGAACTAACTGCTGAACAGAGATTCGCTTTTGGTTTCATTGATAAGCAGATGTTAGAAAAAGTAAAAGCTTTGAATATGCCCGTTTTTGATGGTAGACCAATCAGTGATTCCCCCCTTGAAACCTGAGGTTTAATAGGTTTCAAGGGGCTGCTTTAGATCAACCCGCGTTCGGCAAACGACACAGTCCCTTCAACACCCACGACGATATGATCCAGTAAACGCACTTCAACTGTTCCTAGGGCCTCCTGCAGCCGGTTGGTGATATCACGATCAGCTTGACTAGGATCGGGGTCACCTGACGGGTGGTTGTGAACTAGAATGACCGCCGCTGCATTTTGCAGCAGTGCCTTCTTTACTACTTCACGCGGATACACACTTGCTGAGTTGATCGAGCCCATGAATAGCTCAACGAACTCGATGATCCGGTGGCGGTTATCCAGCAAGATCATACCGAACACCTCTCTTTCGTAATTCATCAGCAACGTTTGTAGAGAGCTGATAACAGCATCCAGGTTTGATAGAGGGCGGCCACGTTTAAGTCTTCTACGGGCAAGCAGATTGGCTAGTCGCATCAGTTCACTATCGGTCACCGCTTCGGGTACGACATAGGTGCCAGGGAGTTCCCCAGCGATAAGTTGTGTTGTCATTGTTGTGATCTCCTTGATGTCTCAGGCTGCCTGGGATTGGCTTTTAAGCTGGGCAAAATGCTCGGTAAGCTGCCACAGTGCCCGGTTAAGTCGGACATCTTCAGTGACAGAGCGGATAGCGCGAGTACGAGTGTTACGCCCACTACAGGAGCGTCCAGACATACCACCTTTTAGTAGGTTTTCTTGGGCACGGTTAAAGACTCTCCAGAGGTCTTGATCTCGGTCTTCAGAGCGTCTTGCTTGTAGTAGTGCATCAGGTTGGACGGGGCTGATCTCTCGCCAGTCTTCGCCATAGCGCAGCGTGAGGGCTGATTGTGCGAATAGGCGTGATTCTTCGGGGGTTAGCCGCATTGACTGAAATAGGTCAACGCTACCAGCCAGGTTAGGTACTTCATCAATCAGTGCGATAGAACCATCCAAAATCTGATCGACAACCTGGTTGCCATGTCTTACCCGGATACCGCCCATCTCTCCGACAGGGGTGACCATCCCGTTACTACAAATTAAACGGAACAGCCCTAGGTCTAACTGATATGCCGCTGTACGGTCGTGACTGTTGGTTAGGACTAATTCGGCTACGCTATCGCCGACCATGATCTGACGGTCGGGGTCCTGACGAAAGCGAACCATGTGACGGGTGGTATCTCGATGCTCAGGATTACGAACGCGTGTTTGTTGTGCTCTAACAGGGTGCCAGCCTTCAGTTTGCAAGGCATTGACCACCTCAATGGTGGGTACAAAGCCATAACGGTTGGATACAGCCAGATCGGGGGCTTGAGCAAAAATGGCCGGAGCCTGACGATATAATTGATCGTGAGATAAAGTATTCATGTTGAGTCTCCATACCTGCACAGAAAAACCCCACAGGGTTATTGATCCCGGCAGGGTTTGTTGTGATTTAAAGGTTTAAGTGTTGTTGCTGGTGGAGTTCGACGTTATCGCCGAGGGTTGCATTGACTGAGTCAGATCATCCAGCAGGGTGAGGTGCTGACGGTGTTACACGGATCGTCTTTGATTTAGCGACAAGCTTTTGAGTTAGTTGTTCAGGATTTAGCCCATTGCGAGGTAAGCCCTTATTCCCGTGTTTATTGGTGTTCGCTGGAACTTCACTTTCGTGGGGATAAAACTCTTCCACAATGGCGGCAGCATCTTCCTCCTGTTCTTCAAAGTCACCATTGGCAAAGCCCAGTCGGGCTGCTTGATCCAAGGCTTCTTGATTAAAACCGACTTCATGCCGGTCTAATGCCATCTGTTGCGTTTTAGCGAGTGCTTCTTCCAAGTCCATCCCTTCTCGTAAGGTGATATCCACGTAATAGATTGGCGTTCCGTGACTTTGTCGGGTTGATTTACCCCGTAAGCGTAACGCTAATGGCAGGCAGGCCAGTTTGTTATCGGATATTGCTTTAAAGTACTGCAGCCGTGCAGCTAACGTGCGTATTGAGTTGAAGCCTGTGGTACGAAAGATAAACGTGCCTAAAGGATCCTCATCGCCGACCACAACATTTAATCGAGCATAAGGCTTACAACGTCCCCCTTGAGCTAATTCGCAGCCATCAGGGCTTGGACAGGGGAGCGACTGCATCCCTTCAGGGGTTCGGCGTCGGCATTGCTCACCATCACCGACACATAAAGGTCTGGCCGTATTGCGATCAAATAGGGAATACTCAGCCCTTAAGTTTAACTCTGGCTCATTAAAGAGCAGCCGAATCGGAATTTGGCGTAATTTATCGCCTTGGGTTTCTCGTAGTGATTCATCTAAAGGGTGTGGCAACCAGCCATTACGTGTTTGGACTTGTGATGTCAGTGTGAACTGATCATCTTTTTGCGGCAGACGTTTACCGTCTTTTTCGATCACCTTGCCAATGGCGATACGCCCCAAAATAGGTGGGGTAATAGCGAGACCTTTTAACATGGTTTATCTCCAATGAATTGAAAAAGCCCCACGTCTACTGAATAGGCGGGGGCTTAATCGGAATAACGAATGAGTGATGCTGACACGATGATGTGATTCAGCGGTTATGCACCACAAAACGACGACTGCCTTGTTTGATGGTTAGGTACTGCTTTATGAGATCAGGCTGTTCCTGCTTTAAACGTGCGAGATCAACCGAGCGGGTATCGGCACTCTTCTTCCAGGTAATACGCCCGTCAGAAAAACACGCTTCACTGGCACAGCCCATTGCTTGCTGTAATTGGTGTTTCAATTGAGCTTCTTGCTGTTTGGTACTTGCTAACATGGAACGCACAGCCTGCAGTTGCTCGAAAGCATCCGTTAGTTTGGTATTTTCCGTTAGATCCAGAACTTCGTGATCATCATCGGGATATAGACTACGCAACGCTCTCTCTGCCGATTCACTGGCATCTGCCAGAGGCGCTATATCTTCTTCCACGTGCCGCCAGAAATCCTGTTCCAGGGTTGTCAGGCGTTCGATCAGTACCTCATCCCGTAACAGCCGGAAAATGCGTAGTTCATTGCCACCGACGAGCACCGCAACATCAGCCGCGTCTTGTCCGGTAACCGCTAGCTGATGCATGACCTGTAGTTGTACATACTCAGGAACACCGTCACGCCATAGCTTAGCGCCATTGATCCCCGCCGTTTTACACTCCAGTATCTGGACATCACTGGACCCAGCGACTTCACGATCTAGATTGGCCAGCATCCAGGGGTAATCTTTATGCTGTAGTACTGCGTTAACCCGACGCACCTTATGTCCAGTACGTTTTGCATAATGCTCCGCCACAATGGGTTCCAGTACAGTCCCCCAGAACAGTGGCCCGTTATCGTCATCTGATTGCGGGGCGTCTGGTGTTTGAGTGTCACTCAAACGTCCTGTTTTCTCCATCCAAAGCTCTAGTTGTGATTTGTAAGGATTTAGACCCACGGCTGCCGCCGCATCAGAACTTCCTATACCGGTTTGACGAATAGCCAGCCAGGTATCGCGATCCATCTGACGCGTATTAACCAAACGATGGGCGCAGCCATGACGACGTTTGGTGGTATTGAAAAGCGACTGGTGATGTTCAGCCTGCAGATTATTGAGTGATTTAATAGTTGTAGTCATAACGACCTCCTACTCCTAGACGGCATAACACCCGGCACTGGGCCGGGTGCCTAGGAATCAGTTGTGAGTAAATGAAAAAGGGGCGAGTACTAAGCGGGGCTGATGTTAGCTATTAACACGGAAGGTGTGACCGCAACTGGAACAGGCATAGTTGTCTAATACTTTCTCATCGACGACTTTACCCATGTTAGCTCCAGCAACGCTACCGGTTGTTCCACCGACTAAACCACCCAGTAACGCGCCAGCAAGGCCGCCTAAAGCCATACCGATAGGACCACCCGCAGCGCCAGCGATAAAGCCTGCTTGCGCACCGGTTGTTGCACCAGCGATACCAGTTGCCGTACCAGCAACGCCACCGGTGATGCCGCCGATCTTGCGACCGACATCGCGAGTAGTGATTTGAGTTGAACCGCAGGCTGGGCATGCAAATGACATATTGATTCTCCTAAATTGAGGGTAAGAACCGGGCTGAATAGCCTGGTAGGACAGTGGTGTACTGTTCTCAAATAGGTGATATATGTCTGAAAGTTTTTTATTTGAACGATGATTGGTTTTGATGTCCTGCCGTAATCCTATTACGTCTCAGTAAGTTTTTACATAGCTCCCCTATCGCATGAACCAAATACTTTCGGAGAAAATTCATGCGACTCTTACGTTTACCAGAAGTACAAAAGGCAACTGCACTGTCCCGTTCCAGCGTTTACCGCTTAATGAACGCGGGAACGTTTCCCGCTTCTATCCAGCTTAGCGCCAAGTCTATTGCCTGGGTGGAAGAAGAGGTACAAAACTGGATTCAGCAACGCATCGCCGAGCGTGATAGCAGTTCGACCTCAATGTGACGACAAACCATTCAGACAATGAGACCTGTGCCTCATTGTCTTTATCCACAAGCCCATAATAGTTTCCCAGAGTAGCCTTATTGGAAAATCAACGAGAACTATCGGTATATTGATAGTAAACACCGACAAATCTCGTTAAAAATTTCCGGTATAGGAATATAACCCCCTCCCAGCTATCCAGGCGTGTTAAACGCCAACATCTATAGTATACGCATCATCTGCAGATCAAATATTGATCAGCAATGCTATCGATGTAGCGGGCTGCTCTGTTAACAACAACGGAGTTCACTATGCAAAATAAACGCGTACCAGAAAACACTAACTTAAGTGTATGGAATCAGCCCTATTACGCAGGGCTGCCAGTCAATACTCGCTATGAATTAGTCGAGTTATACCTCAGTAAATTAAAGAGTGTGATTGATCTTTCCATTCAGGATTATCCCAGAGTCTACGCTGTGTGTTTGCAGCTGCACTGCCAATATCCAACAGACGAATTAACGAACAGTAACAAGGTAATGGGCAGGTTCAAGGATGCGCTTGATTCCAGAATCGCGAGTTATCAAAAACGTTCGACGCGAAACGATCTGCCACTCGATCGTTGCAGGGTAAGAATAGTTTGGGGACGAGAACAGAGTGGATCACATGTTCCTCACTTCCATGTCGTATTACTGTTTAACCGGGAACTTTTCTATACTCTGGGGTCATTCCTCCCAGGTGCAGGTAGTCTTTTTCAAATCATTCAGAGTGCTTGGTGCTCTGCATTGAATATCCCAAGGGAATATGCGGCTGGTTTAGTTCATGTCCCATCTAATGCGGAGTACTACCTGAATCGTTCTGATGACTACGCGCAACTATCAAGCTTCTTTCAGCACGCAAGCTATCTTTGCAAAGTGGATACGAAGTGCTTTGGCCAAGTGCTACAAAGCTTCGGAGGATCTCGTAAGTAACCTGTAAAACGCTTCTCTCTTATACATGTTATGACCACGGCCATGCCGTTGTACCAATATGATTAGGAGAGATAGCTATGTCAGAACGTAACCTTTCGATTACCGAGCGTTGGATACAGCAATACGAGCAGGCGCATCCAGAAGTGTTGAACCAAGGTTGGAACCACAATCAGGATCAGCGCCGTTTGCCGTCTACGTCATTGAAGCCTGCTACTCCGTCACAGCAGTCGAAAACAGGGGGTAATGCGTGTCTCTGGAATGCATTACCCGAAACTGTGTTGCCTGAATCTCAGCAACGGATAGTAGACCCGGTGGTGCTGGCGGCAATTCATGCGCGCAAATCACTGAAACTGACTCAGGCAAAGTTCGCGCGATGCCTGGGGCTCAGTCCTCGCACTGTCAGTGAGTGGGAACAAGGGCGTCGACAGCCAAGTGGTGCTGCACGCACGCTGCTGCATTGGGTAGTCAAGCGTCCGGACTATGTAAAAGAGGCACTCAAAACGCTACAGCAATAATCCCTAAGGTTTTTAGCTTAATACGTCACTGCAGTAATTTCTGACACAAACCCCCAATGATACAGACAAGTACGTCGCCCTTACTCATGAACGGAATCATTACATCTACAGAGGATTTAGACATGTCAGACACCCTAAAGAAAGAAAAGCCTTCCAAAAGTAAACGTAACCGTAC
The DNA here is from genome assembly GCF_030547545.1 of Amphritea sp. 1_MG-2023. Lineage (GTDB taxonomy): Bacteria > Pseudomonadota > Gammaproteobacteria > Pseudomonadales > Balneatricaceae > Amphritea. Next base: position 53,420 of record NZ_JAUOQE010000005.1, read on the forward strand.
CTCTAGTATCCGACTGCTAGAAAGTCGTGGTATTGAATACATTACTAATAACGATGGCATTCATCTGATTGTTACTGGTAACTACAGCTTTATCGACTTCTGGCCGGGCACCGGAAAATGGAAAACACGGAATAACGCCATGAGTGGTTTTGGTGTATTTGGACTGTTAGAGATGATCGACTCTGGTCAGATCTGAAGCGTCGAGTATTGGTGGTTCGTTCCTCAAGAGGCTAACCCTTCAAGGTGACGCCTCTTCTTACCTTATCTAAAGACGATGACTGTCAGACTTGGAATTCATGTCTAAGTTCATCGTGACTGCACCTTATGAGACTGCATATGAATACTCCTATTGAACTAAATACTGATCAGCAATCGGCGATGGCCGAGATTAAACCATTTTTAACGAATCCGTCACAACAGGCCTTCGTGCTGTGCGGTAGTGCAGGCACAGGTAAGACAACGTTGGTGGCTAGGATTCTAGAGCTTGCATACTCACTTGAGCTTCAGTCCATGTTAGTAGCGCCAACGGGGCGAGCAGCCCGGATACTTCAGGGTAAGCTAGATCACATGCTACCCGCTCAGTTAAAGGGTATTAAAGTATCTACCCTACATGGTGCTATTTACTACCAATCTAAAATGACAATTGATGAGTCTCGTCATGAGGACGGATTGTCTGCCATGCAGATGGACTTCTCACTCAAGAAACAGGGGAATGCATTTGATCTGTTAATCGTTGATGAAGCCTCGATGGTGGGCGATGCTGCTATGCATCAGAAAACCTTACGTTTTGGCAGTAGTCGATTGTTAACCGATCTGGTGGGCTATGTGAACTTTCTATACCAGGAAGGTATGGTCAGTAAACCAATCAAGCTATTGTTCGTGGGCGATTTGGCTCAATTGCCACCAGTAGGCAGCGAACAATCACCCGCACTATCCCCAAGCTACCTTGATAAACACTTCGGCATACAGGCACAGCGCTATGAGCTAACGCAAGTGATGCGACAAGCTGAGGGTAGTCATATTCTTCCACTGGCAAACGCTATCCGGAAGACAATCTTCCAGCCCATAGACCAGCCGCTTAAGATCAAATACAACGAAACCGATGTACAGCAAACGGACTTTTATTCAGCTGTTAAATTGATCGCTGATAATGTTCGACAAAACCGCTCGTCCGTTGCGGTAGTCTACCTCAACAGCATTGCCCTGGAATACAATCTAGGGGTGCGCAAGCTGCTGTGGGGAAATGGTTATTGTATTACGCACGACGATGATCATCTGTTGGTGACCCGTAATTCTCCGTCACTTGGGTTAAGCAATGGTGACCTAGTAAAAGTACACAGCGTGCTCACATCTCAGCTGATAGAGACGGTTAGGCTGCCGAATGGCCATTTTGTGAATCTTAAGTTTCGAGAAGTACGCCTGACTCCAAACACACATGGTAGTGACAGGGATAGTGAAACCATTCAGTGCACCATTCTCGAAAATCTGCTGCATTCATCTAACAGTGACTTAAAAGCTGAAGAGCAGGATGCCCTCTATGAATTGGTCAAACAACGTAATCCATACTTAGATCCAAATAGTAGTGCGTTTGAAGAAGCTATGCGTGATGACCCTTACTACAACGCTCTGCAGGTGCGATTTGGTTATGCACTTACCTGCCATAAAGCACAGGGCGGAGAGTGGCAGGAGGTTATAGTTGATCCGATGGGTGTTCAGCTGGGTTCTCAGCAAGGGAAACGGTGGCTTTACACGGCAGTGACTCGGGCGTCTAAGTCTTTGCTGTTAGTGCAATAAAATTATATCTTCAAAAAACAACCAAATTAACAGCCGCAGCGATATGAGCAATCAATGTTTGCCGACTTTTCCTACCTCATAAACCAATGGAAAAATTCACCATGAAATCAAATTAAGAACTGTAATGGACATCACCTGCTTAGCACGCTCCACTATCTATAAGCACATTGCGGATGGCATCTTTTCTAAGCCCGTATCACTGGGTGAACGAGCAGTGGCCTGGGTAGAGAGCGAGGTACAAGATTGGGGTTTAGGTAAGATTGAACAGAGTGATGGTAGCCTGCATCATGCGACTATTATATAAGCAAGGCTTTCGAATAAGAGACTAGAGTTTGATAGAGGAAAATATGAAAGCCTAGCACACCTAATGTTTGCCATACCTGACACTCAGTTCAGGTATGGCTTAGCCCTTAATTTCTGCATGAAAATCATAACTATTTGATTTAATGTATTCTTTTTTTGGGATTTGTAATCATGGTTATTTTATGGTTTATTTGATATGTTAATAAAAAAAATAAGTATAATTGTATTTGCCGCGCCAACCCACTGATGGAATAGAGCTGCTAAAGGCTAAGGATTAGTCTGATTTATGAAGTTATCTCAGAAAGCATGGACCATATTACCCCTCCTATCCTGTAGATCCCGTGTTGCTGTTGTCTTGGCTAATTATTTCTCTTTAAAGAAGGCACTACTTACACCTTTTATCGTAATGTGCTCTTCAATATTAGCTGCAGTGACTAAATGGAGCTCTATTTCTCTGAGTCGGTATTTTCAGCAAGTAAGTTGCTGTTTTTATTCTAATGCTTATCGCGCCATTAGAAGGAAGGTAAGGCTGAGGAACATAAGGTATGGTTGAATTTGTAAACCTGTACCCTTTACTCCAGGAATTTATTGATATTGTTATTTGGCCTAAAGGTTCAGAGCGGGCACCGCACAGGCCCTTGCTGATACTTTATGCACTCGGTGCTTTGTCTCGAGGAGTTGAAAAAATTTCTTTCATTGACTTAGAAGGACCGGTGCGAGAGGTGTTGCGGGAACTTGGTTACTTAAGAATGCTGGCTTTTGCACCGCAAGAGCCAGTAATACCGACGCAAAAATCACTGAGTTTAGAAAGCAAAACGTTCCGGATTTCTTTCACTCAGATATTATCCAGGCATTTAAGACAGTCCCACTACTGCAAAATATCATGCAAACTTCCTTTTCACGATACTCTGCACGCTGAAATCATCGAACGCTGCGGTATTGAGCTTCAATGCAGTAAAAAGTCCATAAAACGCGATCCAGAATTTCGAGGTAAAATACTTACAGCCTACCAATACAGCCGTGCCATCGGCAACTTAGAGGTGCAGTTGGATGGACGGCATCTCGCGCTGGAAACGGTCCATATCAAATGGCATGCGGAGGGTCGCTCTGATGATAAAGAAATGGCATCGCGATGTATTCACTGCACCATAAACTATTCGATAAAGGGGCTTTCACTGTGTCTGCTGGGCGCATTACCTTATCCGAGTGTTGCTATGGAAATTCGGGCTTTGAGTTCCCATTGCTTCGCTACCATGGTAAGCCCATCAATGCGCCGGTACCTTCCTTATATAGCACGTTGGCTGAATACTTTAAGTGGCACGAGAAAGAGGCCTTCAAGAGGCAAACTCGAGAGTGGCCACGAGAGCTCTCGGAAAATAAAGGTGTTGCCTCTTAGGCAGTACACGACAAGTTAACAGGAGGTTGGTTGAGTGAACATGGACCTAAGAGAAGCACTGAGCATACTTTCAAAATCGTCCCCCTATGCAGTGACTACTGTCAGTGAACTGGCAGGTACAGAATTTGATGAGCTGAAGAAGTGTCTCTATGTCAAGACCGAAATAGAGGAAGCCTTTGAGGCTAAGCTGGCTAAGATTAAGTCAGGTGAGATTCTCTTTCTGTGCGGAAGCAGTGGCGACGGAAAGTCAGAAATATTGACCAAGTACAAAAAAAAGAACGAGCAATATATCGATTTTCACTTGGATGCAACGCATAGCTTCAAGCCGGACATGAGTGCTATTGATACTCTGGATAAGGTATTTGCAGACCACGCTGCTGGTAGTCGTCCCCTAGTTGTGGGCATCAATATAGGAATGCTCGGTAACTACGAGCGTGAGGGGAGTGATACTCATGCTTCAATAAAGCAGGCTATTAATGCCTTTTTAAATAATGAAACGATTGATAGCCACTTCACTTTTTTGGATTTCGAGTCTTATCCTAAATTCACCATCAAAGATGGCCGAGTCAGTTCACCATTCTTCAGTAACTTACTCGATAATGTAGTGAAGGATGACCGCAGCAATAAATTCCGCGAATACTTCAATAAGGACTACGGTAATCCGAAAGAGGCCGTGCTGTGCTCGAATTACCTAATGTTACGCGATCGTCGTATTCAAAATGTTGTGATCGAATTATTACTCAATGCGCGTATCCGTAAAGATCAATTTGTGACCGCTCGCATGCTATTGGACTTCATTCACAGCATTCTGACAGGCCCAAATTATCTATTCGATAATCTGTTTAATGGAGGGGACAACGAACTATTGAAAGTACTAATCGACTTTGACCCCAGTGTAATTCGTAATCACAAGCTCGACCTGTTTATTCTGCATCGCACCTTAGAGCTACAAGATGAGGACTACCGGGCATTTCAGACAGCTGTTACGAAGAAGTTTGGGCTACCTAATAACCTCGACCCGCAATCCACGGTGCGCATGCTCTACATATTGAAGGAGTGCGATTTAGGCTCTAATTACCACCGTAATTTCAAAGGCTCATTTAATGAGCGGCCTTTGCAGAAGTATAAGCAAGTGTGGGAGGCACACCGCAACTACGACGGTAACAGTAACGACAAAAAGTGGCTGCGCGAGTTCTATAGCAAAATCGTACTGAAGGCAATCAACAAATACGCTAATCGCAATGCAGCTTATCTATCCAAAGATGAGTTCTACCTGTCATCTCACGGTGGCTGTGACCTCGCCGCCGAAGTAGAGCTAAGCATCGATTATAAGTCCATAGAGGCTAATAACTCCGAAGACCTAGCGGCTTTTAATATGTATCTCGAGGTGGATGGGGAGAAGCTTGAGGCAATACCGATAGGTGTGAATCTTCTCGTGCTGATGATGGATATTGTGGAGGGCTACCGGCCAAATAAATATGACAAAAATAGTGTGGTGTTACTCGATGAGTTGATCACGAAGATTACTCAAAAGGCTAGTGCTGCTGATACATTGTTTCTTCATAAGGATGGCGAGCGTATTAAGCTTAGAGCTAGCTCTGATAATGAAATACGTGTGAGTGGTTTATAAAATGTCGGTATTGAAGAAAGGCCTTAAGGTCTCGAGTACAAACAATTTAAGCAGTTACTTCCCTATACGAACCAACAGCAGTGAGGGGGCTTTTGACTGGGATGTTGCCCGAGGCATTGTGATACGCAATATCTATAAGAAGGATATAGTCAAATCGATCCGAGACGCGAAGAATGTCGACGATAAGCTCGGACATAGCCTGACTAGCTTTCGCGACGCCTGTCGCTGTGATTTCAAAAAGCGCTTGGATGAGCACGAACTGTGGGCCTACATTAATGAAATGTACTTCAGCGGTGATGCGGTGTATCACGTGGCCCCAGAGAGTTTTTTATTTAAATTGGCAGGTTTAACTGCTAACTCACCTAAACATCGCTTAGGTGATATGTTCTCAAGTCTTATGCAGGCCTTTTACGTTGAAAAACCAGCTAGGATAGAACGAAATTTTCTTGAGCAGCAAGTAGTTGATACCTTGCGCAGTGAGAAAATTTTAGAGAATTATGAAGGTCGTCGAATGTCAAAAGGAATTAATGAAAAGCCTTATTTGCCATTTTTGACCGATTTTTTTCAGAAAGACTTGGGGTTTTTAGTATCCCATCCACGTTACCTCATAAATAACCTTGAAGAGTTATTGAAGCTTTACGCCTATTTATATACAGCGCAGATGGCTTTAAATATAAAAGGGTGGCGTGTAGAACCAAGCGCTAAACCTTTGTATTTTATTATGGAGAATGAGACGGCCAGTAAAGAGCGCTCCGATCTTGTTAAAAATGGCCATCAAAAAGTTGCTCGTTATTTGAAATTTATATTTCCTTATTTATCGGTGGCTGAGAGCTTGCAGGCGCCAGATGCCAGTATGAATCAACATCGCCTGCCTTTATGGCAATTGGCTGGTAAGCTTACCGAAAAAGATGCGTTGGTAATGCAGTCTTATGCTAAGGCATTCGCCGAAGATAGAAATAAGGATGGTGATTACCATTTCCCTTATATTCTGAATAATCCTGATCCTTTGTATTGGTTGGAAATTATTTTGGATACATCTCTTCGACAGTTTGATAAAGGGAAGTCTCGTGCAGCTGCTCAAGCTAAGTTTATTAAATCTACAGAGTTAGAGCTGTGTTCTCCTTTTGTTAAGAGTCGTGGGCAGGCAGGCAAAGTTCTGGTAATGAACCAGGATTATCTCTTGCTACTTACTAACTTGGCGATTGGTGAATGTCATGAGAAATTGAGATTTCATGAACTGCTCCAAGAGTTCCAAGCTCGTGGTGTTTATTTTGATAAGAAGTCGCAGCAGTCACTTATTCGGTTTTATGAGCGGGTGGGTAATGTTGAACGAATGAGTGATAGTGGAGATGCTGTATATGTCCGTAAGACAGTTTGAAGAATTTTTAGTAGGGCATTTCTTAGAATGGGCGAATACAGGTCTTGCTGCAGGCTTTCGTTATCAATTCCAGTCTCCGAATGTTGACAGCAGCCTTAAACTTCACAAAGCTTTTGTTAAGGAGGGTGATCTTGGTGGTTTCCTTGATGTTAGGGGCGTTAAGCTTCCTTTTATACGTTGTGGAAATATCAATTTGATTCCCGTGATTCATGGGGAAGGCAATGCTGTCGGTTACACCGAGAATTTTATCTCTTATTTACGTGATAAGGTCTCTGATCAGCAAGGGGTGTTTAGTAACTCTGCTTTGTTTATCATGCATAACAGTCTTTTAGATACTTTGATAAATAGCGCAGATGATCTGACAGTAAAAGGCTGTGTATTCGATCTCATTAATATTAAAACGTCTCTCGAGGCATTGATCGATGAAACTGATGCTGAAAAGGGCAAGGATGTCTCTAGGATCCTTTTAGATTATCAATTTGATCTGATTGTCGAAGATAAGGGGAGTATGTTTGGCTTTGAATCGCTCTATATGGCGATATCTGATGGCAATATACGTTTTCATGAGATCAATTTGCTAAATGATCCCGCAATTTTACAAATGCAGGGAGAACCGGAGCAGATCAGAAAACGACTTGATAAAAATAGAGAGCTGCGCGAAGAAATCGCCGATGTGTTAGAGCACTATCCTGATCAATTAGAAGATAATTTGCCTGATTTTAGTAAGGCATTTATCGATAAATACTTTAGAACCGATGACCCAGATGCTTGGCAAAAAGTCAGTTTCGATGAATACCGTAAAGAGCAGGATAAGAATCGCGAACAGCAGCTGTTAATTGTCGATGAAAACTCAGCTTCAGGCAAGTTAATTGTACGTTCTAAAAATAAGAGTAAAACAGCTCAAAAAGAGAGACATATTTTACTAGTCGTTGATGACGGTGAAGATGAATTTGATTTTCTCGTTAAGTTTGAAGGCGGAAAAGTTCTTAATTCAGAGGTCAGGTTGAGTGACAAATGTAAAGAACTAACGGTAAAAGAAAATGTAAAATTAAGAGGAGGGTCTGTTAATACTGACTTATTAGTAACAGGAAAGGTGCGAGATGTCCCCCGTTTCTTTATGCTTAGCCTTAACCGTCCTAAAACCTCTGAAAAGTTTAAGTTTAAGTGCTTAGTTGTTAAACAGGGACAATTCAATACAGAAGAGTTCGAAAACAGTTTTTTGATTAATCCTTCGAAGCGCATAGTGACCCTTCAGACTCCTGACACTGAGCTTAAGATCGCTTTGAATGGTTGCGACACTCGGGTTACGCGGTTGAATACCATAGGCCAATGCTTTGACGTGGTTGAGCAGGATATTATCGACTTTGAACAGATTTCAAATGAGGTCGATCGTATTAGTTTTACTGTTAAAAACGGGCCGGCTTCGTTGATGTTTGATGTTGAAGGAGCTGCTCCTACTGAAATGTTAACACTCCCTTTGATGTTTGATCAAAGTCGCGGTTTTAGCATGTTTAGTGAAGATTTATTCGGCGTATATAATCGTTTGAAACGACGAGTTTATATTGAAAATAAAGAGGTCAAAAGCGATGCCCGCAATCTTGAGCTTCTAGACCGAGAATCTCTTTTTATTGATAAAAAATTACTTTTTATCAATGACGAATCTGTGGATGATGAGGTAAGTACAGGTTTCACTCTAGCGTCACTAAAGTTGATTGATGCGGGCTTGGGGGATGCTTATGAAGCGCTTTACGCTTATTACTCACGTCTAAAAACATTACCTTCGTTATGTGGTTGGGGTGAGGAGTATCGTGCGTTAGTGACGGTGGTAGTACGTAATTATTACCGTTATCTAGAAGGGGTCCCAGATAAACAATATCTGCAGTGCGAACAGAAAATAGTGCTTACTTTAGGGATGATGACGGTAGCGGGAGAAGATCATATTACCTCTTTTCATCCCCTAGTGTTGGCTTATTACTTAGAGCTAGCCGAACAGGCGGTGGCTGATTCCTCTAATAGTTTTCGCTATCTTCCTAAAGTCACACTACAACGCTTAAACCCACAAGGCTTATTACCCTTTATTTATGATGATGAACATAGCTTTTCGTATGTGAAAGTCTTAGATAATAATTGTTTTTGGATGCGCTGTGTTCCGCATCAAGAGACTAACTACGGCTTTGTTACGAAGTTAGTAAAAGATAAAATAGCAGAGTTTTCACAAGCATTTAGTTCACTTTTCAAACTATCAAAAGGTGACAGTGCTCGCCCAGTACTGATTATTAACTCGGTGAATAATCACGAAAACAGAGAGCTGTTTTTTGGTATTGTTGGGCATGTTGCTAAGCATAAAAATAAGACGTTCGATATTCATGTCAATATTTACGATGATAGCTTGAGCGAATGTGAATTCGATCGTTTTTCCGAGATGGCAAGTTACGAAAAAATTAAGCAGTGCTATGGTTTAAATAAGGGTGTAGCACGAGATCATGCTGACACCATTGTGGACTTACTTCGTACGCGTGTGACGTACAGTAAATTCGCTCATAAAGAGTCAGATGAACAAGTGTATGCACATCTAACTTTCTTCCGAAATAATCAAAAAGTTAAGGTGGTTGATGTTAACCCAGATGAGCGTTTGTCTGGTGTGAGTTGTCACGGGCTAATTAATGGCGAGGCTTCTGCTAGCGAACAAGGTAATTATGTTACTGGTTTTGGTCTCAATAATGTTGATTATGAGGAGCTGTTGCATGTCAAGATTGCTGTGATTTTGGGACGCATGTATAAGCCAGCGAGAGAAGCCGCTATTGAATACCGTGACAATAGTGCAATTGCACTGGCGGTAGATGATAAATTCAAAAGTTTGCTTGAACGTTCTTATGATAGTTCCATTTGGACCTCGATAATTGATCCAAAAGTGACACTCGATTTTTTCGAGAATAGCCAAGATATGTTATTGATTCATTATTCGGATCAATACACCAGTTCCGCTAGTTATGATGCCATTACAGTGACACGTCAGACTGATCTTTATGACAAAGTACTAGAGAAAGATGAGGGCGGCTTAATCGGTGAGTTCAATGCCTTTAATGGCGAATGGTTATTAAAAATGATCACCGATCCTCCTAAAATTCGCAAAGAGCGTAAGGGGATTCTTGCGGCTTATAAAATGATTAGTTGCTTGCTAGCTAACTCGGATATCACTTGGGTGCCGATGTCGGCGGCTGAAATGGTGCGTGTATCAGGAAATATTGGTCTAAATATGTCTGAGTCGGAGTTTTCTCGTCATCTGAATGGTTATAAGTCAGGTGCGATCTCTGATGATGTATTATTTGTTGGTTTTAAAGGTGAGTCGCTTTATTTGTTGCCGTTAGAGGTTAAAACTGGTGTTAGTTACGACAAAAAGAAAGCGATTAAGCAAGCACAGGAGTTGTCACGTTACCTTGCTGATGAAGTTCTGAGTGGAGATGCCCTATCACGTAAATTGTATCGAAGCTTATTTATTCGCCAAGCGTTAATGCAAATTGACAAATATGAGCTTTATTCGGTTTACCCTGATAACTATTTTTCGGCCTTTCTTGATCGTAAGGAGTGGTGGCTAGAAGGTGATTATGACATTGCTGAGCTGGTGGATTATCCTCGTGGTTTTGTGGTGGCTAATTTACAAGGTAAGCAATATATAGAGACAAAAGTTAATGAGGTCGAAGGAGTGCTCATAATTGAATGTCCTTATGGCTTCTTATCGTCAATGATAACTGTACCACTTCAAAAATTACTTTCGGATGTTGAATTAACCTCAGCGGCTAAAATACCTAGCCGGTATTTCCTCGGTCCAACGCCTGAAAGCTTAAATTTGCCTATTAAAAAACCTATTTTAGTAAGTGGTATTTCTTCGGAGAGTGAGGATTCCTCTGATTTGACTGGGTCTGAAGGGATTGTGGCTCATACTGAAGCAGCTGAATGCCGTGTTTTGATTGGTACTAACGTTCAGGGCGATAAGCCTGTGTATTGGGAGTTTGATCATAAGGACCTTCCCAACAGACATATTATTATATTTGGGCGTTCGGGACAGGGAAAAACCTATTGTATCCAAGGCCTTCTGATGGATCTGGCTTCTAATAACGTGAACTCTATGGTGGTGGACTATACTAACGGTTTTTTACCAGACCAGTTGGAGGCTGAATTTAATGTGGAGGTTAATCCTAAGACAGACTTAGTTGCTCATGCGCCCCTAGCCCTTAATCCCTTTGAACGTCAATCTCAGATGGTTGCAGGATATAACCTTACTGATAAGTCACATGATGTGGCTGCTCGAATTGCTTCAGTTTTTAACTCGGTCTACTCAACTATTGGTGAGCAACAGCTGCCAACGATGATTCGTGTCATTGAAGAGGGCTTAGACTTATATGGGGCTGACTATGGTTTCGAGAAGATGCTATCAGATCTTAATGAGGCAGGGAAAGTGGGGGAAGCCTTAGCAAATAAGTTAATGCCTATGGTGAAGGCGAATATTTTTTCTACGAATACGCTTGATATTGGTTGGGAGAATATTTATAAGTCTGAAGAATCTAGAACAAGATTGATCCAGCTCGCTACACTGCCGCGTGATGTATGGCGGCTGGCTACGGAGTTTATTCTTTGGGATCTGTATGCATATGCTTGTTCTTCAGGGAATAAATCAAAACCGCTTCCTGTTATTTTAGATGAAGTCCAGAATTTAGATCACCGCTTAGACAGCCCCTTAGGCAAAATGCTAACTGAGGGGAGGAAGTACGGCCTATCTCTTATCCTCGCTACGCAAACTTTAAGTAACCTAAAGAAAGATGAACAAGATCGCCTCTTCCAAGCTGCTCATAAGTTGTTTTTCGCCCCGGCTGAAACAGAGATTAAAAAATATGCGGAGATCTTAGAAGTTACCGTAAAGGGGTCGACACGTCAGCATTGGATAGAAGAGCTGAGTTCGCTTAGTAAGGGCTATTGTTTGTCGGTTGGTTATCATTTAAATGATGATGAGGTTCTTGAACTAGGTGTTAAAAAAGTACATGTTTCGGCTTTGGGGAGCAGGGTTAGCGATGAAGCCACTACCGCTGTTTAAAAATAAATACGTGTGAGCAGGAATATCTAATGAAGGCTAGTCGTGAATTAAAGCCACATTATAGCTTGTATGTGAAGTGGGATAAGAAGGTTAGCAAGATTAAAGATAAAGCGTTTTGGGAATTTATTGAATAAAGGATTTTTATTGTGGATGTTAGACCGAATTATTGTTCAATTGAGAGCGTTTTTTCTGAAAATAATAAGTTTGAAGTTCCGAAATATCAGCGAGCTTATTCATGGCAGAAAGATAATATTATTCAGTTTGCAGATGATGTGTTGGCACTTTATCAGTCAGTTAGGAAAGATGATAATGTTGTTGAGCACTTTCTTGGAGGAATTGTATGTGTCAAAGTAAATAACGCTGATCCACTTGACGATAAAGTGGTTTATCAACTTGTTGATGGTCAACAGCGCCTGTCTACAACGGTAATATTAATATCTAGAGTTATTCAGAAAATTAATTCACTTGAGCTTAATGCAGAGCAGGTGAACACGCGCAGCAGAAGAGTAAAAAAATATAAATCCAGATTTATTGATGTTGTTACAGAGGAAAATAATGAAGAGGTTGTTCAGGCTAAATTGAGCTTGTCAAAGCGTGATAAATCCTATTTTGATGATCTCGTTAGAGGTTCAGGAACTTTGGAGGTTACTTGCCCATCCCATAAATTGATAAAAGGGGCCGCTTCATTTTTCGATACTTTTATCAGTAATTATTTTATTGGGGACCAGCCTGACGAGACCATGAATAATTTGGATCTTTTATTTAAAGTCGTTTCTAGGTCGTGCAAAATTTTAATGATAAAAATGTCTGATGTAAATGATGCTTATCGGCTCTTCCAGGTTATTAATGATCGTGGCCGTTCTCTTACTGCTGGCGATTTGTTAAGAGCATCATCTTTGGGAGGGGTTGATTCTATAGGGGCTTCTGAGCAAGACTTAGATAAATTAGAATTTAAATGGGATGCTATTACTAAAGATGGAAGTGGCGTTACTGACAATAGACTGTTGGCGTATTTAGTATCGAAAACAGCAAAAAAAGCTAGAAAGTCAACTCTTTTTGAAGACTTTAATCGCAAATTTTTTAGTGAGCCGGAAGCTATTGCTAAGCAAGTTAATGCGCTTGATTTGGGGATGACTAGTTTTAACCTGTTAGCTTCAGGTGAATGGCCTTATCCGAATAGTAAGTTTACAGCATACCAAAAAAGCAAGCTTTATACTCTTGTTGTTAAATTTAAACATACACACTGTTTACCGTTTCTTTTGGCTGCGCTACAACTTCCAGAAAAGAAATTCTACCAGATTGTTTTTTTTCTTGAGAAATTCTTTTTCCTATTTAAAGTTGCACTAGACAAAAGAATTACACCTGTTACAAATATCTATCTAGAGCAGATTGAGACAATTAATAGCTCAGCTGATATTTATCAAACCAAAATTTTTGTTGATGCGCTCGTAGGAGTAATAAGGAGTAAAGTTACTCGAAATGAGGTTGTATCGTACCTTTCAGCCTTAGAATTTCAGAGTGGTGGTGATAATAGACATATAAAATATCTATTAACAGCACTTGAAGAGTCTGATGCTTGGGTAGTTGCTGAATATCGTAAAGGATGGGCTGGTTTGTACGCAAAACAAGCAAAAGAGCTCTCTTCAGACGGCTTTGTTTATACTATCGAACATATTTATCCGCAAACAGCCGAAGGGGAGTATAGGTCTACTGAACTGGAGCCGCTTAAAAATACTTTGGGTAATCTAACTATCTTGGTTGATAGTGAAAACGCTGATCTGGGGAATTCCCCATATCTTCATAAAAAAGATGCTTATTTAAACTCTAGACTGAATATTACATCGGGTATATCTGAATATGAGGATTGGGGAGTTGAGGAATTAACTGCTAGAAAGGAAGAGCTGTTTAAACGGATTATGTCGATATTTTCTTTTGGTTACGGTATTAATTAAGACACTTATAACCTTATAGAAACTGTAATGACTTAAGTGTCCGATAGAGCAGTTAAGTTTTTCACAGTTTCAATTCTTTTGCTTCCATCATCTACATGCGCCACCCAAGCATCATGAAACTGCTGCTTTGTGAAGCTTGGGTAGGCTTCTTTCAGTAATTGCTCAGTAATTATTCCGTGATCGCCTAGCCAAGTATGCTTATCCAGCTCTCGGCCGGTGTGCTCTACACTGTCCGTTTCTGGATCAAAACGGAATCCTCTCTCTAAAGAAGTGAAAAAGGCCAAGCGTGCACCAATATTTGCGGTGAGGCCGGTATTGCTTTGTAGACGGCGTAGGGCATTAGTTGCTCGCTCAGAAATTTTCATCTTGTTTGGTAGCATCATCGTTCTCTCTTAAAATACTTTACTTAAAACCTGAGGGGGGGGGCCTTCAAGTTTTTTGATTTTGTCTATGTATCGTTGTAATTTACTGTCTACTGCTGCCAAAAATATCCTTCATTGTATTGGGAGCAACCCTGTTTGGTATCGTAATCAACGGAGAAGGCATGAGATATCTCCGGCGAAAGCTCTGTATAAAAGTCTTCGTCGACTTCTGTATCGGTCGACAAGATCAACACCTGATGGCTGGCGGTAGGGAAGTAATTTTTCACCAGCTTAGTTCTGTGTTCAGAATCTAAACGGCCCAGCGGTGTATCGATAATAATTGGTAGGCTGCGACCTGACGTGCGGCCTAAGGCTTCGAGCATTGCAATCGCAAAGATCTGTTTTTCACCGGCTGAAAGTCTCTTTTTATTAATTGAGTTCCCATGCTTATCTGTCAAGGTAACATTGAAAGTGTTAGCGTCAATGTGTGCTTGTAGATCCATATCATCTTTACGTGCTAATTTGCTAAAGCTCTTAATGAACTCCTGCTCGAGAATAGCTAGTTTTCTTTGTTTGGTACGCTCACCAAAGTCGCTGAGCATGCGACGGCTATTAACTGCTAGCTGAATTGCTTGGTTTTGGGACATGGACTTGCTGTATTTATCGTTTAGTTCGCGAAGTCGGCGAAGGTGCTCCATTGCTTCACGAAGTGATCGCTTGGCATTGTCTAGATTAATGCTGATTTCTTTATTCAGAGCGCCTTTCTTTTCTTGTAGCTCAGCTAGTTCAGCGAGGACATCGTCAAGACGAGATTGCTCTGGTGCGCGAGCGATATTTGTTGCTGCTGTTTCTAATTCCTGTTCGATCTCTTCCACGCGTTGCCCAAGCTTTTTTAACCGCACTTGTTGTTGAGGTAGAGAGTTATGGATCAGATTGTAAATATGATCATAATCACTATCAGATAGATCATGGCGAATGATTGTATCTGTTCTGTCGTCTAATAGGTCTGAAAAAGTATTTTCTATGGCCTGGTTGATATCTTTTTTGTTTGAGCCAGCGATTTGGTTGCTAAGTTCATTTCTGAGTTTTTTTAACTGCTTTTTAATGGCCTTACGCGCGACAAGTTGAGCTTTGGTGTCTTTTTCGGTTTTCAATTGTGTAAGCAAGCTAGCAATTGCTTTTGGAGCCAGTGCGAGAGGGATGGTATCGGCAAAGAGCTCTTTCATCTCGCTAGTCGCTGTATTACGCTCTTTTATCAGTAGTTCGGTTCGAAGTTCTTCCCCTTGGCGAGATTTAGCCCATGCGCCACCTAAATCGTTAATGCGCTGGTTGATGGCTTCAATATCAACTTCAACACTGCTTAGCTGGGTGCTGAGCTCATTGTTACTCGTAAGAATATTTTGGTATTCAGCGTAGCTGGCCTCGTAGCGTTTTTCGCGGGCTTTTAATTCTTGGCTAATATCTTTAGGCAGTTTGCTTTGCGTGTGGTCACGTAGGTAAATGCCCAGATCAGCGCGTAAGCGGTCAATGATATCCAGCCCAAGTAAGCGATTGATCGCATCGGCTAGAGCTTCGTTGTTTTCATCTTCGGCGAGGTCAGCAATTTTTTCACCATCGAAGAAAAAAAGGTCTGCTACGCCGATAGGGATGAGCTCATTAAGAAAACTTTGAAGCTGCTCACCGCTAAGGCCTTTTAGTAGTTCATCGTCTTTGTGAATTTCTAGATGCTCAATAACTTTTTCACCTTTTGCTGCCCAACTACGAACAACCTTGTACTCATTCAGGGAGCCATGCTTGCCGTAGGTGAAGGACAATCCAACTGAGGCTGTATAGGGAGCAAGAATGGCATCCTTAGGGCGATGAATCAGCTCTTTTAAATGCACGTGATATGCTTGAATCGTGATACTCCGGCCAAGACTTAAACGTCCATAAAGGGCTAAGCGTATAGATGTAAGAGTGGTAGTTTTTCCTGCACCATTCAGCCCACCAAATAATATAATCGGGCGCTTGTGGTTGCTTTTGTCTCGTGGTGCAAGATCTATCGAGTGTTCACCACTGAAGACACCAAAGTCTCTTAGCTTGAGTTGATTGAGTATCATGCTTTCAGTGTCTCGTATTCTTTAGTGAGTTCATCTAACTTTTCTTGGTAGCCAACATCTAGGCTCGTGTGATCAGTTTGGTGCTGATTGGCATGTAGTTTAGCTTTAATTTCTTCCAGAGAACCCCAGTCACGGTTGAGAAGAGTACCTATTTTATTGAACAAGCCTTTACGGCGACTGAGGCCATCCATGGATTGCTCTAGCTCAATTAATTTCATGACAAGTTCGTGTGGTACTTCATGCTCGCCTTCAAGACTCTTAAGCAACTCTGCATCGGCTTGAGTAAACGTCCCTGAATCTTGATCAGCCCAATTGAGTTCAGTACCGTAGACCTCTTTATAAATCTTTGGTAATGAATCTGCCCAATCAGGTTCATTTGGATCGAACATCCATTCGCGGCGAATGGCATAGAGCTCTTCCGGCTGGATGAGGGATATTTCTCGACCGCTGTCGTTGAGGTTCTTCTCGATAGTGAGTAGCTCTTTGAGCCAAGCTTGGCGCTGTTTCATCCAATAGGGACCGGGGATGGTTTTAACTTCGGTGTTGCTATCATCATCGATGGCTTTACGGGCGTACTGCACCTTGCCCGTGCGGCGCTTGAAGTTGCGGTACTGTTCTTTGTTTTCGGGGATGGTGCTGCGGTAGAGCTGATCGCGGAAATCTTTAAGCTCTTGTAGCCAATGTTCACCAGACTCAATCAGGCCTTCCATTGCCCGATCTTTGGTGACAACGGTACAGGTCCAACAGCCAAAACGAGAGTTACCACACGATGGTGTTTTGGTGTCTATGACCAGTGGACATTCGCCGGCACTGGAGCCTTTGTAAAGATCAAACAGCTCGAAGTGATCACCGCCCCACGGGGTTGGTGCCCCTAGCAGGTACATCCAGACCTCATCGAAGTTCCAGTCCTCGATTGGCATGTATGTGAAGGCACCTGGCAGAGAAGAGTGGCGAGATAGAGTTGATCCTTCAATCTTGTGCTTCGCGATGACCTGCGCCCGTGAGGCGCTTTCATCACTGCGCGCCCCTAGTACTACGACTACTTCACCAAAGCGAGCGACCTTGTCAAGAATGAATTCGCTGACCGGATCTATCTTCATTCGCTCAGTACACCAGCGAAAATTCTGTGTGGGGGCTGGGTAGCCTTTGCCTAGTAAGTTTGCCCAGAACGTTTGCTCTATCTTAGGAGTAACCTGATGAGCTGAAAATGGTAAGTTGTGCTCTTGTGCTTTTAGATTTATTTGTTTTAGCACACCTTCGAACATCTGGACTACCATAGGGGTTTCGACCAGTGTGTCGGAAGATATCACGTATACATGTTTATGCCGCTCTTCGGCGTTCAGCTTTTCTATAGCGACATAAATTAGCGACAAAATAGTGGTACTGTCTTTACCACCGCTAAAACCAATCACCCAAGGCTTGTCATCCTCTAGGTATAGGTTTTGGATCTCTTGAATGAGGTCTAGCAATGGTCTACCAGCAATAGTTGTCTGCGACAGCATTTCATCCATGCTGGGGTATAGTGGCTTTCTGATGCTCATGATGCGTTAAATTGCTCTTCTAGTGTTAGATTCTCGGCGGTTAAAGTCACACCAATATGCTGACGAATTAGGTTGGCGGTCAAGGCTACGTTGGCTCGGGCTTTACTTAGTTTACCGTACATTAATGCACGACCTTCCCATATAGTGACATTTGAGCGTGACCAGTCGATATCATTCAAGCCTTTAAGGTGTGTTTGCCATTTATCCTGGTGCTGGCTCAATAGATCTGCACCTGCACTACCCAGTGCTTGTAGTGTTACGCCGTGTGAATGAACATAATTTTGTCGTAATTCTGAAGTGCTTACTTGCTTATGTTGCGCGGCATTCCAGTCAGGAATATGTTTACACACCTCTGTCCAAAATTCAGTGGCTAAAGTTTTTTCTTCATCGCTTACCTGATCTTTCGCTGACTTTCTTAGCAGGCTGCGGTTTGCCATCTTTATACTGCTTAGTGTGAAGAGCTTAGTGCTGCGATTGGAGAGGCTTGACTTGTCCATCTCCGTTAGTCGGCGGAAGCACTCAACATTAGCAACCACATGGCGGGCTAGATCCGAACTCGGGTCACGATGATCATACAGGGTGCTCAGAGAGTCATTAGGGCGAACAGCGTATTTATTCAGATCGGCAAACATCTGCTGGCTGCGCTTAAGGTCTTCATCGACAAAGAACAATACTGGTATGTGGTCGTGCCCTAGCTCATGGGATTCCTTGATTGCTTCTTCGATGGCTGCGCGGCGGTGTTGACCGTCGTTAATTAGTATTTGAGCATCCATAGGTACGGTGAGCATTCCGAGGTTTACTCCTGGGCCAGTATCAGCCATGGGTTCGAAGTGAACCTGCTCGTCTATAGAGGCAGTGATTGCAGATAAAGTGTAACCCTGGGGGTTGTTGATTAAGTAATTAGCCATTTCCGGAATTCGAGAGCGGTTAAGAATTCTCTGAGCTCTAAGCTCAGGCGGAACTTCTTCTTCATCAAATACGAAAATTTTAGGGATCAGCCGCATTGGGCACATGGCTGTATAGCAGGGCCTACCCGCTTGAACACCACGAACTGCTGGAAAAGTGTGGCTATATTCTTTGAGCAATGTCTTGGCCATGAGCGTTGCATCCTGCGTACTTTAGTGCGAAAGGTGTTTTATAGATTATATAGGAAAAAAGACCAAAAGGAAGTCATAATTTGACTTCCTTTTGGTCTTTTAGTGCTTTATTTGGAAGTGGAAGTCAAAATAAAAAGCTTCCAATCTCTTGGCTTTCGCTATTTTTGTTCGTTCTTGGAGAAAGCGTAATCCTCTCTACATTTGTATTGTATTCTAGGTTCTTGTGATGCTCTAGTTCGCTACAAATCCTGAGTCACTAAATTTTACCTCTGACCATGGCGATATGATGGGCGAAAGAGACATGTGGTATAAAAAGAACTTCTACGAGTGGTCTTTGCGCGTGCCTCTACTTATTTGGACTCCGTTTAGTCATCAACCAGCTAGAGTGAAAAACAGCGTATCTCATCTAGATCTATTCTCTACCTTGATGGAGATGGCTGGCGCCGACTATCATCGACTGCCTCTCGATAGTGTCCGCTTGCTTCCTTATTTGGAGATCCAATCGAGGGCCAAGCTACCACTGCCTCGAGCGGAATACCTGGCTGAGGGCTCTGACTACCTCTTAGGTCGCAATGATCTGCGATCCATATAAATTTATTTTCAGCGAAAATGCACTGGCACTACTATTCAACTTAGATGACGATTCACTTGAGCAGCATAACTTGGTCTCAGAACCTGGCCATGCAGAAGTGTTGCATGCCCTGCTTAAAGAGGCATAGAGTAAATGGAACCTGGCAGCAATCAGAGAGGAGATCATTAATGATCAGAATTGCCGGCCTAGGTGAGACTGTGTCGCGCAATCTAGTGAAACAATTAATAAGTGAGCATTGGTTAGTGGGGGAAAAGAAACAGCCGCTTAGGCTTGAAGTTTCGTTTGAAGGGGGCTCTATCTTATTTCCTCATCTTTGGTCATTAAGGAGCGTTCGAGTTTATCGCAGCGGCATGAGCGGTAAAAATGGTGGTTTAGCGTTGACTGCAAATGAGGACGTGCGACAGATGTTTGTATTATTTGGTTAAGGTTTCTTAGCATATCTCTGGGTGCTATCTGGTTTTTAGTGTAGTCTGTAGTATAGGTTTTATTGTTTTTTTTGTAAAAAATCTATATTAATCAATGTATAAACACCTATGCATCATTGGCGTATGGTCGGATTTTGTCGCTTTTATCGTGTCGTTTTTATTTCTCATTTAAATTCTAGTTATATCTATATAAAACAGTATTTTATGGATGTGTTTGGGCGTTATGATGGTGTTAGCTTGCGGGTCTATATCGATCTCAGATAACGCATGAGGTTGAATCTATTCATCACTCGATACAGGGCAGGTGCTGCACCTCATTTTAAGGAGGCCTAGTGTAGCAAAACTAGCAACAAATGCTGATATCGTTTATCGATAGATGTCGCTAGCAATTAATAGCGGTTTTAGATATTTAGGTGGTTATATTCGTGATCATGGCTAGCGGTGCCTACACTTAGTGTCATTTGTATCACCGATGGGTTTTGATTCAGTCATGCGGCTATGTTTTGATGTGACTTTGAGGCGTGCTGTGAGTTAAAGCCTTTGGGTACTGAAATTGCTTGAGTTGATATAATGATTTTATGGGAGGCTGAATGGAAACCATAGCGTTGGTAAAAATGTTGGCCAAGTTGGCGCAAAGCAAAGGCATTAAAATTGCGACTGCGGAATCCTGCACCGGAGGCGGGGTGGCGCAGGAGATCACTGCATTAGCGGGTAGTTCTGTCTGGTTTGAGTGTAGCTTTGTGACCTATAGTAATGAAGCTAAGACTCAAATGCTGGGCGTGCCGAAAGAACTCTTTGTGAGTGATGGCGCGGTCAGTGAAGCAGTTGTCGTGGCAATGGCTGAAGGTGCGCTGGCGAAGAGTGCGGCAAGCCTGAGTGTTGCCATCAGTGGCGTGGCGGGTCCCGCCGGTGGAACAGCGGAAAAACCGGTGGGCACGGTGTGGCTAGCTTGGTCGATGGCAGGCTGTCAGACTGAGGCGCACTGTTTCCATTTCAGCGGTGATCGACAGACGATTCGTTCGGCGGCGATCGATGAAGCGCTAAAAGGGCTTGTAAAACAATTAAGTAAAAGTACTGTATAAAAAAACAGATTTTTTACTTGCAAACAGAGACGGCAATGATAATAATGCTGGTCAAACATACAGTATTTTAACTGCGCTGCAGAGATAGGTCATTATAATGGATGCAAATAGACAGAAAGCACTTGATGCTGCCCTGAGTCAGATTGAACGTCAATTTGGTAAAGGTGCGGTGATGAAGATGGGGGATCATCCTCGGGAAGCGATTCCTGCCATCTCGACAGGTTCGCTGGGGCTAGATATTGCACTCGGCATTGGTGGGTTACCAACGGGGCGTATTGTTGAAATCTATGGGCCGGAATCATCAGGTAAGACGACGCTAACGCTACAGGTGATCGCCGAAGCGCAGAAAATGGGTAAAACCTGTGCCTTTATCGATGCAGAGCATGCGTTAGATCCGGGTTATGCCGAAAAACTGGGTGTGAATGTCGATGACATGTTGGTGTCGCAGCCTGATACCGGAGAGCAGGCATTAGAAATTACCGATATGCTAGTGCGTTCTAATGCGGTGGATGTGTTAGTTGTTGACTCGGTTGCTGCATTGACACCTAAGGCTGAGATTGAAGGCGAAATGGGTGATTCCCATATGGGTCTACAGGCTCGTTTGATGTCTCAGGCGCTGCGTAAACTGACCGGTAATGTTAAGAGTGCCAATACGTTGGTTATTTTTATTAACCAGATCCGTATGAAAATTGGTGTTATGTTTGGTTCACCGGAAACCACAACCGGTGGTAATGCGCTTAAGTTTTATGCATCTGTACGTTTGGATATCCGTCGGATCGGCGCGGTGAAGCAGGGTGATGAAATCGTCGGTAACGAAACGCGCGTTAAGGTGGTTAAAAATAAGGTATCGCCGCCGTTCCGTGAAGCTGAATTTCAGATTATGTATGGCCGCGGCATCTATCATATGGGTGAGGTGATAGATCTGGGGGTTAAACAAGGCTTCGTGGATAAGTCTGGCGCTTGGTATGCTTATCAAGGCACCAAGATTGGTCAGGGTAAAGCTAATGCAGCAAAATACCTAGAAGAACATCCTGAGATCGCCGTTGAGGTTGAAACGGCTATTCGTGAAAAACTGTTGGCCGTGCCGGCAGCAAAAGATAAAGACGATAAAAAAGAAGCTGAACCTCAGTTAGATCTATAACGATGGGTCAGATTTAAGCATCAACTATTAAATAAAGGAGCCGTTTGGCTCCTTTTTTAGTGGCTGTTAATCAACTGTATTGAGAGGGAGGTCGAATGTACGAGACTCAGTCTGAGGCAAAAAACGCGGCTATTGGCTTATTAGCTCGACGTGAACATTCGCGTCAGGAGTTGCGGAATAAGTTATCAGCACGATGTGAATCGATCGATCTCGAAGCAGTGCTTGATGAACTAAGCGACAAGGGATATCAGTCTGATCAACGTTTTGCTGAAAGTTTTGTGCGTATGCGAGTAGGGCAAGGGCAAGGATTGATTAAAATTCGCTTCGAGTTGCAACGCAAAGGGGTCGATAACGAGTTAATCTTAAGTACCTTTGAAGCGGCGGATATCGATTGGTTCGATTTGGCGGCGGATCTATATCGGCGTAAATATCTAGCCATCTTGGCGGCTAATGATTATAAAGAGAAAGCCAAAAGGATGCGTTTTATGTCACAAAGAGGCTTTAATGCGGCGCAGATAAACTTTGCGATAGAGTCTGCTACTACAAACGAATAATGATGGGTCGTCCGGCTTAAGCCGCGGCCATGATTTTCCGGCTAAAAACGCGTTGAAATAAAAAAATTCGTAGATTTAAGCGTCTCGTTATATACTACTTCGCCATTTTTAGAGTGTTTTTTACGTCTGTTTCTAAGCTTCTGATTTGTATCGGAAACAGTGATGGTAACGGTTAGGTATTGCGAGCGATTAAATCCATGAAAAATATGACAAGTGCTGAACTGCGTCAGGCCTTTCTGGGATATTTCCAGTCTCAGGGGCATGAAATTGTAGAAAGTAGTTCACTGATTCCAGCGAATGACCCAACCCTGATGTTTACCAATGCTGGTATGGTGCAGTTTAAAGATGTGTTCCTCGGTAGTGATAAACGTGCTTATAGTCGCGCCACCACTAGTCAACGCTGTGTTCGTGCCGGCGGTAAGCATAATGATCTGGATAATGTTGGTTATACGGCGCGTCACCATACCTTTTTTGAAATGTTGGGTAATTTTAGCTTTGGCGATTACTTTAAGCGTGAGGCGATTCAGTTTGCTTGGCACTTTCTAACAGAGGTTCTGGAACTGCCGAAAGAGAAACTCTGGGTCACCGTGCATATCTCAGATGATGAAGCGGAAAAGATCTGGAAAGATGAGATGGGGATCGATCCAGAGCGCTTCTCAAAGCTGGATGAAGATAACTTCTGGTCGATGGGTGATACCGGCCCTTGTGGTCCATCGAGTGAGATCTTTTATGATCACGGTGCCGATGTGTGGGGCGGACCTCCTGGAAGCCCTGAGGAGGACGGAGATCGTTATATCGAAATCTGGAATCTAGTATTTATGCAGTTTAATCGTTCTGCTGATGGGGTAATGGCGCCGCTGCCTAAGCCTTCGGTTGATACGGGTATGGGGCTTGAACGTATTGCGGCTGTCTTGCAAGGCGTGCATTCAAACTATGAAATTGATCTGTTTCAGAATTTGTTAAAGGCGGCTTCGGTAGCGGTTGGCTGTCAAGAAACCGATACTCAGTCGTTGCGCGTTATTGCGGATCATATTCGTAGCTGTGCTTTCTTGATTTGTGATGATGTTATTCCTTCGAATGAAGGCGCAGGTTATGTGTTGCGTCGGATTATCCGTCGAGCGGTGCGTCATGGTAATAAGTTGGGTGCTACAGGGGCCTTTTTCCATACACTGGTTGCCGCGCTAACCCATGAAATGGGCGATGCTTACCCTGAGCTACAACAAAAGCAGGCTCAAGTCGAACGAGTTCTGTTAAAAGAAGAAGAGCAGTTTGCTAAGACGCTGGATCATGGCTTGCGTTTGTTAGAAGAGGTTATTGCGACTCTAACGGGGACGGAAATACCGGGAGAGACGGTGTTTAAACTCTATGATACCTACGGTTTTCCGGTCGATCTGACGGCTGATGTTGCGCGTGAACATCAATTCACGGTTGATATGGATGGTTTCGATCGCGCGATGGAAGAACAGCGTAATCGCGCCCGTGCCGCGGGCAAGTTTAATGTCGATTATAACGCTACGCTGCAGCTTGAAGGTCAGACTGAATTTACCGGTTATACTCAATTGGAGGGGGCTGCCAAGGTGGTAGCGCTGTTCTGTAATGGGGTCGCGGTTGAACAGTTAAACGCTGGTGATAACGGCATGGTGGTGCTGGATCAGACGCCATTTTATGGTGAGTCGGGCGGTCAAGTGGGTGATACCGGTGTGCTAACGGCAGCGGCTGTTGAATTCCGCGTCGATGATTGTACCAAAGAGGCTAAAAATCATCTGCATCACGGGGTGTTGACTCAGGGATGTTTAGCGGTGGGTGATACGGTGATGCCGCAGGTGAATGCGGCTAAGCGTCGTGCCACCGCGGTCAATCATTCGGCAACTCACATTCTGCATGAAGCATTGCGGCAAGTGTTGGGCGATCATGTACAGCAAAAAGGATCGCTCTGCGATGCTGAGCGACTACGATTTGATTTCTCCCACTTTGAGGCTGTCAAGCCGGCAGAGTTACAGCAAATCGAACAAATTTGTAATGAGCAAATCCGTCTCAATAGTGTCGTTCAAACCGATATTATGGATCTTGAAACGGCAAAACAAACGGGAGCTGCGGCTCTGTTTGGTGAGAAGTATGAAGATACCGTGCGAGTGTTGACCATGGGGGACGGTTTTTCCGTTGAGCTCTGTGGTGGAACGCATGCTAATCGTACTGGCGATATCGCACTGCTAAAAATCACCTCAGAAGGGGGGATTGCTGCGGGTGTGCGTCGAATTGAAGCGCTAACCGGTGCTAAGGCGCTGGCTTATATCAATGCCTCAGCGGAGCAATTAGAAGCCAAGCTGCAAGAGCAGGTAGATAAGACCCGTCAACTGGAAAAAGTAGTTGAGCAGATGAAGACTCAGTTGGCGGCAGCCAAAGGTGCCGATCTGCTGGGTAATGCGGTGAACGTGAAAGGGATTAAGGTGCTGGCAGAGCAACTTGACGGTGTCGATCCTAAAGCGCTGCGTGACACGATTGATCAGTTAAAGAATAAGCTGGGTAGCGGGGTTGTTGTTCTGGCAACGGTTGCTGACGGTAAAGTGAGCTTAGCCGCTGGCGTGACGAAGGATTTAACCAAGCAAGTGAAAGCGGGTGATCTGGTGCGTAACCTGACCGCTGCGTTAGGTGGCAAGGGTGGTGGTCGTCCTGATTTTGCTCAGGGTGGTGGCACCGATACTGACGCGCTCCCCAAGGTGCTGGAAACAGTGCAATCGTTGGTTGAAGACTATTTGTAATGATGATGGCCGTGAGGCTGATAAAGGGAATAGATAAGTATGGCCCTATATGTACAGAAGTATGGAGGAACCTCGGTCGGTACCGTTGAGCGTATTCAAGGGGTAGCCGATAAGGTTAAAGGGTTCCGTGAAGCTGGGCATGATATTGTGGTGGTGGTTTCCGCTATGAGCGGTGAGACCAACCGTTTGATTGGTCTAGCAAAAGAGATGCAGGACAAGCCTACTCCTCGTGAGATGGATGTACTGGTGTCTACCGGTGAGCAGGTGACGATTGCGCTGTTATGTATGGCGCTAGAAGCACGAGGCGTTAGTGCGCGTTCCTATACGGGTGGGCAGGTTAAGATTCTCACTGATGATGTGCATATGAAAGCACGTATTCAGGATATTGAAGTTGATGGCATGCGTGCTGACTTACAGCAAGGCCGAGTCGTTGTTGTCGCCGGTTTTCAGGGGGTTGATCCTGACGGTAATATCACCACGTTAGGGCGTGGAGGCTCCGATACCACGGGGGTTGCGCTAGCCGCCGCGTTAAAAGCGGACGAGTGTCAAATCTATACGGATGTCGATGGCGTATACACAACAGACCCAAGGGTTGTGGAAGGCGCGCGACGTATGGATAAGATCACCTTTGAAGAGATGCTGGAAATGGCCAGCCTTGGGTCAAAGGTGCTGCAGATTCGAGCCGTCGAATTTGCGGGTAAATATAATGTGCCACTAAGGGTTCTGCATAGCTTTCAGGATGGCTCAGGTACACTTATAACAACAGAGGAAGACAGTACAGTGGAAAAACCGGTCATCTCAGGTATTGCATTTAACCGCGATGAAGCGAAACTAACCGTTCTGGGTGTGCCAGATATTCCAGGTGTTGCTTCTCGTATTCTGGGGCCTATTAGTCGTGCGAATATTGAAGTTGATATGATTCTTCAGAATGTCGCGGCTGATAATTCAACTGATTTTACCTTCACCGTGCATCGTAACGATTTCGCGATGGCTCAAGAGATCCTTCAGAAAGTTAAGGATGAGTTGGGAGCTCGAGAGGTTATTGGGAACAATAAGATTGCTAAGGTGTCTATTGTGGGCGTGGGTATGCGTTCTCATTCCGGCGTCGCGAGTAAGATGTTTGATACATTAGCGGATGACAATATTAATATTCAGATGATCTCAACCTCTGAAATTAAGGTGTCTGTTGTTATTGCTGAAAAATATTTAGAGCTGGCAGTGCGTGGTTTGCACTCGGCTTTCGATCTGGACGCTGCTGATACCGTTAGTGAGTAATTTTAGTAACAGTGGCTTAGTTATTAGGCTACTGTTGTATACATATAGTGTTTAATGCAAGGTCACCCTGCGGCAGCCCATTGTTTCGCAATAACGCAAACAGGAGAGGTCAGGACTGTAGTACTTGTTTGTTACATAAGGAGATTTATTATGCTTATTCTTACTCGTCGTGTTGGCGAAACTTTAATGGTTGGTGATGACGTTACTGTTACCGTGTTAGGTGTTAAAGGAAATCAAGTTCGCATCGGTGTTAATGCGCCGAAAGACGTTTCCGTTCACCGTGAAGAGATTTATCAGCGGATTCAAAAAGAAAAAGAGCAAGACAGTGAATAATTGCTCTTTTTTGTGTTTAACCCTTTGCATTTTAAAATGAATCTTGTATTATACGCGCCGTCTTAAGGTGAGATGGCCGAGTGGCTGAAGGCGCGCCCCTGCTAAGGGCGTATAGGGGAAACTCTATCGAGGGTTCGAATCCCTCTCTCACCGCCATTTAGCGCCCGTAGCTCAGCTGGATAGAGTACCTGGCTACGAACCAGGCGGTCGCACGTTCGAATCGTGCCGGGCGCACCACTCTTCATATCGTTAATAATGATTGTTGAATGTGGTTTTTTTAAATGGAAAGACAATTTTTAGGTAAGCGCCCGTAGCTCAGCTGGATAGAGTACCTGGCTACGAACCAGGCGGTCGCACGTTCGAATCGTGCCGGGCGCACCACCTAAAAATATGTGTAGTTTCATCTGCTTGATTGTTTGACCTGCTTTATATTACCTGTACGCGCCCGTAGCTCAGCTGGATAGAGTACCTGGCTACGAACCAGGCGGTCGCACGTTCGAATCGTGCCGGGCGCACCAGCTAATATTGTTTCATCCTCTGCGAGTTTTACCTTCTTGTTTCGATCTCAACGATTCCACATTTAAGCTTGTTAGTTACGAACCCTGTGTTCGTCTTAGGCATGGCTGATCTCTATTCTGAATAGGGCCAGGTGTGTTGATTAACTGAGCATCACTACCTATTGGTCAGCGCTGTTGTACGATGCCCTCTGTTCTAACAATGCCGTGTTGCGCTATTTTTGGGTGTTATCCGTTAGCGTCGTTGTATGAATTTTGTCCCCTCTTGCTAGCAATGTATAATAGCCGGCCTTCTAATCCTGTGCAGATGTAACTCATGAAATTTATTGTCAAACTCTTCCCTGAAATCACCATTAAGAGCAAACCGGTGCGTAAGCGCTTTATTCAGCGTTTGCAATCTAACCTGCAAGTCACACTGAAACGTATTAATAATGATATTAAGGTGCGGGGATTATGGGATCGCGTTGAAGTGGAGTTACCTTCCGCCGATGCCGAATTAAGAGCGCAAGCGATTGAATTAATGACCTGTACGCCGGGCATTCAGCATATTCTTGAGGTTGATCAATATCCGCTGGGTGAGTTTGAAGATGTCTTTCAGGTGACCAAGGCGGTCTATGCTGAACAGGTTAAAGGTAAGTCGTTTGTTGTTCGCGTGAAGCGGGCGGGTAAGCATGCATTCAAATCGGTTGATCTTGAGCGTTACATTGGCGGAGGCTTATTACAGCACTGTGAGACGAAGGGGGTAGATTTACATGATCCGGAAGTCACGGTGAAACTAGAGATTCGTGATGAGCACTTATTCTTGATTTCACATCAGCATAAGGGGCTTGGCGGTTACCCTCTGGGCACGCAGGAGGCTGTTGTATCGTTGATTTCTGGAGGCTTCGATTCTGTGGTAGCCAGTTATATGACGATGCGCCGTGGCAGTAAAACCCATTTTCTATTTTTTAACTTGGGCGGTCGAGCTCATGAAATTGGCGTCAAGCAGATTGCACTGCATCTGTGGCAGAAGTATGGCAGCGCTTCGCGAGTGAAATTTATCTCGGTACCGTTCGATGAGGTGGTGGGGGAGATACTGCAGAATGTTCATCACACCCATATGGGCGTGGTTTTAAAGCGGATGATGATGCGCGCGGCAGAAAAAGTCGCCGATCGCATGCAGCTACCGGCACTGGTCACGGGTGAAAGCATCGCCCAGGTGTCGAGTCAGACATTGGTAAATTTACAGGTGATTGATTCGGTTACCTCTAAGTTGATTGTGCGGCCGTTGGTGACCATGGATAAGCAAGATATTATCGATATTACCAAGACTATTGGTGCTTATGATTTTGCCAAGAATATTCCAGAATACTGTGGTGTGATTTCTGATCGTCCGACCACCAATGCGAAGCTTGAGCGGATTGAAGAAGAAGAGGCTAATTTTGATGACGATGTGTTGGCTGCGGCATTGGAAAATACGCAGGTGATCTCAATTGATAAGATTGTTGAAGACATTAATGTGCATACAACCATCGAGGCGTTAACTCGGGTCGGTGAAAATCAAAAAATTATTGATATTCGTCATAGTCGCGAACAAGAACGTAAGCCATTGAATATGCCTAAGGCTGAAGTGTTGACGATTCCGTTCTTTGATCTTGAAACAAAATTTCAAGAACTTGATCAGGGTAGTGAATATCTATTGTACTGTGATAAGGGTGTGATGAGTCAGATGCATGCTCAGAACCTGCAAGATAAGGGTTATCTTAACGTTAAAGTCTATCGTCCAGAGGCGTAAAAGGAGGTTTTGTGCAGGTGCGTTAAGTTGTGCGAAATGACAGATTTTAGCTGTTTTTTGTAGTTTATTTACAGACGTTGGCAGCACTTTTTATCAATGAATTCTTCTTTAAGTGGTTGCCTGATAAGCATTATTCAGGTTTAATTGATGACCGTTTATTAACTGTTCATCTGTTCTGTTGCAGTTGGGTTCTCGATGCTGAGAGTCTACGGCCACAAGCTAGCAACGGACATATGGGTTTCGTACAAAGAAGGAGCACCCGTTAGATGGATAATCTAATGTCAGAAGGCCTGAGTTTGATGGTCTTTGGTATGGGATTCGTTTTCGTATTCCTAACCTTATTGGTTTTTGCGACAGGCTTTATGTCTAAGCTGATTGCAAAGGTTGCGCCTGAGGCCCCGCCTCAGCCTGTTAAGCAAAATACGGCAGTCGCTGCAGCACCCGCGTCGGAGGGTGATGAACTCATTGCCGTTATGACGGCCGCTGTACATCAGTACCGTAAGCACTGAATCTATAGCTGAAATCAATAATTTATTTAAAGAGCATTAATCGACAAAAGGCCTATATCCATGTCTGATAAAAAACCTCTTGGCATTACCGATGTCGTACTTCGGGACGGGCATCAGTCTCTGTTTGCTACCCGCATGCGCATTGATGATATGCTGCCAATCGCTGAGAAACTGGATAAAGTTGGTTTCTGGTCCCTAGAAAGCTGGGGTGGAGCGACGTTTGATTCCTGTATCCGTTATATTGGTGAAGATCCTTGGGATCGTATCCGCGAATTGAAAAAAGCGATGCCCAATACTAAACAACAGATGTTGCTGCGTGGTCAGAACCTGTTGGGCTATCGTCACTATGCCGATGATGTTGTCAGTAAGTTTGTTGAGCGTGCTGCCACCAACGGTGTTGATGTATTCCGTATCTTCGATGCGATGAATGATCCACGTAATTTTGAAACCGCTATTAAAGCGGTTAAAAATAGCGGTATGCATGCTCAAGGCACACTCTCTTATACGAAGAGTGTTGTTCACACCACGGATATGTGGGTTGAGTTTGCTAAGACGCTAGAAGATATGGGGGCTGAGTCGATCGCGATTAAGGATATGTCTGGTATCCTGACGCCTTATGATGCCTTCGATCTGGTTTCTCGTCTGAAAGCACAAACCGATCTAGAAGTTCAGTTGCATGCCCATGCGACCTCCGGTCTGTCTGATATGACCATTTTGAAAGCGGTTGAAGCGGGTATTGATCGGGTTGATACAGCGATCTCCTCGATGTCGATGACTTATGGTCATACGGCAACGGAGTCTGTTGTTGCTGCGTTGGCGGGTACTGACCGCGATACAGGGCTGGACCTCTCTCAGCTGGAAGAGATTGCGGCTTATTTCCGTGAAGTTCGGAAAAAGTACGCAAAATTTGAAGGCTCTTTACGTGGAACCGATTCCCGTATCTTGGTTGCTCAAGTACCGGGTGGCATGTTAACAAATATGGAAAGCCAGCTGCGTGAGCAGGGTGCTTCGGATAAGTTTGATGAAGTGTTAGCTGAAATTCCACGCGTTCGAGAAGATTTGGGTCTGATTCCACTGGTTACGCCGACCTCTCAGATTGTCGGTACTCAGGCAGTGATCAACGTCTTGATGGGCGAACGCTATAAAACCATTTCTAAAGAAGTTCAGGGTGTTCTTAAAGGTGAATATGGCGCTGCGCCAGCACCTTACAACGCTGAATTGCAAGCACGCGTATTGGATGGCGGAGAAGCGATTACCTGTCGTCCTGCCGATCTGCTTGAGCCTGAAATGGATAAGTTGGTGGCTGAACTGCAAGCGCTGGCGACTGAAAAGGGCATTACCCTTGCCGCTGGTGAGAACACCATTGATGACGTTCTGACTTACGCTCTGTTCCCACAAATTGGTCTTAAATTCCTGGAAAATCGCGGTAACCCTGACGCATTTGAACCCGCACCTACATTAGAGGACGCCCTAGCAATGGCTGCACCTAAGAATACTGGTCCACAGACTTACACGATTAATGTTAACGGTCAGAACTACGTTGTTCAGGTTTCTGAAGGTGGTGATATTACCGCTGCTGCTCCGGCAGCATCGGCTGCGGCACCTGTTGCTGCTGCAACACCGGCAGGTCCTGCTGAATCGGTGCCTGCGCCGCTAGCGGGCAATATCTGGAAGGTGATTGTTTCTCCGGGTCAGTCTGTACAAGAGGGCGATGTGCTGGTTATTTTGGAAGCGATGAAAATGGAAACTGAGATCCGCGCAGCGCGTGCCGGTTCTGTTTCTAGCATCGATGTTAAAGAAGGCGACACAGTTCAGGTTGGTGACAGTCTGCTGACTCTGGTGTAAGGGCGGATTCTAAATGGATAAGCTAATGGATCTCTGGCACGCGTCAGGGATATATAATATATCGTCAGGTCAGGTCTTTATGATTCTGATCGGCCTTCTGTTGTTGTTTCTTGCGATCCGCAAGAACTTCGAGCCTCTGTTGTTAGTACCGATCGGTTTCGGTGGCATTATGGCCAACATCCCAGAAGCGGGTCTTGCCTTCTCGGCGGTTGAGAACGCTATCCACTTGGGTGGCCCAGAAATGTTGCAAAACTTGGCGGCAGCATTGAATATCAGTAGTACCGAACCAGAAGCGATTAAGCATGCTTATAACGTGGCTGATGCAGCAACGCATACGGCAGCGGTTTATGCAGCTAATGATCATGGCTTCCACAACGGCATGATGTATAACTTCTACTCCGTTGCGATTGCATCGGGTGTTGCGCCTCTGCTGATCTTTATGGGCGTTGGTGCGATGACGGACTTTGGTCCGTTGTTGGCTAATCCTAAGACACTGTTTTTAGGTGCTGCTGCTCAGTTTGGTATCTTTGCAACCGTACTCGGCGCGGTGGGTCTGACCACGCTAGGCTTGATGGACTTTACCATTCAAGATGCGGCGGCTATCGGTATTATTGGTGGTGCGGATGGTCCGACGGCGATCTATGTGGCGTCTTTGTTAGCCCCTGATCTCTTAGGTGCTATCGCGGTAGCGGCATATTCGTATATGGCGTTGGTACCCATGATTCAGCCGCCTATCATGCGGGCGCTGACGTCGGAAGCTGAACGTAAGATTTCGATGGTTCAGTTGCGTCATGTGCCTAAGACTGAAAAGATCATGTTCCCGATTGTATTGCTGATTTTGGTGGCGTTACTGCTGCCTGATGCGGCGCCGCTGCTGGGTATGTTCTGTTTTGGTAACCTGATGCGTGAGTGTGGTGTGGTGGATCGTTTGAGCGATACCGCTCAGAATGCACTGATTAACATTGTCACTATCTTCTTGGGGCTATCAGTTGGCTCTAAACTCTCAGCGGATAAATTCCTAGATATTCAAACGTTAGGTATTTTGGTATTGGGTGTGGTTGCATTTGGTATCGGTACGGCATGTGGTGTACTGATGGCGAAGGTAATGAATAAGATGGCGGGTGGTAATGCTATCAATCCATTGATTGGTTCTGCGGGTGTATCGGCGGTGCCGATGGCTGCACGTGTTTCTAACAAGTTGGGTCTGGAATCTAATTCACAGAACTTCCTGTTGATGCATGCGATGGGACCTAACGTCGCTGGGGTTATTGGCTCTGCGGTTGCCGCGGGTGTGATGATCAAGTTCGTCGGCTAAGTGCTGCGAAAGTAAAAAAGGCTGCCTATGATGGGTGGCCTTTTTTGTTGCTGTTAGATTAACAAAACCGCCTTCAGGCGGTTTTGTTAGTTTTCCCTATGGCTATATAGCTGCTGCCCTTAATACCCCGCCAGCACTTCGATATGCGCCTGTACGCTAAAGGCGAGGGCAACTGGATTATAGCCTCCCTCTAACACCGATACGACACGGCCACCGCAGGTGGTGCGGGCGGCATCCACTAGTAGTTGAGTTGCCCAGCGGTAATCTTCTTCTGTGAGATTAAGGTCGGCCATCGGGTCTTCATGATGAGCATCGAAGCCTGCTGAGATAAATAGAATATCGGGTTTATGTTTTTGAATGGCAGGTAGCCATATTTTTTCTAATTTATCACGGAACACCGCGGCTCGAGTATGCGCTTCAATCGGGCAATTAATGATGTTATCACGTTGAATATTGCAATAGCGTTCGGGGTAATAGGGGTGTTGGAAGGTAGAACACACCAGTACTTCGGGCTTGTCTTTGAAGATATCCACCGTGCCATTACAGTGATGGACATCGAAATCGACAATGGCAACGCGATTGACATTGGGTTGTAACAACGCATGCATGGCCCCGATAGCGACATTATTGAAAAAGCAAAACCCCATGGCGGCATTGTGTTCGGCATGATGGCCAGGCGGACGCACGGCACAGAAGGCATTATCGACTTTTTCGGCGAGTACCTGATTGGTGGCTAAGATGGCTGATCCGGCCGCCAGGCTGGCGGCATGTAGTGAATCGGGACAGAGCGCGGTATCGTCATCGGCATAGAAAACGCCCTCCGTTGGTAGCTTCATTTCTAGGCGCTTTTGATGCAGATTGGCATGTGCCAGTTGGATCTGTTCAGGAGTGACATGGACCGATTCCATCTGCCTAAGCTGCTCAATCAATCCGGTTTTCTGTAGCACTTTCTGAATGGCTAGCAGGCGGATAGGACTGTCGGGATGTTCCGGCCCCATATTGTGCAGCCCGTGGTCATGATGAGTAATAAATGCGGTAGTCATAGCAGATCAGATTCTTTTATTTATAGTAAGTTTACTGGAATAACACTGCGGCAGCGCTTAGTCAAAAGTTGTAGGTAATAAATACTAACCTGAGTGAGCGTTGACCTAGGTCAGTAACTCTCTGGATGGAAGTCTATACTATGTTTGTCACAGCATAGAACTGTATTTGGCACCGCGTGTTTCACCCTACGCTCGGTGCTTTTTTTTTGTCTGACGAAAACAGATCCCTTTTTTGTGTGTTTTTCCTTCCTCCATAGCGACGTGGCTTTTATACTTGATTCAACTCTTTTTTTATACAAGGTAAGTCGTGGTCGCTGTCCGCAATAATTCAACTGGTAGCCAAATTGATTATTCAGAAAAGCATGTTCTGTTAATCGATAGTAGCGGAAATATGCGTGCAACAATTTATTATATGTTGCGTGAGTTGGGTATTAACAATGTGAAAGCGGTGACCATTAATAAAAAGGTTATCCCGCTTATCGCTCAAAGTGATTTTGATATCATTCTGCTGGGTCATAATGCCAGTGATAGTGTCACGGGAATACAGATATTGGAAGAGGCTCGCTTTCGTGGCTACATTAAACCCAGTGCCGCGTGGGTCTGTATGACGAGTGATTCCTCTCAAGAAGTGGTTCTCCATGCGATCGATAGTCACCCCGATGATTTGATTAGCAAGCCTTTTTCGATTGAAGAACTGAAATATCGACTCGATCAAATTATGCGACGTAAGCAGGCGCTACGTCCTGTCGATTTGGCGATTGAGTCGGACGCCAAATATCAAGCTTTGCAGATTTGTGAAGCGCTGATTGATCGACAACATCCTGAATATAATCATCTGCAAAAAGTGCGTGGCAGCTTACTGCTTGATTTAGGTGAGTATGAGAAGGCTCGCGAGCTGCTGGATAGTATTTATTGGCAGTCGAGAGATAAAGAAGCGGGGCTGTATCTGTGCAGGGCATACTGTGGTTTGGATGATCTCAGCGCGGCAGAGCAACTGCTGCAAGAACTGATTACCGATAACCCCTTATTGATCGCCGCGTATGATCTGTTAGCGGTGGTGCATGAGAAAATGGGGGATCTGGTTCAGGCACGGGAAACGCTGAAAGAAGCGACGACTCGTGCGCCTTTGGCCGTCCCTCGGCAGATGGAGTTAGGCCGTGTAGCGGTTCAGACACAAGCGCTAGATTTAGCCAAAGGCGCCTATCGACGCTCCATCTCATTGGGGCAACATAGTTGTTATCGTTCGGCCGAGCCGTATCTTAAGTTGGCCAACCTGCGGCGGATGGAAGTAAAAAGCAGTGATGTCGCTACCCGTGAACAGATTGATCGTGAAATCGATGGTCTGCTGATTAATGCGCGCAAACAGTTTCCTGCAGACCGACAAGCGGAGGTGCGGGCTTTTTTGATTCGCAGTCAGTTAGCCGAAGATTTAGGGGATGATCAAGAGAAAGAGCGCTTCCTGCGTGATGCGAAATTAATTAATCGTGAGTTGGAAAACCCAATTGATCTTGATCGTGAACAGCTAGTGATGTCGGGCGAAGCGCTGCCGGTGCTGGAGAAAGCTCAGCCTATTGCTCATCAGGAAGATGCTGAGGTTAAACAGCTCAACCCTGATATGAGCGATAAAGCCAATCGTCTGGGGATTAAGCATTACTTGTCAGGCAAACTGGGTTTAGCGATTAAATCATTTGGTGCGGCGGTTGATTTTGATTTTAATAATCACGCGGCGGTATTGAATTTGGCTCAGCTGTTTTTGGAAACCGCGCGAGATGATCATGAGCGGCGAGAAGGGCGGCTGAAAATGGTCGATCGTTATCTTAATCTGATCGAGCTGACGGTGATGCCCCCCGAGTTGAATGATAAAAGACGATTATTGCAAAAATATCGGACGCTACCGTTGGATCAATTACCGCCATCTTCGTTAGGCCCGTTGCTCAAATAGCGTGATTTAATCGACCTCAGGTTATCCCTGCTGTGGATAACATGCTAACGGCGGTTAATTAACTTTTGCAGTTGATAACACTCTCTGCTGGGCGCGCGATGGGGCCCCATGCCGTTTCAGGTAGCGTAGCAAACATAGAGATTGTTTATTGTGAGTAGATCAGCGATGGCGAGGGTATGTTGGTAGATGAAAGCACGATTAATCACACCGGAAGGCTATGATAAGCTGAAAGCCGAACTCGATTATTTGTGGCGTACAGAGCGCCCAGAGGTGACGCAAAAAGTGACTTGGGCGGCAAGCTTGGGTGATCGTAGTGAAAATGCGGACTATCAATATAATAAAAAGCGTTTAAGGGAGATCGACCGTCGGGTTCGCTATCTACGTAAATGTATTGATGAGTTAGGGGTTGTACATTATGCCCCAGAGCAAGAGGGTAAGGTCTTCTTCGGTGCATGGGTTGAGATTGAGAATGATGCGGGTGACGTTAAACGTTTTCGCATTGTGGGCTACGATGAGATTTTTGAACGTAAGGATTACATCTCTATCGACTCACCGATGGCCAGAGGTCTACTGAAAAAAACCATCGGAGACGAGGTAGTCATCCGAACACCCGCCGGTGAGGCGTATTGGTATATT
Source organism: Amphritea sp. 1_MG-2023 (assembly GCF_030547545.1). GTDB lineage: Bacteria > Pseudomonadota > Gammaproteobacteria > Pseudomonadales > Balneatricaceae > Amphritea. The sequence goes on from NZ_JAUOQE010000005.1 coordinate 89,801, forward strand.
AACCAGATTGACTACCGGCATGCTTAAGTGCGCTTTGATAGGTGACTGATAACCCGTCTATGGGGCATTTTTAAAGGCCTATCAGTAGTCGATTTAGCGCATAACCACCTAATATTAATACGATAAATAAAATGAAAGCCAGCAGCATCGGTTTAGGGCCTGCTTGCTTAATCGTCAGCCAACGGGTTTGTAATCCCAATGCCGCCATCGCTAGGGCTAAGCTGAATTGGCTCGTCAGTTTTAGCACATTGATAACCGCATCAGGCAGTATCATGAGGCTGTTGACGGCGGTGGCTGCAATAAAGCCGAACACAAACCATGGAATGACGACTTTCCCTTTGCTTGTTAGATCGCCACCGAGGCTACTTAGGCGCGAGCTGAGCAGTAAAATAAAGGGGGCGAGCATCATGACGCGAATCAATTTCACCACCACCGCGGTTTGCAGGGTTTCAGGACTGATTGATTCCCCTGCCGCTACGGCTTGAGCTACTTCATGCACGGTGCTGCCGATATAGATACCAAATGCTTGCTCGCTCATTCCAGCAAACTGATAGATCAGTGGATAACTAAACATCGCCAATGTGCCAAATAGCACCACGGTAGCGACGGCGATGGTGACATGTTGCTGTTTTGGTTTGAGGACAGATTCGGTCGCCAGCACTGCGGCAGCACCACAGATAGCGCTACCGACCGAGGTGAGCATGGCGACATCTCGGTGCAGTTTGAAAACCTTGATGCCGACCCAGGTGCCGAGACAGAAAATCGTCATGATCATGAGTGCATCTAACAGCAGTGCCTGCCAGCCTACGGCAAAGATCTGTTCTAGGCTCAGGCTGAAACCAAATAAAATGATACCCACTCGTAGTAGGCGTTGCTGACAAAAAAGGCTAACACGTCGATCGTTATGGCTTTGAGGGCGATGATCAAAGTGGCCCCAGACCATACCCATCAAGATGGCCAAGGGAAGGGCGCTTAGGCCGAGTTGTGCAATGGGATCTAAGCTGGCAAGACCGAGGGCAAGAGCGGCAATGAGAGGTAGTAAAATAATGCGTGGCATGGTTGCAGACCATCTTGATGAGTGACAGGGCTATCTTCTAATGTTATTAATGTTTAGTAAAATGGATGTTTTTAACATTAGATATAAGAAAAACCGAACAATGGCGATTTCATTAAGGCAATTAAAAATATTTGAAGCAACTGCTCGACTGGGACGCCTCACGGCGGCAGCCGATGAGCAGGCGTTGAGTCAGTCAGCGGCGAGTCAGGCGTTAAAAGAGTTAGAATCGATGCTCGAGTATCGACTGTTTAGTCGTATCGGTCGTGAGTTAGAGATAACCGATGCCGGAGAGCTAGTGTTACCGCGCGTGCGAGATATCTTGGCTAATATCAATAGCCTGAAAACACCTTATAGTAGCGGGGTGAGTGGCCCCTTAAGAGTGGCTGCGAGTGTCACGATTGCCTGTTATTTGTTTCCTCAGCTCATGTCAGATTTCTTAGCTTGCTATGCCGATGTTGAACCCGATCTGCAGATCGCTAATACTCAGGGGGTGATTGCGCGATTAGAGAAAGGTCAGGCGCATATCGGTCTGATCGAAGGGCCTGTGTCGCATCATCAGTTACAGATCATTCCTTGGCAGCGAGACCATCTACAGGTGTTTTGCGGCAGTTCTCATCCCTTAGCGCAGGAGGGTATTTTAACCATTGAGGCCATGAGTCAGCAGCGTTGGATTTTACGCGAGCAAGGGTCGGGCACGCGAGCGGTGTTCGATCGGGCGATGCATCAGGCGGGCGCTCATATCGGGGCGGTGATGGCTTTGAATCGTCAAGAAGCGATTAAACGCTCGGTGAAAGCGGGATTAGGTTTAGGCTGTTTGTCTCAATTAGCAGTTGCTGATGAGTTACAGCGGGGTGAGCTGGTGGCCTTGCAGACACCATTGTTATTATCACGGCAGATGTCGGTAGTGATGCCCTTGGACCTGCATAGCAACCCTTTGGTGCAGGCGTTTATGGAATTTTTGTCGCTACCGGTTCGAAATTGAAATGCGATTAATTCGATGCACTATCAGGGGGATCGCTACACGACGGCTCTACGCTGATTAAGGCTCACAAATACCTAAAGAATTTTGCCTGTCAGCCGATCTATAACAGACTCTATTTTAACCCTGATGTGTGGTTGTTTGATGCAGATAGAAAGGCTTGAACAGTTAGAACAGCGAATCGAGAATTACACCTCATCATTGACGCAAGCGGTCAATGAGGGACGGGGTGCGCAATTCTCGATGTTGTTGAGTCTGATCAATACAACCGAATATCAAACGCAAAAAAACACCGTATCGAGCAGTGATTTTAGTTTGCCGGCGGATCTGTCAGCGGCCTATCCTGATCCTGATTCGTTGTATACTGACGCGCTGACTGAACGTTTAAATCAGGCGGTAGTGGGGGCGAAGCGAGGGGACTTGGCGTATTTGCTTAGTCATCTCGATGTCCAAACACATACACCTTCGCGTACGGTTGCCGTGAGTGATAATTTTGCCAAGATGGGCTTGGCATCGGCAGGGCGAATGATGTTGGAAGAGATTGATCGCTCGGGGCGACAGTTGAGTGCTCGGGCTTAAGCAGTGTTGTTAACGGCTTTCTATTACATCACCGATTGACGCCTAAGCATTAGGTTTGCCAATTAATTTTTTCGACATTGCCGAGTTCTACTTTCCACCATTCATCGGGATCCTCTCCGGCGGTCCAGCCACTCGCGATACAGCGAATTTGAGTCTCTAATTCACGGGCTGCTTGTTCTGCACAGTCGAGATCTTTGATCCATGGGGTTTGATCCGAGTTAAACCACACACTCGTCCAGGCCTTGCCTGAGACTTTTTCGTGAATCATGATGGGTATTTCTGCGCCATCCATCATGCCAATGAAGTGATGTACTTGACCCTGATCGTATTCGCGTTTAAATGTGCTACAGGTGTGCTCCAGCCATTGACAGATCCGCTCGAGTGAGCGGTCTTTAATATAGATCTCAATATCGGGGTGACGTTGCGTTTCAGTCATGATGAGCGTCTGTGTTGTTGGATTGAATGTCGGTTAATAGAAAGCGAAAAACTCTCAGAATGCTCAGGCTAATATAGCCGAAGGCGGCAATAATTGCGCCGCCAATTAATAGAATTAGGCCGATTAAGGCGATAATTTCTCGTTGCATGCTGTCGGCTAACAGAAATTGAGCCATCACTAATGTGATAAAACCGAGTATAAACAGACCTAGGCCGCTCATGAGTATGGCTAAATTTTGCTTAATATTATCGGCGCGATGGATTAGACGTAAGCGGAGTCGTTGTCTTAGGCTGCGGTGACGCATGCTTTAGGCTCGGCGGAAACGCGCGAGGCAGACATCCAGTGTGAGTTCCAGCTGTTGTAAGGCAGCGAGCCGCTCTCGAGCCGCTTGAGTAATGCGCCAGCCATGAGGCGTCATGGCTAACAGTGCATTGATTTGGCTCTGATTGGTTAACGTGAAGGTATAACGAATCGTTTCAGTCTGCCGTGCTTCAAAGGCTTCCCCCAAGACGGATTCGGGGGTGAAACCGGAGTGCCGTACCTCAGTGTAGATCAGGGTACGCAGTTCGATCAGATGATCGTCACCCGGATAGGCGATCAGGAGTTCGGCGCCGGGCTTCAGGGTGCGACTGAATTCATCGGGCATCAAGCGACTGAATAACACCGTCATTAGGTCGATAGAGGCATCGGCGATCGGCATGCGCGCTCCAGAAGCAACCATCCAAGTGACGTCTTTGTTATGACGACAGGCTGCTTTAATCGCGTGCTTGGATATATCCAGGCCGGCCAGTTGATAGTCACTGATGTTTTGCTGCAGCTGTTGCTGCATCTGTTGCGTGTAGTAACCCTCACCGCAGCCCATATCGACAATGCGTGGGGCGGCATGTGCTGTCGCCCGTTCGGTTAAGCGCAGCGCGATGGTCTGTGCCAGTTGTTGGTAATAGCCAAGGGATAAAAATTGACCTCTTGCTTGCACCATCTCGGCATTATCACCGGGATCCTTGGAGCGCTTCTGATTGGCGAGGAGCAGATTCCAATAGCCTTGCTTGGCGGCATCATAGCTATGATGCTCTGGGCATTCGAGGTGCTTCAGGTCTCCCTGTAACGGTTGCAAGCAGACGGGGCAATTCAGATCAAAGGGCATTTAGATTACCGTGCTAACAATTTAGCGAGGATGTTTTCATAGAGTGACGAGAGGGTATCAAGATCGGCTGCTTTTACGCGTTCATCGACTTTATGAATGGTGGCATTAATCGGTCCGAGTTCAACCACTTGTGCACCGGTAGGCGCAATAAAGCGTCCATCCGAGGTGCCGCCCGAGGTGGATAGTTCGGTGTCTAGGCCGGTGATAGAGTGGATGGCCTCAACACAGGCATCGACCAGATCGCCGCGATCGGTAATAAATGGGTGGCCGCTGAGGGTCCAGTTAATATCGAAGTTTAGGCCATAGCGATTGAGAATCGCGTAGGTGCGTTGTTTTATCTGTTCGGCGGTGATTTCTGTTGAAAAACGCAGGTTAAACTGTACCTTGATCTCTCCCGGCACGACGTTGGTAGCACCGGTGCCCGCATGTATATTGGAGATCTGGAAGCTCGTTGGCGGGAAAAATGCATTGCCTTCATCCCACTGTTCAGCGGCTAAATCATGTAGAGCAGGGGCCGCCAAATGAATAGGGTTTTCCACTAGATGAGGATAGGCAACATGGCCTTGAACCCCGCGAATAATGAGATCTCCACTGATAGAGCCACGGCGACCATTTTTAATCACATCACCGACATTGACGGTGCTAGAGGGCTCGCCAACGATACACCAATCAATCTTTTCGTTACGGGCCTCTAAGTGATCGATAACGCGAGTGGTACCGTTAACAAAAGGGCCTTCCTCATCACTAGTAATCAGTAGGGCGATCGAACCGTCATGCTCGGGGTGATGCGCGATAAAGCGTTCTAGGGCAGTAATAAAGGCTGCCAAGCTGCCTTTCATATCAGCCGCGCCGCGACCGCAAAGGAAACCATCTTCAATAATGGGATCGAATGGTGGATGACTCCAGTTATCCTCGGGTCCTGTCGGTACAACATCGGTATGGCCGGCAAAACAGAACAGTGGACCTTGAGTGCCACGGCGTGCCCAAAAGTTGCTAACATCCTCAAACGGGAGGCGTTCGATATAAAAGCCCAACGCTTCCAGACGTTCGATCATCAGTTCCTGACAACCGTCATCCTCGGGTGTAACGGAACGACGTGAGATCAGCTGCGTGGCCAGTTCGATAGTAGGAGATTGTTGGGGCATAGGGATTACCTTAACGTCGAGCAATGAGTGAGGAGAATAAATTGGGTGTTACTCATGGCAACACCCAGAGACACACAGCGCTTAGTTGTGTGCGTGTAGCTCTTCGTTGAGTTCGATCGCCGACTTGTTTGTCTTCACTTCGATACGACCGCTTTGCGAGTTACGGCGGAACAGGAGATCGGGTTTACCGGCCAACTCGGCAGCTTTAACAGTTGCAACTTCGTTATTTTGATCGTCCAGTAGGGTCACTTTAGAGCTGGAAGTAACGTACAGGCCCGCTTCAATGGTGCAGCGATCACCCAACGGTAGGCCTAAGCCTGCATTGGCACCCAGCAGACAGTTTTCGCCCACCGAGATGACCACATTATTGCCGCCTGACAGAGTGCCCATGGTGGAGCAACCGCCACCCAAATCAGAGCCGTTACCGACGACAACACCCGCGGAAATACGGCCTTCGACCATGCTGACGCCCAACGTGCCGGCATTGAAGTTGATGAAACCTTCGTGCATAACCGTGGTGCCTTCACCCACGTGAGCACCCAGACGAATGCGCGAAGTAGCCGCCAAACGTGTGCCGGCAGGTACAACGTAGTTCGCCATTTTAGGAAACTTATCCACCGAGTGAACATCAATGATACGACCCTGAGCGCGCGCCGCTAGTTGACGTTTAGGTAGGTCGCCAAGAGAGATCGCGCCTTCGTTAGTCCAAGCAACGTTTGGCAGCTTACCAAACATACCGTTGAGGTTGAGGCCGTGAGGCTTAATCAAGCGGTGAGATAGCAGGGCTAGCTTAAGGTAAACCTCTGCGGTTGATTGCGGATCGGTATCGGTGGCCAGAATGGTCAAAATCATCGGCTGATGAGTGCCCTTGCAGATCTCGATAATTTCGGCTTGATCTTCCGCGTCGATGGCGAGAAAAGCGGCTTCGAGGGCACTCAGTTGCTCGACTGAGAGTTCAATTGCCTGATTACCACCGCTGTAACCTGTTGCCTCAGTAACCGCTTCAATCAGCGCGGCGGAGGGGTTTAACAGCGGGTTATTGTAGTAAACTTCAAGTAACTCAGCGTCTGATGATTTCGTGCCGATACCCAGACCGAATGCAAATGTACTCATGTGTAACTCCATAGAACTTGTCGTAACACCTTAACGTAAGGTGTTTAGTAATTGTTGTGTGCCAACCTGCCTTGATTGATGGTCATTTTAGGCCGGTTAGGCAAGCGGTTTATTTAGGGCAGCAGTGTGCCGTAGTCGCTCTCTTTAAAGCCTACGAGTAGGCTTCCGTCGTGGCTTAGCACGGGGCGTTTAATTAACGTGGGGGTCGCCAGCATTTCACGTATCGCGGCGGCTTCATCGATGTTAGTTTTAATCTCATCGCTGAGTGCGCGCCAGCTGGTGCTACGTTTATTCAATAGGGCTTCCCAGCCAAGCGCCGATACCCATTCGCGTAGCTGACGTTCGCTTAAGCCATCTTTACGCAAATCGTGAAAACTAAAGTCGAGATGGTTAGCGGTTAACCAACGCTGCGCTTTTTTTACGGTGTCGCAGTTAGGAATACCATACAGGGTGATCATGATAGGTCTCTTTAGTCTTGTAGTGATTCAACGAAACGACGAATTCGCCAAGCCGCTTCGACACACTCGTCAAGAGTGGCAACCAGCGCCATGCGTACTCGACCTGCGCCCGGAAGGTTTCCTTGTTGATCGGCTCTGGAAACATAGCTGCCGGGTAATACAGTAACGTTTTGTTGGGCAAACAGTCCCTGTGCGAATAGATCATCGGCGATCGGTGTGGCGGCCCAGAGGTAGAAACCGGCATCAGGAAAATCGACATCCATCACCGGTTTAAGAATCTCTACGACGGCGGCAAATTTTTCGCGATATTTATCACGGTTTTCTAACACATGCGCCTCATCATTCCAGGCGGCCATACTGGCCAACTGAGTTGGAATCGACATGGCACAACCGTGATAGGTGCGATAGCTGGTAAAGGGTTTGATTAACTGGGCATCACCGGCAACAAATCCAGATCGCAGACCCGGTAGGTTAGAGCGTTTGGAGAGGCTGTGAAAGACCATACAGTTTTTATAATCATCTCGGCCCAATTGCGCACAGACTTCGAGTAAACCGACAGGGGGTTGAGCTTCATCGAAATAGATTTCGGAATAACACTCATCAGAGGCAATCACAAAATCATACTGATCCGAGAGAGCGATCAATTTAGCTAATGTCTCAGCATCAGTGACGGCCCCAGTTGGATTACTGGGTGAGCAGAGGAACAATAGCTGACAACGCTGCCACACGGCTTCAGGCACGGCATCAAAATCGGGGACGAAGTTATTCTCGGCGACGCAGCTAAGATAATAGGGCTCGGCACCGGAGAGGTAGGCCGCACCTTCATAAATCTGATAAAAAGGATTGGGTGATAGTAGCAACGGTGTCGCGTGGTTGGCTGGCGCTCTATCGATGGCGCACTGGGTAAAGGCAAAAATAGCTTCGCGAGTGCCCAATACCGGCAGCACATTGTGTTCGCCCGTTAAACTGCCCTGCTTCAGTGAAAAGCGGCGAGATGCCCAAGTCGCGATGGTTTGGCGCAATTCAAGGGTGCCGGCGGTGGTTGGATAATTAGCCAGTTTGTCCAGATTGCGGCTCAGTTCATCGATCACAAATGCCGGTGATGGATGCTTCGGTTCACCGATAGAAAGGGCGATATGGTCGAGCTCAGTTGGTGGGGTTACCCCAGCTTTCAGCTTAGCCAATTTTTCAAATGGGTATGGCTGAAGCTTCTGCAGATCTGGATTCATTGAAATGCCTTGTAATTAGCCGCTATCAAAAGAGCGGAAATTATACCGGATGGAAGGCGGCAGGCCAATGAAACCCGGTAGCAATTGTTGTTTATCTGCGGTGACAAATCAGCGCAAACGATCTCAATCTGTTGCTCTGAATATCTTGGTTTAAGGTATTTATGTTTTTCCATCGTTAGCGGCGATGAGTTCAGTCTGCTTGAGGGGTGACTGATTGACGTCCCATGGCGCTCTTAAGTGTGGCTTTGCCATTTTCCAGTGTCACCAGCAAGGCGGGCACCACCAGTAAAATCAGCACGGTACCGAAGGCGAGTCCAAATACCAACGAGGTCGCCATGGGAATCAAGAATTGCGCTTGTAGAGAGGTTTCAAACAGAATCGGAGTCAAGCCTGCAATTGTGGTTAATGATGTCAGTAGCACCGCACGTAGGCGTTGACAGGCGGCTTCGACAATCGCTTGATGCACCGCCATGCCGCTATGACGCAGTTTCTGATAGAAGGTGATCAGTACGATGGAATCGTTAATGACGATTCCGGATAAGCCAAAACAGCCGAACAGGGATAGAATCGTCAAGCTCTGCCCTGTCAGTAGATGGCCCGCAATCGCGCCAGTCAGCCCCAAAGGAATCGCTAACATGACGGCGAAGGGCCAGCTATAGGAGGAAAAGACCCAACTGAGAATAATAAAAATGAGTAGCAGCGCGATTAATAATCCCATCTGCATATCCGCGAGGGTTTCTCGTTGATTTTTGTTGCGCCCTTCAAAGCTTGATTGCACACCGTAGGTTGAGGTGATCTGTTGCAGTTTGCCCGCGTTTAAATCAGCAATAATTTCATTGGCATTGGCGACCGCTTCATCCAGATCGGTGGTGATTTTAATGGCCAGTTGCCCGTCAATGCGTTGTAAACGATCAAGTCCCTGCTTATCGGCGAACTTAACCACATTCGCGAGCGGTGCGCTGCCGCCATTTGGCAGTAGAATCGGTAGATTTTCTAAGGCGCTGAAACGATCACGTTCCTCATCGGGTAGCACCACTCGAACCTCTATTTCGTCTTCGCCGAGGTTGAAAATTTGCACTAACTGACCATCGAATGACGCTCTAAGCTGACGGCCGACTGAGTTCAGGGTTAGGCCCGCGGTTTTACCTTCCGGAGTCAATTGATAGATTAATTGCGACTTACCAAAGGGCAGATCATCATCAACATTACTGACACCGTTGTATTGCCTTAGCGCGTCTTGCACGGCGAGTGATGCGGCCTTGAGCTTGCCGACATCGGTGCCAACCAGTTTCACTTCCAGTGACTTTCCGGGGGGACCTGAGCGATTCAGATCGATCGTGAATTTTTCAATACCCGCAGGCAGGATGATTTTATTACGCCATTGATTAATGATCTTACTGTTACTGATAGTACGACTATCAATCGGTGTGAACTGGACATATAGAGCACCAAATTCATCGCCTTGGCTGGCACCTTCACTGGTGCGGCTGCTGTTCGTTTTACGATGAATCTGGAGCGCCATTTTGATTAGATTGCCACCCAGCTCTTGTTCTGTTTGCCGTAGGGTTTGATCTAAATGCTGGAGAAAGTTATCGACCTGTTGGGGGCTACTGCCAGAGGTGAATTGTATGTTGGCGTTGAGGGTTTCCATCTCGACGGCGGGGAAAAAGTTGAATTTAATCCGTCCACTACTGACCAAGCCGATCGCAATAATAAACGCGGCGAAGGCGATGGTGATGGTTATCCAGCGAAATTCGATGGCTGCTTCAACCCAACGACGAAACTGCCCCTGCTTAAAGTTGTTAAACGCGCTATCCAGTTTGTTGCGCGTGGCGGAGGGGCGCAGATCTGCGGCTTTATTGAGGCTGTGATGGAGATGCCCGGGCAGAATTAAAAAGCATTCCACCACTGAGGCGAGAATGACACAGATAACCACCGTTGGAATATCGATCAGAATATTACCAATAATACCGCCGATTAAGAGTAAGGGCAGAAAGGCGGCAATGGTGGTTAAAGACGAAGCCATGACCGGTGCGAGCATTCGATGCGCCCCGCCCATGGCTGCTTGTAGTCCGGATTCTCCCATCTGTAGGTGGGTGAGGGTATCTTCGCCGACGACAATAGCGTCATCGACAATGATACCGAGTGCCATAATCATGCCGAATAGGCTGATCATATTGATACTGCCACCGATACCGTATAAAACCGCTAAGGTGGCCATGAATGAGACGGGGATGCCGATAGTGACCCAGAAGGCCACCCGAGCGTTAAGGAACAGAAATAAGATCGCGATGACGAGTACGAGGCCGCTGAGCCCGTTTTTGATCAATAGATTGATGCGGTCCTGAATCACTTCATAACCCTCATCGAAGGCGATGAGTTGGATATCTGGCGGTAACGTGGGACGCCGTTCTTCTAACCATGTGCGCATGATCGCTGCGGCTTTCAACGTATCATCACTTTCTGTACGCCGTAATAGGAGCTGAACAGCGGGCTGACCTCGATAACTGAGATAGGTCTGATTATCTTGGTTGCGCCAATCAAGAGTGGCAATATCGCCTAGACGTAGTAAGCGTCCTTCGGTATCGGTGATTAAGGGTAATTGAGCGAAGCCTGTGACATCTCGTTGTTGGCTGAGACTGCGAATCTGTCTGGCACCATCCCCTTGCGCGGCGGTGCCGGCGGGTAGATCGATGCTGCGCTGATTGATTATCTGGGCGACGTCACTGAGGCTGAGATTCAGCTCATGGAGGCTACTGGATGGAATTTGAATGGCAATCTCTTCTTCCGGTAAACCGACAAAATCAATTTTACGGATGCCGCGCTGCAGTAGTTCCCGTTCATACTCCCGCGCCAGTGAACGCAGCTCTTGTGGGTTAGCGGTAGGGCTGGTGATTAATAGTCTGGCTATATTGTCGTAGCGAATCACCTGTTGCACGATCGGTTTTTCGGCATCGGCGGGTAGATTCGTAATGCCATCGATTTTTTGTTTGACCTCATCGAGAATGTAAGCAACATCACTGTTTTCTTCCAGCTCGATACGGATTGAAGCGGCGCCTTGAGTCGCGGTTGAGTAGAGGGTATCGATGCCATTTACCGATTTTAATTCTCGTTCAATCGGTAGAATAATAGAAAGCTCAACGTCCTCTGCGGCTGCGCCGCTCCAAGGTACGGCTACGGTGATGATGTCCAGTTCAAAGGTTGGAAAAAACTGCGTATTGAGCTTTTTTAAGCCCCAAATGCCGGCCAGTATCATCAGCATCATTAATAGATTGGCGGCAACCCGATGCTCGGCAAATAGGCTAATCAGGTTTTTTAATGGCCCTTGATGAATCGACATCATTTACTCCGCTGCTGCAGTGGCTGAAACCGCTGTGTTACTCGCCTGCTCGACGAGTAAGCCCGTCATGGCATTGGGTAACTGAGTCGCTAATATCAGATCACCGGGTTGCAACTGATGGTGGCTAACCAAGACTTGAGGTTGACCGTCAGGGCTACGTCTATCACCAACTCGGCTCACGGTGTGAGCCTGTAGACGCTGTGCTTCGATGGTATAGATGCGGTCGGTACCAAAGATAGCCTGCGGTGGCAACGCCAGAAGATTATGTTGTATTGGCATGGTCAGATCGAGCGCGAGAGTGCGCCCAGGTTCGCCGCGATAATCATCGCTGTTAATGTGAAACAGTGCATCTACGCCAGCGCTGCCGCTATTCACGGCGGCGGCAAAGCGCGACAGGGTTAGGCTGAGTGCTTGGCCATCGAGTTGTGCCGAGGCGGTGATTGTTTCACCTTTATTCAGCTGTTGATGTAACTGTGGCAGATAGCGGTTAGGAATTTGCGCACGCACTTCAAGGGCATCGGTGTTGTAGAGGGTTAGCAGTGTATCGCCACTGCGGACACGCTCACCGGCCGACACATGAATGTCGGCAATGCGGCCGCTAAAAGGCGCGCGAATTTGACTGCGTTCAAGATCCAGCGCGGCGCTATCACGTAGGGCTACGGCTTGATTTAATTGTGCCTGTAGCTGAGCCAATTGATTAGGGTGATCATCAATCAATTTTTGTCGATTATTGAGTGATAAGGCTTGCTGTTGTTGCGTGCGTCGAGCGTCATCGAGTTGGTTTTGACTGGCTAAGTTACGCTGACTCAGGTCTTGATAGCGGTTCAGCGTCCGTTGTGTCAGATTGACGAGCTGTTGTTCTATTTTAAGGGCTTTAATATTGGCTTGATAGTTGATGGTTTCAGCAGCGATTAGGGCTTTGATTCTATCAACGTCGGCTTGTCTCTGGGCTAGCAGGAGCACGGCATCACGGTTATCGAGCTGGACTAACGGCTGTCCAGCTTTGACGCTATCCCCTTCGGCGACCCAGCGTTGTTCGACAAATGCATTGATCGATGCCGAGAGAGTACTACTGTCCGGTGATTCGATACGACCATAGAGTGACAGTTGCGGTGCATAACTCGCGGGCGTTGCGGAAATCGCTTTGACGGTCCAAACCTTCTCCGTCGGTGGTTTTGATGGCGCGGTGGGCTTGGTTATTTTCAAAATCATAAAGATCGCCACGGCAGCGAGCAATATCAACAGCGGGAAGAGCCAACGCTTAACATTGTGATCGCGAGTTTGTGCTTGCTGTTGCGCCATGATTTGTCCATCTGTTGTTAGCGGTGGTTATCGACTCTGTGATCATAATACATCGGTTTGGTTGAGTAAGTAGCATTATGCTGCACTTTACAATTTTTCAGTAGATGTTAGCGTTACGTCATTGGCGGCGTTTTAGATGACAGGAGAAACTTATGCGAACGCGCTCCGTTATGGCGCTGGATGCCTCTGGCTTCCATCGAGTGGTGTATCATGAGTGGGGCAGTGTCGATAACGATCGAGTCTTGATGTGTGTACATGGGCTGGCGCGTAACAGTCGTGATTTCGATGACTTGGCCGCTACGTTAGCGCGAGACTATCGGGTGGTTTGTCCGGATATGCCTGGTCGTGGAGAAAGCGACTGGTTAGCATCAGGGGTGGCGTATGATATTCCTGGATATATGAATGATATTGTGACGTTACTGGCTCGCTTGGATGTTGAGCAGGTCGATTGGGTTGGCACTTCCATGGGCGGTATCATTGGTATCTGTTTGGCCGCTTTGCCGGGCTCGCCTATTCGTTCACTGGTGTTGAATGATATCGGTTGTTTCATCGATAAAACCGCTTTGCAGCGGATTGCTCGGTATTTAGGTGATCATCGTTTTCATTCGTTGATGGATGTCGAGCAGTATATGCGTCAGACTTACAGCGCTTATCGAGGGCTAAACGATAAGCAATGGCAGCACCTGGTGAAGTTTGGTCATCGTCTGGTGATGGATGAATCGAGCGCTGATAAGCCCTACGCACTTCATTACGATCCGCGTATTGCCGAACAAAGCCTGGCAGTTCAAGATCAAGATATCGATCTGGAACCCTTTTGGCGGCAGGTAACATGTCCTCAGTTATTAATTTGGGGCGATCAGTCGGATGTATTAAACGCGGATACGGTGGCGCGGATGCAGCAGCATCGAGCAGATCTCGATCTTTACCGTATACCGGGCATGAGTCATGCGCCATCGCTGATGGAAACTGAACAGATCACGGCGATACAGCAATGGCTGCGCGACAATCGAGTCACCTCTTAGGAAGCGGGATTATGAGCACACTTTGTAGCTGGCCAACGGATCAGTTATGTCTGTCAGAACAGGCAAGAAAAGCAGCGGTACGCCGCGTTGAGAAGGCGTTTGCCTCAACCTTGGAATCGTTGAAAGTTGATATTGGTCTGGTTGAATTACTGGAATCGATCTATGTGCCGCTCGGTGCTTGGCTGGTGGCGCGTCAACAGCAGCAAGTTGGGCCGCTGGTGGTGGGTATTAACGGCGCTCAGGGGGCCGGTAAATCAACCTTATTCAATTTGTTAGAGGTTATTCTTGAAGAGGGGTTTGATCTCAAGGTCGTCGGCCTATCGATCGATGATCTGTATAAAACCCGTGAGGATCGTGAGGCGCTAGCTCACTCGGTTCATCCGCTGCTGAGTACGCGCGGAGTGCCTGGTACTCATGATGTCGATTTGGGGATTGAACTGATTCGCGGGCTCAAAGGTGAGTTTGGCGATGAGGGCCGTAATGTTAAAATTCCGGTGTTTGATAAGTCGATTGATGATCGCTGTCCGCCGGTATTATGGCAGGAATGGCATGGCAAAGCCGATGTGATTGTGCTGGAGGGCTGGTGTGTCGGAGCTTCCGCTCAGCCGCAAGCGATGTTGGCTGAAGCGGTGAATGACTTAGAGCGTAGCGAAGATCCTCTGGGATTCTGGCGTGGCTATGTCAATCAACAGCTCGATGGTCGCTATAAAGAGTTGTTCGATATGATGGATGTGTTGATTATGCTCAAAGTGCCGAGCATGGAGTCGGTGTTTGAATGGCGCTCGCAGCAAGAGAAAAAACTAGCGGAGCGAGTCCGTTATTTTTACGATACTCAGCAACCCACAGAACATCTACGGATTATGAATGAGCGGGAAATTCGGCGCTTTATTCAGCACTATGAACGGCTCACCCGCAATATGTTAGATGAGATGCCAGCGCGAGCCGATGTGTGTTTAGAGCTGAATGAAAACCATAAAATCGCTAATATCCGTATTAATCAATCGCGTTAACTCGATGTAAGGGAAATAGATGAAACGTTTAGTGCTTGCCTGTGTGTTATCACTGCCATTGTTGAGTGGTTGTCAGAGTGCTTATTACTCCGCGATGGAGCAGGTGGGCATCCATAAGCGGGAGATTTTGGTCGACCGTGTTGAAGATACCCGCAGTGCTCAAGATGATGCGCAACAGGAATTCGTCTCGGCATTGGAACAGTTCCGGCAAGTCGTGAATTTTGAGGGCGGTGAGTTAGAATCCGTCTATAACGATATGCAATCGGCTTATGATGATAGTGCCGCGGCCGCCGAATCGGTGAGTGATCATATTCGTCAGGTGGAAGAGGTCGCTGCAGCGCTGTTTGATGAGTGGCAAGATGAGTTACAACAGTACAGTAGTAACAAGCTGCGCCGTCAAAGTGCGCAAAGCCTGCAACAAACGCAGGCGCGTTATGAGGCGCTGCATAGCCGGCTTAAAAAGGCGGAATCGAAAATGCAGCCGGTGCTGGCGGCGTTAAAGGATAATACCCTGTTTCTTAAGCATAACCTGAATGCTCGCGCCATCGGCTCTTTGAAGGGCGAATTCGGTGGTATTAAGCGCGATATTGAGCGTTTGTTATCTGAGATGCAGCGCTCGATACAGGCATCAGATCAGTTTATTCAAGCAATGCAGCAGTAACATCACGGCACCACAGCGAGGTAATCTCACGAGGGGGGCAGACGCCGTATTTAAATGGGGAGGAAGGTCATCGAGGCGGCGCTTTGAACGACGCGAGTAATATTGCGATTGGTCGTATCGGCAATCAACAGCGCCATCATATCTTGTAGGCTAATGAGTTTGCCGAACAGGCGTTCATAGCTTAGATTACGAATGCCGGTAGCAGAGATACCGTTACTGAGTATGTAGCGTTCGCCGTTGATATCCTTACGATTATTCAGTTGCCAAGAAACGGATTCTAAGTTCCGTGCGCTGTTATAAAGCTTTTGCTGATCAATCTCATCGAGTATATAAAACTCATCTTGATAATTATACGCGGCATAGAGCATGCTACTAATGCCCGCCATCAAGGCAAACACACGATCTCCCTCGAAGGCTTCATTAAAACTCAGCGTAATCGCTGCGGTACTTTTAACCCCATTGAGTTCGCTATACCCATGTAAGCGCTGATCGCTGAAGATCTGATCTAAACGCTTTTGGATAGTGGTACCGGGCGGCGCTTTGCTCAGCTCTCGTGGATTACGCTTATAGAGTTTAATGGTCAACTCTTGAGATAACTTACGGACCTCTTGGATATGCATATCGGTGACACTATCGATATCGCTTTTAGCGAGATGGCTAAGCTTGAAGTTGGCAGCGGAATTGTTTGCGCAACCGGTTTGCAGCAGCAGTAGCGCAATGATGCCAATTTTTAGGGGGTGCATCGGCTTCACTGCTCGGGCTCCCGCTCATGGAGTGTAAACTGAAAGCCTGACTTGACGGGCTGACTATCACCCGCGGGCGTATTAAACGCGATACCACCTTGTACCAAGCTTTCTAAATTGGTTGTTTCCACTTTTAAGCCTTTAAAAATGCCAAATTCTGCGTCAATGCCACCAATATTCCAGAACTGACTCGCGTTAGTTACGAGGTTGCGATAACGGGTTTTAATATTGACGAATAACTTGACGCTTTGATGATCATCGCTGAGTTCATAGCCTGATACATAGCCAACCGGCATCCCGCGAAAGTAAATATAGCTATTGATATCAATAGACCCCAGTTGCGTTGTTTGCAACTCGATATTAAGCCCGGCTAAGTTGCGCTGTGCGGGTGCTTCCGTCAGGCCGTTAAAGCGGAGTTGCTGCTGACCGTCACCGGGTAACGCTTCGATATGATTACCGGCAAGTAGCGTTTCTGGATAATCAACACCAGACAGATTAATACGCGCGGCGGCAATCCAAAACTGTGAGCCTTGTTGAGCCAGTAGGCGGCCTTCGCGGGTGAGTGCAATCTGGGTTTCTGCTGTCCCTTGACTGTCGAGAAGTCTGACCTGCTCAACCTTACCTAGGGTGACTCCCTTGAAATAGACGGGGGCACCGACGCTGATATCTGGCCCCGGTGGGAAGGTCACGGTGATATCGGGGCCGCCTTGTAGGGCTTTGTGCTGTTGCGGATATAGCTTAAATAACTGACGGGGTTTGGCCGCCTGCCCATCTTCGTTGAGGTTGGCAAAGGCAATGCCGCCGCGCAGGAGTGTCTGAACGGATTCGCTGTGTATTTCAATGCCTTGTCGGCTGAGGCTCGCATCAATACCACTGACGTTCCAAAAGCGGCTCTGATCGGTGATGAGATGTCGATAGGGTTTGTCGATTAATAGGTGAATCATCACACTGTCGTCAGCGGATAACGCATAATGACTGACAACGCCCACGGCAAGCTGTTTATACAGCACTGGTGCGCCGTTGGTAATAGAACCCAGACGATCGGCCTTGACTCTAATGGCTAATTTCTCGGCGTTTTCTCGATATAACAGTCGTCCTTGCTGGCTGGCGTTATCAAAGTTACGGAACAGATGGAACGGATGCTCCTGAGTCACTGCCTTTTGATCTTGAGTATCGGGCGTAAAGAAGGCGATGCCTCCACTGATAATGCTACTCAATGAACCGCTATCGAGCTCGACACCATCAACTCCGGCTTTGATTTTGATGCCGCTCTCTTCCCAAAATCGACTGTTATGCTTGATCAACGAAGCATATTGCTCTTTGATGGTGGCATAAATAAGGACTTTATGACCATCGCTGCTGAGTTCATAGCCACTCACTTCACCCACGGGAATCTGACGATACATGATCGGAGAGCCGTAATCGAGCGAGCCTAATTGATCACTTTCTAGGCGGATATTTAAACCAGACATACTCGGTCGGTGAGCGGGTGGACTATTCAAGGCGATAAAATCAGACTGAGGTTCACCGCTGCCGGGTTGTAAGATGATCGGTGCTCCTTGAATCAGATCACCAATGTTTTGTAGCCGATTCAGTGACACTTTAGGGGTGGGTAACCAAAACTGACTGCCAGCACGTAGCAAGGGGCGCGCGCGGGGATCGATCAACAGACGGGCATTGAGGGTTTGTAAATCTTCGCTGAGTCGCAGATGTTGTACTCGACCGATACGAATGCCTTCACTGATTACGCGAGTGCCTTTATGCAGCGAGGTGCGAGCCGGAAACTTAACATTGACGACGATACCATCTTCGGCCGCTTCAAAATCGGGGAAAAGATGGAATTTCTGATCGGGAGTGAGTTTACTTTCATCCCCAGGTGGGGTGTAAAAGCTAATGCCACCCGCGATAATCGCGGCTAACGAGCCAAAACGTAGATCAATATGTGATAGATCGGCTTTCAAGCTAATACCGCTGGCGTTCCAAAAACGCGTGTTATCGGTGATGAGGTGACGATAGGCCGGTTCGATAAATAGCTCAATGCGAATCCGTTCTGCACTGTTGGTGAGACCGAAGTTAATCACTTCGCCTACCTCAATTTGACGGTAATAAACTTTTGCGCCTCGTTGAATCGATTGTGCTGAATCGGCGAGGAGCGAAAGGTAGAGGCCTTGTCGATTTTTTAACGGGGGCGGCGGTTCATTATCGGCGATAAAGCTAAAGCGTTCTTTGCCCTTGCCCGGTTGCAGTTCGATGTAATATCCCGAGAGCAGTGTATCCAAGCCTTTGACGCCGCTGAGAGAGATCTGCGGTTTGACAAGCCAGAAGCGGCTCCCTTCGACGAGTATTTCTTCGGCCTCTTTCTCCATTTCAATCATGGCGGTGACGCTTTTTAAATCTTCATTGAGCTTGAGTGTTTTGATCATCCCCGCAGGCAGCCCTCGGTACATAATTCGAGTGACACCGGCTTCGAGGCCTTCTGCCGTTTCAAACTGTACTTCGATCATGATACCGGCATCTTGATAGCTTTTGATCACCAGCCAGCCGGCAATAAGGGCAGCGAGGAAGGGTAGCAACCAGATTACAGAGGGCGCACGATGACGTTTAATCAATGGTGTTACGGTGGTTTTATCCGTGTCGGGGGTACTCATGAATTATCCTTTTGTTCACGCTTAGCGGTTGCTAAATCCGCCACGCTACTATCCCAAATCATTCGTGTGTCAAAGACGATAGCAGAAAACATCGTTAGCAACACGACCACCGCAAAGGCGGTGGCACCATCGTTACCTTCAATGTGGGCAATATTACCTAGTTGTACGAGGGCTACCAGAATGCCGATGACAAAAATATCCAACATCGACCAGCGGCCGATCCATTCTACGATACGAAACATCAGGGCCTTCTGACGTAAGTTAGTGTGTAAACGAAACTGCACCGTACAGAGTAAAATTATCATGGCGATCATCTTCAATGCCGGGACAACAATGCTGGCGATCAGTACGATGAGACCGATGAGCAGCATATCTTGTTCTAAGAGATGGATAATCCCGCCTAAAATAGTGTTGGGCTCTCCTTGTCCAAAGGATTTAAAGGTCATCACCGGCAGTAGGTTGGCGGGCAAAAATAGGAGTATTGCCGCGATGAGGCTGGCCCAACTGAGCGTCATGGAGTTGGGGATTCGGCTGTGGAGGCGGGCGCCGCAGCGATCACAATGTTGGCCTTCCTGAGTCAGTAAGTGAAGCTTTTCACAATCGACACAGAGTAGATAGCCCTGTTGCCGGGCGCTCTGAAAAAGCGGTTGTTTATCGCTCATGGATCACACCTTGGTCACGATGAAGGTCGATTTGATGCCAGATCTGATGAGGATTGAAAAAAATACTGCTGAGAGTGGTAATCACAATCAGTGCCGCCAGACTATAGAGTCCAAGGCCGATGTGAAGATCGGCAATATCTTTCAGCTTGATAATGGAAATCAGTACGCCAAGCAAAAAAATTTCGAGCATGCCCCAGCCGCGTAGATGTTGATAACTGTGCATTGCGTGTAGCAGTAGTCGGCCTTGACGACGGTAATGTAGCGTAAAGCTAATATAGAACAGTATCAGTAATTGAAATAAAGGCACGACGATGGCGAATAGCAGAATCAACATCGCCACCAATACGAGTCCGCCCTCGAACAGAGATAACGCACTCTGAAGAATCAACTCACTCTGACTCTGACCAAACACTTGTAAGCTAAGAATCGGGAAAATATTCGCTGGGATAAATAAAATCAGGCCCGCGATCGAGAGTGCCAGCAAGCGTTCAATACTGTTGATGGTAGTGTAATAGAGTCGAGCATGACAGCGAGGACAGATAACATCCTCATTGGGCTGATTTGTGACCCGTTCCATCAGCAGATCACATTCGTGACAAGCGATCAGTTGTTCCGGTGTGCCAGACATTGCGATATAAACCGTTGCTAAAAACAGAGTTCAGAGTATGCCAGATTTACGCCCTTAACCCATAGTCCATTGATGATAAGATGTGATCGTTCATACTGTGTGACGGTGAGTGATGTGTACTTAAACGAGCGGATGGACGGGTGAATAGCTTAAACCTCGGTTATCTATGAAGGCAAACCAAGAGAAGCCCAGGTTATACCAAGAGAAACATGATAACGGTCTACCTGCGTGCGGTTTCAGGGTATCTCTTGATGGTGGCTTATCTCCGTGATGTTATTGACAGAGTGCAGTATTATAGCGTCTAAAGAATCTGCGATGCGGTGGCGATATGCGCGCTGTATGACAGATGATCCCATTAGCCTATGTTAATTTTCAGGTTATCTATGAATCAATCCGATCAGGGTGATTTTAAAGCCCTGCGCCGTGAATATGTGGCGCAACCTCTTAACCGGTCAGATCTGGCCATCGATCCAGTACAGCAGTTTGCTGATTGGCTGAAAACGGCCAGTGAATATCGTCCCGATGATGCGACCTCGATGACGTTGGCAACCGCCGATGCGGCAGGCATGCCATCGGCGCGTATTGTGTTACTGAAACATTTTGGCGCGGACGGTTTTGCTTGGTATACCGACTATCGTAGCCACAAAGGACAACAGCTCGCCGAAAACCCGCAAGCAGAACTGATGTTCTATTGGTATGGTTTAGAACGACAGATACGTATTCAGGGACGGGTCGAAAAGCTGTCGCCAGAACAGGGACGTCAATACTTTAACGAGCGTCCTGTTGGCAGTCGTTTGAGTGCGGCTATCTCTCATCAGAGTGCGGTTGTCGATAGTCGCGAGAGCCTAGAACAAGCGGTGATCGCGCTGCAACAGCAGCATCCGGATGGCGATATCCCTTATCCTGAGTTTTGGGGAGGCTATCGTTTGATTCCTTCGCATTTTGAGTTTTGGCAGGGACGTGAAAGCCGTTTGCATGATCGCTTCAGTTATACCCTGAAAGAGGGACAATGGCAGATCGAGCGGCTCTCTCCTTAAGATATAGTGGATATTATTGGTATGACTGAACAATTATTAACCTGTGTCGAAGTAGAACCGACACAGCCGGCCAGCGCCAGTGTCATCTGGTTACATGGCTTGGGAGCCGATGGTCATGACTTCGAAGCGGTGATTCCGGCTTTGAAGTTACCCGCCTCCTTGCCGGTACGCTTTGTCTTTCCTAATGCGCCGATACAGCCCGTGACCGTTAATGGTGGCTGGGAGATGCCGGCATGGTATGACATTCTCGAAATGACGTTAGAACGTAAAATTGATGTGGCAGGCCTACTGTCTTCCGTTCAGCAGATCAATGCGTTAATTGAACGAGAAATAGCCAGAGGGATACCAGCCAATAAGATTGTCTTGGCGGGTTTTTCACAGGGTGGTGCGGTGGCTTATCATACGGCACTGTGTTTTCCACAGCCGCTGGCGGGTTTGTTGACGTTGTCGACCTATATCGCTACCGCAGAACTGATTGAGCAGCACCGCAGCGTTGCGAATCAATCGATTCCGGTGGCGATTCATCATGGTGATGCCGATGATGTTGTACCGCTGTCGCTTGGATTACAGGCCAATGAGCTATTGCAACAATGGCAATATAAGCCTCAGTGGCAACGCTGGCCCGTTGATCATGGTTTGTGTTTAGATGAAATTGAAGCGATCGGTGTGTGGCTGACAACACTATTAACCACGGAAACTATTTAAATGAATATCTGTAACAACTGCTATGTTGAAATTCACTACACCCTGCATAACGAGGCGCAAGAGGTGGTTGATAGCTCGCGTGATGCAGAGCCCCTGCCTTATATTCAGGGTAAGGGCAATATTATTCCGGGGCTAGAGCAAGCACTGGAAGGGCGCACAGCGGGTGATAAATTTTCACTCACTATCGCGCCAGAACTCGGCTACGGTGAGCGGGATGACGCGCGAGTCAGCATTATCGATGCAGAGTCTTTTGCCGGCTTTGATGATATTCATGAAGGACTGCTGTGTCAGGTAGAAGCTGAAGATGGCAAGCCTCAACTAGTCACGATTATCAATATAGATGAGGATGAAGGTGAGGTAACGATCGATGCGAATCATCCGTTCGCGGGTCAAACACTGAATTTTGAAGTCGAAGTGATGCGTGTACGTGAGGCCACCGAGGCCGAACTACGCGATGGTATTGATGCTCAATGATTTGAGCTTCTTCATCGGGTAGCTATCCGTCAGGCTACCCGAGGAAAATCGATTTAGCCGCTCTGTGGGTCAATTTTGTTTAACGCTTATTTAAAGCGAAAAGTAACACTCACAATACGACGACTGTTAGCATTATTTTCTGTTACCGCCCATTATCCGTCGGGGATCGATTGCCGGCGGTTATTGGGTCGGTATATGCCTTGAGCCGATAGACAACGGAGCAAAAATAAACACAGCGATCGGTGATCAATCATCACCTACGGTTAGTGTCTTCAATATTCTGATTATCCGCTGCTGCATACGACGGTATAGGGTCGTGCGGGTATCGCCGCAGCCATTTTCTCGTGGCTTGATGGGTTCCCGTTTTTTATCAGTCGATAATCGCTTCGGTCAAGCGTCCGCACGTCTCTTTGCCTTCATGCTTAAACTTTTTCTTGCCATTCCATATCGCCAATCTGCACGTTTAGCCATTCAAAGCCGATGCGTCGAGCGACTGCGGCTGCGCCATCGAGACTCTTAAACTCGCGTTCTTTACGCGAGCGTTGTAGATCCAACGTTAGAACATCTTGCTGTTTTGTAATGAACTTTAGTTGCCAGCCCCGCGCAATTGAGACTGGAGCGGCCTGACAGGAATCAAATACGCCAGCCTTAAATAGAAGTTTTATTTCTCGCTCTTGCATGTTCAATACCTTTTTTTGTGATATTAAAATCTAATTAAGATAATTATATAATATTTTATTAATAATCAAAAATTAATAAAGAATTATCAGTGCGTATAAGACGTTGATTTTAAATGGTTTTTTATTGTTTCTGTTGGGGTGGTATAAATTAAGATTTTTATTTCATAACTTGTTGATAATAAAGGATTTATTTTCTATTTAATTTGATTGTATTTTTCTATGTAAAGAGGATTGAATCGTGCTTTTAACTATCATTAATAACTAATGATTATTCATTAATTATTTTTAATAATTCAAAATATCATAAGGCAGAGTTTATATTATATTCTGATTGCTGGTGGTCTTAACCGCGATGGCGGTGTTAGGGAAGGTGCAAGTGTTTAAGACTGACCGCGGTGGAAATCAAGAGATGCTGAGCTATGAAAACTGATGATGTCAGCCTGGAGCGATAGGGGTGCTTAACACTATATGAGTGAATACGAGCTCTTATTGAGTTATATCAATATTCTTTCAGGACGTCAGGCGTAATATAAGCATCAAGATAGAACACAGAAAGGGTAACAGTTATGGATCTTTATACGTTCGAAACACTTTGGCCTAGCCTGCTAGGCGTTGCTGCAATGGCTGGCGCCATGATCTGGGCGTTCATCAAAATTCGCAAATTGATGAATGAAGATGTCAGGAAGTAATGATGGGTTTGAATCGCACGCTTGAAAATAGAAAAGGCTACATATTGTGGCCTTTTTTATGCGTGTTATAAACGTTATGTAGTCTCTGTTGTGTGAGTGTGCAGCATGTCGGCTGCTTGAGGTCGTCATGACTGAATTAGACCGGCCCGATTATCATACAATGTAGCGCTGTCTCGTCCTTGTTGAGCTCTTTTGCTATCTGTTTTATCAACCGAATCATTGATGACCTCTCATCAGCGCTGATTCACTCCTGATTGTATCAATGCCTATCGCTGACTTACTTAGCGGCTTATTCGTTTCATGATCTGAGTCGGGTGTGCTTGTGGGCGAAACGACTAAAATACACAGAGGGTGTTGCGACCAATCGAGCGTCTTACTGCTGGATTATTTGATTCTGAGTCGTTGTACACGTTAAGCTTTGATCGTCTGTTCAGTTAAAGGTGCCGAGTATGGCTAATGTTGCTAAATATAATCGTGCTGATGTGATTCATAAGGCGATGTTATTGTTCTGGAAAAAGGGATATAACGGGACATCCACCCGAGATCTTCAACAGGCGATCGATATGCGCCCAGGTAGCATTTATGCGGCTTTTGGCAGCAAAGAGCAGCTCTATCGCGAAGCGTTGATCTGTTATTCGCAAGAGGTGGGTGATATGTTGGCGCAACGAGTGGCGGATGCCGACTCTCCGCTGGCTGGTTTGGAAGCGTTTTTTCGCACGATAGTGATCGTTCAATGCGATGCTGATCCCAGCGAGGTCTGTATGCTGGTAAAAACACTCACAGAAATCAATGATGATCAGCCCGAGCTGATGGCATTGACGCGGGAATTACTGAAATGCACTGAGAATCGTTTTGCGGATATTCTGTTGCAAGCGAAACAGCGCGGTGAAATCGCCGAGCATGCCGATCCACGTATCTTGGGGAAGTATTTGCAGGTGCAGATGATCGGTTTACGGATCTATATGAAAACTAGCCGTAACTCGGAAAGTCTTAGTGAGCAGATCAGCACGATTTTCTCCAATCTGAAACGTTAATCGGTGAGAGTTTAAGGAACGAGCAGGTAAAGGACGAAGCGTATCATATGCTCAAGCAGCAGGCATAAACGGAACATAACGATGAAAATCACACTGAGGCGGTGGATGATTACCCTGTCGACTTTGTTATTGAGCCTCTCTCTGTTGGTGCTATCTGGTTGCAGCCCATCTCCCGAAGAGCAAAAAAATACCGCCATTGTTCTAATTGATAAGGCTAATCCGCAGGTGTTTGTGCGACATATCGTGTCCGAATACCTAACGCTTAGCGATGAGCTGGTGATGCAGTATCAGCGCTATAAAGCGGAAGATGATGCGCATGGATTCATTCTTTTTCGCAATAATCATTGGACTCCCGCGTATATTGACAGCAAAAGAGGCTATGATAAAACACTGTTCAATCAGAAAGCGTATATTTACCGTCATCAGTTAAATGGCGTATTCGATACTTTTTTTGAGTTGCAACAACTCTCAATATTACTGAAACACAGTTTATTGAATCAAGACTGGCATTTGGAACAACAGGCACTGCAACGGATATCTGAAGATCGCTTGATCATGATGAAGTATTTAAAGACGGAATGATGTTGCTAACGGTGCTTTTCGTGGTTATAGGGACGACTAAAGCGGACTTTTCGCTAGGCATTCTCCGTGTCGTTATGCTGTGTACCTATGATTGGCGTCTATTAACACTAGATTGGCATCGTGTTTGATTAACCGTGCCCTCGTGTCTCAATTTAAGGAAGATGAGTAATGTATGGATTTGAAATATCAATCGTAGTGGTTGTGGTGTTTGCGCTGGCGCTGATTTTTGCTGGTGTGAAAATGGTGCCACAAGGACACTGTTGGACCGTTGAACGCTTTGGCCGTTTTACTCGCTCATTGAATCCGGGATTGCATCTGCTAATCCCTATTATTGATGCGATTGGCTCGAAACAAAATATGATGGAACAAGTGCTCGATGTGCCACCGCAGGAGGTGATCAGTTCTGATAACGCGATGGTCACAACCGATGCGGTGTGCTTTTTTCAAGTATTGGATGCGGGCAAGGCCGCGTATGAAGTGAATGATTTACCGCGGGCGATGCGTAATCTCGTGATGACGAATATTCGTGCGGTGTTAGGCTCGATGGAGTTGGATGAGATGCTGTCTAACCGTGATGCCATTAATATTAAACTGTTGGGTAAAGTCGATGAAGCGACCGATCCTTGGGGGATTAAGGTGACGCGTATTGAGATTCGCGATATTTCACCGCCGCAAGATCTGGTTGATTCAATGGGCAATCAGATGAAAGCCGAACGGGATAAGCGGGCGACGATTTTGGTGGCCGAAGGGCAGCGAGAAGCGGCCATTAAAGTAGCCGAAGGGCAAAAACAGGCTGAAATTCTTCGCGCGGAAGGTGATCTGCAGGCCGCGATTCTCAATGCCGAAGCGCGGGAACGCGAGGCGCAGGCAGAGGCGCTCGCGACACAAGTGGTATCTGAAGCGATCAGTGGTGGGAATCAGCAGGCGATTAATTATTTTGTCGCGCAGAAGTATACTCAAGCGTTACAAGCGATTGGCGAAGGCGAGAATAGTAAAGTGGTAATGATGCCGTTAGAAGCTAGCAGTCTCATCGGTTCTATTGGCGGTATTTCTGAATTACTGCATAGCAAAGCGAAAGATTAACGATGGCAGATTGGTTGCATACTTTAACACAGTGGCATTGGTTAATTCTTGGTGTCGTGTTACTGATTTTAGAAATGCTCGGCGCGTCCGGATTTTTGATCGGTTTGGCGGTCGCCAGCTTAGTGATGGCAGGCGCCGTAGCATTGGGCGTGATCGACAGTTGGTCTTATCAATTGTTATGGTTTGCCTTATTAGGCGTGGCTTTTACCGTACTTTATTGGCGCATGTTCCGTTCTTTTAATCGTCATACCGATGAGCCTTTATTAAATGATCGGGCGGCGCAATTGATTGGGCGAAAATTTGTCCTGACGCAAAATCTAGACAATGGCCAAGGACGTGTGCAGGTAGGTGATACTTTGTGGAAAGCTGAGGCGGATACCTCGCTGACCGCAGGTATAGAAGTTGAGGTGTATGCTAGTGAAGGCATGGTGATTAAGGTTCGCCCGTTGACGAAAACCTAAGCGGTTTATGTCGAGTTAACTCATCGTGACCGGTTGCTTAGCTGACAGGTGCTGCAAAATTCTGTATCAGCTGAGTGTTAGTTAACCGGTGTTACGTTTGGCGGGCTTTGCCCGTGCACCAATTGCTGTATCCAGCCTAATGCTAACCAGCGTAGTAATAGCGTTAATAGCTCGTTAGCCGCGCTGGTAGCATTCGTTTGTGCGGCGATTATCTCGGCTGCTAACGAACAATCCCCGCCTTGTAGAAAGCAGTTTAGCAGTGTTTGTTCTATAGGCTCGGCGGAGCGAAATTCGGTCAGGCGTTCTTGATTACGCCACACAACCCAGCATGCCGTCTGTTGCTGTGGGGCGGGCGGCAGATGCTCTGCTTTGAGGGCTTGCCAGATGTCGACCACATTGAAGGGTGTGTTAAACAGTTGCAGGCTTGGATGAAAGCGTAGTTGTAGTGTCGGCCAGTCGGCCGCCGGAATCTGTTGTAGGGTGGTCGTCGAGGCCGAGTCACAGTCGGCAGCATCAAATGAGTCTAGTAGGCATCGCTCAAATCGTGCCAGTTCGGCAATTTGAGGATGTTGACTAAAAAATGGATCGTTGCTTAGATAATCTGGCAGTGGATCACAATAATAGCGTAGCGAACGAAAGGCGCTAGGGACGGCATCAATATAACCTTCGATCAGCTGTTCAAATAGCGTATCACCGAGGTAATGACCCAGTATGGGGTGATCGTTATCAATCACCTCCCGCAATCGCAGACGGTAGCCGGTTTGATAGATCGATAATCGCTGTTGAGCATCGAGAGTATCGCAGACGATGTGCTGAGTAATTTCATCGTTGCCGTGAAGCAGTGCTTGCATCATCTGCTGTTGACGTTGATGGAGTGATGATTTCATGAATAAGCGACCTCTCGTACCGAGCGATCTTGAAGCGTTGTGGCAGCCAGTTGGCGGGCAATATTCAGCTCGTCAACGAGTTGCTGCAGTGGTGGAATATTATCATCTCGTTCGATCATGGTGCTGATGGGGCCAAAGCGATGGAGTGCTTGACGGTATAGCGCCCATACCGAATCGCAAACATCATGATCATGGGTATCAATGACATGAGTGCCGACATCGCTATGACCCGCGAGATGAAACTGTCTCACTCGTGCGGGGTTAATGGCATTGAGGTAGGTCTCAGGATCGAAGTGGTGATTACGGCTACTCACATAGATATTGTTAATATCCAGTAACATTAAGCAGTCGGCGCGTTCGACAACTGCGTTATAAAAAGTCCATTCACTCATCGCCGAGTCGGTATAACTAAGATAGCTGGAGACATTTTCAAGTAATAGCTGACGACCGAGAATATCCTGAACCTGAATAATGCGTTCAGCAACATGGTTGATCGCTTCTTCCGTATAGGGCAAGGGTAGCAGGTCATGGCTATTGATGCCGTCGAGCCCTGTCCAGCAGAGGTGATCGGAGATCCACGCCGGCTGTACTTCATTCGCGAGTTGTTTTAGTTGTTTTAGGTAGTCTTTATCCAGCGGTTCGGTAGAACCAATCGACATCGACACCCCATGCATGACCATCGGGTAACGCTCACGGATGGCGTGTAAGTAATATTTGGGTTTACCACCGGCCACCATAAAATTTTCTGAGATAATTTCAAACCAATCGACATCGGGTTGAGTTTCAAGCACATCTTGGAAATGCGGGGTTCTTAAGCCAAGTCCGAAGCCTAGATAGTGGTTGCTCATGAGATCTCCTGCAAAATAAAGAAGAACGCCCAGCGGACGTTCATCTTTAGATTATGGGTTAACGGCGTTATGACGTTGTACCGCCAATATCGTCACACGACTTTTCGGTGGTCATAATAAATCCCGTCCCCTTACATGAACCGTGTCCTTTACAGGCATTCTCGGCTGTCTTGCAATCATTATGGCCTTTACAAACATTGACACCAAAGCATTGCGTTAGCTCTGCTTTAGCAATCTGATCGCGCCAGTCATCGCGTACGGTGCCGCCCGCATCGGTACAGGCTTTGAGTGGCATCGCGACAAACCCCTGACCTTTACAAGCGGATTGTCCTTTACAGGCATTATTGGCGGTTTTGCAGTCGTTGTGACCCTGACAGGCGTTCACTCCATAACAGTGGCCCAGTTCAACGCTGTTGCTACTATTACTGACCATCGGCGCGCTATTGTTGCCGGCGGAGTTGGAGCCCATACAGCCAGCAAGGCCAGCGGCTGCGACGGCGATCGCTGCTCCGGAAAAACTACTTTTTATCGTTGAGTTCATTATTGTTATTCCTCTAATATATTGACCGCTCTACGGGTTTAATATTCACAGGGCGTCAATCAGTGTTGCTAAATAAGGCTGTTGCAAACCGCCGTTAAAGCCGTGCAGGGTGAAAAGTGATAACGACAGCAAGGGCAGTATTGAAGAGTAACTTGAAATGAAGCTGAAAAACGGCGCTGTTTTTGTCATGTTAAGTGGTTAAACTACTTACCCTGTTGGTGCAAAGGAGACAAACCTTTGGCTCGTTGTCCAACCTTTACCGAGCAGATTTAGGCCGAACAGATTAAGCCCAGTAGATTAAGCCGGCAGATTAAGCCGGCAGATTAAGTCCGGATATCCGTTTTAGTAATATCAGATTGAGATGTAGCAGGGGTCTATGCAATTTCCAACCAGCGAGGCTGCAGGCCAAGCTCAACTACAGCAGGATATTCAGCAGGCGGTACAGAAGGGGATTCGTACCTATTTTAGTCAGTGTCAGCAACGGGTGCCTGATTTTGTCACGGCACATTTTCGTTATCCCGCCGCCCTGAAAACCAATCGTATTGCCTTTGGTTTGGATATTCTGCGTGCACCGGTTAATCTTTTTTGGGCGCCATTGTATGCGTTGATCAGCGGTATTCGGTTTTTACTTGGCCGCTCATCTCGGTTCGGTTGGCTGCAGCGGCTATTGGGGCGTTTTCCCGCCGGCTTTACGACGCAGGTGCAGACCCATATCAGTGAGTTAGTCTTAAGTGATTTACTGCGGCATCATCAGCCTGAGGAGTCATTGAGTTGGTGTATTGCTGAAGCGCTGCGTGAGTTGTATCAGCAGCAGGTGCATAGCCGCCCTGATATTGCGCAATTTCATCGTCAGGCTGAGCCCATTATTGAGGATGCCATGACAGAGTATCGGCTGACCCGAACGGCCTCAGCTGATATTACCAATACGCTTTCATGCACGGTATTAGGCGCGTTTGCGTTTCAGAAGTTTACGCCGGGAGGTATCGGTATTGGCCTGATATTGGCGAGTATGATTAGTATGCAACTGGCGAGTCGTGATTTTTTCTTGGGCGAGGCGATCGGTAACATCTATTACAGTATTTTTCCGCCGTCTCCTTCAGTTGGCATCATGATGTTGTCAATTGCCGGGGTGTTGGCGCTGTTGTCGGCGGGGGCTGCGCTCTCGGGGGTTATCTCTGACCCCATACAGGCGGCGATGGGGTTACATCGTTACCGCCTGAAGAAAATGCTCCGGCATATGGAACAAGACATACTGCAGCAAAGTAGCAGTAGTTTTCGGCCAAAGGATCAGTATGTTGCCCGAATCATGGAGTGCTTTGATCTGATTCGGGCTGGTTTACGCTGATGTATTAAGCGTGTACAGCGGTAAACTGCTGCCAACCTTGTAGTAGCTCGATAAAATCTTCGAGACCACAGCTGGCGGTTGATTCCTGATCGTAAAACGTCAGATTATCTCCCGGTTCAGCCATCTCGTCATCGGCATCCAGCGCGTGGGCGCGGATCATAGCCTCATCTTGAGTTAATAGCAGGTTGTATTCCGATCCTTCCATTGAATAGTCGCGTCGTTGCTTTTTTTGCAGCGCATCCGCAATTTTTAATAATTCGGCAATCATCGATTGACGACTGCTTAGCTCGTCCGTTAGCCAATAACCCAAGGCTTCATGGCCCATAGAAAACTCAGCGCAGAATGCACCGTCAATATCGTGGGTGAAATCGTAATCCACAACTGTACTCCGCAATGATAGCGTCATTAATTTGCAAGGCTGCGGAGGATAGCACAGGCTCGCTGAAGAGCGCAGCGAGAAAACCACTGTTATATGACAGTGTGTTTGACATTAAGGTCATTTTCGACGCTATCAAAAGACAAGTGTCAGACGTCAAGGTTGATGTTACCCGCTCGAGGAAAATTTTCTGCGGCTGCTCTTATGTGCTGTGAGGCCTTGGGTATACAAGGCGGTTGCGCTTTTTGGTCGTTGCTTGTCGAGACGTTGCACTCGGGAATATCGTTGAGTCGTCTTGTCCTGTCACTACTGCAGAGGAGATGGCATCGTTTGCTAAGATTGTGGTGCCGTTAAATGTGGCGCCGTTAAAAAAGTTTAGAGGCAGAGAAAAAGCCCACTCTCATGAGCGGGCTTTGATACGCAGTCATCTGCTAAGGTAGCATTTGGCTAACAATGATAGTAGTCCCTTCAAATGGAAGCGTTAGTTATTGAGAAGGCGTTGCTTAGGTATCTCGGCCAGCAAATAGAACATCAACAACCTCACGGAAATGAGCCGCTCGTTTGGCTATTTCGACCGGCACTTTCAGGCGGCGGGCGATGTCGCTAGAGGAGATCACACCACGTATTTCTTGTTTCAGTGTGTCAACAACCAGCATATGAGGGGTACCGGTGTGTTGCAGTGTACGCAGCAGATCGCCGATAGAAGCGTGGTTTACTTCAGAGAGAGGTATCGCATGCAGCCGATCACGGGGCGTCATCACCTCTTTGATGGAAATATCATGTCGTTTGAGGCCTGCCGCTGTTGCGATACTCATAGCAGAGCGGCTTTCCAGATCAGCAATGGTGAGCAATCCACGAAAGTTTTCATCTTTGTCAATAACCAACACAGAACGCACATGTACCTTGCGCATCATCTGTCGTGCTTCATCGATGGAAACATCTTGTTCCATCATCAACGGCTGAATTTTTTCGAAATCGGTCATCACTTCGGTAGCGCTGGTCTCTAGAGTATATTCGTGCAGTTCTTTTGGGCTAGCGATATGGTGAGATGCTTCTAGCAGAGTCGTTTTTAACTCGTTGTAATTATTCATAGGATCATCCTGCCTTAACGGCGTTCATCAAATAGATAAAAAACAGTGATGGTAAGACTCAGCTAAAAATAGGAGGGGCTCGGGTGGATGGCACCATCCAGCGAGAGGGTAAGAGGTGGTGGTATTGTTTATCGGCCAGCACCGTGGCAGCTGTCAGCCATTGATAATGAGTAACGCTAACAACAACATAGCTGGGCTGATCATCATCACCGCTGACCATGGGCTGAAGCATCTGTTCGACATGAGTTTCATTGGCCGATAATTGCTGTTCGCTTAGCGGTTCTAGCGTTAACACATGACTGTGCATCAAAGTCAGCAACAACAGGAACGCAAAGCCGATATTAATCGTGCGTTGTGCGGAATAGGATGAATTGATGCTAACGGCGTGCTTCATAAACTCCAGTGTAGGCTAAAAATAACAGCGGGGGAATCTTGCAAGCCAAATTTAGCTTAAACCCACGATGATGAATCGACGTTGTCGATAAGCCTCGCTTGATCTCTTAACTTCTCTGGGTTGTTGAGTCATGATCAGGTGGCAACTATTTGCCGTATCGTCTTGTTGATAGGCTTTCAATACCCGTTGTGGTTTGCCGCTAGGGGCAGCATCGCTCTCATAAATGTAAAGTTACGTTAAGCTATTGTTAATAAATGTAAAGTTATTGGGTAGAGGTCGTAAATAGCATTAACTGGTATATCCTTTGCACTATCAGATCGTTCTAACTATATAATTTATAAGGATAACGCTATGAGTATTGGAAGTATTCAAGCGAGCGGCTCTTCAATGATGGAGATGGCAAAGCCTATCTCGCCAGAAGAGATGGCTCAGCAAATGGTGAATGCTGTTGACGAGGGTAGTGTGGATGCCGAAACACTGGTGGCTAATTTGACCAGCCGCTTTGGTGATGATGCCTCTACGGTAATGGCTGAAGATGGTTCAATCGATGTTGATGAGTTAACCTCCCTGCTGGTCAATAATGCCCCTGGCAATGGTGGTGAAACTCAAGGCATGGCTCCGCCTCCGCCTCCGCCTCCTCCCTCTCAAGGTATGATGTCTAGTGAGGAGTTACAGCTACAATTGACAGAAGAGTTTGGTGAAGAGGCCGTAGCATCAATTTTTGAAGAAGATGGCACGGTCAACTTTGATGAACTGATCTCGCTGGTTCAGAGTCAAGATGGCAGCGGCACGACGACCGGTATTCTGCTGAATACTAGCGCCTGAGTTTATCTTTAAGGGTTTACGCAGCGCCTTAGTAATACGCATCAGAGTAAGCCGTACTGATAATTGGGGTTTGCCCATCATAATCAAGACCCTAGCGTTGCTGCTGGGGTTTTTTATCGCTACAAGAAACGCCGATTAGTTGGTCGGCCGATGCGTGTTGTTAGCACGTACATTGGTCCATCGTCTGCGCTTCTCAGATTTATATACTGCTTAGGGGTTGAGTGAAATACGGTGGCAGAGTACATTCAAGTATTGGTTTAGACATTAACTCGCCACCAGATTGTTAAGACAATCACGCCGTTGGTCAGGACGACTAGGATAGAAGACGTTCAGCGTCTATTTGCAATGGATATAACATGGATGCTTTTCTGATAGCCCGTGGCTCGCCGTTGGTTGTTGCCGGCTGGCAAAAGCCTGTGAATGCTCATTCAAAGGTTTATCTTGCTTTACTGATAGTCACAAGCGGTGTGCGTGTGCCTAATAATGCCGCTGCAGATAAACAGACGGATACCGATGTAACTGATCGATATCAGATCAGTGTCAAATATCTGTCGTGGTTACGTCTCAACAGCGTCTGCCGAGCCTTAAGAGCGAATCTATTAAGCTATTCTGTGTGTGCAGAAGTCATCAGCCCATTGTGTAAGGCAATCTGTCAAACACGGCAAGCAAAACTCAGTAATCCGCCGAACGGCCGAAACGACAATCGGCTTTATGGCCCAGCAGCTGCGATTTATCACGCGCTTATTGTCAAACTCCGCGGTTGTAAATCGATGCCTGACACTGCCCAACAGCGTCAGCCGTGGGTTCTGTTTACCCTTAACACCGCTCTCACGGATGCACATAACGCGATAAGTGAATGTAACCCTGTCTGTGATGGCGAGGGGGCGTGATGGAATTTTTCATTGTACTCTTTATTATCATCGGTATTTTTGCCTATTTCAGCCTGGCTAAAAAAACACCACGTCCTGATAGATTGACGACTACTGAAGTCCCTGAAGCCGAGGATAGCGTACCGTCAGCAACGTTAGAGACACCTGAAGAGTTGGGCTATCGTCAATGTGGCCCACTTTTTACGCCCGCAGAACGTTCCTTCTATGGCGTTTTGCTACAAGCCATCGACAGTGAACAATATCAAGTGTTCGGTAAAGTCCGTGTCGCTGATGTGTTAGAGCCGCAACCTAGCCATAACCGGGGTCCGTGGCAAAGCGCCTTTAATGCAATATCAGCTAAGCACTTCGACTTTGTTATTTGTCAAGTCGATGACCTAACCCCTGTCGCCGCCATCGAACTCGATGACAACAGTCACAAGCAAAAAAATCGGAAAAAACGGGACGAACTGCTAATGAAAATCTGTCAACAGTCGGCTTTCCCACTGCTACGCATTCCCGCTCAATATGCCTATAAAACGGACGTGCTGAAAATGATGTTGGCGAAAGCATTAGGAGGCAGTGCAGAGCAGCAACAGAGTGGTGCAGACGTAAAAAAGCAGACGGATGAGTAATACATAGCCCTATTTATCTCATGTTGTTTGTCGCGCTAATAGGCAGCGTTACAGTTTGTGGGGCTTGGTATGTTGGAGAAACGCTCCCGTGCCGATGAATGCTCGAAGATTCGTTAATCCGTGTTGAGTTTTAAGAGGTGTATAAGTTGATATTATGACTTTAGTTTAAGCGGTGTCTCGTCACGAGATACAGTGGAGTCATCGGCATATTAAGTTCATTACCTGATTGTTTATTGGATAATGTCGCGGCTCAGGACGGCTCAGGACGGCTCAGGACATGAGATGTAGAGGGTCTCTTTAAAATGGATATAACATGGATGCTTCTTTAATGACCCGCCGTGTGAGGTTCGTCGTTTGTTGCTCGAAAGAGCCTGTCATTGCTTATCTAAAACGCCAATCTGTTGTTGTGTTACTGGCTGCTGGCTGCTGGCTGCTGGCTTGCTGATTCCGAGTGTAACCTGCGCCGATGTTCTGACCGATTCTTATACCGCATTTACCCAGACGCTCGGCAAGGTGCTGTTTCAGCCTATCACGGATAGCGTCGGCTCCGAGCTTCAATCGATTCATATTGAATACCATAACCAGCCGGTGAGTTTTCAGTATCAGTTGTGGCGGCTACGACCGAATAGCGTCTGTCAGCCTCTTAAGTATAGTGTTTTAAAATACTCAGCATGTTCCGAAGCGGCCAGTCAGTTCTTCCGCGAAACTTGCCAAACATTGCAACAACAGCCTAACCGTTCGCCGAACTATCCAAACTATAAACGACTTTATTGCAATGCCGCTGCTAGCTATCAACCGGTGATTGCAAAAGTTCGTCGTTCAGCACCGGTAGGTGAAAACGCCGAGCAGCGCCAAAAGTGCTCCATGCTAACGCTCAAAGCCGCCCGCACCCGTAAAAATATCGATATTTACAATCGGGATAAAGCCTGTGGAGAGGATAGTTAATAATGAAATTTTTTATTTTATTGTTTCTTGTTGCCGGTGCTGTTTTTATATAGCGGCAAACAAAAAAACAGCCACGTATGGCGCAAGAACTGCCCGAAGAGACGGATTTAGTACCCTCAGCGACGTTAGGTTTAGGCTATCGTAAATGCGGCCCACTATTTACCCCGGCGGAGCGTTCCTTCTATGCTGTGTTACTAAAAGCTATCGACAGTGATCAGCATCAGGTGTTGGGTAAAGTTCGGGTTGCCGACGTGCTGGAGCCTCAGCCGAGTCGCAATCGTAGCCAGTGGCATAAAGCCTTTAATGCTATCAGCGCCAAACATTTTGACTTCGTGATCTGCAAAATCGACGACCTAACCCCTGTCGCCGCCATCGAACTCGACGACAACAGTCACAAGCAAAAAAATCGGAAAAAACGGGACGAACTGCTAATGAAAATCTGTCAACAGTCGGCTTTCCCACTGCTACGCATTCCCGCTCAATATGCCTATAAAACGGACGTGCTGAAAATGATGTTAGCGAAGGAGTTGGCTAGTATTGAGATGAAGTCAAGGACGAGCGACTGAACATCAAAAGGGCACGAGTGTGAATCATTCAAGCGGATGTCGATCAGTCCAATATTTTAAGTTAATTTTCCTTCTATACGGTTTATAGCGCTGGTATCTGGATCTATAATGCCGCCGGTGTAGAAAAAGCCTTAAGCCGCTGAAAAATCGGAATTTATTAATTTATTACCTCACGTTGTGCCAGGTCACTTGATTCCTGGACGTCAGGGATATGAACATGGAGAACGTTCAATGAAAAAAACGTATATAGCAGTTGCTATCGCAGCCGCTGCTGTTGTTGTCGGTTATGGCGGTGTTAAGCAAGTCAGCTACCAAGATCATGTTAGGGTTGGCATCGAGAACCTTGTTGAGCAACTTAATGATACGACTATTTTGGGTGAACAATTTGATGTGACTGTCAAGTCTCAGCAAGGAGGGCTTATGTCCTCCTCCGGCGTGATTCTCCTCAATGATAGTAATACGCGGCGGCCCACCGAGTTC
Organism: Amphritea sp. 1_MG-2023; assembly: GCF_030547545.1. GTDB lineage: Bacteria > Pseudomonadota > Gammaproteobacteria > Pseudomonadales > Balneatricaceae > Amphritea. The sequence goes on from NZ_JAUOQE010000005.1 coordinate 126,501, forward strand.
CAAGTCGAGTATAGGGTCAATCACGGCCTAGCCACTTTGCTGGCTGGTCCTTCTTACACTGCGAAGATCACTAACCCTGTCATGAAAGGGAATGATGAAAAGACCATCACCAGCCTTGTTTTAGATGGTCAGCCAGTTGTTGTCGAAGGTTACATGAAAGGCGATAGCATCGACGGGGAGATGATTATTCCTAATATCGATTTCGCCGAAAACGGCAGTGCGCTGACGGTTAAACCAATAGCGGTTGAGTTCTCTGTCGATAGCTTTGATGAAGAAGGCCGTCCCGAAAATTTTGAACTGACTGCTAATATGCCTAAGTTCATGCTTAAAGAACGTCATAGCGTCATCGGATTATCTGGTGGAAAATTGTTCATGAATAATAGCTTTGATGGCGAAGAAGGTGAAGGCCAAGCGACTATTGAGATTGCAGAAGCCTCGATTGAAGGCGTTAGCATTAAGTCATTTGGCATCGACATCGCGAGTAAAGTGGATGATGAATTCACCACTAGTTTGGCGGTTAACTTAGGACGCTTAGAAGGGGAAGGACAGAGCCTTTCTGATGGCGAGTTGAAATACAAAATTTCCGGCCTAGATGGCAAAGCTGTTGTGAAACTTTTAGAAGTTGCTCAAGACGGTGCCAGATATGGCTGGAGCGATCGGGAAATAAAGCAAGCCGCCGAAGGCGTTATGAATGAGCGCGCGGATCAGTTGCTTGCACAGAACCCGCAATTCGAGCTTCAGAGTTTTCAGTTCAAACAAAATGGTGTCGACATTATCAACGCTAGCGGTGTTGCTAAGTTGGATGCTGAAAAACTGCCTGAGCATTATATCCAAGACGGATTAAAGTCTCGTCGAGGTCCTAATCCACAGGCCCTAATGAATGCGGCTTTTGTCGATTTCAGTGCTAGTTTTGGTAAGGAAGCCAAAGACTTGGTTGGCATGTTCAACCCGATGGTGGGAGCTATGCTTGAGCAAAACGGTGATCAGTTCACATTCAAGCTTGAAAAAGGGCAGATGACTATGAATGGTGACAAGATCTAGGGCGTCTAGGTTAAAGCTATTGCTGCAGTCATTCTCCGGGAGGAAAAGTATTTCTGATGGGGAGGTCTCGTCAAACATTCTAGAGCGTCCTAAAGAGGATGAGGCTGTGAGATTCAATCGCCGCAGGATGCGGCTCCTATCATCGGGCTTAGCTCTGCTGGGTCTTTTGCTTTTTCGAGCTTCGGACAACGGGCGAGTCGCGCAGAGACGTTCGAATCACGGCGTGCATCGCTGTGAGGGCGCAGCGCTTACGATATGCTGTTTATTGTAATGACTTATAAACTCAAAAGCTCAGCATCTCTGCTGGGCCTTTTGCTTTTCGAGCAGCGAACGGCGGGCGAGTCGCGCAGCGACGCTCCAACTGCGGTGTGTATCGCTGTGGGGGCACAGCGCTTACGATATGCTGTTTATTGCAATGACTTATAAGCTCAAAAGGCCCAGCATCTCTGCTGGGCCTTTTGCTTTTTCGAGCAGCGAACGGCGGGCGAGTCGCGCAGCGGTGCTCCAACCGCGGTGTGAATCGCTGTGAGGGTGCAGCGCTTACGATATGCTGTTTATTGCATGACTTATAACCCAAAAAACCCAGCATCTCTGCTGGGTTTTTTTCGGACTACTAACGTCGAGCAAGTCGCGCAGCGACGGTCGGACAACTTAAACTAGAATCCTCAGAGGGATTCTATTTTGCCGTACTGCTCGCTCAATTGACCAAGAGAGGCTTTGTATTCCGCCAGCTTCTCCCGCTCTTTAGCCACAACGGCTTCCGGCGCATTGGCAACAAACTTGTCATTGCTTAGCTTTCCAGCCAGACGACCTGCTTCTTTTTCGAGCTTATCCATCTCTTTTTTCAGACGGGCTAGTTCGGCGGTTTTATCGATCAGGCCTGCCATTGGCACGAGCACCTGCATATCGCCGACCAGCTGTACCGCTGACATCGGTTCTTCATCACCGGCGTTAAGCCACGTGACTGAAGCGAGAGAGGCGAGTTTGGCCAAGAAGGTTTTATTGGCGTCGAGACGGGCTTGATCATCGGCGCTACCGTTTTTGATTAGAATATCCAGCTCTTTCGCAGGCGAAATACCCATTTCACCACGGATATTACGCACGCCGGTGATGACGCCTTTCAGCCAATTAATATTGGCTTCAGCGGCGCTATCATGCAGAGCTTGATTGGCAACGGGGTAAGGCTGCAGCATGATGGTATCGCCTTGCGCACCGGCCAGATCTTTAATGGATTGCCAGATCTCTTCGGTGATATACGGCATAATCGGGTGCGTTAGACGTAGAATCACTTCCAGTGCGCGTACCAGTGTGCGGCGAGTGCCACGCTTAGCTTCAGCGGAGGCGTTATCATCCCACAATACCGGCTTGGAGAGTTCTAGATACCAGCCACAGTATTCGTTCCAGATAAAGTCGTAGAGGCACTGAGAGGCTAGATCGAAACGGTATTCGTCGAAGTGTTTGGTGACTTCGGCTTCGACCTTTTGCAACTCACTCGCGATCCAGCGATCGGCGAGAGATAGCTCCATTTCGCCACCGGATTGACCGCAATCTTCGCCGTCGGTGTTCATCTGCACATAGCGGGCAGCGTTCCACAGCTTGTTGCAGAAGTTGCGGTAACCTTCCAGTCGTTTCACATCCCAGTTGATATCTCGGCCGGTGGAAGCCAGTGCTGCGAGGGTGAAGCGCATTGCATCGGTACCATGAGCGGCGATTCCGTCGGGGAACTGCTTTTCGGTACGCTTGCCTATTTTTTCTGCCAACTGCGGCTGCATCATGTTGCCGGTACGTTTTTCTAACAGATCCGGCAGGCTGATACCGTCGATCATATCCAGTGGGTCAAGTACGTTGCCCTTGGATTTCGACATCTTATCGCCGTTTTCGTCGCGAATCAGACCGGTGACGTAAACGGTTTTGAACGGTACCTGCGGCTTGTCGTTCTCATCTTTGATGAGGTGCATGGTCATCATCATCATTCGAGCCACCCAGAAGAAGATGATATCGAAGCCGGTGACGAGTACATCAGTCGGATGGAAAGTTTGCAGACGTTGAGTGTTTTCAGGCCAGCCGAGGGTGCCGAATGTCCACAACCCAGAACTAAACCAAGTATCGAGTACATCATCGTCTTGACGCAGTTCGGTTTCTAGATCCAGGCCATATTTTTCACGGGCCGCCGCTGCATCCTTAGCCACGTAGACATTGCCTTCGTTATCGTAGAACGCCGGAATACGATGGCCCCACCACAGCTGACGGGAGATGCACCAATCTTGGATATCGCGCATCCAAGCGAAGAACATGTTTTCGTACTGTTTAGGAACGAATTTGATATCGCCATCTTCAACCGCTTTAATCGCTGGGCCCGAGAGGGTTTTCGCATCGGCAAACCATTGATCGGTGAGCATCGGTTCGATGACGACGCCACCACGGTCTCCGTAGGGGATGGTCATATCGTTTTCTTCGATCTTCACCAGCAGCCCGGCGGCTTCCATATCGGCAACAATTTCGCGGCGTGCGGCAAAGCGCTCCATGCCGTGATATTTTTCCGGTAGGGTTTTATCGAGTTCGTGGTTTTCGCTGCCATCGGTGTTGAAGGTTTCGGCCGCGTCACGGATATCACCGTTAAGGGTGAGGACGTTGATCATGGGCAGCTTGCAGCGCTTGCCGACTTCGTTATCGTTGAAGTCGTGAGCTGGCGTGATTTTTACACAGCCTGAGCCTTTTTCCATATCGGCGTGTTCATCGCCAACGATGGGAATCCGACGGCCAACCAGGGGTAGAATAATCTCTTTGCCGATCAGGTCTTGATAGCGTTCGTCATCGGGATTCACTGCTACGCCGGTATCGCCGAGCAGAGTCTCTGGACGGGTTGTACCCACCACCAGATAATCATCTCCCGCAGCGGTTTTAACACCATCCGCCAGCGGATAGCGCAGATACCACATCTTGCCCTTCACTTCGCGGTTTTCCACTTCGAGATCGGAGATCGCGGTGTGTAGCTTAGGGTCCCAGTTAACCAAGCGCTTGCCTCGGTAGATCAGGCCTTCATCATAGAGACGGATAAACACTTCTTGCACGGCGGTGTAGAAACCAGAATCCATGGTAAAGCGTTCGCTCGGCCAGTCAACCGAATCACCTAAGCGACGCATCTGATTGGTGATCATACCGCCGGATTCGCCTTTCCATTCCCAGATTTTCTCGATAAAGGCGTCGCGACCTAAATCGTGACGGGTTTTCTGCTCTTCAGCCGCCAGTTTGCGCTCGACTACCATCTGAGTGGCGATACCCGCGTGATCGGTACCCACTTGCCATAGCGTGTTTTTACCCTTCATGCGCTGATAGCGAATCAGGGCATCCATGATGGTGTGCTGGAAAGCATGACCCATGTGTAGGCTGCCGGTAACGTTCGGCGGCGGGATCATAATGCTGTAAGCATCGCCTTCACCGGAAGGGGCGAAGTAACCTTTTTCTTCCCAGGTTTTGTACCAGGATTTCTCGATCTCGTGCGGCTGGTAAGTGGTATCCATTAATAGACCGTGCTCTCAAAGCTAGAATTAGTGCAAAAAAAATAGTCGGATATTATAGCGCTCGTAGGGCGGTTAAGCGAGGGGTAAAAGCGGTGGCGGCTGAGTGCTTAATGGTGAGAGTCGAGTGCCATACTAATCGCATCGATGCGGTGGAGAGATGGATATGGTTGGTGGTAAGGTTGCGATTAGCCGTCTCGTAGGCACACGTCCTTGGCCGCTGGCGTTATATTGAGGGCGTATGATTGCATGGCGACTGACACCCTCTAGGGGTGAGTGGGGCATAGGTTATGATGCGTTTCTTCGGCGCATATCATGCATTGAAGGGGTGATACCGTTTTTTTTGTATAAAGCGAAGTTTTTTCGAGTGGCGGCTAGGATATCGGGTTGTTGGATGACGATCTCCAGAATACGCTCGAACTCTAGGGTTTCTTCTGCGGCTTCTAAAGCGAGATTGATGTAGACATCACGGTGAGTGGGGAGTTGTTCGCCCCAGCCGATTTGGACGGGTGCGGTTGGTGTTTGATTGATAATACCGTGGGGGATAAAGGCATCCGCTCGGTAATCCCATAAAAGTTGATCGAGACGTTGGGCTTCGGTTTCGCCTGAAACGCGAATGAATACGTTGAGTCCTCGGCCTAATACCTTATCCGCTAGACGACAGAGAAAGGCAGTACGGCTTTCGGGTTCGGCATCAGGTAACACATAAAAATCAGCGAGAGGCATGGTTGTGTATTCCACTAGAGGGTGAATGCGCCAAGGCGATATTGGCTGTTATCATTACACCGCCGAGCAAAGGTCGGCGATGTTGTTGTCAACAGATAACAGCCTCGCGTTGGCCTATTCATCTATCGGACTGAATAGCGGTTAGGCTTATTCGTCGTCGGTAAGATCGTCGACTTGAGCGATCAGGTGTTGACACAGTAACGGTACGCAGCGGCCAGTCGCGCCTTTTGCTTTACCGTTGCTGTTCCAAGCTACACCGGCGATATCCAGGTGAGCCCAACGATATTTCTGAGTGAAACGAGACAGGAAGCAAGCGGCCGTCACCGTACCCGCCGCTGGGCCACCAATATTGGCCATATCGGCAAAGTTACTGTCGAGCTGTTCCTGATATTCATCCCATAATGGTAGACGCCATGCTTTATCTGCCGCGAACTCGCCGGCGGCCATAAGGTCATCAGCCAGTAGATCGTCGGTTGATAACAGTCCGGTGGCGTGATTACCCAGTGCCACGATACAAGCACCGGTTAGGGTGGCGACATCGACAACGGTTTCTGGTTCGAAACGTTCGGCATAGGTTAATGCATCACAGAGTACCAAACGGCCTTCGGCATCGGTATTGAGGATTTCAACCGTCTGACCGGACATCGTCGTGACGATATCGCCGGGTTTAGAGGCGTTGCCGGATGGCATATTTTCAGCCGAAGCGATAATACCGACAACGTTTAGATCGAGACCCAATTGAGTCAGTGCTTCCATTGCGCCAATTACACTGGCGGCACCGCACATATCATATTTCATCTCATCCATTTTAGCGCCGGGCTTCAAACTGATACCACCGGTATCAAAGGTGATGCCTTTGCCGACGAGTACGTGCGGCTGTTGATCGGCTTCGCCACCGTTGTATTCCATGACGATCAGCTTGGATGCTTCTGCGCTGCCTTTACCTACGGAGAGTAGGGAGTGCATGCCCAATTGCTCCATTTCAGCTTCATCAACAATGGTGGTGGTGAGATCTTCGCAGGATTCTGCCAAGGCGATAGCTTTTTCCGCCAGATAGGTGGGCGTACAGATATTACCGGGCAGGTTGCCTAATTCACGAGCGGTATCGATACCGTTGGCGATTGCCGAACCATCGCTGATCGAGAATTCACCCAGTTCAGCGTTCTCTTGGCTCACGAGGAAGGCGATGCTTTCAACGCTCAATGGATCGGCTTTTTTGCTCTTGGTTGCATCATATTGATACAGCTCGGCGCTAGCCCATTCAGTGTTGTGACGCAGTTGACGGTAGAGATCTTTATCCGCGCTTTCCAAACCATCGAGAGCGATCACGACGGTTTTACAGCGGATCGCTTTGATCTGGCTCATGATGCTTTGAATGATTTTCAGCTGATTGCGGTCACTGCGCTCGCTGGCCTTACCTAAACCGATGAGCAACACGCGCTTAGCATTGATGCCCGGTACCTTATGTAGCAGCAGCGCTTCAGCCGTTTTACCTTGATGATCACCGATAACCTCTTTCAGATAACCGGAAGACGCGTTATTAATTAGATCTGCAGAGGGGGCGAGTTCGCCATCAGGGGCAACGCCGACAATTAAACAGTCAGTTTCAAGTGACTCTACTGATCCGGTAACTATTTCAAATTCCATGCTTTCTCCACACAAGACATCGTGCTTGGTTTATAAGATAATGATGCACCGGTGCAATCGATATACTATTTATGGGTATATATTGAACCGTTTTTAAATTGATACCCGGATTTTATCCTAATGCCGCAGAAACAAAACCCTGTTTTCGGTATCAGCGAGAATTCTTTACCGGCAATAATACAGGATATGGCAGTTTGATTATCTTTCGCTACCTGGCCAAAGAGGTGTTGATTAGCATGGCAGCGGTAACGCTGGTGCTGTTGCTAATCATAATGAGTGGTCGTTTTATCAGTTATCTAACTATTGCCGCCGCCGGGGAAATCCCGATGGAAGCGGTATTTTACTACCTTTTGTTTCGCCTGCCAGGGTTTCTTGAGCTGATTTTGCCGCTTGGATTGTTTCTAGGCATTTTGTTGGCTTATGGGCGCTTGTATCTCGAAAGCGAAATGGTGGTGCTACAAGCGACGGGTATGAGTCAGCGACGTTTAACCATGTATACCTTAGGGCCAGGTGTTGTCGCGGCATTGTTGGTTGGCTTTATGAGCCTGTATTTATCACCGCTAGGGGCGAATATGACCGAGGTTATGCTGCAAGAACAGCGTAATGTCGGTGAGTTTGATGTGATTAGTGAGGGGCGTTTTCAATCGATGTCTCGCAGCAATCGGGTCACCTATATCGAAAGTCTAGACCGCAATAGTGGTTCGATGGCGGGCGTGTTTATCTCCGAAAAAGTCACTCTAGATGATCGAGAACAGGCGGTCATGGTGGTGGCAGAAAAAGGCCGCAGCTATACCAATCCGGATACGGGTATTCGTTATTTAGTGTTGGATAACGGTTATCGTTATGAGGGCAATCCTGGCGAGGCTGATTATCGACAGATTGCCTTTGAAGAATATGGTATCCGCTTGCCCGATCAGCAACCGATACAACAAGTTAATGAGCTGTACTCGCTGCCGAGCAGTGAGTTGTTAAATGGCACAGCAGCCGAGCAGGCTCAGTTACATTGGCGGCTGTCGTTACCGATGTTGACCTTGATTGTGGCGTTATTGGCGGTGCCCCTAAGTAAGACAAATCCACGGCAGGGACGTTATGCCAAGTTGATCCCTTCCATTTTGCTCTATATGTCGTATCTATTGATATTAACTAACGTGCGTAAATATATTGAACGGGATGGCGGTGAGATCATTTTATTATGGTTAGTGCATGTGCTGTATTTCGGTTTAGCGATGGTTTTATTGTCTGTCGATGGCTCATGGAAAAAGTTGTTCTCGCGTCGAGGAGCTAATGATGCTGGCTAAACTGGATCGCTATATTGGTCTGCAGGTGTTGTTGAGTATTTTGGTGGTGATGTTAATCATTGTCGGTCTGGACTTTTTGTTTCGCGTGATCGATGAAATGTCCGAACTGAACGAAGGCTACACGCTATGGATTATGCTGGGCTATTCGGTACTTAACATGCCTGCTGCTTTTTATGAGTTTTTACCCTTAGGCTGCTTGGTAGGGTGTTTGTTAGGCCTAGGGGCGCTGGCGAGTGGCAGTGAGTTAACCGTCATGCGGGCGGCGGGTGTTTCTGTTTGGCGACTGGTAAAAATGGTGTTGAAGCCTATTATTGTGCTGTCTTTATTGGCGCTAATGATTGGCGAGTATGTCGCCCCATATTCCGGCACATTATCGGAGAGTATCAGAGCTCAGCACCTCAATCGAGGGACTATCTCTGCTCGCACCGGGGTTTGGCATCGTGAAGGCGGTGAGTATATCCATATTAATGTGGTCACCCCCGATGGCGATATTCAGGGGGTTACTCGGTTTATGTTGGCTGAGGATAGTCAGCTGATTTATAACAGTTATGCGCAATCGGGCCATTATGAGCAGGGGAGCTGGTTACTGCATGAGGTGGTTGAAACCCAGTTTCTTGAAAACGAGACGCAGACTCAGTTGCATGACACGCTGCCTTGGAATATTGAGCTAACACCGCAACGTTTAAAGGTGTTGATGGTTAAGCCAAAAGAGATGTCGACCAGCGAACTGTATCGTTATAGTCAATATTTGGACGATCAAGAGCTAGATAACGACCGTTATATGCAGAGCTTCTGGCGCAAAGTGTTTCAACCGTTAGCGATTATTGGCTTGGTGCTGGTGGCGGTGTCATTTATCTTTGGTTCACTGCGGAGTGTCTCCAGCGGACAGCGAATAATTACCGGTGTCGTCGTGGGCATGGTGTTCAAGATCAGTCAGGATATTTTGGCCCCCGTGAGCAGTCTTTATAGTATTGATCCTATTTGGTCGGCCTTGGTGCCAATCTTGATCTGTATGTCGCTTGGTGGTTGGCTGATTAAGCGAGCGGGGTAGTGTCGTGCTCCGCTGACTAGATTGTCTGTTACTCGAAAACGCAAAAAGCCCAGCATTGCTGGGCTTTTTGCATAATGGGTCGTCGTCATAGCGATGGCCACGGTAGACGCTGTCTCGATAGCGATTGAGGCTATCGCAATGCTGCTTATCTCGATTACTTGGGCAGTAACACTAGCTGAGTTTCAGAGAAGCTATCGTGCCAAGTGGCTTTATTGGCAGAAAATAGCATCCAGAAGAAGCCTAAACCAAGGCAGGCTAATGAAACAATCGCAGTCATAAAGCGAATCAGCGCTTGTCGCAGGCTGATATGACGGCCATCGAGTGTTTGTATTCTTAACTTCCACGCTTGCATCCCCAGTGTTTGTCCTAAGCGTATCCAGAAGTAGGCGTAAAAAGCGAAGGTGAGAAGGAACTGTACGGTTTGCAGTAGAGGAATCTGCGCACCGCTGACCGCTTCGCCCTGATTAAGCGCAACGGCGGCAAAGCCGGCACACATCCAAATGGCAACAACAAGAAAGCCATCATAGATCATCGCGGCAAAACGGCGGAGTAAGCTGGGTTGACGCAGTTCACCTTCAACTTCGGGGAAAGGTATGCTCATGGTGTGGGTAACGGTCTCTGGCTAATGAAAACGATGACCGCTTAGCTTGATTTTAATCAGTTAAGCCTCGCGGTTGGCAATTGTCGCTGACTATACCATTAAACGGGAGACCATTAAATTAGCGTGCGGCTGAGTGTGATAGACAAAAAAGCCGGACTGATTGTCCGGCTGCAAGTGGGAGAAGTGACCGCTTTATTGAAACGGCGTAACAAACTTCTCTTTATATTCGGCGGCTAGCATTTTAGCCTCTTCTAATTCATTCGCAGAAAGCTTCATTACTATACGGGATTGAATGGCAGTGGCGGTGCGATTGCCAAGCTCCAGTGCGTTTTGCAACCAAGCGTAAGCGGTGATATTGGTCTGTTGTTTCTCATCCCCACCATGATTGTTAGAATAGAGTGTGCCAAGGAAGAACATCGCTTCCATATGGCCTTGTTCGGCGGCCTTGAGATACCACTTTTCAGCCAATGCGAAATCTTGCTGAATACCGGTGCCGAAGTTATAAGCGCGGCCTAGGTTATGTTGTGCTGCGACGAAGCCTTGATCGGCAGCCAGTTGATACCATTGAATTGCTTGTGCTGCATCACGCGTCACGCCGTAACCAAACTCATACATCTCACCGAGTCGATTCTGTGCGTTAGCATCGCCGTTTTCTGCGGCAGGTTGCACGCTTTTGAGTTCAACTTTATAGCCTTTGTTTTTATAGGCGCGAAAACTGTTAACGCAACCTAGATGGCCCTGAGCGCTACAACGGTTATACAGTTTAACGGCTTGTTGTTCATCCGCTTCTACCCCCAAGCCCAATTCATACATCTGACCTACCAAATTCATAGCATCCAGATTGTTATCGCTGACAAGAGGCTTTAGTTCACTCATCGCGGTATTGTAATCTTTCGCTTCAAAGGCTTGCATGCCTTTTGATAGGCTCGCTGCAGAGGCTGTGTTGAGAGTCAGCAGTAGGCCGGTCATAGCCAGTAATAGTTTCTTACTCATCGAATTGCGCCCGTATGGTTAAAGGTAAAAATTTTGCGCCTATTATAGGCCTGTCATCCGTTGTTGATAGGGACAAAACGGATCTTTTTTGGCAGGTACTGTTGGCGCACATCAGTGAGATTCTTAATTAGCATGATCTAATGTTGGGCGCATTCTACATGATCGACGGCTAAAAATCATGATTTTGGTCATGGGTGAGCGTACTGAGTGTTGCAAAGAGCGCTGAGTCGAGGGTGACAACGGGGGTAAAGTCGGCACCCGAGTAACAGATGCCGTGATTGCTTGGAATAACGCGAAGGGGCGGCTTAGCTGCCGAGTAGCTCGATCATATAGCCATCGGGGTCGCGAACAAAGGCGAGGATGGTCGTGCCATGTTTCATTGGCCCGGCTTCTCGAACGACCTCACCGCCTTGCGCTTTGATCTTATCGCAGGCGGCATAAACATCATCGACTTCGATGGCGATATGACCATAAGCATTACCCATCTCATAATGATCGGTTTCCCAGTTATGGGTCAGCTCTAGCACGGTAGAATCCGATTCGTCACCATAACCGAGAAATGCCAAGGTAAATTTTCCATCAGGAAAGTCTTTACTACGTAACAGTTTCATTTCGAGCATGTCGGTATAAAAAGCGATCGATTTTTGCAGATCGGTCACTCTCAGCATGGTGTGTAATAGTCGCATGTGTGTTCTCCTGTTTGTGGCCGAGTAGTCATTCAGCGTAAACTATCTGTCCGCCTTAGCAAATTAATCCATCCGCCACTATTGAAAAGCCGCTTATTAAGGGTAATCTTTTAGCAGTTGGCAGAATGGCGAGCAAGGATACTGTTATGTTTCAAGATATGTCAAAAGCCCTTAATCAATCGATTGGGCCATTTAAAGCACTGGTTGATATTCAGACTAAAATGCTGGAAGAGCTAACTCGTCAGCAGATGATGTGTACCAAAGCCTGCATTGATGCAACGCTTAAACAGACGCAACAGATGCAGCACTGTGCTTCCACTGAAGATTTGATTAAGTCGCAGCAGGCCTATGCGTTGCAGCTTGAACAAACCTTAAAACAGGCGAATGATCTTAATATTGCTGCGCTTAAGCAGGCGCGCGAATCCGTTGAACATCTGGCCAATGATGCCTTTGATGCCTTTGCGCCAAAATAAGCGTTTGTCGTGTTGATCAATAAAGAGAGGTGTCATGAGTAAGGATATTGGGCTTTTTTACGGCTCGACAACGGGTAATACGGAAAGTTGTGCTGAATTGATCGCCACGGCAATAGGCTGGGATCGCATTGATCTACATGAATTGGCGGCCGATGGGCTTGATCGCTTGGAAGAGTATCGTTACCTCATCTTGGGTATACCCACTTGGGATTATGGTGAGCTGCAAGAAGATTGGTCAGATGTTTGGGCTGAATTGGATGAGCTGGATCTCAATGGGGTGAAATGTGCATTGTTTGGCTTAGGAGATCAGGTGGGTTATGGCGAATGGTTCTTGGATGCGATGGGAGCCTTACACGATAAACTGGTCAGTCGTGGTGCCGAAATGTGTGGTTATTTTCCTATTAACGGTTATCAATATGAGGCATCTAAAGCGTTAACGGAAGAGCAAGACTGCTTCGTGGGTTTGGGGCTCGATGAAGATTGTCAGAGTGAGTTGACGGCTGATCGGATTGCTCGTTGGGTACCGACGGTTTTGGATGCCTTTGATGCGTGAAGCAACAATCGGTTCTCTATTTGGCTCGGCTTAAACCCCATTGAGCCATAGATGAGCGGCGATACTGAGAAGGTAACCGAGGCCGATGGCCCAGCTCCACTTGAGATGGCTATAAAAGGTGTATACCCCTTGCGCCTGACCCATCAGGGCGATGCCCGCGGCTGAACCGATCGATAGCAGAGAGCCGCCAATACCGGTTGTCAGGGTGATTAATAGCCACTGATTGGTGGACATATCCGGTTGCATCGATAACACAGCAAACATGACAGGGATATTATCGATCAGCGATGAAGAAACGCCGATCAGACTGTTCGCCAGTGTTGCGCCTAATTGCTGATAGATCGTCTCTGAGAGTAAACTTAAATAACCCAGTGAGGCGAGTCCGCCGACTGATAGCACCACGCCATAGAAGAACATCAGTGTATCCCAAGAGGAACGTTCGACCACCTGAAAGATATCAAAGCGACGGATGACATCGGTGTGATCCCCTTTCATCTGCCGGATATCGGATATGTTAGCGATATGATGATTATGAATATGACCGGTATCTCGAACACTACTGGCGAAACGGCTGAGGTAGTAACCGTACAGTTTTAATATGCCTAAGCCGGTCATCATGCCGAGCACTGAGGGCAGGTTGAGCAGACTGTTACTGCTGATCGCCAAAATAATGGTGAACAGAAATAACGCTATAATGGGCCGAGCGCCGGGTTTCATCTGTCGTTTGGTTTGACGTTTTTCTGGCGTTGGCTTGGCCTTCTCAACAGCAAAGGACATGATGATTGCAGGCGTTAGCCAGCTGATTAGGGACGGTATGAAAAGGTTGAAAAAATCAGTAAATGGAATAATACCTTTCTGCCACACCATCAACGTGGTGATATCGCCAAAGGGGCTGAAGGCTCCCCCAGCATTGGCAGCGACCACCACATTAATGCAACCAACGGCGACAAACTTCACTCGATGTTGACCGATCGCCATCACCACGGCACCCATTAAGAGTGCTGTGGATAAGTTATCGGCAATCGGTGAGAGGAAAAAAGCGAGGCCGCCGGTGGCCCAGTAAATTTGCGTGAGGTTCCATTCGCAGGTGATCAGCCAAGCACGTAGTGCGGCAAATACCTGACGTTCTTCCAGTGTGGTAATAAACGACATTGCCGCGAGGAGAAAGAAAAACAATTCGGCATATTCAAGCAAATTATGACGAAAAGCGATCGCGGCGGTTTGATTGTCGCCTTCAAGGGTGTAGGCCAGCCCGACTAATAGCCAAATGAGTCCTGCGGCGACAATCACGGGTTTGGATTTACGTAAATGAAAAAACTCTTCGCCTAAGACAAATAGATAGCTGATGACAAAAATACCGACACAGGTAATACCGATAAAGCTATTGGTGTATGAGATGGGCGCAGCGGCAGCGGTTTCTGAGGCCATTAACGGGGACGCTAGGCAAGTCAAGATAACAGCACAGGCGGTGCATAGCAGGGTTAGTAGACGATACATTTTGCTTCCGGTTATCCCTAGGTGAACGATATCTATTCTGATTCTTGCTGATAAAGGTACCTAAAGTCGAGTTTTTTCAGCTCATCGGATACACAGCTGCCAGCTAATCGGGTAAAATATGCTGCTTTTTTAAACGGCCATTTCACTCCGGCGTACAACCCGGGAGCTGATCATGCGCTCCCCGTGCAGATAGAGAGAGTTAAGCGAATACGATGGAAATCAATCCGATCACCAATAGCCTGAAAGATATTACCGAACGTACAGAGGTATTGCGCGCCTACCTGGAATATCCAGAGAAGCAGGAACGCCTCGAAGAGGTAAATCGGGAACTGGAGGATTCAGCTGTTTGGAGTGAACCCGAACGAGCGCAGGCGCTGGGTAAAGAACGCGCGATGCTGGAAGGGGTGGTTAAAACTATTGATGACTTAACCAGTGGTGTCACCGATGCTCGAGATCTGCTCGATATGGCCGTTGAAGAGGACGATGAGGACACTGTCGAAGAAGTACGCAGTGAAGTCGAGAGTCTGCAAACCCTGTTGAATCAGTTAGAGTTTCGCCGCATGTTCTCGGGTGAAGCCGATGGCAACAATGCTTATCTGGATATTCAGGCGGGCTCCGGTGGTACCGAAGCACAGGATTGGGCCGAGATGATGCTGCGGATGTATCTGCGCTGGGGTGAAGATAAGGGTTTCAAAACGGAGCTGGTGGAATGCTCTGCCGGTGATGTGGCCGGTATTAAGTCGGCGACCATTAGTTTTCAAGGGCCGTATGCCTTTGGTTGGCTACGCACTGAAACCGGTGTGCACCGTCTAGTACGTAAATCGCCGTTTGACTCCGGCGGTCGCCGTCACACCTCATTCTCATCGGTGTTTGTCTCCCCTGAAATTGATGACAATATTGATATCGATATCAATCCTGCTGACTTACGCGTGGATGTCTATCGTGCGTCGGGTGCGGGTGGTCAGCACGTTAACCGGACTGAATCGGCGGTACGTATTACCCACGGGCCTTCTGGTATTGTCGTGCAGAGTCAGAGTCAGCGTTCACAGCATCAGAACAAAGATACCTGTATGAAGCAGCTACGCGCAAAGCTCTACGAGATGGAGATGTTGAAGCGTTCGGAAGCGGCACAAGAGCAAGAAGATAATAAAGCGGATATTGGCTGGGGCAGTCAGATCCGTTCCTATGTATTGGATGATCAGCGGATCAAAGATTTGCGTACCGGGATTCAAAGCAGTAACTGCGATAAAGTGCTGGACGGCGACCTCGATCAGTTTATTGAAGCCAGTTTGAAAGCTGGCCTGTAAAGCTAGGTACAGCGATGATGCGTTCATCGCGGCCAAAAGATTTAGAATATATGAAGGAATTGCGCCTAAGCGATTTCTAGAATTAGAGATTTAACCATTAAAGGCTCAACATAAAATGTCTGATAATACTCAGCCGCAAGATGAAAACCGCCTGATTGCCGAACGTCGTGAAAAACTAAACACGCTACGTGAAGCCGGTAATGCTTTCCCTAACGCTTTCCGTCGTGATAGTTATGCACAGGATCTGCAAGATCAGCATGGTCATAAATCGAAGGAAGAGATTGCAGAAGAAGGCATTACGGTCAGTATTGCTGGCCGAGTGATGCTGAATCGTGGTGCCTTTGGTGTCGTACAAGACATGACTGGCCGAATTCAGTTCTATGTTAATAAAGCCGCACGTCCGTTTGCCAAATCACTGGATCTCGGTGACATCATTGGTGTTACCGGTGTGTTGCATAAATCGGGTAAGGGCGATCTTTATGTTGATCTGGGTGAATATCAACTGCTAACGAAGAACTTGCATCCGCTGCCGGATAAGCACAAAGGCTTGCAGGACACCGAGACTCGTTATCGTCAGCGTTATGTTGATTTGATCATGAACGAGCAGTCACGGCATGTGTTTGAAACACGCTCTAAAATTGTGGCAGGTATTCGTAACTATCTGACAGAAAAACGCTTTATCGAAGCTGAAACGCCGATGCTGCAAGTAATTCCTGGCGGTGCAACGGCGCGTCCGTTTGTCACGCATCATAACGCGCTAGACCGTGATATGTACTTGAGAATTGCGCCGGAGCTATATCTCAAGCGTTTGGTTGTCGGTGGTTTTGAGCGAGTCTTTGAAATTAACCGTAACTTCCGTAACGAAGGTCTATCGACCCGTCATAATCCAGAATTCACCATGATTGAGTTCTATCAAGCTTATGCGGATTACAACGATCTGATGGATCTGACCGAAGACATGCTGCGCACGGTAGCGCAGAATGTATTAGGTACCACAACCATCGTTAACACCGTGCGTAATGAAGATGGCGAGGTGTTGGAAACCTTTGAGTACGATCTAGAGAAACCATTCACCCGTCTGAGCGTGTTTGATTCTATCCTGCACTATAACGATGATATTACCGCGGAAGCACTGGCTGATGATCATGCGGCGCGGCAGATCGCTGAGCGTCTGGATATCGATGTCAAAGATAGCTGGGGCTTAGGTAAGGTGCAGATCGAGATCTTCGAGAAAACCGTTGAGCATCGTTTGCAACAACCGACCTTTATCACCGAGTACCCAACTGAAGTTTCGCCACTGGCTCGTCGTAGCGATAGTAATCTATTTGTGACTGACCGTTTTGAGTTCTTCGTCGGTGGTCGTGAATTGGCTAACGGTTTCTCCGAGTTGAATGACTCGGAAGATCAAGCCGAACGTTTCAGCGCTCAGGTAGCTGAAAAGGATGCCGGCGATGATGAAGCGATGCATTATGATGCTGACTATATTAATGCACTGGAGTACGGCTTACCGCCAACCGCAGGTGAAGGTATTGGTATCGACCGTCTAGTGATGTTGTTTACCGATTCCGCATCGATTCGGGATGTTATCCTGTTCCCCGCGATGCGTCCTCGAGGCTAATTTTTTACACCACTCAGGCTGCCAAATGGCAGCCTTTTTTATGCACAGGACGTGCAGTATGCCGCGGGCGCAGGGATGCGCAGGAGCGGCGATGTCAGGACGTGCAGTATGCCGCGGGCGCAGGGATGCGCAGGAGCGGCGATGCGCAGGAGCGGCGATGCGCAGGAGCGGCGATGTACAGGACGTGCAGTATGCCGCGGGCGCAGGGATGCGCAGGAGCGGCGATGTCAGGACGTGCAGTATGCCGCGGGCGCAGGGATGCGCAGGAGCGGCGATGTCAGGACGTGCAGTATGCCGCGGGCGCA
>NZ_JAUOQE010000050.1 GCF_030547545.1 Amphritea sp. 1_MG-2023
ATTAGAATGGTCATCTACTTTGTCAGCCAGCTTGAAAAGGTCCAGACATTTCGCTGCACTGGCTTTCGCGTATCTGGGCATTCTAATGTCCGCAGAGAACATAACGGACTTATTCGCACCTTCCATAACTAACTCGAGTCAGTCGGTATGAAAACGGGTTTATTCATGATGCAGGCTCCCTACCTCATTGAAGTATTAGCTAAGCGGTATTTTACATTTGCTTTAATCATGATAACAGATGCACGTAAGCTCAGCACCGAGTAACAAGAACTTAAACGGCAGCAAGCTGTTACATTTCGTGAGAAGGGTAAATCTTCCAAGAGATTGACGCGTTGCTCAATGTCCACCCTGATACCGTTGGTCGCTGGTATAAGCGTTATCAATTATGGGCTTAGCATTGGTCGCGGTAGGCGTTTTTATGGTGCTCGAAAAGGCCATCCCCAAGGCTGTTTGAGTGTCGAGCCTGAATAGGCAAGCGCTTGGGTCGTTTGCCGTAGGCTAAATGGCCGATCGGCACTTGTTGCAGGGGCATCGTTACTCGGTCACCCTGCTTGGTTGTGATCGGGTCGTTGCTTTTACCCGTGGATGCATATCGACAGAAAACATCGACTGCAAAATAACGCGCTTTGTGAAACGTGAGCAGCTGTTTTTGAGTCGTTATCCGGTTTATGCCGATCATGAGTGCCGTGTGACGTTATCTTATGCGTAGGCCGCCTTGATGAAACGTCTCAGCAGGGTGTGGCCCTGCCCGCTATCCACATTATTTTGTCGTAGATGAGTTAGATCATAATTAGCGTCTTTCATCGCACAGCCATAGACATCGATGGCATGCTCCATAATTTCAGAGTCGAATTCTGGATGAAACTGCACGCCCCAGATGTTTTGTCCGTAACGGAAAGCTTGATAGGGATCATGGCTATTAGAGGCGAGGACGACGGCATCTGAGGGTAACTGCAGAACGGATTCGTAATGAAACACATACATACTCATGATGTCAGGGAAGTCTTTGAATAACGGATCATGATTGGCCGCTTGATGCTTCATGAGGTCGACGACACCAAACTCCGCCCCGTTGGGATTTTGCCCAACCGTTCCACCCAGTACATGCACCAGTAGTTGATGACCAAAACAGACACCTAAGATGGGTATCTTATTTTCCGGAGATGCTATTTATGACGGCCCTTTAATCGATAATGCGGACGATAGTGTTGTCGAAGATTATATTAAGACCATTAGGCGTCTGCGAGACCTGCCGGTGTCCGTGGTTCACGGTGGGCATGATCATAGTTTTGGGTCAAAACGATTGATTGAGTTATGTGATAACTATCTGCGGAGCAAAGGTTGTTGAAGGTGGTCAATGAGTCAGCCTGGAGTCAGGATCTGGCTACAGTTATTGATCATATCCGCTTACCCAGTTTCAGTGGTGCACTCGAACGGCTTTTGGCGACTCAGTGTTATTTTGACACTATGCTAATGATCACCTGCAAGAAGTCGCTGAAACCGATAATTATCTCCCCCACTAATCCGGCAGAACAGAGTATCACCCTGCATAACTACATCAACGGGGCTTATATACTTGACCCTGTGTTTAATGCCATACGGGAGGGTAAACTGAGTGATGGCGTTAGTCGTCTGATCGATATCGCGCCGGATAATTTTACAACGACGGAATATAACCTGAGCTGTTATAAAGAGTTTGATCTGATCGATGAGATTAACCTGTCGATCATGTTAGATAATCATGTGACATGCACTATCTGCTTGGGTCGAAGAACAAATCGCGGCACCATTACGCGGGCTGAGCTGAGCCGCTTAAATAAGATGTATCCGGTTATCCAGTCCCTGGTACGTCAATTCTGGGTCGCTCAGTCCCAAGATTATATCCAATATGAGAAAACTGAGGGGGCCATAAAACAGGCGATGAGCAGTTTTGCGCGTGGCGTTCTGACTCGAGAACAACAGGTTACCGGCCTGATGTTGCAAGGGCATTCGTCCAAGGCTATCGCTAGAGAACTGAGCATTAGGGAAGGTGCGAATAAGTCCGTTATATTCTCTGCGGACATTATAATGGCCAGATACGCGAAAGCCAGTGCAGCGAAATGTCTGGACCTTTTCAAGCTGGCTGACAAAGTAGATGATCATTCTAATATCCGCCCTTCGGGGCTTTCAGAGAAGCAGGATCTCAGCGTTAACATTTTTCGACGTACAACCAGTATGCCTGTAACGGTTGCCTTGATCTCCAGCTTCTCTGTAAGCCAGAGGCGTAATTGACTTATTCGCACCTTCCTTAGCTTAGGGGCTGTTAAGGTACATCGCAAGAATGTGCATACGCGCTTGAATACCTCCTCTCAAGCAGCGATCTTCAATCTGTTCTTAGCGCATTTGAAAGACATAGACCCGACGTCACTTTTTCAGGGGGATACAGATCGGATTCTCGAATAAATATGTTCAATACTGGTTTATTATATATAAATTATTGATACTGTTTTGTTATTTGGCTTATTTGTATACATAAAGGAATGTAATAAATTAAGTGACATAAAGCTCATAAAACAATTATCGAGAGAGGGTTGGTGCGAGATATGTCGCTTAATCAATTACTGCAAGTACGCGCTTTGGATTTACCATCGCGAGAAGCGATGCTTAATCGTGATCGGTCGGTGCAACATTTTTGGGACAGCAATAGAGATTTACTGAGCGGTGCATGGCGCGAGTGGGAAGAGAATGAGAAAGAAAGGCTTATTATTCTCGATGATGCTTTGCTTGATGCGAACCTGCGTGACGCTGTTGTTCAGGCATGGGAGGACCCAGCAACTGAATCGTCTGTGCGGGATCTATGGCAGGAAGTAAGTCCTGGCGTTTTCCTGAGCCAGTTCTTCGATCCCGAACGGCTGGCAGACTTACGTAATTACTTAGAAGTAGTATCGAGTGCAAAGATTCCGCTTCGACCGCCCTACGGGATTGTATTGAACAGCGGTGGCGCGATGCTTGATCCTCGTTCTGAGGGGTTTCTTGCTGTGCCCGGCTTTCAGGCGTTCTACCGTGAACTTTTGGATAATTATATGCGACCAATCGGCCGTCTCTTGTTCCCTGAAGTGATGGGATACGACACGCAGACGTTTGGCTTTTCAATTAAGTATCAGGCTGGTGGGGATAGCTCTCTTCGTCTGCACACGGACGCGTCTGCAGTGACACTGAATATCAATCTGAACTTGCCTGGGGAGGCGTTTGCAGGATCTGCTGTTGATTTTCTTGATCCGGTCACGGGCCGTATGAATAGGCAAGTGTTTAAGCCTGGTAGTGCAATCATTCACCGTGGCAACGTTGCACACGCTACACAGCCTATAACCGATGGTGAGCGCACCAACTTAGTCATGTGGTTATATGGTGATGATGGGCAAATACCGTTTCATTGCACACCGAGCTTAGCGACTGATGCGCGTCAGCGTTGGACTGTGCAACCGGCAGAGTATGATGATTTTGCGCCTTTTTAAGAGATGAAATCTGAGTCTGTGAATGCTGGCTGTTTGAATGCTAACGAATATATTTAAGCATATTCCCGGTGTTTATGGATGTGATGAAAAAGCAAACGACGCTTTAGCTAGGCTGATATTGAGTCGGCTCTGAAGCTGCGACTGAAGAATTACTGCCAGACTGTGGGTATAAGCCTAGGTCTGGCTATTGGAGAGACAGATGAGTAAAACAATTTTTATTACCGGTTCTACCGACGGTATTGGTTTAGCCACGGCGAGAAAGCTGATCGGTGAGGGTCATAAAGTCATACTGCATGGGCGGAACCCGGCGAAGCTTGCCAACGTCCAGCAGGAACTGATATCCGCTTCATCGGCGGCGCAGGTCGATGGTTTCGTCGCTGATCTGTCACGCTTGACCGATGTGGTGGCGCTGGCGAATGCGGTGTCTGAAAAATACAATCAGATTGATGTGCTGGTAAATAATGCGGGCATTTTTAAAACCACTGAAGCAATGACGGATGGCGGTATAGATCTGCGCTTTGTCGTCAACACCTTTGCGCCATATCTGTTAACTCAGCGCTTGCTGCCTTTGTTAGGCAATACTGGGCGGGTAGTAAATCTATCATCCGCAGCGCAAGCGCCGGTTGATCTTAAAGCATTGGCGGGTGATGTAAGAGTTGCCGATGATTTCAGTGCCTATGCGCAGAGTAAACTCGCATTAACTATGTGGTCACAGAGTATGGCGCAGTTGTTGGGTGATCAGGGGCCAGTCATTATTGCCGTAAACCCCGGTTCGCTGTTGGCCAGTAAGATGGTTAAGGAAGGTTTTGGTGTGGCTGGGAATGATCTGAGTATCGGCGCTGATATTCTTATCCGTGCGGCGCTGTCCGATGAATTTTCCACGGCGTCTGGTCAGTACTTTGATAATGATGCGGGTCAGTTTTCTAATCCGCATCCAGACGTTCAGGATCAGGCGAAAGTGATAGGGGTCGTGGCTGGGATAGAGTCAGTGATCAAAAAGTTGAGCGTCTAAGGAAGGTGCGAATAAGTCAATGAGGCCTCTGGCTTACAGAGAAGTTAGAGATCAAGGCAACAGTGACAGGCATACTGGTTGTACGTCGAAAAATGTTAACGCTGAGATCCTGCTTCTCTGAAAGCCCCGAAGGGCGGACATATATGGGATTGAGGCGCCAAACAGACGGTCAGATTTTTATCTGACCGTTTTGTTATCGGTACTCTTTAATGCTCGATCTGTGCAGTGTTGAGCAGCGTCGTTACCGATGGCCGTTGGGGCGCTTGAGTATCGTCCTGCGGAGTGAGTCAAGGAGCGCGAATCGGAGTTCTCAGAGAGGGGCGCTGTATTTAAGGTCGCGCTATTTTTCCGCTCAATCTCGATTATCGATTGAGATAATAAGCAACGTCGGATGTTCAATCTTTCAACCCAGCACAGTGCGTGTCATCGATGCCTGAGGCAGCGTTAAAGTCGTCGATGCCGATTGCAACAGCGACGGGTGCTTTTCGTATCGCTGCTGTGAGTGGTAAACAGAAGTAACATCCGTTTATTGATAGTCATTTTCAGACCTCGCTTCCCTCAGGACACCGCTGAATATTCAGCATAGATTGATAACCTGAGTGACTCTGCTGCTGAGCGTGCAGGTGTTTTAAATGGTTTTGATACACTAACCAGCTCATATAGCCGGCACAAAAATTGCCCGCTGCAGCACCGATAAACAGACCAATTAAACCACCAGACTCGGCACCGAGCCACAGTAGAGGGAGATAGCACACCAGTAAGCGTAATGCGGACATGATGAGTGCCAGTCCCGGCATGCCCATCGCACAGCAGGCTGAAACCAGTAACATGCTGATACCTAGGCCGCTATAGCTGATAGGAACCAGCAGCAGGTATTGATTGAACTGCTGCGCAATCGTGGCATCGGTTGTTAGTGCTGAGCTGATGGCGACCGATAGCAGTGCCGTGATAAGCGCGATGATGACCTGAGAGAGAATGATAAACCTGATCGCTATACGGATAAGCTGATCGATCCCCGTCAGATTATTTTCCCCCATTAAACAACCAATCATCGCTGGCATGGACATGGTGAGGGATAACACGAGGATGATGGAAAAAAACTCGATTCTGTTGCCCAGTCCCCACGTTGCTACAGCCTCGTTACCAAAAGTTGCAACCAGTGCTGTTGCTAGCAGAGCAGAAAGCGGTGGAATGAACTGGCTCAGTAAGGCAGGCGTCATAAACGAGAATAGGCGCCTCAGTGCAGTCACGATCATGTTTATCGTACTGGGTAGGCGTATTAATTGACGCTTGATTATTGGCTTGTAGATGATCAGACATCCGCCAGTGAAGGCACTGACCGTAGCCCACGCTGCGCCAGCCAAACCTAAATCAAAAACAAATATGA
The DNA here is from genome assembly GCF_030547545.1 of Amphritea sp. 1_MG-2023. Taxonomy (GTDB): domain Bacteria; phylum Pseudomonadota; class Gammaproteobacteria; order Pseudomonadales; family Balneatricaceae; genus Amphritea. Next base: position 5,894 of record NZ_JAUOQE010000050.1, read on the forward strand.
ACAGAGGATCCAGTGCGATGTTCATCAGACTGGAAAATACCAGCGCCGTCGCGGGCAGGCGAGTGTCTCCCCGAGCTCTGAGGATACTGAAACCGAAGTAGAGCATTGCACCCAGCCAGCAGCTGAGCAGCCAGGGCATCCAGTAAGCCCTGAGCAACGGTAGCAGACTCTTATCGGCCCCTAGGTTGATCGCGATAGGCTGTTGAATATGCCACAGTAATAGGCACAGCAGTGTCATCAGGAGAAAACCGGTGATGATAATCAGGCAGCCTAACTGCTGCGCATAATGCTCTTGTTGGGCACCTAACGCACGGGAAATCAGAGAGGTGGTTGCGATACCCAGTCCCACTTGAATACCGATGATTACCTGATAGATTGGCATACTGAAGCCGACCACTGCCAGCGGCTGAGAACCCAGCTGACCGATAAACGCGCTATCAATCAACTGATTACTGGCGATAGCCAACATGCCGATCAGCATCGGCCAAGTCATCTGATATAGTTGTCTGCTCTGTGGATTGTTGAATATAGCCATGGATTCTCTCGGCTTTGATCGGCTTATGCGGAGGGTCTCTGCGGAGGGCTCTGCGGTACTCGTTGACCGCAGAGAGTAGGGTGACATTAGTGATCGATAACAACTTTTCCCATACCTTGACCACTGGCAAGACGCTCGTGGGCTTTACCCGCTTCATTCAGTGAGAAGTTCAGCTTATCCAGTACTGGCTTCATGCCTCCGGCTTCAATAATTTCAGCCAGCTTAGTAAGAATCTGACCATGAACTTCACGGCGGTGGTTATGGATCATCGGGATTAGCATAAATACGACGTGCAATGACAGGCCTTTAAAGTGTGCCATTGTTAGATCCAGCTCTACCATAGATACAGTAGAAGCTACCTGACCATTAAGTGCTGCGGCATCGAATGAGTTGGTCATATTTTCACCGCCAACCGAGTCAAACACCAGATTGAAGCCGGCACCATCGGTATATTTTTCTACGTAGTCAGCAACCGCTTCAGTTTTGTAGTTTATGGCTTGTCCGCCTAACTCTTCGATCAGTGCTAGTTGATTATCACCACCGCCGGTTGCATAAACATCCGCACCAAAATGCTTTGCTAGTTGTAATGCAATATGACCTACACCACCAGAACCCCCATGGACTAATACTTTCTGTCCCGCAGAAATACCTGCCCGTTGCAGGCCTTCGTATGCGGTAATACCAACCAGAGGAATCGCAGCTGCTTCACGCATAGAGAGATTCTTAGGCTTATTAGCAATCAGACGTGCATCGGCGGCGATATAATCAGCCAGTGTACCCTGAAGATCACAAAGCCCTCCGGCACATCCATAAACTTCATCGCCCACTGCAAAGTTGGTGACGCCTTCGCCCACCGCTTCGATCGTACCAGCAAAGTCCATACCGAGTACGGCGGGTGGTTTAGGGGATAACGGTAGTTCTGGCCCCATTTGACGAATCATCGTATCCACGGTGTTGACGCTGCTGGCGGCGATACGAACGAGTACCTGACCTGCCTGAGCCACAGGTGTTGGGATTTCAGCCTGTTCAAATACTTCAGGTCCACCAAATTCACGGATAATCATTGCTTTCATGTATGCAGTCCTCATAAGTTGATAGCAGTCACTTTAATTGATGTGCCTAATGATGATAATTGGTTGTTTTACAGAATCAGTTTATAGATATTGTTTATAATGTCTGATTCGGCAGCCGCTTTACTCTATCTTGGCTAGAACACCACGCGGGATGATGAGCGGGTTTATCTGGCTATTTAAACAGCCTTGCCTATGCGTGTGTTGTGGCTCTCAGAGCAGGACGCGATAGAAGGCGATGACGTTTTAGCAATAAGCCGATGTTGATCTGTTTTAGTAAACGGATCTCTGTTGTTAACGAGGTGATGCAGTACTGTGTTCGGTCAGCCGTTTATCCGTTAAATTCGAATGTAACGCTATCCCAGTACTTCTAAGATGTTGATAAGAGAGGCTTCTCAGCAGCAGGTATAGACCGCTGATTAGGAGAGCCATGAATGATGTGCGCAGAATCGTGGTTAGTTTTTCTGGAATAACGATCACTTTGATTGCTAATATATATTGATAATAATGCGTTAAATGAAATCATTTTCAATATTTAGTTGATAAATTGCGATGAATATAGAACATCTGAAGCTCTTCGTGCGTTTGGCGGCTACTCATAATATCAGTCAGGCGGGGCTGGAGCTGGGCTTATCGCCTGCAGTTTCCAGCGCGCATATCAATAAACTGGAACAGGGGTTAGGCGTCCGGCTGGTGCATCGCACCACTCGCAAAGTCGCGTTGACGGAAGAGGGTAAAGACTTTTTGCCTCATGCGGTCGAGGTGCTGGCCAGTGTCGAAGCGGCTCGGGGGGCGGTGGGGGTGGGTAAGGGACTGCCTTCAGGTACATTGCGGGTGTCAGCTTCGGCTTCGTTTGGTCGTATGCATCTGCTACCTGCTTTGAAAGGTTTTTTGGACAGTTATCCCGATCTGAATGTTGACCTACGTTTATCTGATTCAATCATCGATATGGTCGAAGGTGGTTTTGATATTGCGGTGCGTATCGCGGAACTGAAAGATTCAACGCTAATTGCGCGTAAGTTGGCATCCGATGATCGTATCCTGTGTGCATCGCCGAGTTATGTGGCCGAATTTGGTGAACCTGAATCGCCACAAGACTTAGTCAAACATCGTTGTATCACGTTGATGGGACTGGAAAACTGGACTTTTGATACCCCAGATGGTCAACAGGTTATGAGAGCTGCGGGGCGTTTCCGTACTGATAATGGTGAGGCTGTTAGAGATGCTTGCGTCGATGGCTTGGGGATCTCGGTTAGCTCAATCTGGAGTGTCTATGAGCAGCTAGAAAAAGGAGAGCTGATGAGGGTATTACGAGATTACCCGCTTGTATCAGATACCGCGGTGTGGGCCGTTTATCCTAGCTCACGCTTGTTGGCACCAAAGGTCAGAGCATTTATTGATTATTATGCGGAGTGTTTTAAAGAGCCCGTTTATTGGGATGCTCAAGCCTGACTTTTCATCCCTGTTGCTCGATGTTCGAAAGATGTAGCTGAATTGACTCTGTCTGTATCCATTAACGTGTTCAACCATCTTGCTTGGGTACATGGCGACTATTATTGCGGCTTGATAGTCGTCTTCTTAATCTTAATATTCAGGTGCTGTATGAGTTTACTTTACGAGTCTGAGTTTAACCCGGTCTCTTAGCGCTTTTTTGTTTCGCTGCATTGATGCGATCGACCGCCGCTCGACTCACCATCAGACGGGTGCCGCTCCGAGTGTCGATGCAGTAGCCGATCTGCCAAGCAGTATTTAGGCATCGGTGGTTGAGTAGATAGTTGAACAGACGCTTGAGTCGACTAGATAAAGGCGTGGGTGAGGCTGTTCATGGAAAGACGTTCCCTCGCGTTGCTGATGACTGATGAGAAAACGTTTAGCACCGCGGGAAGTGGTTGCTCTGCATGAGGGCTACCGTCAAGGGCAAGCATTATGCCTCGCAAGTTTGTCACCCTCGTTCATGCAGCGATACTCTTTCAAGTGTGCTCAAAGCGATAGGGCAGGTGGTTTGCTTAAGTGGGCAGCACAAAGCTGAGATGCCTCGTATCTGCTCGCTCAGCGTTAACCTGCACTGTATCGTCGTTTAAGCGCGAGCCGAGTGGCTTGTTTATATGAAACAGGGTCTAAAATGGAATATCATCATCGAAGGCAACGTCGGGTACATTGTTGTCAAAAGCCGGTTGTTCTTGATTCATATGGCTGTCAACGGCGTTGGTCTCGACTTTCCACGCTTGAAGGTTGTTGAAGTAACGACCATTATATTCACGACCACGAATATCAAAGGTGACCGTGACTTCCTGCCCTACGTGAAGGTTATCAAGTAAGCTCACTTTGTCTTGAACGAACTCAAGATTAATTTCTTGCGGATACTTACCATCCTCAACGATGACCACCATTTCTCGCTTAGTGAAACCGCTGTTGAATGTTTGAGGGTCCTGAATTAATTTAACTTTACCCGATAACTCGTAAGCCATTATTTCCTACCTTTAAGAAGTCTATTGCAGCGATGAATTAAAGCAGAAAAGGGCGAACATTACCTCTCTATTAGCCGCTTTTTTCCGCTTTTATGCATTGTCATTCGGGCTAAAATAGCGTGAGACCGTTGTTCATGTGTATCGTTTGATCTTCGATCAGGATGGGACGATCAGGGGTATGAGGTGATCCCCGAGTAAGGCTTATCAGTCAAGCGTCTGAGTAAACTGATATTGTGCTTATTGAGGCGGTAACGCCATCAGCATGACTCAATCGGTGCTGATGACGTACGGCATAACCGCGGCATCAGTGTTTAGACGGAGGCGCGCAAGACTCGCGGACAATGATCTCGACTTCCAGTGGCGTGGGCAACGCGACATCCTTACCGGTTAATTTGGCAATCAAGTAATCGGCGGCCAGCGCGCCTACTTTTTGTTGCGGAGTTCTGACGGTGGTTAAGCTTGGAGTGATAAGAGAAGCCAACCACATATCATCAAAACCGGTGATAGAGACATCTCGGGGAACCTCTAGGCCGAGATGTTTACTCTCGAAAATAGCGCCATAGGCGAACGGTTCCGAGCCGCAGATAATGGCGGTCGGCGGTTCTGAGCGGGACATCAGCAGCCGGAAAGCTTCGCGTCCTTGTTCCGCGCTGATAGGCCTTTCCACGAGGTATTCGTCTGACATGCTCAGGCCGCGTAGGGCTAGGGCATCACGCACGCCCAAGAGTCGCTTGTGAGCTCGGTCATTGCGCTTGATATTATTTGAGATCATGGCGAACTTTGTATGTCCCAGATCCATTAAGTAGTTAGCAACGTTAGCGGCGGCTATTTTATTGTTAAAGCCGATACAGGGATGTTCTTCCTGAGGGGTTGTGGTCCAGGTTAATACATAGGGTATTTGTTTTGCTTTAAGCAACTGATAGATCGCTTCATCATGGGAACTGCCGACGAGCAGTAAGGCATCAATACCGTGCGATACCATCTGATTGATATGTTTGAATTCCTGTTCGGCATCGTAATTATCGGAGGCCACGACCAGTGTGTAGCCGGCCTTTGATACCTGACTTTGAAAGGCTTCGAGGGCAGGGGCAAAAAGGTTGCTGTCGAGTGATGGAACGATTGCACCAATCATGCGCGATTTTTTTGAGGCTAGGGTGCGTGCTGCTGCATGTGGCACGTAATTCATCGCTCGAATTGCTTGATCGATTTTGTGTTTCGTTTTTGGACTAACGACGTCAGGGTTATTGAGATAACGAGAGACGGTTGCCGGTGCAACGCCTGCTGCACGGGCAACATCACCCATTGTGGCAGATTTACTGAGATTAATGTCTGTCGCTTTCATCGGTAATTTTTAGCTGGCTGAATAAGCGCTTATTAAAGCAAAAGCACGAAAATAAGGCAATATTTTGTTTAATGCCTGCATTTTGTGCGTTTTTTCTCTGAAGTTAAAAATTCAATTGATTTCAATAAAAATGGTTGACTCCCATCAGATTCATGCTTAATTTGAATGCAAATGAAATCGCTTTCATTTTGTTTTTGAGGCTCCCAAGTTGGCAAAAAGTATGCCGTGAGGGAGAGGAGCGATCCGAGTTAACGTCATCGTTTTTGTGAAGAATCAGGAGAGTTAATCAATATGAAATCCCATTACAGAGTCGTCATTATCGGGGGCGGAATCGCAGGATGCAGCACCCTTTACCATCTGACCGAAGAGGGTTGGAATGACGTTGTACTGATCGAGCGTAATGAGCTGACATCGGGCACCACTTGGCATTCTGCTGCGCAGGTGACAAATTTTGGTGCTGTGCAAACGATGGTTGGTTTGAAAAGCCACAGTATCAAACTTTATAAAGAGTTAGCTGACGATCCTGATTACCCGATCAATTATCATCACGCTTCAGGTGGTATCCGTCTAGCCTCCACTCAGGATCATTTGGATGGCTACAAGCACTTCATGTCCGTGGCGAAAGGGATGGGGGTTGATTTTGAGCTACTGGATGCGGCGGAGTGTGCCGAACGCCATCCGCTGATTGAAACTCATGAGCTAATGGGCGGCCTTTGGGATCCGCTTGACGGCGATATCGATCCGGCGCAACTGTGTCAAGCGTTGGCGCGTCGTGCGCGTAAAGCCGGTGCTGAAATCTATCGCAACAATCCCGTTGAAAATATCTATCAAAAGCCGAACGGCGAGTGGGTTGTGCAGACCAAAGATGGCGATATTACCTGTGAGAAGATCGTTAACGCGGGCGGCTATCGCGTTAACGAGATCGGTAAAATGCTGGGTATTCAATACCCGGTTACCTCCATGGAGCACATGTACTTCCTAACCGATGCGATCCCTGAAATACAGGATTTTGGTAAGCGTGTTCCATTGCTGCGTGATCCTCTGGATGACTTCTATAGCCGTCAGGAAAAAGATGGCTTGTTGGTCGGTATCTACGAGCAGCGCTGTAAGACTTGGGGTATGGATGGCATCGATCCAAACTTTGTTAACGCACTCTGTCCTGATGATCTTGATCGCTGTCTGGATAATATGGAACGTGTTTTCAAGCGTATGCCTTGTCTGGAACGCACCGGTATTCGCAGCATTGTTAACGGCCCGATTACTTATACTATTGATGGCTTACCACTCGTTGGTAAAACTCCTGGTCTGGACAATGCTTACTCGATTATTGGTTTGCGGGCCGGTCTGGGTGAAGGCGGTGGACACGGTAAGATTCTGGCTGAAATTATCGTTCATGGTGAGTCTGAGTGGGATACTTGGTGTCTTGATCCGGCACGTTTCACCCGTCACGCGAATACCGAACTGACTGCGCTTAAAGCGGTTGAAGATTATCAAAACGAATTCCGCTTCCACATGCCTCATGAATTCCGTCCTGCCGGCCGGTTGGCAAAAACCACGCCTATCTATCCAATCCTGAAACAGCAGAATGCAGAGTTTGGTGTGGTTAATGGTTGGGAACGGACTCTATTCTTCAAGCCGGATGCTGACTTCGAATTCAAGCACAGCTTCAGCTTCACTGACGTAGACAAAATTGTTGCCGAAGAAGTTAAGGCGGTAAATGAGCGTGTTGGTCTGATGGAAGTCAGCGGCTTTAACCGTTACGAAATCAAAGGACCAAAAGCGGCTGAGTGGCTTGATAGTCTGATGTGCTCTAATGTGCCGAAAAAAGTGGGCCGAGTGGGTCTGTGCTACTTCCTGACAGACAAAGGTAATGTCTTAGGTGAAGCAACCCTGGCTAAGCTGGCAGAAGATCGTTTCTGGTACGGTTCAGCGGCGGCATCTGAGTACCATGATATGGATTGGCTGCGCACGCGTCTGCCGAAAGATGGCGGTGTTGAAATTGTGCCTATGACCAATTCACACACGATTCTGGTGGTGGCGGGTCCTAAGTCTCGTGAGCTGTTGGCTAAGCTGTCTCCTCGTACCGATTGGTCAAAAGCGGCCTTCCCTTGGCTTACCGCTCAGTCTGTCTTCATCGGTCATGCAGAAGCGATGGCAATGCGTGTTAGCTTTAGCGGTGAATTGGGTTGGGAATTACACATACCGAATGAACAGCTGTTGTTGGTTCATACTCTGCTGACTGAAGCGGGTGAAGAGTTTGGCTTGGCACCTTTCGGTGGCTTGGCAACAGAATCAATGCGTCTCGAGAAGAGTTACCGTCATTGGAAAGCGGATCTGATTACTGAATTTGATCCCTTTGAAAGCTCTTTGAACCGTTTCGTTAATATGGATAAAGAAAGCTTCCCGGGTAAAGAAGCATTGTTGGCTAAGGCTGGACAACCTGCTCGCCGACAGTTCGTCACGATGACTGTTGATTGCGAAACAGCTGCGGCTCACCCAGGCGATTCTATCTGCATCGATGGCAAGGTCATTGGTACCGTGACATCTGCGGGCTATGGACATCGTGTGCAGAAGAACATTGTGATGGGCTTTGTTGATCCGGCATATGCTGCTGAAGGATCTACGGTTGATGTGGACATCATTGGTCAGCCTTATGCTGCCACTGTCGTTGCTGATTCACTGTTCGACCCAGAAAACGTCTGCGTTCGATCATAAGAATAGATGAGTAAGCAATTGACACAACAGAACACAACACAACACAGCGGAAGGAATGACGATGAAAGCAATTAAAGCAATGACAGTCGCCGCAGTATTCAGCTTTAACGGCATCGCAGCGCACGCTGCTGATGTCGTGGTGGGGGTGCCAAGTTGGCCTTCTGCTGCTGCCACTGCATACATTCTTAAAACGGTGATGGAAGAGAACCTCGGATTGGATGTCGCGACGCAAAGCGGCTCCAATGCGGTTATCTTTGAGGCGATGGATCGTGATTCGATGCACGTTCATCCTGAAGTTTGGTTACCTAATCAAAATAATCTTTATAAGAAGTACGTTGAAGAGCGCGGGACTGTAGTGCAAAACGACCACGGTGTCGAAGCAAAACAAGGTATCTGTATAACTCAAGCAACATCGGAAAAGTACGCTATAAAATCGATTTATGATTTGACCGATCCAGACAAGTCCGTGCTTTTTGATACTAATGGCAATGGTTTGGGAGAGTTGTGGATTGGTGAGCCGGGTGCCGCGTCAACGGTGGTGGAAAAAATTCGTGCCAAAAGTTATGGCTATGATCAAACCATGGACCTAGTGTCTACCGATACCCCGATTAACTGGGCAGCATTGGATGCCGCAGATAAAGCGGGTAAGCCATATGCCTTTTTCTGTTATACGCCGCATTACGTATTTTCAGTCTATGACCTCGTGTTCCTGCAAGAGCCAGAACACAATGCGGATACTTGGAATGTGCTGCAGCCTACCGATAATCCTGATTGGTTGGCTAAATCGAACGCTGATAGTGCATGGCCGGTGGCTCATTTGTATGTGGATTACGCTAAGTCACTGCAAGAAAGCCATCCAGAAGTCGCTATGTTATTGAAGAACGTTCAATTCAGCGCCGATATTGTCAGTGATTTGAGTTATTCCATGGTGGTCGAGAAGAAAGACCCAGAAGCACTGGCTCATGAATGGGTTAAAGAACACAGCAGTTTGGTTGAATCTTGGTTAGGCCAATAATCTGATATTGATTGTTTTATCACCGGTCTTCTTGGGCATATCGCTCAGGAGGGCTGGCGATATCATCAACACATCATCGATCAGCTGATCTGGCGATTGAATGATATCAGATTGGAAGTATAGGAAATGCAATGAAAGCGATTAAAGCAATGGCTATGGCTGCCGTGGTTAGCGTCAATGGCGCAACAGCTTATGCCGCGGATGTGGTTGTAGGTGTACCGGGTTGGCCTTCGGGTGCCGCGACGGCCTATATCTTGAAAACAGTAATGGAAGAAAACTTTGGTTTAGAGGTGGCGATGCAAAGCGGTACGAATACCGTTATTTTTGAGGCGATGGATCGTGGCTCGATCGATATTCATCCTCAAGTCTGGTTACCGAATCAAAAAAACCTTTATCAAAAGTATGTCGAAGAAAAAGGCACTGTATTTCAAGGTAGTCACGGTGTTGAAGCGAAGCAAGGGATCTGTGTAACTCAAGCAACATCGGAAAAATACGCCATAAAATCGATTTATGATTTGACCGACCCAGACAAATCCGTGCTGTTTGATAGTAATGGTAATGGCTTGGGAGAGATGTGGATTGGTGAGCCAGGAGCCGCGTCAACGGTGGTAGAGAAGATTCGTGCCAAAAGCTATGGCTATGATCAAACCATGGACTTGGTGTCTACCGATACCCCGATTAACTGGGCTGCTCTTGAGGTTGCGGTAAAGGCGAATAAGCCCTATGCGTTTTTCTGCTATACGCCGCATTACGTATTTTCACTCTATGATCTTGTTTTCCTGCAAGAGCCGGAACACAACGCAGATACTTGGAATGTATTGCAGCCGACAGATGATCCGGATTGGTTCGATAAATCCAATGCGGATAGCGCTTGGTCTGTTGCCAATCTGTATGTGAACTACTCTAAGTCGTTGAGCGAAAAACATCCTGAGGCCGCGATGCTGCTGGATAATGTTAACTTAACAGCAGAGATTGTGAGTGGTTTAAGTTACTCCATGGTGGTCGAAAAGAAAGATCCCGAAGTGCTTGCCAAAGAGTGGGTGCAAGAACATAGCAACTTGATCGAGTCTTGGCTGGGGCAATAGTCAGACAATCTGTTATTGAAGCTTGGCGGTTATGCATCGGTGCCGTTGAAACAAATGTAAACGCATCGATAGCCGCGTAAGCCGATCAGGTGCCAGAAATGACGAGCAGGAGAAAACTCAGCATGGCTACGGATGTAATTCAGCTAGAAAATGTTTGGAAGATTTTTGGAAAAAATTCCGAGCTGGCAATGAAAGCCATTAATGAAGAAGGGTTGGATAAAGCGACGGTGCTAGAGCGATTTAGCTGTGTTGTTGGTATCGCTGATGTCTCCTTTACAGTGCCAAGAGGTGAGATTTTTTGCATCATGGGACTGTCGGGCAGTGGTAAATCGACACTTATCCGTCATCTCAATCGTTTGATTGAGCCGACAGCAGGCACGATTAAGGTGCTTGATCGGGATATGTCTGCTTTATCCAATGATGAACTGCGGGGCATGCGAGCCAAGCATATAGGCATGGTATTTCAACATATGGCGTTGTTACCCCACCGGACGGTATTGGATAACGTTGCGTTTCCGCTAGAGGTGCAGGATGTGCCTAAATTCAAACGCTGGGAGATTTCTCAACATGCGTTATCGTTAGTCAACCTCAACGGTTTTGAAGATCGTTTGCCACATCAACTCTCAGGCGGGATGCAACAACGGGTCGGATTAGCACGAGCGCTGGCGAGTGATCCAGAAGTCTTGTTGATGGATGAACCGTTCAGTGCATTGGATCCGTTGATCCGACATGAATTACAGAATCAATTTGTCTCGCTGACTAAAACGCTGCAGAAAACCACCGTATTTATCACCCACGATCTCGATGAAGCGATCCGTATTGGCGATCGAATTGCCATTATGAAAGATGGACGGCTAATCCAGATAGGCACCCCCGAGGAAATTGTGATGCAACCAGCCGATGATTATGTGGCTGATTTCGTCAAAGGGATTTCCAACTTGAAGCTGATTAGTGCGCATTCGATTATGCAGGAAATAAACAGTTATACGGTTCCTGAAGGCATCAGTCTGGCTGATGCCCCGCGTGCTAAAGAAGATACCAACCTTGAGCATCTTATTGATATCTCTATTACCACACCACTGCCCATTATCATTACCAATGCACAGGGTGTTGATATAGGTATTGTCAGTAAAGATACATTATTAACGGGAATTAAGGGGAAGGGGGATGAATAATACGACGATAAAAGCGAATGTGAGTGATGACTCTTCAATGCAGCATGCGCAGGCCGAGTCGGTGCATCGTTTTACCGAACGGCAAGGGGAATATTACAGCGCTCAGTTTGAGAAAATTCAATCCAGTAATCGCCTGACGGTTACTTTTAATCCGAAGGCTGCTTTGTTTGGGCCGTGCTGGGCCGCCGCGCGGAATATCTGGGGCTTTTTTTGGCTGAGCACCTTTGCGCTGTTGTTTTCACTGGTACAACTCGGACGCGGACTTTGGGGTGAATTAGGGGCCGATAAGTTGGCACAAGCGGCCCGTTTGAGTGATAAATCTCAAGAGATGGCGGTCAAAGCACAGAGTGCTTTGGAAGCAGGGGCGGCTAATGCCGCTGCATTATTACGCAATTCAGAGAATTTACAGCGCGCCGCCGACAATGCACTGGCTGCTGCCAATGAAGCGGCTCAGGGGGCGGAACAGCTGGTGATCTGGGGGAGTGTGTTTTTAATCCTGGTGATACTGATTCAAGGCTTTATTGCTAACCTCGTCTATGAGAAAAAATATTGTCAGTGGCGAATTAATAATAGTGAAAAAAGTGGCTTTAGCTATCCCAACCTCCTATTGGGTCTGGCGATGCTGACGATGATACTGCCTTTGATGCTGTATCGTTTCACAGCGGCTAAGCCGGTTGAGTGGTTAACGGCGTTTCCGGCGAACAAGGCGATATTTAACTCGACATCGAGTTGGCTGGATAAAGCGTTTGATGCCATCGCATTACAGGGGGCGGGATTCTTTGATGGCATCACCTATAGCATTCGTATTTTATTGGATGGTTTGGAAGTCGTGCTGGTGGATACGCCTTGGCCGGTAACAACGCTGGTTATCCTGTTTATGGCCTGGCGTTTGGCGGGGCCGCGGGTGGCGATCTTTACGATAGCCGCGTTGTCTTACCTCGCTTTCTTGGGCTATTGGGAAAAGAGTATGGCGACGATTGCCCTATTGGGTGCCGCAGCCACCTTATGTGTTCTGGTCGGGGTACCTTTAGGTATCGTGTGTGCAAAAAACCGTACCGTGGATTCGATTGCCCGTCCGGTATTGGATTTTATGCAAACCATGCCCGCCTTCGTGTATTTGATTCCTATTATCGCCTTCTTTGGTACGGGCAAGCCGCCGGGTATTTTAGCCACGATCATCTTCGGTATGCCTCCCGTCGTTCGCTTGACTGCGTTAGGTATTAAGCAGGTGCCGCCGTCTATTGTTGAGGGCGCCCTAGCGTTTGGTTGTTCACGACGCAAGTTGTTGCTCGATGTGGAGATTCCACTGGCCATGACAAATATTATGGCAGGTATCAATCAGACGATCTTGATGTGCTTGTCGATGGTAGTGATCGCCTCATTGATTGGTGCCGAAGGGCTGGGTACTGATGTCTTGATGGCATTGCAATTTGCCGCAAAAGGACAAGGGTTGTTAGCCGGTCTAGCGATATTGTTCTGCGCCATGATTATCGATCGGATTGTTCAGGGATGCGTTAAACCAACAGGCAGGCCCGCAGGTTAACCGTAAGATTAACGTTTGAGCTGCTTTGGGGCGTCGCGAGTTATTCGTCGATATGACTTCATAGTGGTCTCAGGCATGCATGGACAGGCTTATTAATCCAAATAGCTGGGTCATTTAAGAAACGACAAAATAGAGAATGTGTACGATGAAAATATTAGTAATGGTAAAGCGAGTTTCGGATCCAAACGTCATTATCCGAGTAAATGCCGACAACAGTGCCGTCGATCTGAATAATGTCAAAATGGCGATCAATCCTTTTTGTGAGATCGCTGTCGAAGAGGCCGTGCGTCTCAAAGAAGCGGGGGTTGCCTCTGAAGTGATCGCGCTTTCCATTGGTGAAAGTCAATCTCAAGAGCAACTACGAACGGCATTGGCCATCGGTGCTGATCGCGCCATATTGATTGAATCGGATGCAGCACTTGAACCGTTGGCGGTGGCGAAGCTGACAGCAAAAGTGGTTGCTGAAGAGGAGATAGGATTAGTGCTGTTAGGTAAGCAGTCGATTGATACGGATAACGGTCAAACTGGGCAGATGTTGGCCTCGATCATGGGGGTTGCACAAGGAACCTATACCTCGAAGCTGGAGGTGAGTGATGAAAAAGTGAATCTGACCCGTGAAGTTGATAGTGGTTTGCAGTCGATCTCGCTGAATCTACCAGCGGTTATTACCTGTGACTTACGCCTTAATGAACCGCGTTTTGCGTCGCTACCCAACATCATGAAAGCTAAGCGTAAACCGCTCGAGACTAAAGCTGCCGCAGATTATGGTATTGATCTAGCGCCACGCATTAAAACTTTGAAAGTTGAAGAACCCGATACACGTCAAGCAGGTGTACTGTTGAACTCGGTTAGCGAGTTGGTAGAGACATTGAATATTAAACCGGAGGCAGTTTAAATGACTATTTTAATTATGGCAGAGCATGATAACGGCAGCTTGAAAGAAATCACCTTGAACGCAGTCACTGCCGCCACTCAGATTGGTGGTGATATCGATATACTGGTTGCCGGTGAAAATTGTGCTAGCGCGGCAGAATCTGCGGCGACAATCAGTGGTATTAAGCGTGTTAGAGTGGCGGATCATGCTTGTTATAACGGCCAACTGGCCGAGAATGTTGCCGCCTTAATTCAATCTATTGCCAGCGAATATACGCATATCATTGCGCCATCCACATCGAACGGTAAAAATATTTTGCCTCGTGTTGCCGCGGCACTGGATGTGGCCCCTTTTTCAGACATTATCAGCATTGAAAGTGCGGACACCTTTAAGCGGACGATCTATGCCGGCAACGCCATCGCCACGGTAAAGTCTGATGATGCGATTAAGGTGATGACTATTCGCGGCACGGCGTTTTCTCTTGCAGATAAAAATGGAAGCGCTTCCATCGAAATCTTGACGACGGTAGAAGAGCTTGGACTTTCTGCTTTTGTTAATGAGAGCGTGGTTGAATCCGAACGACCAGAGCTGACCTCAGCAGATACCGTGATCTCGGGTGGTCGGGGTATGCAGAGCGGTGATAACTTCGAGATGTTGGAAAAGGTTGCCGATAAATTAGGTGCTGCTGTGGGCGCGTCTCGGGCAGCCGTCGATGCGGGTTATGTGCCGAATGACATGCAGGTAGGGCAGACCGGTAAAATTGTCGCACCGGATCTGTATATCGCGGTGGGTATCTCTGGTGCGATTCAGCATCTCGCCGGTATGAAAGATTCGAAAGTGATTGTTGCGATCAATAAAGATGCCGATGCGCCAATCTTCCAAGTCGCCGATTATGGGCTGGTCGCTGATCTGTTTGATGCGGTTCCGGAATTAGATCAAGCGCTGTAACGGTTAGATTGAAATACGCATTTTGTGAGGAGATAAGTCATGCGGGAATCGATGGAATTCGATGTTGTTATCGTGGGAGCTGGCCCTGCTGGTCTGTCGACAGCCTGCCGACTGATGCAGCAAGCACAGCAAGCGGAGCAGGACATTAGCATTTGTGTTGTTGAGAAAGGCTCTGAAGTCGGCGCCCATATTCTTTCAGGTGCGGTATTAGAGCCTCGTGCTCTAATCGAACTGTTTCCTGATTGGCAAGAGCGGGGCGCACCGCTGAATACGCCCGTTACTAGCGACGAAATTTACCTGTTTCAGGATGCTCAACGGTCGAAAAAATTGCCGAATAGTCTTGTACCTAAGACGATGCATAATGAGGGCAATTACATTATCAGCCTCGGTAATCTATGCCGTTGGCTGGCGGAGCAGGCCGAAGCCATGGGGGTTGAGATATTCCCAGGCTTCACCGCCGCCGAAATTCTCTATCGTGAGGATGGTGCCGTTAAGGGTATCGCTACCGGTGACATGGGGATCGGTGCCGATGGTGAGCAAAAAGATAGCTACATGGCCGGTATGGAACTGCATGCTAAGTACACGGTATTTTCAGAAGGTTGTCGCGGCCATCTAGGGAAACAGTTAATGGAGACCTATGAGCTGAATCGCGATGTCGATGTTCAGCATTACGGCCTCGGTATCAAGGAAATTTGGGATATCGATCCCGATAAACATCAGCCGGGTTTGGTGATCCATGGCGCGGGTTGGCCGTTGGCGAAAGGTAGCAGTGGTGGCTCCTTCCTCTATCATGGTGATAATCATCAGGTGGTCGTAGGGCTGGTGGTCGACTTGAGTTACTCGAACCCCTATCTGAGTCCGTTCGATGAATTCCAGCGTCTCAAGCATCATCCGGTATTGCAGCAAACGTTAGCCGGTGGCAAGCGGGTTTCTTACGGTGCTCGTGCGATCACCAAGGGTGGCTTTAACGCCTTACCTAAGATGTGCTTCCCCGGTGGTTTGTTGGTCGGCTGTGATGCTGGCACCCTCAACTTTGCCAAGATCAAGGGGACTCACACGGCGATGAAAAGCGGCATGCTAGCGGCTGAGACGATTTTTGACGCGTTATCAGGCGATGCCGAGGGTGGCCGAGAACTCAGTGGGTTCAGCGAGGCATTACGCAATTCTTGGGTGTATGAAGAACTTCGTGCTACGCGTAATTTCGGCCCAGCCATGCACAAGTTTGGCACTTTTTGGGGAGGCGCTTTCAATTACCTCGACCAAAACTGGTTTAAGGGCAAGCTGCCTTTTACCTTGCGTGATAATAAGCCTGACCATGCCCAGCTGAAGGCTGCGTCTGAATGCATGCCGATCGAATACCCTAAACCGGATGGCAAGATCAGTTTTGATAAGCTCTCCTCGGTCTTTCTGTCGAGTACCAATCATGAGGAAGATCAACCTTGTCATCTAACCCTGCTGAACGAGGCGACGCCGGTGGAGGTGAATTGGAAACGCTATCAGGGGCCTGAAGCGCGATTTTGCCCTGCGGGCGTTTACGAGTTTGTCGAGGATCCTGAGCAGGATCTGCCGCAGTTACAGATCAACGCTCAGAACTGTTTGCACTGTAAGACCTGTGATATTAAGGACCCCACACAGAATATTCGTTGGGTGACGCCCGAGGGGGCGGGTGGTCCTAATTATCCTAACATGTGAACTGGCTAGCGAGCGCTAAAGCAAGGTTAAAGTCACTTGCATTTTTTAGCGCATGGATGAAGTCAAGGTGCGGCTTTTGACTATCCATGAATAGCGTTATGCTTCGCGGTTTAGATGTGTATTTTAAGCGTGAACGTTGCGATCGGACGGATAAACAGTGATGCTTTTTTGACAAACTTTTTTCACGAACTTTTTACGCGCGTATTTAAAATATAAAAATATCGTTAGTGTTTTTAATCATTTGGTTGAAACGTACTAACCTCGGTCTGCTAGGCGGACATACAGATTTTTAAAACAATTTATAAGGTTGCACCCATGACAATTGCAAGCGAAGAACCACAAAAATTCATCTTTAAAACCACATGTAAAGCCAGTAGCGGTATTGTGGCTGCCGTCACCTCTTTTCTTTCAGAACGGGGTTGTTACATCAGTGAACTTTCTCAGTTTGATGATCAAGATTCGCAGCATTTCTTTATGCGTGCCGTGGGTTATATTGAGTCAGGCGAAAATACACTGTCTGATCTCAAAGGTGAGTTTCCAGAGGTCGCCGAGAAATTTGCTATGGATTGGAGCCTAGAGGCGGCCTCTACGCCGTGCAAAGTATTGATCATGGTCAGTAAGTTCGATCACTGCCTCGATGATCTTCTCTATCGTCTACGTAAAGGCGAAATCAATATGGAGATCACCGCGATTGTGTCTAACCACAAAGATCTGCGAGCGATGGCGGAACGAGAAGGCATTCGCTTTGTGCATCTGCCGGTGACCAAAGACAATAAACAAGCTCAAGAAGATGCGCTGATGACGATTGTCGAGGAAACTGGATCAGAGCTGGTGGTGCTCGCCCGTTATATGCAGATTCTCAGCGATAGCCTGTGCCGCAAACTCAGTGGTCGAGCGATCAATATTCATCATTCATTTTTGCCGGGCTTCAAGGGCGCAAAACCCTACCATCAAGCACATAC
>NZ_JAUOQE010000051.1 GCF_030547545.1 Amphritea sp. 1_MG-2023
AGCTGACAACGACTACTCTCCTTAACCTGTTTAACGGTTTATGCGTCCTGAGCGGCGATTTTTTCATTTAAATAACCGTAGTGATCATGCATCACCTGAAGCTCACCAATAATGGCTGGGCATAGTGCTACTTTTTGCATACTTAACCATGAAAACAGTCTTTTCATGGCCGAGTGCCCACGCGGGAAAGATAATCCAAACTCTAATAATAACGCACCTATACGCGACATACAGGCGGTACGATCGGCGACAAAGCCTTCACGCACTCGGTGTACGATGAGCTGACTTTGTGACTCAATCGACTTAACGGCGACAAAGCGCATGTCAGGGCGAGGGGCCGCTTCAGTAATCGCCAATGCATCGATAAAGTCATTTTTGTTGCCTTTAACGAAAGGCTTAACGTATTGAGGTGGGATTAATCGAACGTCATGACCATAATCCAAGCAGAAGCGACCTAACCAATGAGCACCGCCGCAGGCCTCAAATGCAATGAGACATGGTGGGAGTTGAGCGATAAACGTAATGAGTTTTTGACGCGAGAGTTTCTTTTTGCAAACTTGCTGATCTTGGGCGTCACGACCCATTAAATGAAAAGAAGACTTGTCTAAATCGATTCCAAGGACTTTGATATACATGAGATGGTTCTCCTTGTTGGTTTCGTCACCTTTCCAGCATAGCTGGTTAAAAGCGAGGGGAACCATCTCATTAAGGTGCCCGAAGGCACTTAAGGAAGCATGCGGTCTGGGACCTCAAGAGGTTAAACTAATTAATAATTATCACATATTCGGATAGTTCGGACCGCCTCCGCCTTCCGGCGTCACCCAAGTGATGTTCTGGGTCGGATCTTTAATATCGCAGGTCTTACAGTGTAGGCAGTTCTGCGAGTTGATCTGGAACTGCTTACTACCCTTCTCACCCTCGATCACCTCATAAACCCCAGCTGGACAGTAGCGTTGCGCCGGTTCGTCGAACATTATCAGATTCTTTCCCAATGGAATCGAATAGTCACTCAACTGCAGGTGACAAGGCTGGCTTTCCTCATGATTAGTATTGGACAGGAATACAGAGGATGGCTTATCGAAGCTCAGCACACCATCCGGTTTTTGGTAGTCAATCGGCGAGTATGCATTAGCCGATTTCAGCTGGTTATAATCTGGATAGTTGTCATGGATGGTAAATGGTAGGCTGACAATATTCTGATCGATATAATTCAGCGCGCTACCAATAACAGTACCGTATTTATGAAGTGCAGGACCGAAGTTACGGCTCGTATACAGCTCTTCATATACCCAGGAGTCTTTGAAGTTATCGCCGTAGGCGGTCAGATTCTGGCCGCCTTCATTGCTAATCTTTAGAACCTCAAACAATGTCTCAGCGGCGACCATACCGGACTTCATCGCGGTATGAGTGCCCTTGATCTTGGAGAAGTTCAGAGTGCCAGCATCGCAACCCAGTAACAACGCGCCGGGCATGCTCATCTTCGGTAGGGCATTATAACCGCCTTTGGTAATAGCACGGGCACCATAGGAAACTCGTTTACCGCCTGTCAGCGTGTCAGCAATCAGCGGATGATGTTTCATACGTTGGAACTCGTCGAACGGGCTCAAGTGCGGGTTATCATAGTTCAAGTCAGTAATCAGACCAACTACCACCTGGTTATCCTCTGCATGGTAGAGAAAGAAACCACCGCTGGCGCCACCTTCAGATTCTTTGAATGAGAGAGGCCAACCGGTACCATGCAGAACCAAGCCCGGCTCATGTTTAGCTGGGTCTATATCCCATAGCTCTTTGATACCGATGCCGTAATGCTGGGCATCTTTACCAGCATTCAGCTGATATTTGGCGATCAGTTCCTTACCCAGGTGACCGCGACAACCTTCAGTAAAGACCGTGTACTTAGCCAGTAGGTCCATACCCGGCATATAAGTGTCTTTCTGATTGCCCTCTTCGTCAAGGCCCATATCGCCGGTGCCGATGCCGGCTACCTGGCCATCATCGCCGTAGATGATGTACGAGGCGGGAAAGCCCGGGAATACTTCTACACCCAGCTGTTCCGCCTGTTCCGCCAGCCAGCGGCAAAGGTTACCCACGCTGGCAATGTAGTTGCCGTGGTTGTGCATGGTTTTCGGCACCAGAAAATTGGGAATCTTGCTGCTTTTCTGATCATCTTTGAGCAGATAGATCCGATCTTCAGTGACCTCGGTTTTGAGCGGTGCACCCATTTCTTTCCAGTCAGGGAAAAGTTCGTTCAGGGCCCGGGGTTCAACCACCGCACCGGACAGAATATGCGCGCCCACTTCAGAACCCTTTTCTACCACGCAGACGCTTAGTTCCTGGCCTGCGTCGTTGGCCTGTTGCATCAGGCGGCAGGCAGTTGAAAGCCCAGCGGGACCGGCGCCAACAATGACAACGTCAAATTCCATAGATTCGCGCATATGTATAACCTTAAATTTCCAGTAATAATTAGTGACCATCCAGAAACAGATACCGGCAACGGCTCCGTTTCTGGACGAACACTAGATAATCCGGACCAGAACGGCCCGAATCATTAACAATCAGTCGCTAGGCAGACAAAAGGTCAAAGTTTGGCTTCCAGCTCCGGCACAGCTTCAAACAGATCTGCAACGAGACCATAATCAGCCACCTGGAAGATAGGCGCTTCCTCATCCTTATTGATCGCCACGATCACTTTTGAATCTTTCATCCCGGCCAGGTGCTGGATCGCACCGGAAATCCCCACCGCGATATACAGCTCAGGTGCTACGATCTTACCGGTCTGCCCCACCTGCATATCATTAGGTACAAAGCCGGCATCAACCGCTGCACGGGAAGCACCCACCGCGGCGCCCAGCTTATCTGCGACCTTCTCCAGCAAACTGAAGTTTTCACCGTTACCCATACCACGCCCACCTGAAATAACAACTTTCGCTGCAGTCAGCTCAGGGCGGTCAGACACCGCAACCTCTTCACCAACAAAGCTGGAAAGCTCGTCATTGCAGACTGTAGCGATTGCCACTATTTCAGCTGCACCACCTTCCGCAACAGCTGCATCAAATGCCGCTCCACGAACGGTCAGAACCTTTATCGGATCCTGAGACTGCACTGTCGCAATTGCATTACCAGCATAGATCGGCCGCTGAAATGTATCTTCAGATTCAACCGATGTGATATCCGAGATCTGTGCTACATCCAAAAGTGCCGCCACCCGTGGCAGCACATTCTTACCATTAGAGGTTGCAGGAGCAATCACATGGCTGTAGTTCCGGCTCAGCTCAACAACCAGTTCGCACAGGTTTTCTGCCAATTGATGCTCATAAGCGCTATGATCCGCAAGCAATACCTTACTAACCCCCATAACTTTGGACGCTTGTTCAGCAACTGCCTGACATTCTGCACCCGCCACCAGCAGATCAAGATCTGCATCAATCTGGCAAGCTGCTGCCACCGCATTCAGAGTTGCACCTTTAAGGGTGCTGTTATCGTGTTCCGCAATAATCAGAATAGCCATTCGATCACCCCCTTAAATAACTTTTGCATCGTACTTCAGTTTTTCAACCAGCTCATCAACGCTGCTGACCGTAATCCCACCCTGACGCTCTGCTGGCGGGGTCACTTTCACTAATTTAGTATGCGTTTTGGTCTCAACTCCCAAGTCTGCTGGCGTTTTAACTTCCAACGGTTTTCGCTTGGCTTTCATAATATTAGGCAGTGAAGCATAGCGTGGCTCATTCAAACGCAGGTCTGTAGTAACAATCGCAGGCAATTTCAGTGCGACAGTCTGCAGCCCTCCGTCCACTTCACGGGTCACATTAACAGTGCCATCCGTCAGCTTCAGTTCAGAAGCAAAAGTACCCTGCGGCAAATTCAGCAGCGCAGCCAACATCTGTCCGGTCTGATTATTGTCGCTATCAATAGCCTGCTTACCCGTGATGATCAGATCAGGTTGTTCATGCTCGACCACTTTGGCTAGCAGTTTTGCAACATTAAGAGATTCCGGCGAAGCCTCGGTCTCAATATGAATACCTCGGTCCGCCCCCAGCGCAAGCGCTGTTCGAACCTGTTCCTGACAAGCCTTCCGTCCTACAGACACTACGACAACTTCTGCTGCAGAACCGGCCTCTTTCAGACGTACCGCTTCTTCCACCGCTATTTCACAAAACGGATTCAGAGCCATCTTCACATTGCCCAGATCCACATCGGAATGATCTGATTTAACCCGCACTTTGACGTTGTAGTCGATCACTCGTTTAACTGTAACTAATACCTTCATAAAACCCCCTCTGCAGAGTTCAATCTATTCAACCCGACGCCGGGCTGAACTTTTTTATTTTTGTTTGCATATCCTTGCTGGGTACTTCAACTCAAGGACATGCTGATAACTGTGTTAGGAATAGAACATCCGCGCGTTAGCCATCCTTTCACGCAGTCCCTCTGTCACCTCATAGAGCGCGCCGTACTGGCTGTACCTATCGGCCCGGGAACAAAATTCCCCCAACCCAACTGACTGAATATAGCGTAAAGCGCCCCCTCTAAAGCGGGGAAAGCCCAGTCCCATAATCAACCCCATATCTACCTCTGCGGCAGTATCTACGATGCCATCCTCAAGACAGCGAACCGCCTCAAGGCAGAGCGGAATCATCATCCGATCTATAATATCCTGATCGCTGACCTGAACATTATCCTGTCGATGAATAACTGTTAGATCTTTAGCCAGTGCGGTCGGCTCACGATATCGGCGACCACTGTCACTCACACCATAGGCATAAAAACCCCGATCACTTTTCTGACCTAGACAACCTTCAGCAAGCAACTCCTCCATAATCACCGTGCCGGCATGTTTCATCCGCTGAGGAAAGCCTGCCTGAAGCACCTGATCGGCATGAACCATTGTATCTATGCCCACCACATCGGCCAGATACGCAGGTCCCATCGGCCAGCCAAACTGTTCCATCACTTGGTCGATACGCTGGAAATCCACACCGTCCAGCAGTAACCGATTAAATCCATTAAAGTAAGGGAAAAGAATGCGGTTCACCAAAAATCCGGGGCAGTCATTTACTACTATCGGGGTCTTGCCCATCGACATCGCATAAGCAACCGTACGGGAAATAGCTTTATCTGAAGTTTTGCTACCACGAATCACCTCGACCAGCGGCATCAGATGAACCGGATTGAAGAAATGCATTCCACACAACATTTCCGGTCGTTTCACGTTTTGTGCCAGCAGATCGATGGATATCGTAGAAGTATTGGAAGCCACTACAGCAGATTCAGCAACGCTGCTCTCAACTTCACTCAGTACTGCAGCTTTTATATCCGGGTTCTCGACTACCGCTTCAACTACCAGATCAACTGCAGCAAAATCACTGTAATTCAGAGTGGGATGAATCGCATCCATTACCCGCTCTTTTCCGGTAATGTCCAAACGCCCCTTTTCAATACGTTTATCCAACAGTTTTTCTGCAGTTTTAGTACCAAGCTCAAGCGCTTCGTCACGAATATCTTTCATCAGAATCGGAGTACCGGTAGAAGCTGACTGGAACGCCACGCCTCCTCCCATAATTCCAGCGCCTAAGACAGCAGCCTGCTTCACCGGCTCGGCTTTTTCACACCAGTCCCTAGCCTTTTTCTTCAGCAACTGATCATTAAAGAACAGACCAATCAGGCTTTTCGCTGTCTCACTTTGAGCCAGACCGACAAAACACTCAGCCTCAACATCCAGCGCCTGCTGAAATGGCAGACCCGCATGCTGTATCACCATATTCAGAATGGCTCCCGCAGCCGGATAATCAGGATCCAGCCTGCGGTTTTGATTTTCAATAATAGCCGTAAGCCCAGAGTTCGGGGTTAAACAATTATTTTCAGGCTCCTGCTTGCGCATACTCTTTTTGGTGTAACACAATTCACCGGAGATCGCCTGACCGAGCAGCTCCAGCGCCGCCTGCCGTAATTCGCCAGCCGGTACGACACGGTCCACCGCCCCGGCCTGAAACGCAGCAGCAGCTTTCTGCGGTTTACCTTGCAACATCCACGGCAATGCGGCCTCAACCCCGATCAGTCGACTCAGGCGAACGGTTCCACCCCACCCAGGACATATTCCTAGGTTAACTTCCGGCAAGCCGACACGGGCATCTTCAGCCAAAACTCGAAAATCTGTAGCTAGGGCCAGTTCAAATCCACCGCCTAACGCCATACCGTTAATAGCTGAAACCGTAGGGTACTGTAAGTTCTCAAGTGTACTAAACAGCTCATGGGTTGCCATTAACCATTGTTTAAGCTCTACAGGGCTGCGAGTAAAACACTCGCTAAACTCGGCTATATCAGCTCCGACGATGAAAGTCGGTTTCATACTGGTTATTAAACAGCCACTGATATCTGGCGAATCAGAAAGTTTTTTCAGAGCCTGTTTTAATTCACTCAGAGTCTCTGTATTAAATGTATTTACACTGGCATTGCGGGCATCAAAGCTCAGCTCGACAATGCCGGACTCCAGCCGTTGGATTGTTATTTTATTGCCTGCGAACATTGTTCGTGCCCTCTTAGTGCTGAGATCAGAAACACGGCATCCCCGGGCTTGAGATTTAAATCACTAAGCCCGACATGCATAGTATTAAAAAAAGTTTAAGGTGTATTAAAGCTGGTGGTTAAACCACAAGCGATATCATTGCCGCTCGATGATAAGGGCAATGCCCTGACCGCCACCGATACACATAGTGATAAGGCCATAGCGACCATTGGTACGTTGCAACTCATAGAGTGCTTTAACCACCAGAATCGCACCAGTGGCGCCAATTGGATGGCCCAGCGCAATTGCACCACCATTTGGATTCACTTTCTCAGCAGGGAAATCCAGCTGCGACGCAACTGCACATGCCTGGGCAGCAAAAGCTTCGTTGGACTCAATCAAATCTATATCAGTAAGACTTAAACCGGCCCGATCCAGTACCTGATGCACAGCATCTACCGGCCCCATGCCCATCACTTCCGGAGCAACTCCGGAATGGCCGTACGCTACAATTCTAGCCAGAGGTTTCACCCCAAGGTTATTCACCGCTGCTTCTGTTACCAGTGTGACTGCTGCGGCACCATCATTCAGGCTGGAGGCATTGCCTGGTGTAACTGTTCCATCACGTTCAAACGCCGGGCGAAGGCTGGAAAAGTCTTCACTTGCCGGGTTCGAACGCACATGTTCATCCTGACGAAATAGCTTGCCGGGACGCCGCGGGTTTACTTCCAGTGGCAGAATCTGTGAATCAAAATGACCAGAGCTGATTGCTGTGGCAGCCCTTTGGTGGCTTAACAATGCATATTCATCCTGCTGATCCCGGCTAATACCGTATTCACGAGCAACATTTTCTGCAGTTATTCCCATATGGCCATTACCGAACGGATCAGTTAGTACACCGGTCATCATATCGATTGCCTGAGCATCGCCCATACGTTTACCAAAGCGTAGATTCGGTAGCAGGTAACCAGCATTTGTCATGCTTTCTGCCCCCCCGGCAACTGCAGTCGCAGCATCACCCAGCTGTAACATCTGGGTGGCTGTAATAATGGCTTGCAAACCGCTACCACACAGTCGGTTTAGAGTCAGCGCACGGGAGTGAACCGGCATGCCCGCTTCAATTGCTGCTACGCGGGATATGTACATATCCCTTGCTTCGGTATGAAGCACATTACCAAATACCGCCTGCTCAAACTCTCCGGCAGCAATACCTGAACGCTCAATAGCTTCCCGGGTCACGGCAGTTGCCAGCTGTGTTGGTGCATACTTACTCAGACCAGAGCCATAATCAGCAATTGCTGTGCGGGTTCCGGATACGATATAAACCTGATTCAACATAATTATTCTCCTGGTTATCCGGTTATTATTTAGTAAATGCAGCCAGACGCCCGGTAATAATTTCCTGCGCATCATCAACAATGCGAGTTACCAATTGCGCTACAGTAGGTACGTCATAGATAAGGCCAGCAGAGATACCTGCCCACCAGATGCCTTGTTCCATTTCGCCGGTTTCCAGCACCACTGCGCCGCGCTTACCTGCTACTAGCTCAGCAACATCTGAGAACTCGGTGCCTTCTCGGCTTTCAATTTCAGCAACTTCTACGGAAACACTGTTCTTAAATACCCGAGCAGTATTGCGAAACTTACGGAAGATAAGCTGCGTATCCAGTTCAGATGCTTCTACCAATTTCTGCTTAAGATTGTTGTGTACCGGACTCTCCTGAGTACCGACAAAACGGGTCCCCATACTGATGGCATCAGCTCCCAGCGCCAGCGCTGCTGCCAAGCTACGACCATCACTGAAACCGCCACAGGCAATCACTGGAATATCCAGCTCATCTACTGATCTGGGCACCAGTACCAGGGATGGGATATCATCTTCACCCGGGTGACCGGCGGCTTCAAAACCATCAATGGTGACTGCTGCACAGCCAACGGCCTGAGCTTTTTTGGCATGGCGCACAGAGGTGCATTTATGAATCACTTTAATGCCCGCCTCGTTGAACAACTGCATAAAAGGTTCCGGACTGCGACCGGCTGTTTCTACCACTTTAACGCCAGACTCAGCGATCACCCGTGCATACTCTTCATAAGGTGGTGGAGTTAGGGTCGGAAGGATTGTCAGGTTGACACCAAAAGGCTTATCGGTCATTGACTGGGTACGTTTTATCTCCGCCGCCAATGCTTCCGGGGTCGGCTGAGTTAACGCACTCAGAAAACCCAAAGCGCCGGCATTCGCCACAGCCGATACCAGCTCTGCAGTGGATACACGCTGCATTCCACCCTGAATAACCGGGTGCTCGATGTTGAATAGTTCAGTTACCCGTGTTTTTAACATGCTCGACTCCTCATTGATGTAAACCAATACAACAATTCTTATTTTGTATATTTTTCTTAGTTCAGCTCCGGGCTCTAACCGGATTAGCTGAACTGCGGCTTGCGCTGATTAGTGAAAGCATTAACGCCTTCTTCGAAATCAGCTGTCGCAGCACAAACGGCAAAAGATTCCAACTCGTGCTGCAATCGAGTTTTCAGTTCAGCTAGCTGTTTCTGTTTCAGTAACTGCAGGGTATTACTTACTGCAGTCCCTGGATTTTCAGCAATCTTATGTGCGTAGTTCTGCACTGTGTTGTCCAGCTCTTCAGCTGCAATTACTGTGCTGGCCAGCCCCCAGGACTCAGCCTGATGAGCATCAAAGCTACTGTTACTGAGCAACAGTTGTGTTGCCCGGCCACGGCCGATCTTCCCTGGCAAAGTCAGCGACAAGCCACCATCCGGGGTCGCCCCCAGGCCGATATAGGCTGGTACAAAGCGGCTGTTATCCGTCACCACCAGCAGGTCAGCAAGGCAGCAAAGACTGAGGCCGAAGCCTGCAGCGGCCCCCTGCACGACGACCATCAGTGGTACTGGCAAGCCCGCCAACAGCTCAACCACTTCATGGGCCAGTCCGATATAGCCGCGCACCGCATCGGCACGCTCAGCCACAGGTAAAGTGACTATGCGGGAAAAGAAACCAATATCGCCACCGGCACAAAATGCCTTTCCCTCTCCCCTGAGTACCACCAGCTTTATGTCCTGGTTTTGGTGCAGGCTCAGCAGAGCCTGCTTCAGTTCAAGAAATGCCGCTTCGGACAGAGAGTTAAGTTCCTTCGGCCGATTTATGGTGAGCGTAGCGACCTGCTTATCGCACTCGAACCTGATTAACTCTTGCATCTGCGTATTCCTTAAAACCAGCGCCCCGCAAGGCGCCCAGCCAAACCAGAAACTGTTTTATGCCTCGTGGGCACGCAACAGTTCACGGGAGATAATGTGTCGCTGAATCTCGGAAGTACCTTCCCAGATACGCTCGATTCGGGCGTTACGCCACAACCGCTCCAGTGGTAATTCATCCATCAGCCCCATCCCACCAAAGATCTGAACCGCTTCATCGGTGACCTGGGCCAGAGTTTCACTGGCAAACAGCTTAGCCATACCGGCATCGCCATCGGTCATAGTGCCAAGATCCATTTTCTGGGCAGAAAATAGGGTCAGCAGGTCTGCCGCCCGGATCTTCGTCGCCATATCCGCCAGCTTGAAAGAAACGCCCTGGTTTTTACCGATCGCCTTGCCAAACTGCTTACGCTCAGCAGCCCATTCGATCGACAGATCCATCGCCCGTTGTGACTGACCAACACAGTTCGCGGCAACCATCACCCGGCCAGCCGTCAGCCAGTCGTTAGCCACTGTCCAGCCTTTGCCGATCTCACCCAGCACCTTACTGGCCGGAACGCGGCAGTCATCGAAGAACAGTTCATATTGGTGATAACCGCGGTTACTGACACATACCGGTCCTTTACGGATATCCAGCCCCGGAGTGTCGGTATCAACCAGGAAAGCTGTCACTTCATTACGCTGACGTCCATTCACTTCGCTGACACCAGTCACGGCGAATACGATGGCAAAGTCCGCATCGCCGGCATGGCTGATGAAATGCTTACTACCCTTCAGGACATAGTCATCACCATCCTTGACTGCACGGGTTTTGATACCTGCCGCATCAGAACCGGCATCCGGCTCAGTCAGGGCAAAACAATCACTTTTCTCACCGCGCACGCAAGGCAGCAGGTATTCTTCAATCTGATCGCCCTTACAGGCCATCAGGATCTTACTTGGACGGGCAACATAAACGTGCAGCGCCCAACTGACCTTGGACAGCTCACGTTCAATCAGGGCCTGGGATACGTAATCAAGCCCCGGACCACCTACTTCTTCAGGCATATTGAAGGCGTAAAAACCAGCCTCCAGTGCCTTATTTCGAATCTGTTCTGCCAGCTCTGCTGGCACCTCACCCTTGATATCTACTTCTGCTTCATAGGGCAGCAGCTCTTTTTCGACAAAGGCATTGACAGAATCAATCAGCATCTGGTGCTCTTCAGTCAGTTGAAAATCCATCGGTGATAACCTCTAACTCATCTGTTGTTATTAATGTTTAGTTGAGAATTCCAATCTCATTGCCCTTTCCAGGCTGGATCCCTACGATCCTGAAATGCTTTTGCACCTTCAGTCGCATCATCACTGGCCAGCATTTTGCTGAACTCCGGCCAGACACCTTCACGAAGATCCCGATAACACTCATTGAATGAGAGCTGTTCGGTTTCACGAATCACTTCTTTAATAGCAGCCACCGATAACGGCGCCGACTTCATGATCTGTTGCGCCAGTTTCCGGGCCTCATCCATCAACTCAGCCTGCGGTACTACACTGTTCACCAGACCAAGTTCAGCAACATCGTCAGCGGTTAAGCGCTTGCCAGCGAGAAGAATTTCCATCGCCTTCACCCGAGACATCATTTTTGGTAACAGAAAGCTCGCGATATCTGGAGCCACACCCAGTTGCGCTTCCGGCAACCAGAACTGGGCATTATCAGCAGCAACAATAAAGTCAGAGCGCAGCAGCATTTCAAATCCGGCACCCAGGGCATAACCGTTAACGGCACAGATCACCGGTTTCAGCAGGCTGTCCATCTCTGGAAAACCGCCAAAGCCACCTTCACCGAAGTCACCGGTGTATTCTTCACCATCGGCAACCGCATTCAGGTCCCAGCCGCCGCAGAAAAACTTTTCACCGGCTCCGGTCAGAATTGCCACCCGCAGCTCCGGATCATCCCGAAACTCTGCAAACACCTGGCCCATTTCGCGACTCAGCTTAGCGTCAATGGCGTTTCCTTTTGGACGATCCAACACAATTTCAAGGATCTGTCCGTTACGGGTTACATGTAAGAATTCGTTCATCTGTGTCTCCTGCTCAGACATCATTTTAATGATGCGAAGCTGTTTATTCGTTATTATTGGATTCTGCTGACAGCCATTTATTCTGCTATCCGCAACAGGGCATCAGCCGCTACTGCACCTTTACCTTTGGCCCGTAACAGCAGTGGATTAACATCCAGCTCCGCAATCTGATCAAAGTTTTCCTGCACGAACCGGGCAATCGATACGACCGCATCCACTGCCGCGTCAATGTCGGCTTCAGCTTTGCCACGGAAACCCTTAAACAGCGCAGCACTTCTCAGTTGCATCAGCGCAGCCCTGATCTCCTCGCTAGCTACCGGTAGCAACAGAGACTTGCTGTCACGCATAATTTCCACCAGTACGCCACCGGCACCAACCACCAGGTAAGGACCAAACTGCTCATCGCGTACCACACCGACTATCACTTCTGCGACCACATCATCGACCATCTTCTCGATCAGGAAACGATCGGCCAGATGTGCCATCTGCTGCACCGCCTCACTCACCTGGTCAGCATTTGTCAGGTTCAGTTTCACTGCCCCAACATCCGTTTTATGCGCCACCCCCAGGGCCTTAACCACCAACGGGTAACCCAGCTCTGCAGCAGCATCCGCGGCCTGCCCGGTAGCAGTGACAATCCGGCTATCAGGCACACTCAGCCCATAACTGGCCAGGCGGCGCTTGGATTCCGCCTCATCCAACACTTTCAGCTCTTCGGTATTGAAATCAGGTTTGGCTTTTAGCAGCGGCAAGGCCTTTGGTTGACTCCAGGCTCGGCCAATATCGGCAGCAGCTTCAATACCCTGCAAGCTGGCATCAAGGCCAGCCAAAGGCACAACGCCCTTAGCCATCAACAACTTGGCGGTTTGTTCCGGCATATCTTCCGGCAGCATCGACAACACCGCGCCACGGGCACCGGTTTCGGCAACTGCATCAATAAGCGCATTCTGTGCAGGCATCCAGGCAGCGGCATCGCAACGATCGCCACGAGGATAATCAAACAGGCACAGTGAGATATCGAAATCACTGCCGATAAACGCAGCAAATGTGGCCTTCAGGCGCTCTTGGTCAGCCCAGTCAAATAGCTGATAATCAAAAGGATTGGATACAGTCACCAGTTCATGAACGGTTGCTTCCACCTGTTTATGATGAGGCTCCGACAAGGTTGCCAGCTCCAGCCGAGAATCTTCCAGCCCGTCAGCTACTAGCGCACCATCACCACCGGAAGGACTCATAGCGGCCAGCTTGTAACCGGCCAGCGGACCATAAAGATGCAATACCTTTAATGATTCGATCATAGCTTCCATTGAATAGACCCGACCTACACCTGCTCGGAAAAACAGAGCGTTGATCAGCTCATCGGAACCAGCCAATGAGGCGGTATGGGAAAGCGCCATTTTCTGCGCAGCATCGGATCGGCCTGACTTGATCGCGACTACAGGCTTACCCAGTTCACGGGCAAAATCGACCGCACTTTCAAAAGCAACTGGGTCGCTAATTCCCTCGATGTAAAGCCCGATCGCTGTCACGCTATCCTGCTGCGCAAATTCACGGATCGCATCCTGTAGATCAAACTTCAGCTTATTGCCCAATGACACAACATAAGCCAGCGGCAAGCCACGTTGCTGCATAGTGAAGTTAACCGCAACATTGGATGACTGAGTAATGATCGCCACCCCAGATTCTACCGCCTCGCCACCATGCTGATCAGGCCACAGAGCCGCCTGATCCAGATAGTTAAGCATGCCGTAGCAGTTAGGCCCCAGCAGTGGCATATTACCGGATGCTTCTCTCAGGCGCTGCTCGAGCTGCTGTCCCTCTTCGCCGGATTCAGAGAACCCAGTGGCATAACAGATCGCACCACCAGCACCTAGCTCTGCAAGCTCCGCAATGATCGATACTGTCAGGTTGCGGTTTACTGCGACATAGGCAGCATCAGGAGCAGCAGGAAGATCCTGTACTGAACGATAGACAGGCAACCCCTCCACCTGATCCTTTTTCGGATGTACCGGCCAGATATCACCTTTAAAGCCTGCCTTAATGCACTGGCGAACCACCTCTTCGGCCTCACGACCTCCGATTACAGCAATGCTTCGGGGCCTTAGAAAACTAGAAAATGACATACTAATTAGCTCCTGATACGAAAACTTTATTTGTAATTATTCTCACGAAAGCTCTGATGTAGAAACACTAATAAATGCTTTAAGAACACTTAAGTAAACGGCATTAATCCCGCTTCAACTTATCCTTAAACGCCATTAAAAATCCCAGCAAACTGAACAGAAATAGACTGCGACTATCTCGACAAGACCAGCCAAACTCAACTTTCGCAGCTGGAACTACTTTTTATAAATAGTGAAACAACACAGAATATCTAAGTAAGAGAAAAATCATTGTAAATAAGGAAACAGAATAGAATGTCACACTAAAAGACATTAATGTTTTCATATTCGACAAAAATACATCAAAAAAGCAGATAATTGAAGTTGAATACAACAACAAATGGCAACGAAGGAACCTGCGATTAAGTTACAAAATGCGGTCTAACTTCATTGTTTTATCTTAATCCCGAACAAGACGCTGCTAATTCCTCTGATTTCTAGGTCTGAATGCTGGTTTCTTAGCATTCAGACGGACTAACCCTATGCTCTTAACATCTGATCGACTCGTGCAATGTTAGCAAGAGCGAACATGTCTAATTTATTATCGTTTTTCATCAAGTCACTAGTCTCAAGAGGGAGAGACTGGTCAACCAATTCAGCTCACTTCAATCTCAAACCTATTTCAGGCCTCCCCCGATTCGTCTTGACTTTTCTTATTGCGTCACTGAGTGACGGTCTTACTAGTCCTTATTAGATGCGTATTTAGTCTGAAATATTCTTTCTTTGTCGATAAATCATACAATTATGTCGCTTTTTTATGCGCTTGCGTCTCTTTAATAAATCATTATTGATTGATAAAGACTTGACTGTAGTCATAAAGCAGCTTGTCGCTCGTGTAGTGCAGGTTTGATAAAGCATAATTTTTTAGGTTCTGGGTGTATCGCTTTGGAGCATTTATGAATAAGAATTTAAAGATTACACGTAATGGACAAATCCTAGAGATTGTTTTGGACCGTCCTAAAGCAAATACAATTGATGCCAAGTTAAGTGCAGATATGGGAAAGGTGTTTGCTGAATTCAGAGATGACCCAAGCCTGAGAGTGGCTATTCTTACAGGTACCGGGGATAAGTTTTTTTCTGCAGGTTGGGACCTGAATGCAGTAGCAGGTGGTGAGGAGTTCATCGGTGATTTTGGTGAGGGGGGCTTTTGTGGATTTACTGAAATGAAAGATCTTCATAAACCTGTGATTTGCGCTGTAAATGGCCTGGCTGTCGGTGCTGGATTTGAAATGTTATTGCGTGCTGATTTTATACTGGCGGCAGATCATGCGGAATTTATGCTACCTGAAGTTCGCATTGGTATTGCACCTGATATAGCAACATTTATGTTACCTAAGCTATTACCTCATCAAAAAGCTATGGAAATATTGATGATGGGGCGACGTCATAGTGCTCAGGAGCTAGCTTCATTCGGTCTTATTAATGATGTAGTTCCCGCGGCTCAGCTTATGGAAACGGCCCGTAGTTTTGCTCAAGAATTAGTGTCCTCTGCGCCTCTATCACTTGAGGCTGTAAAAGAAGCGGTTCATCTAACAGAGCGCTTAACATTTAAAGAGTCCTATGACGAACTTAGAAAAGAGTCGTGGCCCCATTTTATGAAAATGCTTAACAGTAGTGATGCCGTTGAAGGTGCTAACGCTTTCTTGGAAAAAAGAGACCCTGAATGGAGGGGCTACTAAATAATTCAATACAAACTAATAGTAAAAAGCTTTTCCAGTTAATTAAATAAAAATAAGCGGAAACATTATGAATGAAATAAAAAAAAATGGAGAGGTGCTAAATAAAGAAGCACCTATAGATAAAAAAATATTCTGGCCTGCTAGTTTAGTTGTAACAGCGGTGATTATGTTTATGATCACTTTTGAGGAAAGCTCACAGGGTGTAATTAAAAATATTTTTAACTTTGTAACCAATCAATTTGGTTTTGTCTATATTTGGGCTGGTGTGATCTTCTTTGCCTCTGTAATCTGGATATCGCTCGGTAAATTCGGAAGTGTAAGGCTCGGTGGTGCTGAAGCTAGCCCCGAATTTAGTCGAATTAGCTGGATTGCCATGTTCTTCTGTTCTGGTATTGGTACATCGTTAATTTACTGGTCATCAATTGAATGGACCTATTATTATACATCACCTCCTTTTGGTTTAGAGGCCAAGAGTCAGGCTGCAGCTCAATATGCAGCCATGTACGGGATGTTTCATTGGGGGCCTCTAGCCTGGGCTTTTTATAGCCTCACAGCCTTCCCTATTGGTTACGCATATTACAATCGGAAAAAAGGTGGATTAAGGCTAAGTACTGCATGCGCCGGTGTCATTGGTGAAAAGAACTCCAAGGGTACTATCGGTAAAATTATAGATATCTTGCTGGTTTTTGGTTTAGTCGGAGGTACTGGTACAACACTAGCCTCGGGTACTCCCATGCTTGCCGAAGCTCTGAGTCAGTTAATTGGCGTAGCTCATACACCCGTAATTGATATCACAGTAGTGGTAGTTTGGACCTGTATCTTTGTAACTTCTGTTACTCTGGGCTTGAAGAAAGGCATTAAAGTACTTAGTGATATTAATCTTATTACGCTGATAATCCTCTGCTCTATTGTTTTTATAGGCGGCCCAACTTATTTTATGTTGAATCTATTTACGGATAGCGTTGGTCTTATGTTGTCTGAGTTTACCCGTATGACCTTTTATACAGACGCTATTGGTCAGAGTATGTTCCCTCAATGGTGGACAATATTCTATTGGGCCTGGTGGGTTGCTTATGGGCCTTATATGGGAATCTTTATTGCCCGAATTTCTAAAGGACGTACTTTTCGTGATATTGGATTAACTGTTACAATTGCAGGTAGTGCTGGTTGTATGTTGTTCTTTATGTTGTTTGGTAATAATACAATGTATGCAGAGTTAAATGGTCTGTACCCTGTAATAGATACAATCAAAGATGAAAGTGCATCAGTTGCTATTTTAGGGGTTCTGATGCAATTACCACTGGAGTGGTTAATTCTTCCTCTATTTATTCTGGTTGGCTTTGTGTACTCTGGTACTACAGTTGATTCTTCAGCGTATGTACTAGCCTCGATTACATCAAAGGAGCTTAAAGAAGGCCAGGAGCCATCTCGATCAAATCGTCTATTCTGGGCTATAGCACTTGGTGGTACTGGACTGATACTTATGAACGCTGGTGGTTTGGCTCCGATAAAAACGGCGAGTTTAATAGTGGGTGTCCCATTAGTATTTATTATGGGGGTTTCTTTCTTATCGCTATTAAAGTGGCTGAAGGAAGATTATCCTGAGTATCAAGTTGATGATCTAAAAGTTAAAGCTACGGAAGATGATGAGAGTGCATTGATTGCAATAGAAGAACCGGGGATGACTTTTAAAGAATCATAATGACATATCTATAATGTATTATTTATAAAAAACGACGATGCTTCTATCGTCGTTTTTTAGATTTCCTAGTCTTTGCTACGAGATAATGTTTATCTATAGATGACTTTTTATTTGTCAATCAAACCTATTTAAAAATTTTGTAATTAATGCCTGCTAATTGAACGGTAGCACATACCAAAGCTATTCGGCCTCATAAACGCCACAATTTTCTCGTTTTTTTATCATGTACACGTCCTTTCAGGCATACAGACTGATTTTATCTCGATTCCATACGCCCTAGAAATTTCTCTTTTCGGATTTGGCTGCGCTTAAAACAGTATTCACTGTAGGCGAAGGTGAGCTGGTGATCTATCGAACACTCCTTAAATCATGAGGGTTAGGATTATCTTATGCAGGGGGGCTTAATCATAAAAGCCTTAGCCGTATCTCTCATCGGAAGGGCGCTTGTTAAATACGACCTTATACGTCCTTATAAAAGAGGCTCGCGATGTGTAGCCAGCCCGTATAGCAATCTCTGTAATGCTTAAACCTGTTTCTGTTAGCAGCCTCTGGGCAAACATAACCCTCAGTCTTGAGTAGTAATGTGTAGCTGTGGTACCGAGGTTTTCTTTGAAGTCGCGCTCTAGTTGACGTTGTGAAATTCCTGTCAGGCTAGATATCTCCTTTATCGGCAGTGGACTCTCAATATTCCGTTCCATTAATTTTATAGCTCTGGCTAGGCGTGGTATTTTACTTTCAATCATGGCCGGAATACGTTCCCTTTGAGGAGTACTTCCGGAACGTTCAGTGTCAAAAATTAACAGCTCCGAAACAGCAATAGCAGTCTCCTGGCCAAAGTCCCTCCTGATGATTGCCAACATCAGATCAAGTGCGGTGGTTGCTCCGCCAGAGGTAATTCGGTTGCGGTCGATAACGTAACGACTATTACTGACTATAATTTCATGGAACTTCTCGATGAAGGTATCAATTTCCGCCCAATGAATGGTTGCTTGATAACCGTTTAATAATCCGGCTTTGGCCAAAGGATAACTGCCTGCATCAAGCCCGCCAAGCACCGGTATCCTGCTCCTCAGTGCGCGCAGTTTACGTATTACATCCTGGGAACTGTGGCGTTGATAGTTATAGCTTGCCAACACAATCAATGCATCAGGTTGTTCTGTAAGAAGCATTTCATCAACACTGAAGTCTACTCGCATATCGAAGCTGCTGGAGCTTGTTACCGATGAGCCATCCATCGAGATCAGCGACCATCGGTAGCCCTGCCCATTAATAAAACTGTTTGCTGCCCGCAAAGGCTCTATTGAATTGAATAAACAGAGGTTACTAAATTCAGGCAGTAACAAGAAACAATAGTGTTTCACAATTTTGGTACCTTTTCTGGCATTAGACATAACGATGAGTAATAGTGACGTGCTCATCCTAAGGGCCGATCAATCCTTGAGCGATGCTTTTTTATCTGGTTCAAAAGCCTATCGAATTGAATATATTCGAAAATTATAAACCATGTCGAAAATTGTAACAAATATGTCGATTAATATGATATTTGTTCACTGCTGCTTACTTATGATAGAGGACAGCTGCAGTGAAAAGTTTAGACGCTACTTTTTCTCTTGCTTCGTGGCATTGTGATGATTGTAAACTGTGGGCCAAGCTATTCGGCATCTAACAGTCAGAGCCATGCTTTTTATTGTAACGCTGAACCCTTCACAGGTGCCTTTCGGAACCTGTGCTTTTTATACTACTAACTCAATGTTGTAGCCATATGAGGCAGCAGTGTTTTTACAGCTTTAAAGCAAGTTTGGCTTCTCGAGCTTTAATCCAGTATTTAACGAGGGGTACAAAGTCGCGTATATCATTCTTTGGCAAAATTTGAATTTCTGTCATGGCCTTATGCGTGCGGTAGCTTGGGGAAATGGAACTTAGAAGGTTCTTGATTTTTTTTTGTGGCGCTGTACTTGATCGTATGAGGTTTATTATGATGGTTTTTTTGCCTGTGTTAGCGCTACTGATTGCGACGATGTTGTTGTCGCTCGCCATCGGCCTGTTTAACACGGTAGTCTCCTTGCGAGTCGCCGAAGAGGGGTACCTGTCCTCCATGGTGGGGATCGTCATGTCCTGTTACTTTACTGGGCAGTGGCTTGGCTGCTTGATTATGCCTCGACTTATAACCAGTGTCGGCCAGATCCGGGTTTATGCCGCCTTAGCATCCCTGTTATCGGTCTGTGCAGTGACGTTCGGAATGGTTTTTGATCTAACCCTATGGGCTGTGCTAAGGATCGTGTGCGGCGCCTGTGCCGTGGGGCTTTTCATGGTTTCTGAGTCCTGGCTTAACGGTGCGTCCTCGAACCAGCAACGGGGTATGATGCTAGGTTTGTATATGACTATCCTTTATTGCTCTCAGGCTGGAGGTCAATTGCTGTTGAATCTGGCTCCGGCTGATGATTTCAAAATCTATTCCATTATGTGCGTTCTTTTTTCTCTAGCCTTGATTCCGGTGGTGCTTTCACGTCGTTCAAAACCACTGTCAGGTTGTCCGGGGCGTTTTAGTATTATCAGGTTGATTTGTGTCTGCCCGACGGGGGCGATGGGTTGTGTGACTAGCGGTCTGATTAGCGGTGCGTTTTATGGGCTAGGTCCGGTCTACGGAGCTCAGAGCGGGTTGTCGACGTCAGATATCTCGTTCTTTATGGGGCTCTGGGTTATCGGAGCGTTGTTGGTTCAGGTTGTCATTGGTCGAGTGTCGGATCGCTTGGGCCGGCGAGGGGTAAGCATTGTGCTTCTGTTGGGGACCTCTCTAATCAGTGGTTTGTTTCTCACAGATTTGGTGGAAGAGCGGCTGACGCTTTTCATACTGGTGACAATCTATGGTGGCTTGAGTCTTTCCATCTATACTCTTTCCAATGCACATGCAAATGACCATGTATCTCAACAGGATCGAGTTCCGGTGGCAGCTAACCTTCTGTTGCTCTATTCGTTCGGGGCGGTACTGGGTCCTTTGATCAGTTCCCAAGTGATGGATGCAATGGGGCATGACGGCCTGTTCGGGTTTAGTGTCGTAGTGTCGTTGGTAATGGCGATATTTATCATCATGAGTGCCCGTTTCGAAGGGCTCTACGAGCCGCATTCGGAGTCATCCGTTGCTATGAAGGAGTAATCGTGGATCTAACTTTACTGCAATATTTGCGATTTTGTTATGTGCTGTCGATTTGTCCAGGAATCTATAAGTCGGGGCGTCATCGAAAGATGAGTTTTTCTTGGTTAAACGGTTGATGATGAAATGAAGCAAGTGATTCTTGCTGATAGCTATCCAATCTTTGCCTCAGCCCTGCAACGAGCAATATGTTCCTGCAATTCCCGAGTCGAGATCAGTAAGGTCGAAAACTTTGACGCACTTTTCCAGCAGATTGAAACTACCTATCAGTGATTTCAACCTCCATTAGTTTTTTGGGATATCAGATTGCCTGGTAGTAGTGGTCGTGCCGGGTTGGCCGAGTTAGCTGCAGCGTTTACGGATCTACCGATCGTTGTTATTCATGATGTCATTTATCACGAGGCTACCCAGGGAATTCTTGGAAAAGATTTAACCGAGGTGATTACCCGTCATGTTTGTGAAAAAAAGCTACAACAGATCGTCAGCTGCCTACTGCAAGGTCGGCGCTGGTTTCCAGCGCAGATGATAGGGAAGATGCGATTAAGAAGTCGCAAAACACTCAACCTCTCTCTTTCGAATAAAAAAGCACAGGATGCTACTTTTTTGATGCTTTTCACTACTAAACAAGCTTATTTAGCCTTGTTTAGTGGATTTTAAACGGATTAACCCCTTGCCCCCCATATCATCTGGTCAACCCTAAACACATTGGCTAAGGCAAACAGCATCGCCAACTTGTTATCGTTTTTAGCCAGTCCTCGATAGATGGCTTTCCTAAAACCAAACTGACGTTTTATGATCCGAAACGGGTGCTCTACTTTTGCTCGGATACTGGCTTTGAGGTATTCCGTTCGGATGGGTTGCTTGTTTATTCTCGGGTGTTTCTTGAGAAGACGTACTTTACTTGGCCCTTTCTTTTTATAAATAGCGCAATCAGCCAATCCGCCTCGATGTCTTTTAGTTCCTCTCATTTTTGTGCGCCTCGATAACCTGAATCCGCCGAGATAAAGGTCTCCTCGCCATGAAGCAGATGTTCTGTTTCTGTGATGTCGTGTACGTTGGCGGCTGTCGTGCTTAAACTGTGAGTTAGCCCTGTTCTGGCGTCGACGCCAATATGGGCTTTTAACCCGAAAAGCCACTGCTTTCCTTTCTGAGTCTGGTGCATTTCGGGGTCCCGTGCTTTCGCCTTATTCTTCGTTGAGCTAGCCGCTTCAATAATAGTGGCATCAACGATCGTCCCTTCTTTTAAATAAATTCCTGCACTGGATAACCATTTATTGACCTCCTTAAACAGCTGACGGGACAGCTTATGCTTTTCCAATAAATGCCTAAAATTCATAATTGTAGTATGGTCAGGAATTGCACTGTCCAAGGACAACCCGGCAAACAAACGCATTGAAAAGATTTCATAAAGTGCATATTCCATGGCAGGGTCGCTCATATTGTACCAATGCTGCATGCAGTGAATACGAAACATCGTCGACAGCGGATACGGTCTTCTTTCTTTCCCTGCTTTTGGATAGAAGGGTTCAATAACGGCTTCAAGTTGACCCCAAGGCATCAATCCATCCATTCGAGTCAAGAAAATCTCTTT
>NZ_JAUOQE010000052.1 GCF_030547545.1 Amphritea sp. 1_MG-2023
TAGAGGAGCTTGATACATTGGAGCAAAATGTCGTAGAAAAGCTAGAGTACGATATACAAGATCGTGTTTTTGAAGCCGTCATCAACTCATCGCCAGATGAATTGATGATACTAGCTCATCGAGTAATCGTAGAGGA
Organism: Amphritea sp. 1_MG-2023; assembly: GCF_030547545.1. Classification (GTDB taxonomy): domain Bacteria; phylum Pseudomonadota; class Gammaproteobacteria; order Pseudomonadales; family Balneatricaceae; genus Amphritea. The sequence continues at coordinate 137 of NZ_JAUOQE010000052.1, forward strand.
AATATCTCCTGAAAAAATGGAGATTGAGTATCTTGAGAAAAATGGTATCACCATTGGAGTTGAAGGGACTATCTACATAACTCAGGAATATGGGAAAGGAGATGATTTCTGTGAAATTTCAAACAACTTCCCTTTTAATATCTCCGTAGATGCATGTATAGAGAATCCTGACAAAATTAGTGTTGACCCAAATGGCTTGCAGGTAGACACAAGGTCTTGGTATGAATAGCAAGCATGCGCTTAACAAGTCAAAGAACTCGGAATTGGTAAAGCTGTCATCTTTTTTGTTCCAAAAAAGCCGCCAACTTCACCAATCCGGTGTTTGAGGCGTTATATCACCACGCGGATAATTTAGATAAGGAATCCAATTGAAAAAAATCAATCCATTCAAACCACATAGCCCAGTGCCAACTGCTATGTTTGCAGGTCGCCTTGGCGAAGTTGACACTTTTGAAACAGCCTTATTCCAAACTAAAAGTAGTAACCCAAGCAATCTACTGATAACGGGAGAAAGAGGCATTGGAAAATCATCTTTGCTAACCCTGTTTAAACCATTGGCAAATGGGGAAATTAAGTCACCAGATTATGAAAAGTTCAACTTCATTACTTTAAATTCAATTATTTCTAATGGTACAAGTTTAGTCACCTTTATAAAGCTGATACAACGAAACCTAAAAAGAGAACTAGATAAAGAAGAAACATTTCGCAAGATAATGGGAAGCACTTGGGATTTTGTTCAGCGAATAAAAGTTATGGACTCAGGGATTGAAAAACCTGTCCAAACGAGTGACCCCGACTTAGTTATTGATGATTTTTCCTACTCTTTAGCTGAAACATGTAACAGAATTTGTGACTCAGACAAGGGGGATAAAGCTAAAGATGGGATCGTTATCTTTATAGATGAAGCTGATAATGCATGTGAAGATTTGCAAATAGGCTATCTCTTAAAAGCCACTACAGAGTTGTTACAGCAAAATGGTTGTAGCAAAGTAATGTTTGTTGTTGCTGGTCTAAATGAAGTCATTGAAAAGTTGTCTAAATCTCACGAATCTTCTTTGCGTATATTCACGCAAATAAAAGTGAAAGAGCTAAGGCCTGAAGATCGTCACTATGTTGTGGATAGGGGTATCGAAGAAGGTAATAGGTTGAATGAAGAACAGACAACAGTATCTGTCGATGCAAAAAATCATATCTCAACGTTATCTGAAGGGTACCCACACTTTATTCAGCAGTTTGCATATTCTGCTTTTGAAGCAAATACGGATGGAGAAATTTCTTCTGATGATGTTTTAAGTGGAGCATTCAATCCCGGGGGGGCAATTGATGCTATTGGATCTCGTTACTATGCCGCTCAGTATCACGAACAGATTAAATCTGATGAATATCGAGAAGTTCTATCAATAATGGCAGAAAGTCTTAACTCGTGGATTAAAAAGAGTGAAATTAGGGATAAGTTCACAGGGAAAGATCAAACCCTCACAGACGCATTACAAGCTTTAACTAATCGTAAGATTATACTTAGAAACCCTTCGAAAATCGGTGAGTACAGGTTGCAGCAACGAGGTTTTGCATTGTGGATTAAAATGTTTGGTGAGCGAAAGAAATGATATAACAATCGCATGTTGTCGGACTGGTTTTTCGCTGCGCTTCAAACCAACCGCAAATGCGGGCGTTAGCCGTAATCGGAATAATGGAGAGATAATGAAATATTACTATGCTTATCATGGTCCTAAGAACTCTGGTGATTTTGATTCAACCTCGGGATATGGACTAACAAGTGAAACTAAGCGAAACAAGGTCTCCGTAGGTTCAGAGTTCTTTGTTATTCAAAAGCCAATTGGGCATGATCATTTCCGCTTATGTGGTATTTTTAAAGTCATCTCGCATTATGATGACTTAGAAAACGAGTTTCCATATCGTTTTGAGTTGGAAAATATTTCTAAATTAATCGATTTTCCAATTCTTGACGAAGATATTTTGAGTGAAATCCTTCCGCAAAAAATCGGTGGAAATATAGGCTGGAGCAATTTTAAAAAACACTTTTGCTCACAGGGAATAACTTTTCGTGAACCGTTGCAATCAGAGGTTTCTGAAATACTATTATTAGAGCTTGGTTCGGGTAGGGAACTATATGAAGAGGTAGTATCGTCTTTTGTAAAAAACGTAGAAAAATCTCTGAAATCTAGTTCTGAAGAGCGTAAAAAACGCCTTAGTACGGCAAAATCAAAGCCGAAAAAGAGATATGTAACAACAGTTGTTTATGATAGAAATCCCGACGTAGTTGCTGAAGTTTTGTCTCGGGCTGGTAAGTACTGTGAGGAGTGTGGAAATATCGCACCGTTCCGAAGAAAAAAGGACGACACGCATTATTTAGAAGTGCATCACAAAGTACCCTTAGCTAAGGGGGGCGATGATACTGTTGATAATGCTATAGCTCTTTGCCCAAATTGTCACAGAGAAGCACATTACGGCTAACAAACTGTTTAAGAGTGATTCGCAACGCGTGGCATTTTTACTATGCGTTGTGTTTAGTGTTTAAGGTGGTATGCGGGAACTTCGGTATTGCGTTGCTCACACCTTAACAGGGCGTTAGTTGCTCACGGAGAGCCCATGGAATCAGAGTTTGATCGGCTTATAGAGTTTTCTCGTTCGTTCGATTACGAGCATGACAATGATCGTGAAATCGTTATTGTTGGCTGTGCTTACATCGAAAGCTTGATCAAGGAAATTATCGAGGCTACTTTCATCGATGACCCTAAAGAGGCCAAGGCCCTCTTGAGTGACTCTACGGGGTCTCTTTCTGGGTTGGTTCCAAGGGCAAGGCTGCTCTATCTGCTTGGGGTGATTCCTGAACCGGTTTACAAGGACATTAAAACAGTTGGCAAAACCAGAAATGAGTTTGCTCATAAAGTATCTGCGTCATTCTTCGACAATAGAGTTCAACAGCTCTGCGGAAATCTTGAATGGCATGTGCAGAGCCTTTTTATGAAGCCGCCGCAGGAAGCTACGGCTAGAGATATTTATCAGGTTGGAGTCAATCAACTGGTTTCGCATCTTGGGGCGTTGCCCGGGTTTCAGAGGTTCAACCGTGAGTGAAGCAACTAACCATGGCAGTCACGGCGACGGTTTTTACATTGCGGCTTCGCCTCCATTCCAAAACCGCGCGTGCTGAGCGGCGTTATATGTAGGTGAATAATCATGGATGATCATGCTCTAGAACAGAAATCAGGACTAAATGTCCGTGTTATGAAGAATTCAGCAAAGTGGATGTCAATCTTTACAGTTATTTTAATAGGTGGTATCTACTTATTTTGGCTGTTTTGGAGCCTTAATTATGACCAAAAATTTATCGATGAATTTTATCTCCATTTATCTGCTGTAGTAGGAATTCCAGGTGCAATGATTTCTGCTTTTGTAATAGTTAGTGTATTAGAGCAAGTTTCTGGTCCTATTGAATTTGAAGGGTTAGGTTTTCGGTTTAAAGGCGCTTCAGGACCCGTTGTATTATGGGTTATGGTATTTTTATCTATTATTATATCAATCAAAGCTCTCTGGTGATAACACATATAACAAGGCAATTAATCGGAACTAAAACAGTGGGTTACGTTTCGCTTCGCTACACATTATAACCCGCTTTTTTAGTCCGCTTATTGCGGCGTTAAATTTCTAGAGGCACTATGGAAGAAATCGCATTCACTATTCAATCAGATGGAAAGCCAGTAGGTATTGCGGAATTCGGAAAATATTTCTATTGGTTAAGAGCCTGCTATGTGTTGGCTTTAGATGAATATCATTTTTCGATTGAGGACGATGAAAGTGATGAGATCGCCGTTCGAGAAATGACTAAGGAAGAGTTGGCTGAGTCTATTATTGAGCGAGCTAAGTATATGAGCTATGACGAATTGAAATCTGTTGCTAACAGAACGCTCAGTCCAGAAGAAGATTTAATGCTTGTTGATATCTATCGCCGGAATCCATTTGAAACTGTGCTGTGTGGAATTGGGATTGCACTTACTGCAGCATTAATCGTTTCAGGTGGTAAATTTGAATTTAAGGTTACTGGTATTAAAATTGAAATTCCGCCTATAGCTGAAGGGATTTTTAAACTTAGAAAAGCCTTAGGTAGAAAACAGTAATTTAACAAGGCGTTGTTTCGGACAACCTTCGGTTGCCGTAAAACTTAGCGTTAATGTCCGCTTTGGGTCGATAGACGACCCAGATCAACCCTCAGACTGCCTGATGGTCAGCTACGTGTCGAAAGACGACGTTTATTCTCTCGAACTTAAATCGTAGTACTGTTAGTCCCAGTTTTGATAGGTAAGAGGGATTGGGGTGCTATGAAACAGCACCCTGTTGATTGGTGAGGTTAAGTTAGGGGGGCTGGCATCGGCTGTGGTGTTGTGTCAGGTTTGAGTAACGATTTAGCCATAGAGAGACACATCAACACCATCACCATCGAGAATGGCAAGGCGCCGATAATCATTGCTTTCTGAATGGCTGCCATACCGCCTGCTAACAGTAATGACCCTACCACGAGCGTGAGGATGCTGCCCCAGATGATACGGTGCATCGGTTGAGGGTTGTTATTGCCGCCGGCCATAATGGTATTCAATACTAGGACGCCGGAATCTGCCGATGTAACCAAATAGGTTATAATTAGAATAATGCTGGCACCTTTAATAACGCTGCCAAAAAAGCCTGAGTTAATCAGATCGATCGTGACAAACAAAACCGACGCGATGTTTTCATTGACCGCTGAAGTAATAGCGCCCTTTGCTGCACCGCTTAGCTCAAGATCGAGTCCTGTTCCGCCAAGGAATGCCATCCAAACAAAGCAGGCCAGTGTAGGGACCAATACACAGCCAAGAACGAACTCCCGGATAGTACGACCACGCGATATGCGTGCGAGAAAGAGCCCAACAAACGGTGCAAATGCGATCCACCAAGCCCAGTAAAGAATGGTCCAGCCGGTCTGCCAACCCCCAATTTCTGTATCGCTGTTCCAAACAGAAAACGTTAGTGGAATGAGGTTTAGGCCATAATCAACAAGGCTGCTACCAAACAGTTCTAAGCCATAAAGCGTCGAACCAAACAGAATAAAGAAGCCTAATAATGCAATCGAGAGAATGATGTTAATCTGGCTGAGCCATTTCACGCCACGGGCAACGCCGGTTAAGGCCGATATAATCGACAGCCCCATCACTACCAGTAGGGTAACGATTAGTGCTGTGGCCGTGGGTGTGCCATTGCTATCAATCAAGCTGCCGGTCGCCGTGATAAACTCCATGCCTGCGACTAACTGAGTGACGCCGGCGCCCATTGTTGTTGCGACCCCGAGGGTGGTTGCCACTACGGCGATAATATCCACTAGGTGTCCCATAGGCCCATTTAGTTTATTGCCAAAGAGTGGCTGCAAGGTCGAGCGAATGGTCAGTGGTAGCCCTTTACGGTAAGAAAAATATGCCATGGCTAGGCCCGCTGTGGCATAGACAGCCCACGCGTGTAATCCCCAATGCAGAAGGGTATAGCGCATGGCGCTGGGCACTGCGGCGGTATTGGCGCCTTCGGCTCCGCTCTGCATCAGCGCGGGGTTATTTTGAAAATGGTAGAGCGGCTCGCCGATGGAGTAGAACATTAATCCTATGCCCATACCGGCACTGAACATCATGGAAAACCATGAAAAGAATGAAAACTCTGGCTTCTCATTGTCTGTGCCTAGCTTGATCCGACCAAAGCGGCCAAAGCAAACAAGAATGCAGAAACCGAGAAACAGCGCTACTACGTAGATGTAGTAGGAGTTAAAGGTCGATAATAAGTTACTATTTATTTCACCCAGAATTGCCACAGCTTTGTCAGGAAAGCTAACCGTATAGAGAACCAGAAGCGCGATAATGATTTTGCTGATAATGGTTACCACGGGGTTGAGTCCTGAGTAGAAGCCTGAGCTTGAAAGCCCGATCGTTAATCTTTTACTATTGTGCATTGTTTACCTCATCTTTATTTTTAGATTTCCACTTTTATCGGGTCGTTGAGTGTTGGCCTGTGTAACGGCAATAAAGTAAGTTCCACACCTCCTGTTTCAGTGTTAACGATGTTTTTAAATGAAGAGAAAAAGCTGCCCTGATAAACAGGGCAGCTTCGGTTTAGTTCAGAAGTGTTTCTTCAAAAGGAAATTGGGAGAGGATCTCAATACCGGTTTCCGTCACCAGTATTTGTTCTTCCAGCTTGACCCCTTCGGCCCCGCCTTGTTCACCGATATAGCTTTCAACGCAGAGCGTCATGCCGGGAAGAATGACACCGTCATAGCCGGCCTCCGCATAGTCGGCATGATGATAGAGATAGGGATATTCTCCTGTCATGCCGACTCCGTGGGATGAGAGGTAATAACGGTTGGCGTAATATTTTTCGGGTATATTCCAAGCTTTGTCTGAATATTCCTTAAAGGTCATGCCGGGTCGAATAATATCGAGGTTGTTCTGTACTTGTTCATAAGCGACTTTATATAGCGTGCGCTGCTGCTCTGACGGTTTGTTTGGGCCTGAGTGAAACGTACGTGAGAAATCGGCGTAATAGCCATGACAGCCTACAACGTCGGTATCAAGGGCGATCAGTTCGTTTTCACCAATCCGTTTAGTGGCGGTTTCTTGGAACCAAGGGTTGGTGCGGCTGCCTGAGCTTAATAAGCGAGTTTCGCAATAATCACCATTACCCGCGATGACTGCTTGATGCAATACCGCCCAGAGTTCATTCTCTGTTATGCCTGGCTGGATAGCATCTCGCAGTCTTCCAACGGCACGCTCGGTCATTCGCAGGGAAGCAATGATGCATTTTAGCTCTGCGTCAGATTTGATGCTGCGGGCAAGCTCAAGAGGCTGTTGAGCGTCCACTATATCCAGTCCTTGTTTAGATAAAGCGATTGCTGTGCCTGCATTCATCCGTTCTATCCCTACCCGTGCATCGGGGCCGACCAATTCTGTAATGAGTGCGCTCATTTCCTGAGCCCACCGGTGTTCTCGTAGCTTAATGTCTAACCCTGCGGCAACAAAGCTAGCGGTAGTTGATGGCCTGACTTCATCGATAGTTTCGAAACCTTGGCCAAGGTGCTCACAGCCGGTAAATTCAAATAGAATCGTTTTCTGTGGGGTAACAAGTAAGTAGCGCGAAGGGGTGTTGCGTGCACAAAATATCTGCATATTACGTGCGCCACAAGTGTAGCGAATATTGACCGGATCAGAAATGATCAATGCATGAATATTGTTTTTATCCATCTCTGCGCGCACTCGCCCTAGGCGGTATTGTCGAACGGCTTTTAGATCGATGCCTAGACTTTCCGGCGCTTGGTCTAGAAGTGTTAAGCCTGATAAATCGGCTCTATCGGCATGCCAATCCAGAGTGGTCATATTTTTACCTTATATTACTGGTTTATTGAAGCAGCTAGGGTTTTTGCTTATTACTCATGCTTATGTATAAGTAATAATGAGGGGACTTTTTGATCGGAAAAGCCTTAAATCCCTGCTAAACTCGCTTAATTCCAGTATAAGTTGCGCTTTTTTAACCGTACAGCCGTTAAAATTTCATGGATATTGATAACTTTGGGTTATGTAGGAAGTATGAAGGGGTTATGAAGGGGTTATGAAGAGTTTAAGACACAGGTTACCTGCACTTAAAAGTTTGATGGTATTTGAAGCCGCAGGGCGAACGCTTAACTTCACCCGAGCTGCAGAGGAATTGCATGTATCCCAAGCCGCTATTAGTAAGCAGGTTAAGTATTTAGAAGAGTATCTTGGCTTTCCCCTGTTTGAACGCCATGGCCGTCGTGTCATTTTGTCTTCGCGGGGGGAGCAGTTGCATGAAAAAGTTAGTGCTTCATTTTATTACTTAGCCGATGCAGTAGATGAACAGCGGGCCTTGGTAACCACAACCTCTATTACCGTTTCTGCCAATACCGCGGTATCCCATTATTGGTTAAGCCATGCCATTAATGGTTTTCATCGAGCCTATGATAATCGTGCATTAAATATTCGGGTGATCACATCTGATAACACTCAGGATCTGTTTAGTGACGAGGTTAATATCGCTATCGCCTATGAGCCAGGAGCACGTGCCGGTTGGAAAATGAAGACCTTGTTTGCAGAAGAATTGTTTCCGGTGGCTAGCCCGGAATACTTAAAAGCATTTCCTGTTGTCGGCGATAACCCTGCTGAGTTTCTTAATCGCCGGCTATTGGATTTTGATCGTATCGAGCCAAACTGGATTAATTGGAAGGTTTGGTTTGAGGCGCTGTCGGTTGATACCCAAGGGCTAAGCATTAGCAGCCGCTTCAATAACTATATTATGTTGATTGATGCGGCTAAACGAGGTCAGGGGGTCACATTGGGTACCCGTCATCTGATCGATAGTAAGCTGAAAGATGGGCAGTTGTGTCGGGTTTCCGACTTCAGTGTTTTATCGGGTCGTCGCTATTGGTTGGTATTAAACGAAGCCAAACCAATAACTGAAGATTGTCAGCTGTTATTCGACTGGCTTGAACATTATGAAGCATCAAATCGACATCGCTATCTCTGATAGGGCTGACTCATAGAGGGATGTCTTCATGTCCTGTAATATGCCATATTTCAGAGCCTATGCTATGCGAGAGTCCATGTGAATTCTCATCATGCTTGAATTTTTACTACCGGCCGTTGTGTACAGGTAGAGTCAGCCATTTGGATTAACACATCGCGTATGGCGTCTGCTGTAAAAGGAATGTGTTTAACAGCGGGTGGGGTAATGCTGCCATTGGCGACATCCTGTAATAGTTGCGAACCCATAAAGCTCAAGTGTTGTTGTGCACATAGGCTATTGGCTAGCCATGCGCCGCCGAGTGAGACCACCCCGATAGTGGGTGCTTTTTCAAACAGTAGCGCTTCGCCGATATCGTGAAAGCCGTTCAGGCAGGCAAGGTGGCCGCAAAAGCGTAAGCGAGTGAGATCATCGATAACGGTTGTTCCACCCTGTGTATTTAAAATGCAATCAAACCCGCCAGGCCCTAGTTCACGCTTAATCTGAGCGCAGATATTATTGTCCGTGCAATCGAAGGCAAAATCAGCCCCTAATTTAGTCAGACGCTTATGATGCGATTTTTCGGCGAAGGCAAACACCTGAGCGCCTTGGCGTTTAGCGTATTGCACGGCAAAGTGAGCGACGGCGCCGGCGGCGTTGTTTATGGCGAAAGATTGACCTTCTTGTAGTTGCAGTTTTTTCAGAGCTAATAGTGCGGTCATACCGGCATTCGGTAAGGAGGCAGCGATGTCGCTGGCGATACTGTCGGGCACTTCAGACACGGCAAAGTTGGGCATAACTGCATACTCTTTGAGCATCCCCTGTTCAACTAGATTAGCGTTGAACAGGACGCGCGTGCCCTTGGTTGGAAAGACGCCTTTGGGAGCGTCGATCACGGTACCCACGGCATCCGAGCCTAATATATGCGGGTATTCCCAAGGGCTAAAGCCATCTTGGGCAAGACGCGCATCCAGATGATTAATCGCTACATATTCGATGGCGATTAATAGCTCATGTTCACCGAGCGTCGGTATCGGCTGCTGGGTCATTTGTAGATCAAAGTCTACGCCGGATTGGCGAAGTTCTAGGGCGTTCATAGCTGTTGACATTTTGATTCTCTACCTACGTTTCAAGCCTCTATCGACGAGCTTTAATGGCTCGACAATAAGGCAGATGACCACTGTCCATTCAATTCACTGTAGACACTGACGCCAGCGTTAAGCCATTGATCACGAATGGTCATTTGGTCTTGCTCTGCGATAAGGACATCTTGCCTTGCGTCCAGTAGATCGAGATAGGCCAGTTGTCCCTCTTGGTATTCCGTGTTGGCTTGCTGATAAGCCTGCTGCGCAGCATTAACGCGGCGCTCGGCGTAGCTTAACTGTTGTTGAGTCTGAACAAGGGAGCGTAAGGATAGCTCTGTTGTTGACAGGACTTGTGTCAATGTTTGCTTATACGCATGGTAACTGGCTTCACTGAGTGCCGTTTGGGCGTCGAGTTGAGCCAAGAGTTGCGGATAGCTAAACAGTGACCAGCTTAGCGTTGGTGCAGCTTGCCAGTTTGACTGAGTGTTATCGAAATTTAATCCCGGTGCGCTCAATACCCCAGCAAAAGCCGATAAGCTGATATCTGGGTAGAGTGAACGCTCTGCACCTTTAGCGAGTTGGCTTTGCTGAGTGAGTCTGGCTAAAGCCGACTGTACATCGCCGCGACGCATCAAGGCGTCTGCGGGTGATTGTACGCGAACATTGATCGCTTGTTGATCGTATTGATCTGCATTGATGGGGATCAAGGCTAACTCGCTGGCTTGTTGATTCAGTAATACGGCAAGGGTTTGTTCTACCTGGGCGCGCGCGATCGCAATCTGTGGTAACTGTTGTTTGAGTTCAAAGTATTGCGACTGCGTACGGTTGAGCTCCAGTTCAGTAGCAATGCCTTCTTCTAATTGCACCTGTAAAATCGCCATCGAATCTTCTAGCGCTTTAAGCTGCCGCTGCGTTAAATCAAGCCGCAAGCTTTGATTTTGCCACTGCAGATAACTGCGCACGGTGCTACTGACCAGTTCTCCGACGAGGGTTTGATATTGCCCCTGACTATCGTTTGCGGCGGCTTCGGCAGCTGCACTTAGCGCTTTAAGGCGACCCGAGAAATCAAATTGCCAGCTTAAATTGGCGTTGCTGGTGGTATATGAATTGGTTTCAGCGTTTGGATTTGAGGTGCTGATGGTATTACCGCGCACACCGCTAATATCTAGGCTGCCTTGTAGCCATCGATCGCGTTGTTGCTCCGTTAACTGTGACAGTGATGCCCGCAGGCGTGCTGCAGAGGCTTTCAAATTCTGGTTGCGAATTAAGGTTTGCTGTACCAGATCATTAAGCTGTTCATCGCCAAGCTGTTGCCACCACCCGAGCTCACTCTGTTGCTGAATCGATTGGACGGCTGCATATTGCTGAATTTGGCTCATGAACTGTTGTGTTGCTAACGCTTTTTCTTGCTCTAGCGGAGCGCTTGCGCACCCTGCTAGAACCGCCAGCGTTAATGATGATAACGCTAGTTTAACTGTTTTCATGTTGTTGCTCCTTTGGCGTCACCATGCGATAGAACACCGGGGTAAATAGTAAGCCAAACACGGTTACACCGATCATGCCAAAGAATACCGCGTTACCCATGGCTTGACGCATTTCGGCACCCGCGCCAGTGGCCATGACGAGGGGAATAACGCCGGCCGTAAAGGCGATAGAGGTCATCAAAATGGGGCGCAGACGTAAGCGACAGGCCTCGATGATCGCCTCCATATGGGTCGCTCCTTTGAGATGTTTATCGCGGGCAAATTCGACCATCAAAATAGCGTTCTTCGAGGCGAGCGCGACTAAGACAATCAGGGCGACTTGAGTGAATATATTGTTATCTCCTCCGAGCATATACACCCCGGCTAAGGCGGAGAAAATAGTCATCGGTACGATCAGGATAATTGCCACGGGTAAGCGTAGGCTCTCATACTGGGCCGCTAACACCATGAACACGAGCAATACAACCAGCGGGAATACATACACCATGGTATTACCGGCGAGAATTTGCTGATAAGTCACTTCGGTCCATTCATAGGTGATACCTTCCGGCAGCGTGTCGGCTAACACTTGTTCGATAGCGCTTTTCGCTTGATCTGAACTGTAGCCCGGCGCTGGGCTACCGTTGAGTTCGGCGGTGACATAACCGTTATAGTGCTGAACACGATCAGGGCCGGTGGTTGATTCAACGGTGACGACAGAGCCTAAGGGGACCATTTCACCAGCCGCATTACGCAACTTAAGGTTTAGTATTTGTTCACGCTTACTACGGTATTGAGCATCGGCTTGAGCATTCACCTGATAGGTGCGTCCAAACAGATTGATATCGTTAATATAGGCCGAGCCGAGATAGACCTGTAACGTGGTGAACACATCTTCTAACGCAATGCCTTGAATCAACGCTTGTTCACGGTCAATGTTGATATCCATTTGTGGCACTTGGATACGGTAGCTAGAGAATAAGCCGCTGAGTGCTGGATTTTTCTGCGCCGCGCCAATCGTCCCTTGCAAGGCATTAAAGAGTGATTCAAAGCCTTTGTTGCCTCGATCTTCAAGCTGCAGTTTAAATCCACCGGTGGTGCCCAGACCTAAAATAGGCGGGGGTGGAAAGACCGCGACAAAGGCTTCATCAATGACGCTAAAACGCTGATTCATCTGCATCGCAATAGCGTTGGCCGACATAGACGGATCGCTGCGTTGAGAGAAATCATCGAGGGGGGTAAACATCACCGCACTGTTGGTGCTATTAGCGAAGCCGTTAACAGATAAGCCTGGGAACGCCACGGTATGGGCGACACCGGGTACTTCAAGGGCGATGGCTTGCATCTGCTCAACCACGGCTTGAGTTCTGTCGAGGCTAGCAGCATCGGGCAGTTGTACTACGGCAACAAGGTATTGCTTATCTTGCTGTGGAATGAAGCCGCCAGGCACTGCATTGAATAGGCCAACGGTTGATCCCACTAAGCCTAGATAAACCACGCCAACGACAATGCTCAAACGGATCAGCTTTTTCACCAGGGCTTCATAACTTTTCGCGCTGCTATCGAACAGGCGGTTAAACGGCTTAAATAACCAGCTACCGAACAGGGTATTCAGGATGCGGGTGAGACGATCGTCCGGTGCATCGTGTGGCTTCAGCAGAATAGCCGATAACGCCGGAGATAGCGTCAGCGAGTTAAAGGCTGAAATCAGCGTTGAAATGGTAATGGTTAAGGCAAATTGTTTGTAGAACTGACCTGAAAGACCGGTGATGAATGCCGTTGGAATAAAGACAGCACACAACACAAAGGCGATCGCAATAATCGGGCCGGTGACTTCGCTCATGGCTATTTTGGTGGCTTCGAAGGGGCTATGGCCTTCGCTGATATTACGTTCGACATTCTCGACCACCACGATGGCATCATCCACCACGATACCAATGGCCAAGATTAATCCGAACAGTGATAGGGTGTTAATCGATACGCCAAGCAGTTGCATCACGGTAAAGGTGCCAATCAATGATACGGGAACGGCGATCAACGGAATGATCGAGGCGCGCCATGTTTGCAAGAACAGCACGACGACGACGACGACTAATAAAATGGCTTCGGTGAGGGTTTTGATGACAGCGTCGATTGAGCCTCGTACGAAGACAGTGGGATCATAAGCGATCTCATATTCCATGCCTTCAGGGAATTTTTCCGCTAGGCGTTGCATGGTGTCACGCACGCTATTGGAAAGTTCAATGGCGTTAGAGCCGGGGCGTTGAAAAACGGGTATGGCGAGTGCTGCCTTGTTATCGAGCATCGCCCGCAGCGCATAACTTTCTTGGCCAAGCTCAATACGAGCAACATCGTTGAGGCGGGTAATTTGTCGATCGTCACCGACTCGTAACACGATGTTTTCAAACTCTTCGATGCTGGATAGGCGGCCCTTAACATTCAAGAGTATCTGAAATTGGTTGTCTAATGACGATGGTTGAGCACCCAGTGAACCAGCTGCAACTTGTTGGTTTTGCTCGCTTAAGGCGGCAACAACATCGCTGGCGGTGAGATTGCGTTCCGCGAGGGCATCCGGGTTAAGCCAAACACGCATGGAATATTTCGAGCCACCAAATAGACGGATATCACCCACACCCGGTAGGCGCTTGAGCTCATCTTGGACATATAAATCGGCGTAGTTAGCCATGTAAGAGGTATCTTGGCTGTCATCGGGTGAGAACAAGTGCACCACGAGTGCTAAGTTAGGTGATGACTTTTCTGCCGTGACGCCGAGACGCTGCACCTCTTCGGGTAAGCGCGGTAGGGCATTGCTGACGCGGTTTTGCACCTGAACTTGGGCTTGATCTAAATCGGTGCCCAAGGCAAAGGTAACGGTGAGCGTTAGCCGACCATCGCTGGTGGCTTGTGATGAGTGATACAGCATGTTTTCCAAACCGTTCATCTCTTGCTCGAGCGGGCTGGCAACGGTTTCGGCGATGACTTTTGGGTTAGCGCCTGGGTAAGTGGCGCTGACGACGACGGTCGGTGGCACGACTTCCGGATATTCACTGACCGGTAGCTGGAACAGAGAGATGGCGCCAGTGATCACAAATGCCAGCGATAACATCGCGGCAAAGATAGGGCGGCTAATGAAAAAATGAGAAAAGTTCATAGGGATCTCTTACGGTGCAACGCTCAATAGGGTATCGCTTTGTTGACCTTGATTGAGCACAAACTGAGTGCTATCAAAGTCAAAACTTACCAGATTCGGTGTAATGGGCATGCCTGGACCAACGCGGGCTGGGCCATTCGCGGCAATACGATCGTTTTGTTCTAGCCCAGACGTGATAGCGCGGTAGGCACCATAGCGTTCGCCTAATGTGACCAGACGATATTGCAAAGTATTGTTCTCATCGACCGTCAAGACAAAGCGGTTTTTCAGGTCGGTGCCGATAGCACGCTCGGGCACAATCACCATCGCCTGCGCATCATTGGCGGCTAGAGAGATACGGGCAAAGGCACCGGGTTTTAGCTGATACCGCTGTGCATCAAACACACCACGAACCCGCAAAGTACCTGTTGTCGGATTGATTTCGTTATCAATGAAATCAATATAGCCTGAAACCGGTTGGTTATTGTTAAGGCGCTCTAGGGTGATAGGGGTGCTGTTTTTGGCTTCGATATCCGCGAAGTTCGCATTCCAGGTACGCTCATCGATATCGAAGTAGGCATACACTTTGTCATTGGAGACCAGTGTTGTCAGCGTTGTTTGTCCGGCGGTGACAAAGTTACCCTGAGTGGCAATGGCGCGAGAGATGATACCGGAAATCGGTGATTCTACCTGGCTAAACTCTAAGTTAAGTTTGGCGGCGGCTAACTGCGCGGCAATGGCATTACGTCCAGCGATGGCTTGCTGTAAAGCGGCATTGCGCTGATCGGCTTGCTCTGCAGACATCGCGTTTTTGGCGATCAGGCGTTGAGCACGCTGCGCTTCGCCTTTGGCTTGTGTGAGGGCGGCTTCAGCACTGTTCAGCTGGGCTGCAAGGTTATCAACTTGGGCCTTAAAGGGGCGCGAGTCGATACTAAATAGCACTTGGCCTTTTTCAACACGTTCACCCTCTTTAAACATGACGTTATCAATCTGACCCGAGATGCGAGGCTTCAGCACCACGCGATGAGGCGCTTCGAGTCGAGTGGTAAAGGTGTGCCAAGTCTGCACTTGCTGCAGGTTAACCTTGGTGACATCAATCGTCAGCGGTGGCGGTTGTTGACCCTGTTGTGCGCTAGGTTGCTCACAGCCACTCAATAGTAGGGTCAAGGCAACAGCACCGAGAGTGTAGCTAATCTTTTTCATGACTTATTCCGATAAAAATGAATTAGGTAGATCGTACTCACTGTCATTGAAGAGAAAAATAGTATTTTTTTAATAATATTAATGCCAAAATTGCACCAATAGTGCGATAGCAGGTGTGGACTAACGATCATGGGTCTCTTATGGATACAACGAGTCGATTAATCATGTTGCTGGAAGTGGTTGAGCAGGGCTCGTTTGCTAAGGCCGCAGAGTTAAGAAATGCTGACCGTTCGGTGGTTTCAAAGCAGATCAGTAAGCTAGAAGATGATTTAGGTGTGCGCTTGTTAAATCGCACAACGCGCTCGTTTTCGTTGACGGCGGCCGGGGCTGAAATGGTTAAAAAAGCGGCTGAATTACGGTTGCTGTTGCATGACACCGTGCAGATGGCGGAAAACTATCATCAGGAGCCGCGCGGCTTACTGCGTATTACGGCCGCCGGTTATATCGGTAAGCATTACTTACTGCCGGTCATCAACGATTTTCAAAAGCGTTTTCCTCAGGTGAGTGTTGAATTGCGGCTCGATGATCGCTTAGTGGATATGATTGCCGAAGGGTTTGATTTGGCATTTCGTGTCGGTGAGCCGCGCGATTCTTCCCTTGTGGCGCGTAAAATTGGCCGTAATCGAATGTTGATACTGGCGACGCCGCAATTTGTCGAGACCTTTGGTGAACCCAAAAGCATGGCTGATTTGGCTGACCTGCCAGCGGCAGCTTATAGCAGCGCGTATTTTCGTTATGAGTCTATCCGTTATATTGATGAGAATGGCGAGCCACAAGATCAGGTTATTACGCCTGTTTTTCGCGCGAACGATGCTGAAATTTTGATGGAAAAAGTGCTTTCGCATACGGCCTTCTTCACCGCACCGACTTTTCTGTTTGCCGATGATGTCGATATTGGTCAGTTGGTGCCATTACTCCCTCATGTACAGTTGCCTGAATATAAATCGGTGTATGCGATGTATCCGCATCGAGATTTACCGGTGCGGACGCGACTGTTTTTAGAAGCCGTGCGGCATTATATCGGCGAGCCTATACCCCGTTGGGAGCGTAATATCCCCCATTTAGAAAGCCTGTATCAAGCTAAATAGCGATGCTTAGCGTCCCGCTTTCAATTCGATGATCGTTGTTCAACGTTGAATGTTAGTCCTTGTTGATTGCTTTCCCGAAGAGGCTTATTTGAGGCGGCTTATTTGAGAAGAACAGATACGTCACGTTGATATGAGTCGAGACGATTGTTCTCTCTATATTTGGCCTATGTTTAGTTTTGTCATAGATCAGCTCCATCGGCCGATGTATCTATTTTAGCTTTTGTCAGGGGGCGTTGTGCTCAGCACTTAGCCGACCGGCTCTGAACGGGCGCTAAGGTTTTTCATTTAGCTGTACTGCTTTGATGAGCAAAAATAATGCATCAATAAGTTCTCTTAAATCACTTGGCCATCATCATCAGCAGTGCCGGCTACTTTGCTTAAGCATGACTTTATATAGCGATAGTGCTGATTGTGTATTAGCTATACTGATAGGTAATCATCGAGATTGGTGTGGTATTGAAACCTGCTTTTCTTCATAAGATTGATCTGAGTGTTGTTTTTATGTGTAGTCTCTGTGGATATGCTTATTACTTTAGTGCATAGTTATTGATTTCAAATGATAATTTCGTTTGTGTTTCGGGACGAAAGTTATTTATGCCTTAACTATAAATAAAGATTAAGCTGTCTGGAGTTTATTCATGAGAATGGTGTCTTTCGCGGTGCAGGCTAAAACGCTGGTTGCAGGTTTAGCTCTGATATATGGATCTTGTGTGCAGGCTGAAAGGCCAGATGATAGCTTTAAGTCTCGAGTTAATGTCGTTTTAAGTGAACACCATTTAGCCAAAATGGTGGATGCCGATCTCGAGGCTGCAGAAGCTCAGGTGAGTGTTGAGCGTTCCGCTTACTTCCCGAAAATAGATGTGAATGCGTCAACGGGGTATCAAGATATTGATCGGGATGTAGGCGCGAGCGATGTCTACGATCCTAAAGAAGTTAGCGTAAGCGTCAATCAGTTAATTTATGATTTTGGTGCCACCTCTGCCAAAGTTGATGTGGCCCGGCAAGTGACAGACAAAGAGTCGCTTGAGAATGCGTTGCAGCGCAAGAATCTGATTTTTGCGGCGGTTGAAGCGCATCTTGAATTAGTTAAAGCCCACCGCCTCAAAGAATTTGCGGAAAAGTCTGAAGAGAATGTAAGAGTTCTCACGCAACAAGAAAATGCGCGTGTCGATGCCGGTAAAGGTTATGCCACCGATGTTTTGCAGGCTAAAGCTCAACTGGCTTCCGCTGAGGCTCGTAGGGTTGTCGCAAATAGCGATTTGAATATTGCTGAGAACAGATACAAGGCGGTATATGGTTATTTACAGCCTGCGGGAGTGAAACTAGAGACGCTGAATATCCCGTCAGATCTATTACCGACTTCGTTGGCAGAAGTTGAACAGTTGGTGACAGAGGCAAGTCCTGATGTCCTGGCTGCACTGGCAAGGCATCAAGTTGCTCGAGCTAGTTTGCAGGCCACTAGTAAATCTGAATATATGCCACGAGTTGATCTTGCCCTGAGTCATGCTCGCTATGAAGACCGTGATGGCACTGAAGGATCTCGAGAGGACTCGTTGGCCACCTTAAACTTTCGCTGGAGTTTTGATTCCGGTTTGAAAGCGAGTCATCTGGTGACCGCAGCGAATGCACAGGCGCTAAGTGAATCAGAAAAAGCCAACTATGTGCTAGTACAGTCTTTGGAAGAGGCTCGTAATGCTTGGAATAGTTGGGGGATGTCACAAGATCGAACCCGTTATTTGCTTAATCAGGTTGAAATTTCAAAGTTGTTCCTGAAACTGGCTCTTAAAGAGCGTGGTTATGGCCGCCGTTCTTTATTGGATATTCTCAATGCCGCAACGGCATTGATTAATGCTGAGAGCGCTGCGGCTGAGGCTGAATTGGATGAGACGCTGTCAGCTTTCAGGTTATTACGCGCTTCGGGTCGTCTTGATCTCGAATTGTTTGATAACCCGAGTGTTGTCATTACTAAAAATGCCTCGTAGACCCGTTACCACGTCGATCTAAGAAAAAAGATACTACTGCTACCTTAGGAATGATCTGTCATGAATGCCATTAATCTAGATGCTGTTGTTGATATTGTGCAGAATGTTAAACAACAAAATGTTGCCGATGAACAGCAAGCGTCGTTGTTTCAACAAGTTGCTCAGCAAGTTGCCGATATGTTGCGAGATAGTGGTGTCAATGAGGTCGATATCCTCGCGACGCTGAAGTTACTAGAGCAGGTGATTGAGAATCCGGAGGATGTCGGATTATTCGAAGAGTTTCAGTTGTATTTAAGCGAAAATTTTCTCGATAGTGATGTGTCCGAGTCAACGGGCTCGACACTCATTGAGGATGCCAAAAGTGATGACAATGCGGATGATACAGCGCCAGAGAGTCGTTTTGGTCCTATCCCTGCTGCTGATCCTGCTAACGCTCCTGAGGAGACTCCAGATGATGTGTTCTTTGAGCCGCCTGTTGATTTGGGCTCGCCTGAATTAACGGGCCTGACGGAAGAACAATTAACAGCTAAACCAGCCCCTAAACCACCGACGGAAGTCTCTTTTCTGACCGAGAATGCCAATGATCTACCGTTAGGGAATACGGGGCAGCGGGAAACAGAGAGTACTAACTTAACCGCAGAAAGCTTTGTTTATAATACTCCGAGCGTAGATGAGGGCGATGCTCCGGTAACCAATTTATCGAGCGAATACTCGATTTCGGCACCTGTTGCGACATATGAGGAAGGCACGGCCGGCGTTGTTACTTTAGTCTTTGAAGTTGATAGAACGAATCCCGTCACAAATACTCAGCTGACATGGCGGTTGGCCGAAGCGCTTGATGCGGTGTCCGATACTGGCACGGTTGAGTTCGCTATTGGACAGACGAAAGCGGTAGTTGAGGTTGTTGTTAATGCCGATAAGTTAATTGAATTAGACGCCGACTATGTTGTTACGCTGGAAAGCTCCGATTCGACTGTTCGCCTGAGTCAGCCACAGGCATCGATAAGACTTATTGATGACGATGGCACAGCTTCCTTAGCTGTGAATTTAATCACTATTGAAGAAGGTAGCAGTGGCAGCAGTCAGTTGCTGACTTATACCGTCACCCGCACTAACAGTGTGAGTTCAACGAATGTCGACTGGGCGCTGACCGGCCTCGACGCAGCGGATTTAGTCGCGGGCCAAGCACAAAGTGGTAGTCTCGCGTTTGCGGCAGGCGTTGCGACGCAAACCTTCACCGTT
>NZ_JAUOQE010000053.1 GCF_030547545.1 Amphritea sp. 1_MG-2023
TCGGTGTGCTCTGTGTTCTCGGTGGTCGATTTTTTAAGAACTGTTCACCACAGAGGGCGCAGAGAAACACAGAGAAGAGCTTGGTTAAGGGATGGTTTTGAGCTTCTTATCTTTTACTCGGTGTGCTCTGTGTTCTCGGTGGTTGACTTTTAAGAGCGGTTCACCACAGAGGGGGTAGAGAATCACAGAGAAGAGCTTGGTTAAGGGATGGTTTTGAGCTTCTTATCTTTTACTCGGTGTGCTCTGTGTTCTCGGTGGTTGACTTTTAAGAGCGGTTCACCACAGAGGGGGTAGAGAATCACAGAGAAGGGCTTGGGTAAGAGATAGTATTGAGCTTCTTATCTTTTACTCGGTGTGCTCTGTGTTCTCGGTGGTCGATTTTTTAAGAGCGGTTCACCACAGAGGACACAGAGAATCACAGAGAAGAGCTTGGGTAAGATAGTCTTTTCCTCGGTGCTCTTCGTATGCCTCTTGGATACTGTGTTCTCGGTGGTGAAAAAAGAGGTTTAAATGGAAAAAGTATTTGTAGCGGGCCATAACGGTATGGTCGGTTCGGCGATTTGTCGACAGCTTGCGGTTGATGATTCGGTTGAGGTTGTGACTGCTAGGCGGGATCAGTTAGATCTGCTTTCTCAGGCGGATGTTGCCGATTTCTTTAATGAACATAAGTTTGATCAGGTTTATCTGGCCGCGGCTAAAGTGGGTGGTATCTGGGCAAACAACGAATACCCGGCTGAGTTTATTTTTCAGAATCTGACGATTCAGAATAACGTGATTCACTCGGCTTATCAGTCGGGGGTTAAGCAACTGTTGTTTCTTGGTTCTTCCTGTATTTATCCTAAATTGGCAGCACAGCCGATGCAGGAAAGTGCTTTGTTGACCGGTGTGCTTGAGCCCACGAACGAGCCTTATGCGATTGCTAAAATTGCCGGTATTAAGATGTGTGAATCGTATAATCGCCAATATGGCGTTGATTATCGCAGCGTGATGCCGACTAATCTGTATGGTGAGAATGATAACTTCCATCCAGAAAACTCCCATGTTATTCCGGCATTGATGCGTCGCTTTCATGAAGCAAAATTGGCGGGTGATGCCGAGGTTGTGGTTTGGGGTACAGGTAAGCCGATGCGGGAGTTTCTGCATGTTGATGATATGGCAGCAGCCTCGGTGTTTGTCATGAATGCTGACCATACGATTTACGCGGCGAATACAGAAACGATGTTGTCACACTTAAATGTCGGCACTGGCGAGGATTGCACAATCGCCGAGATGGCATTGACGATGGCTGATGTTGTTGGATTTGAAGGAGAGGTGGTCTTTGATGCGACTAAACCCGATGGTACGCCGCGTAAATTGATGGATGTGGGTAAGCTGAATGCGTTAGGTTGGAAGCACTCAATTAGTTTACGTGAAGGTTTAGCGATGACTTATGCGTGGTTTTTACAGCATCAGGCGGATTTTCGGGGCTAAGCTTGTCGTGGTTTGATCGCGACGGGGCGTCGCTCGCTACAGATGATGGTTATCGGTATGAGGGCATTTAGTGTCTGCCTAGAGATTTTTTACATTTTAAACGTGGCTGATAATGAATAATAAATTTTTAGCACCCGATGAGTTCAAGTTGGTACTGGATTCTACGCCATTGATCTCTATTGATCTGGTTGTAAAAGATTCTGATGGAAAAGTATTGCTGGGAAAACGGTTAAATAAACCCGCTAAAGGTTATTGGTTTGTGCCCGGTGGACGTGTTTTGAAAAATGAGCGGCTTGAGGCCGCTTTCGCACGTTTAACTGAGATTGAGTTGGGCATTAAGTTAAATATCAATTCGGCACATTACCTAGGACTGTATGAGCATTTTTATCACGATAGTGCGCTAAGTGATGTTGTATCAACTCACTATATTGTTAATGCTTTTGTTATCGAGTTAAGCGAACCGTTATCTAGTTTGCCGGTTGAACAGCACAGTGATTATCGCTGGTTAAATGAAAACGAACTATTAAATGCTACTGATGTGCACGATCACTCTAAGTGGTATTTCATGAACGAAAAAGGATATTCTGTATGATCCCTGTCATTATGGCCGGTGGTTCCGGTACTCGGCTTTGGCCGCTCTCTCGTACACAGTATCCTAAGCAGTTTCTACCTCTTCATAGTGATCTCTCTATGTTGCAAGAGACGGTGGGGCGTTTAGGACGTGTTGAACAGGTCTGTTTGATCTGTAATGAGGAACATCGGTTTCTGGCGGCAGAACAGATGCGAGTTTTAAATCAACCCTGCTCTATCTTCTTAGAACCCGTTGGGCGTAATACAGCACCGGCTATCGCATTGGCAGCTCTTAGAGCCGAATCTGAAAAGCTAATATCCGAGGCTGAAAAGGGCGAAGACCAAGAGAGTCCAATACTTCTTGTTTTGGCAGCGGATCATGTGATTGAGGATGAAGCGGCTTTCCGTGATGCGATAGCCAAGGCTGAGCCTTTAGCGAAAGAAGGATCTCTCGTTACGTTTGGCATTGTGCCAACTCAGCCTGAAACGGGTTATGGGTATATAAAGGCCGATATGGCCGATGTCCGCGAAGATCAAGCGCCTAAAGCGTATCCTGTAGCCCAGTTTGTTGAAAAGCCTGATCGGGCAACGGCGGCATCTTATCTAGCTGAAGGTGGTTATTATTGGAATAGCGGTATGTTTATGTTCCGTGCTGACCGTTATTTAGAAGAGTTGGCTAAGTTCCATCCTGATATTTTAGCGGCCTGTGAAAAGTCGATGGCCGGTACGGTTGCGGATATGGACTTTATCCGCGTCGATAGCACCGCGTTTGAGGCCTGCCCAGATGAATCTATCGATTATGCGGTGATGGAACAAACGGATAGTGCGGTGGTGGTGCCACTGGATGCAGGCTGGAGTGATGTCGGTAGCTGGGCGGCGCTGTGGGAGATTAAAGACAAAGATGGTGATGGTAATGTATTGAGTGGCGATGTGATTGCACATGACACCAACGATTCATTCGTCATGTCCTCTGATCGGTTAGTGACGACACTGGGTGTGGATAATTTGATTATAGTTGATACCCCAGACGCGCTATTAGTTGCCGATAAGCGGAAAATCCAAGATGTTAAAAAGATCGTTGCCGAGATCAAGAATGCCAACCGCAATGAAACCTTTCAACATCGGGAAGTCTATCGCCCTTGGGGTAAATACGACTCTATCGATCTTGGGGAACGTTATCAGGTTAAGCGCATCACCGTTAAGCCAGGTGCGCGCCTATCGGTGCAAAAACATCACCATCGAGCCGAGCATTGGATTGTGGTGAGTGGTACTGCGAAAGTCACTAAGGGTGAAGACACCTTTTTAGTCACTGAAAATCAGTCGACCTATATCCCCTTAGGTGAGATTCATTGCTTGGAAAACCCTGGCAAGGTAGAGCTGGAACTGATTGAGATTCAGTCGGGTTCTTATTTAGGTGAGGACGATATTGTTAGGCTAGAAGATCAGTATGGTAGGGCTTAAGTGTTTCGCTTACAACTCTAGTGCCGAACTCTCGTGCCGAACTCTCGTGCAGGGCGGGAATGTTTTGATCGAGATAGACATCACCGCTCCTAAATCACGACGGTAACTCACGACAATAACTGTCAGCATGAGGGGCTATCTTATTCCGTGCATGCTGGCAGTCACACTCGATTGCTCGTTAATTAAGCGGCATGCGTATCGAGAAGAGTGCCCCGCCTAGTGTTGATTCCCCAATAATCAGTTCGCCATCATAGCTACTGAGAATATCCACTGCCACCGATAAACCAATCCCCTGCCCTGGGGCCGAGGTATCTGCTCGTTCGCCCCGTTTAAGAATCGTTTGACGTAGTTCAGGAGAGATACCTTCGCCATCATCGGCAATATCAATCTGTAACATTCCAGCGTTATTGTTAAAACTAACCACCACTTGATGATGACCATATTTAAAGGCATTTTCGAGAATATTCCCTAATAACTCCATCAGATCACGTTCATCTGCCGGCAACTGATAGTGGCCAGCAAGTTGCAGCGTTACCTCAATTTGTTTATCGCGATAAACTTTACTCAGCGCGGCTGTCATGCGTTCAATCAAAGGAGCTACCGGTGTTTTTTTCGCCAAGGTTCGGCCCTGACTCTTAACCGCTCGGGAGAGTTGATATTGCACGATCTGATCCATTCGAGCCGCCTGTTCGGTGACCAAAGCCTGATATTCATCGAAACTTAGTTTTTCCTGTCGTGCCCCGCGAATAACGGCCAGCGGCGTTTTTAAGCTGTGAGCCAGATCACCGAGGGTGTTGCGGTAGCGTTCACGCTGCAGTCGTTCATTAACAATCAATAAATTAAGGTTATCCGTCACCGCTTGCACTTCTGTGGGATATTCACCGGTTAGCTTATCGCTCTGCCCTAACTCAATACATTTAAGATCTCCGGCCAACCGCGTCAAGGGTTTCAATCCCCAGCGAATCAGAGCCGTTTCTATCAGCAAAAAGAGAAAAATGGCGGCGCTTAACCAGCCCCATAAACGTGTATTGAAAGCCTGCTGTTCCGCTTTAACAGCATTATCCGTCTCTAATACGGTAAACACATAGTTATGTTCTCGCCCAGCGATCTCCCATAACAGGGCAAATTGATAAACAAACATGCCGTGTTCCTGCAGTCGATAAAAGCGCGAATCGCCGGTGTTGAGTCCTTCGGTATCGAGTCGATCGATCAACGCATCGGTCAGTAGCTTGGCCGATTCCGAATACCACACCAACAGCTCATTGCCATCATGAAGAAAGCCGTATAATCCCGACTCAACCTGACTATAGCGAGGCTCCTGCAACTCATCAGGTATCATAATTCGATCCCCTCGAAGCTCTGCAGCACCTAAAATCAGATAGACCTGTAGCTTTAAGCGTTCCTCTTCTGCCGCTTCTAAACTATGATGAAACGCCTGCTGTAAAGCAAAACCAGTGAGACCAAAAAATACCGGTAATAACAATAAGGACGCCAGCATCAAGCGGGCACGAAGGGCTTTAGGCATCATGCTTGGTTAATGGCTCCGGCGGGTAAGTCGAAACGGTAACCCAGGCCACGTACGGTAGCGATCGGCTGCAATGATTGTTCGGGATCGAGCTTCTGTCGTAAGCGACGAATAAAGACCTCCAAGACATTACTGTCCCGATCGAAATCCTGATGATATAGATGCTCTGTCAGTTCACTCTTGGAGACGACTTTACCCGCATTTAGCATCAGATATTCGAGGGTGCGATACTCATAGCTGGTCAGTTTAACCAATGTTTCATTGAGATAAACATTGCGGCCACTGCTATCTAATTTCAAAGGCCCAAACTCTAACAGCGGTTTAGCATGTCCGGCGGCCCGACGTAGCAGCGCATTCAAACGCGCCATCAATTCCTCAATATGAAACGGCTTGACTAGATAATCATCGGCGCCCGCTTCCAACCCCTCCACCTTATCCTGCCAATCGCCCCGAGCGGTTAAAATTAGCACCGGGAAATTAACCTCACTGTTACGCCATTGACGAATGACCTCGACGCCGGATAACTTCGGCAAGCCCAAATCAACGACGGCAAGATCATAAGGAAATTCACTCCCCAGATAGAGTCCCTCTTTACCATCTTCGGCTTCTTCAACTGCATAGCCATTGTCCTGCAACGCAGCCACCAACTGCCGCCGCAGATCAGTATCATCTTCTATAACCAATATTTTCATCTCTAAACTCCCTAACCCTCGATGGCAAAACCATCTTATGGGGATATCTCCCGTCCAGTATCGGCATCCACGAGCACGGTTTTAACACGGCCATGATTAATCAACCGGATATGGTGAACTAATCGTTTGCCTCGCTTTTGTGTTTCCGCCTTAACTACTTTACCACCATGATTCTGCTTCGCCGCTTTGGCTGCCTGCTGTAACGAAACCGAGTTAGCGGTCATCATGGTCATGGCAGCAAACCCAATTTTTTCTTCTCCTGCTGCGGCAACCGTACCCTGCGTCGCCGTCAGCAGCAGCACTAGGAAAACATATGAGAGCCCTCTGAACATTATTATCACCATTCGTTGTACAACTGCTTAAGAGACTGGGCTCACATTAACCCTCACCGGAATTCGCTTACCGGGATGATGATCCATGCGAGTATGGTACGTTCGACCATTATAACGATATGTCACTCGATAGCCGGTGACTCTTTCATAATATTCCACATCATGCTGCACTTGACATCGAGTTTCAGTACGATAATTCACATTATGCTCACGCTGACGATTATGTGAGAGATCATTCCCAATCGATGCACCTAAGACCGCGCCAACCACGGCCCCCACTTTCTTATTATCGCCACCAGCGCCCAACTCATTACCAATCGCCCCACCAATAATACCGCCAAGTATTGGGCTAGTGTACGATTTTCGCTGATGTCGAGGGGTTTCATATCGCACCTCTTCTTCCCAGCATTCCCGTCGCGGTGTGCGTCGCTCAGTTTGCACTACGATAGGTTTCACCTTAATGACCTGAGCATACTCACGGTGATGCTGATCGCCTTTATAGCGTGAATCAGCTTCCACTAGGGTAGAAACAAGACTCAATACCATTAAGCTACTCACGATTATCTTTTTCATGACGATTCTCCTTCTCTAAGACTAGAGTCTGGAGTCTATTGTCGTGTCAAAGGACTGAACTGATCCTGAATTGAGGATTTAATAAGTCGGCTTTACTTATCTTTACAGTCATCAGCAGACGAAAAAAAACCGACTACCAGAGCCGGTTTTTAGATTCAGCGTGCTAAGGAAGGTGCGAATAGGTCAATTACGCCTCTGGCTTTCGCGTATCTGGCCATTCTAATGTCCGCAGAGAACATAACGGACTAATTCGCACCTTCTCTAAGCAACGCACCGCGATAAAAATTATTCAGTCTAGCACTTCTTACAACTGCTAATACCTAAGATACGGTATAACGGGCACCAACCAAACAAGGCGATAGCAATCACCGGTACACCGATCCAGCCCCACGGAGTTTGCGGGCCAATAAATACCAATCCAATCAATATCAGGCCAACCACGATACGTACGATTTTATCCACAGATCCGATATTCTTTTCCATCATTCTATCCTCAGAATTGTTCAGGGTTGAATAAAGTATGGGCGGTCTCTGCTATAAAGTCTGTGACAAAGTCACATTGAGGGGCTTATTATGACAATCTATTAACTTCTCGCGGCATTCCTGACGGCACTCTTATTCAGAAACAGCACTTGATTACGGCTCAAGGCCAGCCACTCTTTCTGCTCAAATAGTTTTAACTGACGACTCACCACTTCCCGCGCGGTACCCAACTCATCGGCGATCTCCTGATGCGACCGTAACAGTACTGAGCTTGGCCCAACCTGCTCGATCAGATAACGCGCTAATCGCGTCTCGATCCGCTCGAAGGCGATCTCTTGCACCAGTGTAATCAATTTAGCCAATCGCTCACCATAGGAGTCGAATATAAACTGACGCAACCCTGTCGAATCGGTCATGGCTCGCTGAAAGCCTGATAACGGCAACAAAAATGCGGTCACGGCGGTTTCAGTAATACCCTCGGCAGGATAGGCTTCACCACCGAGTAAACAAGACGTCGTCAGGACGCAAGTACCCTGATGCTCAATACGATACAAAATCAGTTCACGCCCATTAGCATTACGACCCAGGACTTTTACGGTGCCTGAGGTGACGATAATGAAGTGATCGCAAACATTCCCCTGCTGAAAGACCACCTGACCCGCCGGCAGATCAACTCGCTTCGCCTGACTCAGAATCGCTAATCCCGCCTCATCCAACTGCTGTAGCAGGGAAAAAGGTTGCGTGAGTTGACGGATATCATTCATGTTCGGATGACTTCACCACCGCCTGTCGTCGTGCACGCACGGCCAATATGACATAGCGAATGTTGTAACTAAAGCCGATCACGAGCGCGATAGGCATTGTCACCAAAAATACACTGCCCAATGCCGGCGATGCGAGCCACTGCCCTAACCAAAGGCAGACCACACTCACGATGCCTATTGGCACGCCGGTGCGCATCATCAGCTTCAACCAGCGATCAGAACGTACCTGTTTTTTATCTATATTCATGATTGTCTCCGCGCTTCTGAATCGCTTAAGAATACGATGTTATACGCTGAAACAATAGCCCTACTCACACTCCTAAGCATCGATGTTTGATTAAGCGGCATTGATGCCCTTATGGATACCATAGAACAAGACACACTCATGATTCCTGCAAACAGATGCACTTATTCGCAGGATTGTTAGGTATTACCATGGAGAGTTTTGCTATAATTAGCGGCCAGAAAGAAACACCCACTTCAACCGCAGAGGATCTGTGCATGCCACAATATCGCTCCAAGACCTCCACCGCAGGTCGTAATATGGCCGGTGCCCGCGCACTTTGGCGCGCCACGGGGATGAAGGATGACGATTTTCAAAAGCCCATTATCGCTATCGCCAACTCATTCACACAATTTGTACCGGGCCACGTTCACCTGAAAGACATGGGTCAACTGGTCGCTCGAGAAATCGAAAAAGCGGGTGGTGTCGCTAAAGAGTTTAATACCATCGCGATCGATGATGGTATCGCCATGGGTCATGATGGCATGCTCTACTCTCTGCCTTCTAGAGATATTATTGCGGATTCCGTCGAATACATGGTGAATGCTCACTGTGCAGATGCACTGGTGTGTATTTCTAACTGCGACAAAATCACTCCGGGGATGTTGATGGCCGCAATGCGCCTTAACATTCCAGTGATTTTTGTCTCCGGTGGCCCGATGGAAGCCGGCAAAACCAAGCTGTCAGAGAATAAGCTAGATCTGGTTGATGCGATGGTGCTCGCCGTTGACCCCAATACCTCTGACGAAATGGTTGATGCCGTAGAGCGTTCAGCCTGCCCAACCTGCGGCTCTTGTTCCGGTATGTTCACCGCGAACTCCATGAACTGTCTCGCCGAAGCACTAGGCCTTGCACTGCCGGGCAACGGCACCGTAGTTGCTACCCATGCCGATCGAGAGCAACTCTTCTTAGAAGCCGGTCGTAGCATCGTCACGATGGCCAAGCGTTATTACGAACAAGATGATGACTCTTTACTGCCTCGCTCAATGGGCTTTAAGGCATTTGAAAACGCCATGACCCTCGATATCGCGATGGGCGGATCAACCAATACCATTCTGCACCTGTTAGCGATTGCTCAAGAAGCCGAAATCGACTTCACCATGAAGGATATCGATCGTCTCTCACGGACAGTGCCTCAACTATGTAAAGTTGCGCCGAATACGCCAAAATATCACGTTGAAGATGTTCACCGTGCGGGCGGTATCATGGCCATTCTCGGTGAGTTAGATCGGGCGGGTAAACTGCACCGCGATACCCCCACCGTGCATGCGCCAACCATGAAAGACGCTTTAGATAAGTGGGATATCATGCGTAACCCATCCCCTGAGGTCATGGAATTTTATAAAGCGGGCCCCGCGGGTATTCCCACTCAAGTGGCGTTTAGTCAAGCAACCCGCTGGCCAACATTGGATGGTGACCGTGAGCATGGTTGTATCCGTTCTATCGATAACGCCTATTCGCTAGAAGGCGGCTTAGCCGTGCTGCACGGCAATATTGCTGTCGATGGCTGCGTGGTTAAGTCCGCTGGCGTCGATGAATCTATCCTCGTCTTTGAAGGTCCTGCGCATATTACCGAATCTCAAGATGAGGCCGTTGCCAATATCCTCGATGATAAAGTCAAAGCCGGGGATGTGGTTATCGTTCGCTACGAAGGCCCTAAGGGCGGTCCCGGTATGCAAGAGATGCTTTATCCAACCTCTTACATTAAGTCGAAAGGTTTGGGTAAAGAGTGCGCCTTGCTCACCGATGGCCGTTTCTCCGGTGGCACATCGGGCTTATCTATCGGTCACGTATCTCCCGAAGCCGCAGCCGGCGGTGCCATCGGCTTGGTGCGTAACGGCGACCGTATCCGTATCGATATCCCTAACCGTACGATCGATGTGCTCTTGTCGGAAGAAGAACTCGCACAACGTCGCGCAGAACAGGATGCGACTGGTTGGAAACCTGCGGCACCCCGTCCGCGTAAAATATCCGCGGCGCTGAAAGCCTATGCACTCCTGGCAACCTCTGCCGATAAAGGTGCCGTGCGTGATCTAAGCAAACTAGACTAATCAAGCAAGATTACGTCTAAGCGTCAAAAAGCAGCCTGTTGGCTGCTTTTTTTGTACCCCTTATGAGACATCGGATCGCAACCCACCTCTCAGGCAGCGCTGAATACTTGCCAGATCAATCGCAGGGCTAAGCCGGTCACCACTAACCGAAAAATGATTTGAAATCGCTCAGCAGGCACTTTTTTCAAGATATGCAGACCAATCCAAGTCCCCGCAAAACCGCCCATCACCATCATCACGATCAAGACAAGCCAGTCGCTGAATGCAAAGCCAATTAATCCGAACACCACCATCTTCAAGAGATGCTGTACCGTCATGCAGGCCGCAAAAGTTGCCACAACGCGATATTTCTCATATCCCAAGCGATGTACAAACGCCGCCACCAAAGGCCCCGTTGCCCCCACAAACATCGTTAACAATGTTGTCCCCGCACCAGCTAAGACTAACCCTGCAGGCGGAATCTGCTGCTTGCCTAGCTTAGGCCCCCAGACTAAAAACAGAATAAACCCCGCTACGCACAGCTGAATCAGCTCGACTGGCAGTTGTACAACCACAAAATAGGCCACCACGGAACCCATAACGGCGCCTAACAAAAATAGTCGTAGCAACGACCAATCAATATGCTCACGCGTTAGTAGCGCACGATTACCATTCGATCCCAACTGCACTAGACCATGGACCGGAATCAATGCCGCCGCAGGCACAACTGTCGCCATTACCGCCAACAGCAGTACGCCGCCTCCGATTCCCATGGCCGCGGTCAGCATCGATGTCAGCGTGCTAGTCACAATGAGTAATAGCGCCGTATCAACGCCAATAAGATCGGGTAGCCAATTCACAGGGATTCCTTCATACGTACAGCGCGTTATTCAGAGAGACATAAATTCAACGCATCATGGCAACAGGTATAACGAAAAACGCACGGTCATAGCCGTGCGCCGCAATCGCGATAAGAGAGGACAATATTAGGAAAGGTGCGAATAAGTCCGTTATGTTCTCTGTAAGCCAGAGGCGTAATTGACTTATTCGCACCGTCCTTAGTCTTCTTGTAGTGACATTAATACCTGATCGGCCCATTGCAAACTATGCCGATAAGCCACTTCATAAAATGGTCGTTCTAGGAGATTAAACATATCATCCCACTCTCCCCGCTCGTAATGCTGCACCTCGGTAAGAATCTCACCCTTCTGATTAACCCGCGCTAAGATTGCCTCTTTAATCGAGTTATCCAGAGGAATTTGATCCAGCAACACCTTCATATCGGTGTCCATCATCGCGTCTAACTGTGATAGCAAGCCAACCATAAAGAAGTTAATCGTCTGTGGATAGTTAAGCATCTCGGCTAACAGCTCACACATTCGAGCACGTATTAACATCACACGAGCGAGTTCCACCGGTTTATTTGACTGCCCGCTGAGCAAAAACAGTGTCGCCCACTTCTTCACCTGATCCATACCAATCATCGATATCGCATGTGAAATCGACTCAATTTGTTTCGGTGTACTAAACGCTGCCGAGTTAACCAGACGTAAGATTTTATAAGTCATCGCTGGATCGTTAATGACAATTTGCTCGACCGACTGAGCCGTTGCCGCGGGGTTGTTCAGTTCGGACAGCAGCTCCAAAACCAACACTTTAGAGCTACCAAAATTCTTACCTTTAATCGATACAGGACGGCAGAGAAAATATCCCTGATACAAATGAAAACCTAGCCCAACCGCTCGCCTAAAATCCTCCTGACTCTCTACTTTATCGGCCAATAGATGTACCCGATAAGGTTTGCAAAAGGAAACTAACTGCTTCAACTCATCATCATCATGACGTTGCAGATCGATCTTGACGACATGCATCAGATCCAGCAAAGGGATTTGTGCTTTATCGCCGGTAAAATGTGTCAACGCGAATTTGCATCCCTGCGCTTTACGTTCACGCAACACCGCGAGCAACTCTTTTGAGATACCATCTTCACGCAACAGCTCAAAAATGACACTATCCTGTGGCAAATTAGGCAGCATATTGGACAGCAGCATACTCTGCGTCAATTTAACAAACAGCGGTAAACGCTTGGTTTTACCATCGCTCGATGCCACGGCGTAATTATTTAAAATAACCGAAGCAGTCGCCTGCTCATCGGAAAACTCTAATGGCATAGAACCATTATCGGATCGATATAGCAGACCGTAGGCTTGCACATCTTGGCTTTTATTAAAAATAGGCTGCCGAGCTAACAGTACAGAACCATCAGCCAACGCATCTTCCTCTAACGCTTTACTCACGTCTTATCCCCTGATCAGATATTGGCTCAGTATAACCTAACCTTTCACTGGGTAAGAGAACCCGATGAAAAAAACTATCGGCCGTCTACGGTATATTAAGCAATGACAACAATATTATTCATTTACCAATTTAGGTACTAATGTATTGACCTTATCAGTAATGATCAATAGCCTAAATTGAGATTTCAAATGGATATGTAACGTTTTGTAAAACGCACCACGCTAAGGAACGCACCTTATTATTCTCGTTGTATAAAAAGGCTTATGACACTGAAACCTATCGTTATTCTCGCTTTCCTACTGAGCGCCATACTGCCTCGGTTAGCGATTTCAACTGAACAACTCGACGTAGAGATTCGCTCAACGATTCTCAATATCAGAGCCATTCGATCAACCGACAGCCCGGTGGTAGGCGTACTTTATAAGGGCGAGCAACTCAAGGTCACCACCACGGATATGCGCGACTGGATTCGACTCGACGATGGTCGAGGCTTCATCTCGATTCACTATGTCGATGTCCTGTCACGTCAGCCTCTCCCCTCAATACAAAACCTGACCGATAGGGATACCTCGCTGAATAAACCGACTCTCACACCCGCTGCGGCGTTAGAGTCGTTTGAAGAGGACAGGCTATCGCCACAACAGCATCATCGCCCTCAAACCGATAATGCGGTTATCCAACCCGCTGTCGCCACGATCAGCGGCAGCCCGCTAAAGATTGAAGCGATCAGCAAAACCTGTCGCAAAAATGTTACGACGCAACATTATGAATTTTGTCAGTTAGATTTCGAACTCCGACTGTCACAACCCATAACGACTAACCAATCCATTAACCGTTCAACCAATCAACCGAACAAAATTATCTGTTATGCCGATGCCCTGACAACCAATACTCAGGGATTGCATAAGCGCTATGAACTCTCTAAGACACGATTAATATCCCACTCGGCATCGACTCATCATGTGACCGTCGAGTGGTTTCCTACTACCGAGCAAGCGCTTATTAAACAGTTAATCCTGAGGGAGGGGGTATGTCAGCGATTCTAATCTGCATGTATATTCATTCTTGTCTTAGCGATATAAATCGAGTCATCACTCCTATATAATCCATAGTGACATTCGCTTGAATACATGGAGGTTATTCGTCAATGGAAAATAAAAGACTCTGCAGTGATTGCTTTATACTTATCGAAAACGAGCAAACATCCGCCCATCAAAACTTAGTCGAACAACATCACGTATACAATGACACATTATATCAATGTACTTGTTGTCAAAATTGGCTTCGCTTAACCCACGTACCTCACCAATGGAGCTTAGTCGATGAGGATATTCAAGCCGATCTGACTAATCAATCAGCCTAACGCTTTGGCACTCTTCGTAGGCTTAACATCTTATCGCTCAATCGATATACAACGCTACCTATAGAAGCTTTTATCGCTGTGCTAAGTAGCTGTCAGCCTATCGTTGATGGTGTTCTGATCACATCAGCAGAATCCAACCTGACATTTCTTTGCCTATGGCGCTCTGGTAAACTTAGCGCCAGCACCGGCCGATTGCCGGACATCTAACCTGTCAGTCCGGAACTAAAGCATGTCGCCTGCACCTTCCACTTCATCACTGTTTACAGCACATCCATTTCGATGGTTCCTCGCGCTTCTGATTCTGCTGTTTTTCTACCGTGAATGGATCGTCATTAGCACACCTATTACCCTGTTCTATGATGAAGCCTATTATCTCGGCTGGGCGCAAACGCCCGACTGGGGTTACTATTCCAAACCACCGATGGTGGGATGGCTTATCGCCCTAACCACCGCAATATTTGGTAATGCTGAGTGGGCGGTTAAACTCGCATCGCCGCTGCTATACAGTGCAGCAGCCCTGATTATCTATCGTACTGCAGAATATTTAGCTGGCAGTCGAGCGGCCCTGATGAGCGGAGCCATCTTCTTATTAATGCCGCTGATTGGCTTTAACAGCCTGTTCATCACCACCGATGCGCCACTGATCTTTTTCTGGTGTCTGTGTTTCTATGCCTTCCTTCAAGCCAAAGACAGCAATCACGGCGGTTGGTGGTTATTAGCGGGTGTCGCTGGCGGTCTGGGACTGTTATCTAAATATACCTTTATCATTCTACCCTGCACTTTCCTGCTGTATGCCGCTATCAGCCCAGTGGGGCGTCAATTATTACTCAATCCACGCTTTTGGCTGACCTGTCTGCTGGCGGTGAGTTTTCTTTTGCCCAATATTTACTGGAACTATCAACACGATTTCATCAGCTTTCAGCATACCGCTGAAATTTCACATCAGAGCCGCAGCTCACTCAGTTTAAGTCGTTTAATTGAGTTTTGGACCGGACAACTGTTTGTCTTTGGCCCTGTGTTGCTAATCTATATGGTGCTGCGAGGGCTACGCCGACAGCCCCGCAGTGAAACCGAAAAGCTGCTTTGGAGCCTCTTCTGGCCCACCTTCGCGGTACTCTCAGTACAGGCATTGATGGCACGAGCGAATGTCAATTGGGCGGGACCTGCCTATATTGGAGCCACCCTGCTGACGGGATATTACCTCAGTCAAATCAGAGGATATCGCTTACTGCTGATCGGGCTGACAGCCAACGTGTTACTGTCGGTGAGCTTCTATCATTATGCAACGATTACCGATGCCTTAGGTATAGAGCGGAAACACGGCACCGATCCCTATAAGCGCCTGCTAGGCTGGCCACAATTTGTCCATCAGTTTCAGCCCTGGTTTGATCAATACCCCGATTACAAATTAG
Source organism: Amphritea sp. 1_MG-2023 (assembly GCF_030547545.1). Taxonomy (GTDB): domain Bacteria; phylum Pseudomonadota; class Gammaproteobacteria; order Pseudomonadales; family Balneatricaceae; genus Amphritea. Next base: position 15,257 of record NZ_JAUOQE010000053.1, read on the forward strand.
CGAGTGATTCACGTAAATTATTAGCTTACTTTGGCTACTACATTACCCCGCAAGATTTTAAGGGAGTCGCGCTGAGTGATGATAGCTATATTGAGGACCACTATGAACTTCAATATCCACTCGTCAACAGCCGCTATCAACAATTTCTGTTTGTTAGCGAACATGATATAGACGTTAAACTGAAGCGTTATTTCAGCAATGTCACGCTACTTACCGAACAAGTTTTACCCCTGTACAGTAACTTCTCCCGTTCCGCACGACTTTATAAGGTCAGTGGTTTCAAAGGGATTCCATCAGCAACGGTAACCTCAGATCATGAGTAATTTAACCTTGTTAACCCACTTAAAAGGCTTTCGGGCAGTCATCCTGTGTCTAATCTGTGCCGTTATCTTTATCAGTTGGCCGACTATCGACTTATGGGTTGCCGGCTTGTTCTACGATACGCAAAGCCAAAGTTTCATCTTTAAGCACAACCCATTGATTCAGTTTTTTTATAAACTGTTTGCCGTTATCCATATCCCCCTACTGTTAGGGCTGATCGTTGCCGGCCTGCTTATTCGGTTTAACAAGTTAACCCTAAAGCACTACAAGAAATGGAGTATCACGTTCCTGTTAACGGCGCTTATTTTAGGCCCAGGCATACTGGTTAATACCGTTCTAAAAGATAACTCAATCGGCCGAGCACGCCCAGTACAGGTGGATAACTTTAGTGGCGAAAAGCCGTTCACCGCTGCCTTTGTTTATTCCGGCGCGTGCCGTAAAAACTGTTCATTTGTCAGCGGCCATGCAGCGATGGGTTTCTATTTCATGATTCTAGGCTGGCTATTCAGCTCAGCGCGAGCGTTCTGGGCCGGTTGCATGGTCGGGGTTATCCTAGGCTTCACCCGTATCGTTCAGGGGGGGCATTTCCTCAGTGATGTTATCTTCGCTTTCTGGGCCGTTTACTTTGTCATTTGGGTATTAGGCGCTCGATTTGGCTTTCGTCACCCTTTGAGTGATCAACAAGATAGTCACGTCTAGTCCGCGCCAATCAGAGAAGATCAGCGGTTCAATGACATATCAACTGATTGCGCCCCAATCGTTTGGCTTGATACAGCGCCTGATCCGCACGATTGACTATCGCCTTATTACTAGCATCGTCTCGGCCGATAACGGTCATGCCCGCCGAGACTCCGATATCGAGGCCATCAATCTTTAAAGCGATCATCAGTTTAGCAACCTCGGCGCAAAAACGTTGGTAAAACAACCTCGCTTGTTGCTCTTCGGTATAGGGCATCAATACCACAAACTCATCACCGCCGGTGCGAATCAACCAATCGGTACGGCGTAAATACTGTCGACATAAGCGAGTCATCGCTAACAATACCTCATCACCTTTTTCATGCCCAAAGGTATCATTTACTCGTTTAAAATGATCAATATCCCAAGTCAACACCGTCACCACCTCAGCATAACGTTTGACGCGATCAGCATACTCCGTTAACAATGGATCTAACTGTCGTCGATTCGGCAATTCAGTTAACGGATCGGTCATACTCAGTGCGCGTAATTGTTCTTGTAGCAGATGATTTGCGGTTCGGTTTGTCGCCACCCAAAGCACCGCATCCTCACCACTAATATTAAAGCTTAACGGACTTATTCGGCCTTCGAACCAGATGGTTTCAGCGGGCCCATCGCTATTGTTGAGCCCCTTAACATCTTGATTCGATAACGCATATTCAACCACTTGCATGGTTTGCTTACGCAACACAATCTCAATCTGCTGAAGAAACCAAGCGGCTTTGTCAGGCATCAGTACATCACTGATATGCTTATCAATCAGATCACTGCCATCATGATAATAACGTGAATCTTGTCCACCAAAAATAGCCGCATAGATCCCACTTCGAGTCAGAACAAACGCAGGATCGGGCAGTTGCTGCAATAGCTCACAATAATTAAATGTATCCAATGTGTTCATCATGCGTCCCTCTTGAACACCACCCCACATAGATAATAGGCGCTAATGACGCTTACCGTGTGCATCGAATCATCGATACGCCATTTATTTCAAAAAATAACCTCATACCTTGTCTTAGCTCAGGTAATTACCTACTTTTTTCAAACAAAATAACGATCTAAAACGCACCATTTTAACGCATACCATCGACGAAAACAGACTCCTAACTCCATCGATGCGTATCGTGCTATTAGCGCTAACATGCTGTCAGTATTGATTTTTTTTACTTTTAGAACAAGACTTAAAGACCATACACAAAGTAGGTATATAATTTCATACTCAACCTTGCTTTAAAACAATATAGATAGGCATTATTCGACCGCATTTTTTGCATGGATTAATACGGATATTTTTGGCATGAAGCCGATTAAAGGAAGCTTTAGTATGACCTTTCTAAAAAAACCACTCATCGATTTTTCGATATTCACGACACCGATGCAGCTCTAAAAACGCTAGGCTAAGGAAGGTGCGAATAAGTCAATTACGCCTCTGGCTTACAGAGAAGCTGGAAATCAAGGCAACCGTTACAGGCATACTGGTTGTACGTCGAAAAATGTTAACGCTGAGATCCTG
>NZ_JAUOQE010000054.1 GCF_030547545.1 Amphritea sp. 1_MG-2023
TGTTTTACCGTGGTCAACGTGGCCGATTGTACCAACGTTAACGTGCGGTTTATTACGTTCAAATTGTTCTTTAGCCACGATTAATTCCTCATTAATATATTGGGCAAATTATCTTGCATTGATTACTGCTTGAGCAACATTATCTGATGCTTCAGCATAATCAAAGAATTCCATTGAGTAGGTTGCACGACCCTGAGTAGCCGAACGTAGGTCGGTAGCATAACCAAACATCTCGCCCAGTGGAACCTGAGCATTGATTATCTTACCTGAACTACAATCTTCCATACCCTGAACCAGACCTCGACGACGGTTCAGGTCACCCATCACGTCACCCATATAGTCTTCGGGCGTTACAACTTCCACCTTCATCACGGGCTCAAGCAGACAAGGACTGGCGTCCTGGGCAAACTTTTTAAGCGCCTGCGAGGCAGCAATTTTAAACGCCATCTCATTAGAGTCAACTTCATGGTAGGACCCGTCATGCAGACGCGCCTTCAGGCCGATGAGCGGATAGCCGGCAATAACACCGTTCTTCATCTGCTCCTCGATACCTTTTTCAATCGCTGGGATGTATTCCTTAGGAATCGCACCGCCAACAATCTCATTGATAAACTCCAGCCCTTCATCTTCAGATGGACTAAACTCAATGACCACATGGCCATACTGACCACGACCACCCGACTGACGAATAAACTTATGGTTAGCATCGACAGACTGACGGATTTTCTCGCGATAGGCTACCTGCGGCTTACCGATGTTCGCTTCCACGCTAAACTCGCGCTTCATGCGATCCACCAGAATATCCAGGTGCAATTCGCCCATACCAGAGATGATTGTCTGACCTGTTTCTGGATCAGTTGCCACCCGGAAAGATGGGTCTTCCTGAGCAAGCTTGCCCAGTGCGATACCCATTTTTTCCTGATCTGCCTGAGATCGAGGTTCAACTGCCACAGAAATAACCGGCTCAGGGAACTCCATGCGCTCCAAAATGATCTTATGATCAGGAGAGCAAAGCGTGTCTCCAGTAGTTACATCTTTCATACCGATAAGAGCAGCGATATCGCCTGCGCGAACCTCTTTAATCTCTTCACGGTTATTCGCATGCATCTGCACCATTCGGCCAACGCGCTCTTTCTTGCCTTTAACGGTGTTTACAACACTGTCACCGGAAGCCAGTACGCCAGAATACACGCGAACAAAGGTCAACGTACCCACGAATGGGTCGGTTGCAATCTTAAAGGCCAACGCCGCAAAAGGCGCTTTATCATCCGCTTCGCGAGTCTCAAGCGTTTCGTCGTCATCCAGCGTACCTTCAATCGCCTTAACTTCAACAGGCGATGGCATATACTCGATAACGGCGTCTAGCATCGCTTGCACGCCCTTGTTCTTGAAAGCAGAACCTGCCTGCATCAGAACCAGTTCATTGGCAAGGGTACGTCGACGTAAACCCGCTTTGATCTCTTCATTGGATAACTCACCTCCTTCGAGGTATTTATCCATGAGCTCATCGGATGCTTCTGCTGCCGCTTCAATCATCTGCTCGCGCAGATCATCAGCTTGTTCTTGCAGCTCGGCAGGGATGTCGCATAGTTCGTAAGTCATCCCCTGATCCGCTTCGTTCCACATGATGGCTTTCATGAGAACCAGATCGATGACACCTTTAAACTCTTCCTCCGCACCGATCGGAAAGTTGATCGGTACAGCGTTAGCACCTAGGCGCTCCTTCAACTGATCTTTAACCATGAAGAAGTCAGCACCGGCACGATCCATCTTATTGACGAACACCATGCGCGGCACTTCATATTTATCCGCCTGACGCCATACAGTCTCAGTTTGAGGCTGAACTCCGGAAGATGCACACAGCACCACCACCGCACCATCGAGCACACGCAGAGAACGTTCGACTTCAATAGTGAAGTCAACGTGCCCCGGAGTATCGATAATATTGACGCGATGCTGATCAAACTGTTTGCTCATGCCGCTCCAAAAACAGGTTGTCGCAGCGGAGGTGATAGTGATACCACGCTCCTGTTCCTGCTCCATCCAGTCCATTGTTGCCGCACCATCGTGTACTTCACCGATTTTGTGAGACATACCGGTATAGAACAACACACGCTCAGTGGTGGTTGTTTTACCGGCATCAACATGGGCACAGATACCGATATTACGATATCGTTCGATAGGCGTTTTACGAGCCAAAACTCAATCCTCAGACCTTACATCAAAAGCTTAGAAGCGATAGTGAGCGAATGCTTTGTTCGCTTCAGCCATGCGATGAACGTCTTCACGTTTCTTCACAGCTGCACCACGGCCTTCTACTGCATCACCGATTTCACCGGCCAGACGCAACGCCATGGATTTTTCACCACGCTTACGGGAAGCATCTACCAACCAACGCATAGCCAAAGCCATACGACGAGAAGGACGTACTTCTACAGGCACCTGATAAGTAGCACCACCCACACGGCGAGACTTAACCTCAACCATTGGCTGGATAGCCTCAAGTGCTTTATTAAATGATTCGATTGGATCTTCACCCGTACGCTGACCGATTGTATCCAGCGCACCGTAAACGATCTTCTCAGCAACAGATTTCTTACCACTGATCATCAAGTGGTTAGTAAATTTTGCCAGTGTAATGTTACCGAATTTAGGATCCGGCAGGATTTCACGTTTTGCCGCAACTCTTCTTCTTGGCATGATAAGCCCCTTTATCTACAGGTCTTCAGGTTATTTCAGGAATTGATACCTGACCTTACTCTTATTGCTTGCGGTCTAGCTCTAGTTGTATAGCGGACTGTTTGCACAGCCGATGCCGGACTTCTGTCGCTGTCCCGGAAACGATTAAGACTTAGGACGCTTGGTACCGTACTTAGAACGACCCTGTTTACGGTCGTTAACGCCACTGGTATCCAGTGCGCCACGTACTGTGTGGTAACGAACACCCGGCAAGTCTTTTACACGACCGCCACGAATCAGAACTACGGAGTGTTCTTGCAGGTTATGACCTTCACCACCAATGTAGGAAGTAACCTCGAATCCGTTAGTCAGACGAACACGGCATACTTTACGCAATGCTGAGTTCGGTTTCTTAGGGGTTGTTGTATAGACGCGGGTACAAACGCCACGGCGTTGAGGACAAGCCTGCAATGCAGGTACATCACTCTTTGCCACTTTGCGCTTGCGCGGCTGTCGCACCAGCTGGTTAATAGTTGCCATTAAGCAAACTCCACGCTTTATTTAAGCACCAAAAAAACAGGATTTTTTTCACTCCTGTCACGAAAGGGCCGAGATTGTACTCAATCTCGGCCCATCAGGTCAATATTCGACCAGATATTAGATAACTCTTTTTCAATGTTTCTTCCCATTGAAGCCAAGTTACCCGCAGATAAGCCCCGATATTCGGCCCGAATCACGATTCAGGCCGATTCACGACTTATTATTCTGAATCAGGCATCGCTGCCTGATTCAACGCCTCGGTCAGTGCCAATTGAACATCTTCTGCACTCACTGTGACGTTCTCATCAACTTTCTGAGCCTTACGCTTACGCGCTTTGTGATAAGCCAAACCGGTACCGGCTGGAATCAGTCGCCCTACGACAACGTTTTCTTTCAGGCCACGCAGGTAATCTTTCTTACCACACACCGCACCTTCGGTCAGTACGCGGGTGGTTTCCTGGAACGATGCCGCTGAGATAAACGATTCTGTCGCCAGCGAGGCTTTAGTGATACCCAGCAGTACACGATCGTACTTAGCCGGAATCTTACCTTCCGCTTCCAGCGCCTTATTCTCGGCAACCACTTTATGGTACTCGGCTTGTTCACCGTTGATGAACGAGCTGTCGCCACTCGCGGTAATATCAACCTTACGTAGCATCTGACGCACAATCACTTCGATATGCTTATCGTTGATGCCTACGCCTTGTAGGCGGTAAACATCTTGGATCTCAGAGGTAATATATTTCGCCAACTCGGCCACACCCTTGATACGCAAGATATCGTGCGGGTTAGACGGACCATCAGAAATAACTTCACCTTTCTGAACCACTTCCCCTTCGAAGACGTTTAGGTTACGCCACTTAGGAATCATCAATTCAACAGGATCTGCATCCGCTGGGCTGATGACCAAGCGCTTCTTACCTTTGGTTTCTTTACCGAAGGTGATGGTGCCCGAGACTTCAGCCAGAATCGAAGATTCTTTTGGCTTACGTGCTTCAAACAAATCAGCAACCCGTGGCAGACCACCGGTAATATCCTTGTTCACAGAGCCTTCCTGTGGAATACGTGCCAAGACATCACCGATACCAACTTCGGCACCATTGCTCAGGTTAAGAATCGCTTTCGCCGGCAGTAAGTACTGCGCCGGAGAATCGGTTCCTGGGTGGAACAACTCATTACCCGTGGTCGCATCGACTAAACGGATCATTGGACGAATATCTTTACCCGCCGCAGGACGCAGTGCTGGCTCCAGAATCTCGATAGTCGAGAGACCCGTCAGCTCATCCGTTTGTTGCTTAACGGTAATACCGTCATCAATACCAACAAACTCTAGCTTACCCGCCACCTCAGAGATGATTGGGTGGGTATGTGGATCCCAGTTTACAACGATCGCACCCGCTTCAACACGCTGACCATCTTGAACTTTGATCACCGCACCATACGGTAGCTTATAACGCTCACGCTCACGACCGTGCTCATCGGTCACACCCAGCTCACCCGAACGAGAAGTAGCAACCAGCGAACCATCGGCCTTTTCAACCGACTTCAGGTTGTGCATCCGGATTTCACCGGCATTCTTAATTTGCACACTATCAACCGCTGCCGCCCGTGATGCCGCACCACCGATGTGAAAGGTACGCATGGTCAACTGTGTACCCGGCTCACCGATAGACTGTGCCGCAATAACACCGACCGCTTCACCTGGATTAACCCGATGACCACGACCCAGATCTCGACCGTAACACTTAGAACACAGTCCGAAGGCCGCATCACAGGTAATCGCACTACGCACGACCACTTCATCGATAGAAGAGAAACGCTGATCATTATCCAGACGTTTAACCCATGCTTCATCTATCAGCGTACCCGCTTCGATCAAGACATCTTTGCCGCTTGGGTCCATAACATCTTTGGCGACAGTTCGACCCAAGATACGATAACCCAGTCCAACTACCACATCACCGCCTTCAATCAACGGCTGCATAACTAGACCTTCCTCAGTACCACAATCATCTTCAGTGATAACCAAGTCTTGCGAGACATCAACCAAACGACGTGTCAGGTAACCTGAGTTGGCAGTCTTCAGTGCGGTATCCGCCAAACCTTTACGCGCACCGTGAGTTGAGATGAAGTACTGTAGTACGTTCAAACCTTCACGGAAGTTAGCCGTGATTGGCGTTTCGATGATCGAACCATCCGGCTTCGCCATTAGGCCACGCATACCGGCCAACTGACGAATCTGAGCCGCACTACCCCGGGCACCGGAGTCAGCCATCATATATACAGAGTTGAAAGAGTCTTGAATAACCAGCTCACCGGCACGGTTAAGCACTTCTTCCTTCTTCAGGTTATCCATCATCTTCTTCGCTAGAATCTCATTCGCACGAGACCAGATATCGATAACCTTGTTGTATTTCTCACCTTGGGTAACCAGACCGTCGGCATACTGCATTTCGATCTCTTTCACTTCAGTGTCTGCAGAAGTGATGATATCGACCTTCTCATCCGGGATAACAAAATCGTTAACACCGATAGAAGAACCCGACACAGTTGCTTGACGGAAGCCCATGTACATCACTTGGTCAGCGAAGATAACGGTATCTTTCAAACCAACGATACGGTAAGCCGTGTTGATCAAGCGAGAGATCGCTTTCTTCGTCATCGCCTGGTTAACCAGTTCAAATGGCAAGCCACTTGGTACGATATCAAACAGCATGGCACGACCAACAGTCGTATCTTGAATGCTGGTACGATGCTCTTCATTACCTTCGATATCGCGAATCGTTTCGCTGATACGTACTTTTACACACGCCTGCAGATCAACCTGTTTAGCACCGTAAGCACGCTGCACTTCTTTGATATCGGCAAAAATAGTGCCTTCACCCAGAGCATTAATACGTGCTCGGGTCATCCAGTACAATCCCAAGACCACGTCCTGAGAAGGTACGATGATAGGCTCACCGTTGGCAGGCGACAGTACGTTGTTAGTTGACATCATTAACGCGCGGGCTTCTAGCTGCGCTTCGATTGTCAACGGTACGTGTACCGCCATCTGGTCACCGTCAAAGTCGGCGTTGTATGCCGCACACACCAATGGGTGCAACTGAATCGCTTTACCTTCGATCAGGACGGGTTCAAACGCTTGGATACCCAAACGGTGAAGTGTTGGTGCCCGGTTAAGCATGATCGGGTGTTCGCGAATAACTTCATCCAGGATATCCCAAACTAATGCCTCTTCGCGCTCAACCATCTTCTTAGCGGCTTTAATGGTGGTCGCATAACCACGCAGCTCTAGCTTAGAAAAGATGAATGGCTTGAACAGTTCCAATGCCATCTTCTTCGGCAAACCACACTGATGCAGACGCAGGTAGGGACCTACCACGATAACCGAACGACCCGAGTAATCGACTCGCTTACCCAACAAGTTCTGACGGAAACGACCCTGCTTACCTTTGATCATGTCGGCCAAAGATTTCAGCGGACGCTTGTTAGAACCGGTGATCGCACGACCGCGACGACCGTTATCTAGCAGCGCATCAACAGATTCTTGCAACATACGCTTTTCGTTACGTACGATGATATCCGGCGCGCTCAGATCAAGCAGACGCTTCAAACGGTTGTTACGGTTAATCACTCGACGGTATAGGTCGTTCAGATCGGAGGTCGCAAAACGGCCGCCATCCAGTGGCACCAACGGGCGCAGATCTGGCGGCAGAACCGGCAGCACTTGGAAAATCATCCATTCAGGCTTATTGCCTGACTGATGGAAACCTTCCAGCAATTTCAGACGCTTGGAGAGTTTCTTGATCTTAGTTTCAGAATTGGTCGCCGGCAGCTCTTCACGCATCACCTCGATCTCTTCTGGAAGATCGATAGATTTCAGCAGCTCCTGAATGGCTTCAGCACCCATACGCGCATCAAAGTCATCGCCGAATTCTTCCAGCGCTTCGAAATACTGCTCATCGTTCATCAGCTGACCACGCTCAAGCGTCGTCATGCCGGGATCAATAACCACAAATGATTCGAAGTACAACACGCGTTCAATATCACGCAGCGTCATATCCAGCATCAGGCCGATACGGGATGGCAGTGACTTCAAGAACCAAATGTGAGCGACTGGCGAAGCCAGTTCGATGTGACCCATACGTTCACGACGTACTTTAGCCAGCGCCACTTCAACGCCACACTTCTCACAGATAACACCGCGATGCTTCAGACGCTTGTACTTACCACAGAGACACTCATAGTCTTTAACTGGACCAAAGATTTTGGCACAGAACAGACCATCACGCTCGGGCTTAAACGTACGGTAGTTAATGGTTTCTGGTTTTTTAACTTCACCAAAAGACCAAGAACGAATCATCTCAGGTGATGCCAGACCGATACGGATCGAGTCAAACTCGTCGTTCTGTCCCTGGGATTTCAACAGATTTAGTAAATCTTTCATTTCTACAGCTCCTCGGGGGAGTTGACCACGCAGCGGTTAATCGGCTGCGCAGTAAACTATCTGTTAAAGGGTTACTCGGATTCCAGCTCGATATCGATACCCAGCGAGCGGATCTCTTTCACCAGCACGTTGAACGATTCAGGCATGCCCGGCTCCATGCGATGATCGCCATCGACGATGTTCTTATACATCTTCGTACGACCATTCACGTCATCGGATTTAACTGTCAACATTTCCTGCAAGGTGTAAGCAGCACCGTATGCTTCCAGTGCCCATACCTCCATCTCACCGAATCGCTGACCACCGAACTGCGCCTTACCACCCAGCGGCTGCTGAGTAACCAAGCTATAAGAGCCGGTAGAACGTGCGTGCATCTTATCATCAACCAAGTGGTTAAGTTTCAGCATGTACATGTAACCCACGGTGACCGGACGGCTGAACTGATCACCCGTACGCCCATCAAAGAGGTTAAACTGACCGGTATCGCTTAGGTCAGCCATCCGTAGCAACTCTTTAACTTCGGCTTCTTTAGCACCATCAAATACGGCGGTAGCAAGTGGCACACCACCTTTCAGGTTTTTCGCCAATTCGAGAACTTCGTCATCGCTGAACGAGCTAATATCTTCGTGACGACCGGACTTATAACCACCCAGTTCGCTGTTGTAGATACGATCCAAGAATTCACGTAGTTCTTTCACGGTTTCTAGACGATCACGCTCAGCTTGCAGCATTGCATTGATCTTAACGCCTAGCCCTTTAGCCGCCATCCCCATATGGGTCTCAAGCACCTGACCTACGTTCATTCGTGACGGTACACCCAGAGGGTTCAAGACGATATCAACCGTCTCACCGTTCTCATCATACGGCATATCTTCAACCGGCATGATAACGGAGATAACACCCTTGTTACCGTGACGTCCTGCCATCTTGTCACCCGGTTGTACACGGCGTTTAGTCGCCACGTAAACCTTAACAATCTTCAGTACGCCAGGCGCCAGATCATCACCGGTTTGCAGTTTGCTTTTCTTATCTTCAAACTTAGCATCCAGTTCAACACGGCTTTCTTCCAACTGCTCCTGCGCTTTTTCCAGCAGCTCCTGAGCGGCTTCATCCGCCACACGGATCTTAAACCAGTCAGACTTCTTCAGTTCAGCCAAGGCTTCAGAGGTAATCTCAGCGCCTTTTTGGAAGTTTGCACCGCCTTCGGCAGTCAGACCACATAACGCTCTTTCGAGACGCTCAAAGGTTGCCTGCTCAACGATACGAAACTCTTCATTCAAATCCTTACGGATACGATTCAGCTCAGACTGCTCGATAGAGATCGCACGCTCATCTTTTGGCACACCATCACGGGTGAACACCTGAACATCGATAACTTTACCAATCGTGCCAGTTTTAACCCGCAGGGAGGTATCCTTAACATCGGACGCCTTCTCACCAAAGATCGCACGTAGCAACTTCTCTTCCGGTGTCAGCTGAGTTTCACCCTTAGGCGTCACCTTACCCACCAGAATATCGCCAGGGCCTACTTCAGCACCAATATGGACGATACCGGCTTCATCCAGCTTAGCCAGCGCAGACTCACCGACGTTAGGAATATCGGAGGTAATCTCTTCAGAACCCAACTTAGTATCACGCGCCACACAGGTCAGTTCCTGAATATGGATCGTGGTGAATCGGTCTTCTTGAACCACACGTTCTGAAATCAGAATCGAGTCCTCGAAGTTGTAACCGTTCCAAGGCATGAATGCGATACGCATATTCTGCCCCAGCGCCAGCTCACCCAAGTCAACGGATGGACCATCAGCCATGATATCGCCACGCTGAACCGTTTCGCCTTGGCTAACAATTGAGCGCTGATTAATACAGGTGTTCTGGTTAGACCGGGTGTATTTCGTCAGGTTGTAAATATCAACACCTGCATCACCCGCTTCTGTCTCTTCATCACTGACGCGAACAACAATGCGTGCCGCATCAACCGATTCAATCACACCACCGCGGGTGGCGGTTACACACACACCTGAGTCACGGGCAACATAGCGCTCCATACCGGTACCGACCAACGGCTTATCAGCACGCAGTGTTGGTACAGCCTGACGCTGCATGTTCGATCCCATCAATGCGCGGTTCGCGTCATCGTGTTCAAGGAACGGAATCAATGCCGCAGCAACCGACACAACCTGACGTGGAGATACATCCATGTAGGTGACTTTTTCCGGTGGCATGACGGTAAATTCATTTTCATGACGAACCGCTACCAACTCATCGGTCAGCTTATGATCATCATCCATACCCGCAGAAGCCTGAGCGATAACATGACGCCCCTCTTCAATGGCCGATAGGTATTCAATCTCATCGGTCACTTGACCGTCGACCACTTTACGGTATGGACTCTCAAGGAAACCATAATCGTTAGTGCGGGCATAGGTTGCCAGTGAGTTGATCAGACCGATGTTTGGTCCTTCAGGTGTTTCGATTGGACAGACACGACCGTAATGGGTTGGGTGTACGTCACGTACCTCAAAGCCAGCACGTTCACGGGTCAAACCGCCAGGCCCCAACGCCGATACACGACGCTTGTGAGTCACTTCTGACAGCGGGTTGTTCTGATCCATAAACTGAGACAGCTGAGATGAACCGAAGAACTCTTTAACTGCTGCCGCGACCGGCTTAGCGTTAATCAGATCCTGAGGCATCAGGTTATCGGATTCAGCCATGCTCAAACGTTCACGTACCGCACGCTCAACACGCACCAAACCAACACGGAACTGGTTTTCAGCCATTTCACCAACAGAACGAATACGACGGTTACCCAGGTGATCGATATCATCGACAACACCTTTACCGTTACGAATATCGATCAGCGTCTTCATGACGGCTAAGATATCTTCTTTATCCAGCACACCAGAACCGACTTCATCATCACGACTCAGACGACGGTTAAATTTCATCCGACCCACAGCCGACAGATCGTAACGCTCTTCAGTAAAGAACAAGTTTTCAAACAGGTTCTCAGCTGATTCTTTGGTTGGTGGCTCACCAGGACGCATCATACGGTAGATTTCTACCAGTGCTTCCAACTGATTGCGGGTCGTATCGATACGCAGGGTATCAGAGATAAACGGGCCACAATCCAGTTCGTTGGTGTACAGCGTCTCAAAATCGCCAACATTACGGCTACCCATCAGCTCGAGCACTTCTTCAGTGATCTCGCTGTTGCCTTCGCACAGCAACTCGCCGGTCGTCGGATCGATAATATCTTTCGCTAATACTTTACCCAGCAGATACTCAACCGGCACTTGCAGTTGAGTGATATTATCTTTTTCAAGCTGACGAATATGACGTGGCGTAATACGACGGCCAGATTCAACCAGCACATTACCGCTGCTATCTTTAATATCAAAGGTAGCGGTTTCACCCCGTAGACGAGTTGGCACCAGCGTCATCAGAATATCATCTGCGCTGAGTACCCACTGCGTATTATCAAAGAAGGTTTCGAGGATCTCTTCAGTGGTATAGCCTAACGCGCGCAGCAAAATAGTGGCTGGCAGTTTACGACGACGGTCGATACGTACAAACAGGCTATCTTTAGGATCAAACTCGAAATCCAACCATGAACCACGGTAAGGAATGACACGAGCAGAATACAGCAGCTTCCCTGAGGAATGCGTCTTACCCTTGTCATGATCGAAGAATACACCCGGCGAACGGTGCAGCTGAGAGACAATCACTCGCTCAGTACCGTTAACAACGAAGGTACCGTTGTCGGTCATCAGCGGCATTTCGCCCATGTATACTTCTTGTTCTTTAATATCTTTGATCGCTTTATTCGATGAATCGCGATCATAGATTACCAGACGGACTTTGACACGCAGTGGTGCCGCGTAAGTAATACCACGCATCTGGCATTCTTTAACGTCAAACACCGGCTCGCCCAGACGGTAACCTACATATTCCAATGCAGCATTTCCGGAATAGGAAACGATAGGGAATACAGAACTGAAAGCAGCATGCAGCCCGACATCTTTACGGTCTGTAGAGTCAGCACCCTGTTGCAGGAATTTCAAATAAGAATCCAACTGGATTGCCAATAGATATGGCACATCCATCGCTTCCGGCAGCTTTCCGAAGTCTTTACGGATGCGTTTCTTTTCAGTATATGAGTAAGCCATCTAAGTTCCCCAGCATCTACACCTGAAAAATTCAACCAAACCGAAGGAATTTTCTCGGTCGGTGAGCCGTTATCATTTGCTCTTACTAATAACGGAAAAAGGCCGGTGGCATTTTGCCACCAGCCATAGATGTATCAGCTATTAAATAGTCTGATACGAAGCATAGCGCTGCTTACTTAACTTCAACAGTTGCGCCAGCTTCTTCCAGAGCTTTCTTAAGCTCTTCAGCTTCATCCTTGCTAACGCCTTCTTTAACGGTAGCAGGAGCGCCATCAACCATACCTTTAGCTTCTTTCAAGCCCAGGCCAGTTGCTGCACGAACAGCTTTGATGACGTTTACTTTCTTGTCGCCAACAGCGGCCAGAACAACGTCAAATTCAGTTTGCTCTTCAGCAGCTGCACCAGCATCACCGCCAGCAGCGCCAGCAACAGCAACAGCCGCAGCAGAAACGCCGAATTTTTCTTCCATTGCTTCAACCAGCTCAACAACGTCCATTACAGACATTTCAGCGATTGCATTCAAGATATCTTCTTTAGATAGAGACATGGTTCAATTCCTAAAATATTCGAGCCTCAAGGCTCTTAAACTCGTTACTTAAGCCGCTTGTAAAATTAAGCAGCAGCTTCTTCTTTCTGTTCGCGAACGGCCGCAATAGTACGGACCAGCTTGCCTGCAGCTGCTTCTTTCATGCAGCCCATCAGCTTGGCGATCGCTTCGTCGTATGTTGGCAGTGCAGCCAACACAGAGATTTCTACGACCTGTCCTTCGAAAGCAGCGGTCTTCAACTCAAGCTTCTCTTCTGCTTTAGCGAAATCTTTCAGAATTCGCGCGCCAGCACCTGGGTGCTCATTAGAGAATGCAATCAGAGTTGGACCTACGAATGAATCAGAGATACATTCGAAATCAGAGCCTTCTACTGCACGACGTGCTAGGGTGTTACGTACGACACGCAGCCATACTCCCGCATCACGCGCCTGCTTACGCAGTTCAGTCATCTTCTCAACGGTTACACCGCGAGAATCTGCAACTACAGCAGAAAGAGCGCCCTTAGCAGCTTCCTGGACTTCAGCGACAATCGCTTTTTTATCTTCGAGTCCTAATGCCACGATTTACTCCTGGATTTAGTCTTATCGACTGTTTACCAATCACTTCAGCGATAAATCACTGAAGCGCCGAGTACGGTGGTTGAATTGATCCGGTTAAGGGGATCACACCGTCTGCGCAGGCTGATAGATTAAGAGTTTGATAACTAGCATCAAACTCGCCTGCGGTCTTTGACGACCTCTGTCGTTAAACGACAGAGACCCTCAATATTTTCTGAAAATCGATTAAGCGCCCAAAGAGCCCTGATCGATTACCAGACCTGGCCCCATAGTGGTGGACAGAGTAACTTTCTTCAGATAAACGCCTTTAGCAGATGAAGGCTTCAGCTTTTTCAGCTCGGCCAACAGTGCATCAAGGTTAGCGGCGATAGCATCAGCTTCAAAGCCCACTTTACCCACGCCTGCGTGGATAATGCCGTTCTTATCAGTACGGAAACGCACCTGACCGGCTTTAGCATTGTTAACAGCAGTGGTAACGTCTGGCGTAACAGTACCCACTTTAGGGTTAGGCATCAGACCGCGCGGGCCCAAAATCTGACCCAACTGACCGACAACGCGCATCGCATCAGGTGTTGCGATAACAACATCAAAGTTCAGATCGCCACCTTTAATCTGCTCAGCCAAGTCGTCGAAGCCAACCACATCAGCACCGGCCGCTTTTGCTTTTTCAGCGTTTTCGCCTTGCGCAAACACAGCAACGCGAACGTCTTTACCAGTACCACTTGGCAATACGCTTGAACCACGTACGTTTTGATCCGATTTACGTGGATCAATACCCAAGTTAACTGCTACATCAACAGACTCTTTAAAGCCAACAGTAGACAGTTCATTCAACAATGTTACTGCATCAGATACAGTGTACTGCTTACCTGGCTGAACTTTTTCAGCAATCGCCTTTTGGCGTTTAGTCAGCTTAGCCATTATTCAACTCCTTCCACGATAAGACCCATGCTACGTGCGCTACCAGCGATGGTGCGAACAGCTGCATCCATATCAGAAGCAGTCAAGTCAGCCATTTTAGTCGTTGCAATCTCTTCCAACTGAGCACGGGTAACAGTACCCACTTTCACAGTATTCGGACGACCAGAACCACTCTTCAAGCCAGCTGCTTTCAGTAGCAATACTGCAGCAGGCGGAGTCTTAGTGATAAAGGTAAAGCTACGATCGGCATAAACTGTAATAACAACAGGTGTTGGCAGACCCGGCTCTACGCCTTGAGTTGCCGCGTTAAACGCTTTACAGAATTCCATGATGTTAACACCATGCTGACCCAATGCTGGACCGACTGGTGGACTTGGGTTCGCCTGACCGGCAGCAACCTGCAGCTTAATATAAGCCTGGATTTTCTTAGCCATGTTTCACTCCTGGTGGGTAGTAACGCCTGACGGCTCCCCGGTTTAAAGACGGAAAAACCCCAGCACTCATTCAAGCACCGAGGTTAGTTCCTAAAATACAACTATCAGGCTTTTTCGACCTGACCAAACTCTAACTCGACCGGTGTCGAACGCCCGAAGATCAATACTGCAACATGCAGCCTATTCTTCTCATAGTTAACTTCTTCGACAACGCCATTAAAGTCGGCAAACGGACCGTCAATCACGCGAACCATCTCACCGGGTTCAAACAACGTCTTAGGACGCGGCTGATCAACACCACTCTCAACACGCTGCAGAATAGCCTGCGCTTCTTTCTCAGTAATTGGCGCCGGCTTATCTGCCGTACCACCAATAAAGCCAAGCACACGCGGCGTATCTTTAACCAAGTGCCAAGTATCATCATTCATATCCATCTGCACTAACACATAGCCAGGATAGAATTTACGCTCAGACTTACGTTTCTTACCTTCGCGGATTTCAACAACTTCTTCTGTTGGAACGAGGATATCACCAAAGCCCTCCTGCATATTATGCAGCTCGACTCGTTCTTTCAGAGAGTTCATCACGCGCTTCTCGTAA
This sequence comes from Amphritea sp. 1_MG-2023, assembly GCF_030547545.1. GTDB lineage: Bacteria > Pseudomonadota > Gammaproteobacteria > Pseudomonadales > Balneatricaceae > Amphritea. The sequence goes on from NZ_JAUOQE010000054.1 coordinate 14,898, forward strand.
CCGGAGTACGCATGTACAACATACCATCGCATAGCCATGCCTCTTTCCTTTTATCCGATTACAGTCGAGACGCCCAGACTCAGCAATGAGTCAAGACCCCACAAAAGCAAACCTACAACCAGCACTACCACAGTTACAATCAGAGTCGTCTGCATTGTTTCCTGTCGTGTTGGCCATACAACTTTGCGAATTTCAGATCGCGCTTCTTTAAACAATGTAAAGAAAGCCAGACCCTTAGCGGTTTGCAGTGCAACAAAGCCTGCAGCACCCGCAAGAACTAATAACGCAATTACGCGATACAGCAGAGACTCTTCTGAATAAACAGAGTTACCTACTACGCCGGCAGCAACAATGGCTACCACTACGACCCATTTCAGGCCATCCAGCTTTGAACCTTCGGAAGACACTTTAGAATTCACGATGGGCCTCGGTTATCGATAATTTGCTTGAACTTGTTAGACACCAACTCAGATTAGAGTTGGCAGGCCAGGAGGGACTCGAACCCCCAACCTGCGGTTTTGGAGACCGCTGCTCTGCCAATTGAGCCACTGGCCTAGTACTAACTAGGGATGCATATATTACACACATCCCTACTAGGTAGCAACTGTTAAGTTGCTATAAATCAAAGATTACTCGATGATTTTTGCTACAACGCCTGCACCAACTGTACGACCGCCTTCACGAATCGCAAAACGCAGACCTTCT
>NZ_JAUOQE010000055.1 GCF_030547545.1 Amphritea sp. 1_MG-2023
GCGAGAGTAGGTCATCGCCAAGCACCAAATAAGAGACAGCCCCGATCATTCGCTTGATCGGGGCTTTTTCGTTTTACAGCCTTAAAAGCCGTGGTCCGCAGTCCGAAAAAGCGTATCAGTCAGGGTAGGAGCCACGCCCTCGTCGCGATGTGTTTTAGTGTGTGAATGTGTTTATCGCGACGAGGGCGGGTAGGTATTCTATTCGTACCACCGGTGTGATTCACAGCTGTACGGGGAGCGCCGATCATCCTACCCTCGAACCTCGGCTATTGTTTATTTAAATTTCAGCGTATAACCGGCATTAGCCAGATAGCCGGCTTCTTGTTCTAAGTCGGCTTGGGTGAGAGGTTGATGATTAAGCCAGTTATCGGGGAAGCTTAGAGAGATTGTGTTGTCTGCTGCGGTTAAGTGAAAAGAGGGGAGGCGTTCTCGGCTACGGCTACGATTGAGGACAAAGGCTAATCTTAATAGAATGGTTAGCCGACTAAAATGTTTCGCTTCTCGAGGCAGTAGCTGCTCAAAAGTGCTGCTGGGAAACTTACGTCGATGACCTTGTACGATCGCGGCCAGTTGAATCTGTTGTCGTTTAGTGAATCCGGATAGATCTGAGTTGAGCAGAAGATAGGCGCTGTGTTTATGGTATTGGCTTCGCGCAATTGTGAGGCCGGTTTCGCAGCAGCGGGCGGCCCAGCTGAGCATGTTGTGATACTCATTATTATCGAGATTCCAGTCTTCGCGAACCTGTGTCAGTGCGATCAGAGCAGTTTGTTCGAGACGCATCGCCTGCGCTTGATCCACACGATAACGTGTCATCATTGCGTTGATACTGCGCTCACGGATATCTTCGTGGCGTAATCGACCAGTCATATCATAGAGTAGACCTTCACGTAATGCGCCATCGGAAAAACGGATCTCTTTGATACCCAAAGATTCAAACGCCGCCGACAGAATCGCGATGCCCGCCGGAAATACCGCTCGACGTTCTTCTTTCAGGCCTTCAATCTCAATTTCATCGACATGATTATAACTGAGAATCTTTTGTTTTAATTTCTGCAACGCTGAGGCGCTAATTTTATCGGTTGAATAGCCTAAGGTGATACAGGCATTACGCACGGCTTTTATGGTACCGGATGAGCCGACACAATCATCCCAGCGGCGTTGACGATAAGTGCGTTTGATATTGAGCAGTTCACGCAGTGCGCCAAAGACAGCAAGCTGAAAGTTTTTTTCGGTAATACAACCGTTGGGAAAATAGCGATTATTAAAACTTACGCAGCCCATTTCGAGGCTGGCTAGCTCCAGGGGTTCAAATCGTTCGCCAATAATAAACTCTGTGCTGCCACCACCGATGTCGATCACGAGGCGGCGGTCATTATCGCCAGCAAGCGTATGTGAGACTCCGAGATAGATTAGCCGAGCTTCTTCAATGCCGGCGATGATTTCGATCGAGCAGCCCATAATCTTTTCAGCTTCGATAATAAAGTCGTCACTATTAACCGCTTCCCTTAGAGCATTGGTGGCGACAATGCGGATCTGCTGTTCGGGGATGTCCCGTACTCGTTGAGCAAAGCGTTCCATACACTCTAGCCCTCGCTGAATTGCTTCAGCACTGAGAATACGATCTTCATCGAGACCTGCAGCTAGTTGAACTTTTTCAGATAGTAGGTCAATGGGTTGAAGTTCACCTTGAACTAATTTGGCGATAACGATGTGGAAACTGTTTGAACCGAGGTCAATGGCGGCCAACAGAGATGGCTCATGAGTGCTAGTGGTAGGTTGATTCATATGGATGCACTTTAAAAAAAAGATAATGCCTCCATATTAGCAGATATATGTTACTGATTAGAGTGTCAGCAATGTTGATATGGTTGGTGGTATTGATCTCGGTGGAGATTCAGCCAGTATTCACAATCGTTTGATGACAGTGGTATGATCGGTATCCATTTCTATTGTGTGAATATCACTACAGAGGCTTTTTATGAGTGAAAATATTATTAACGTGACCGATGCTTCCTTTGAAGATGATGTATTGAAAGCTGATGGCCCTATATTAGTTGATTATTGGGCAGAGTGGTGTGGCCCTTGTAAAATGATTGCTCCGGTACTTGAAGAGATTGCTAAAGAGTATGATGGCAAGCTTAAAGTCTGCAAATTGAATATCGATGAAAACAATGAAACTCCCCCTAAATTTGGTATTCGTGGTATTCCTACCTTGATGCTGTTTAAAGATGGCAATGTTGAAGCCACTAAAGTGGGTGCGCTGTCTAAATCTCAATTAGCGGCATTTATTGAAGAAAATATCTAAGTCTGCGGGCTAAAAATCGTCGGGAGTGACCAGGATCACGGTTTGCTCCCTGATTTACTGGACTCTTTTTAACCAACGCATTATAGTGTCACTTCCAAACATCGGATTCTGTTCCAGATCCCTGCATAACAGCTCTGGTTTAGAACTCTAATTTCACATTATCAATTCAATCTGACCCGAATAGTTAATTATTGCTGTTCCGCTCAAGGCGTTGACCTGTCTTCCTACACTACATATACCTATGAATCTTACCGAACTTAAAAAGAAAAGTGTCCCCGAATTGCTAGAAATAGCGAAAGAGATGGGACTTGATAATCTGGGGCGATCCCGTAAACAAGATGTTATTTTTGCGATTCTTAAGCGTCATGCTAAGGGTGGTGAGGATATATATGGCGATGGCGTGCTGGAAATATTGCAGGATGGTTTTGGCTTTCTGCGATCGGCGGAAGGTTCATACCTCGCTGGTCCGGATGACATTTATGTCTCCCCGAGTCAGATCCGTCGTTTCAATCTGCGTACCGGTGATACGATCTCCGGTAAGATTCGTCCACCTAAAGACAGTGAACGTTACTTTGCGCTTTTGAAAGTTGATCAAATCAACTTTGATAAGCCAGAAAATGCAAAGAACAAGATTCTGTTTGAAAACCTGACGCCGCTGTTTGCGCAAGAACGGTTGAAAATGGAGCTAGGTAACGGCAGTACTGAAGATTTGACTGCCCGTGTTATCGATCTGGTTTGTCCGATGGGTAAAGGTCAGCGGGCATTGTTAGTGTCTCCGCCTAAGGCGGGTAAGACCCTGATGCTGCAGAATATTGCTAACTCGATCAAGCGTAACAATCCAGAAGTTCACCTGATTGTTCTGCTCATCGATGAGCGTCCTGAGGAAGTTACCGAGATGCAACGGACTGTTCGCGGTGAAGTGGTTGCCTCAACCTTCGATGAGCCACCGTCACGTCACGTACAAGTGGCGGAAATGGTGCTGGAAAAAGCCAAACGTCTGACTGAGCACAAACAGGATGTCGTGATCCTGCTCGATTCTATTACACGTCTGGCGCGTGCCTATAACACGGTTATTCCATCATCCGGTAAAGTGTTGACCGGTGGTGTGGATGCGCATGCGTTAGAGCGGCCTAAGCGTTTCTTCGGTGCTGCTCGTAATATCGAAGAGGGTGGTAGCTTGACTATTATTGCTACCGCTTTGGTGGATACCGGCTCGAAGATGGATGAAGTGATCTTCGAAGAGTTTAAAGGTACTGGTAACTCTGAAGTACATCTGGATCGTAAAGTGGCTGAGAAGCGGGTTTATCCTGCTTTTAATATTCGTCGCTCTGGTACACGTCGTGAAGATTTGCTGACCAGTGAAGAAGAGCTACAACGGATGTGGATTTTACGTAAGTTACTCGATCCAATGGAAGATTCAGCGGCTATCGAGTTTGTGCTCGATAAACTGAAAGACTTCAAAACGAACGACGAATTCTTCCTCTCTATGCGTCGTTCATAATTCATATCTTTGTTATCAAAGGGTAAGCTTAGCGCTTGCCCTTTTTTATAGCTGAATATTATGTCAAACCTGAAATACAAAGACCTGCGTGACTTTATTGATAGCCTTGAACAACAGGGTGAATTGATCCGAATTAGCGTCGAAGTTGATCCCAATTTGGAAATGACGGAGATCTGTGATCGCACTCTGCGGGCGGGCGGGCCCGCGCTACTGTTTGAAAACCCTAAAGGCTATGATTATCCAGTATTGGCTAATTTGTTCGGTACTCCGCGACGTGTAGCGTTGGGTATGGGACAAGACGATGTCGCTAGTCTACGAGAAGTCGGCAAGCTATTGGCGATGTTGAAAGAGCCTGAGCCTCCCAAGGGCATGAAAGATGCTTGGGAGAAGCTACCGATTTTCAAACAGGTCTTGAACATGGGACCGAAAAAGGTTCGTCATGCGGCGTGTCAAACCCATGTGATTGAAGGCGATGATGTCGATTTAGGTAAAATTCCGGTACAGCGTTGTTGGCCAGGAGATGCCGGTCCACTGGTGACTTGGCCGCTAGTGATTACGCGGGGGCCGAATAAGTCGCGGCAAAATTTAGGCATCTATCGTCAGCAGGTAATTGGAAAGAATAAGCTGATTATGCGTTGGTTGGCGCACCGAGGCGGGGCGCTGGATTTTCGTGAATGGCAGCAGCAACATCCGGGAGAGAACTTTCCGGTTGCGGTTGCGCTGGGTGCCGATCCGGCGACCATTCTCGGCGCGGTAACACCGGTACCCGATAGTCTGTCTGAATATGCGTTTGCCGGCCTATTACGTGGCGGCAAAACCGAAGTGACACAGTGTCTTGGCAGTGATCTACAAGTCCCTGCCAGTGCTGAGTTTATTCTCGAGGGATATATTAGCCCAGATGAGATGGCTGACGAAGGTCCTTTTGGTGATCATACCGGTTATTACAATGAGGTCGATAGTTTCCCTGTGTTTACCGTAGAGCGAATCACGCACCGGCCTGATCCTATCTATCACAGCACTTATACGGGGCGTCCACCGGATGAGCCTGCGGTGTTGGGGGTGGCATTGAATGAAGTGTTCGTGCCGATTCTACAGAAGCAGTTTCCTGAAATTACTGATTTTTATCTGCCCCCTGAAGGCTGTTCTTATCGCATGGCGGTGGTGACGATGAAGAAACAGTATCCAGGGCATGCGAAGCGCGTCATGCTCGGCGTTTGGTCATTCCTGCGTCAGTTTATGTATACCAAGTTTGTTATCGTTTGTGATGATGATATCAATGCTCGCGATTGGAATGATGTTATTTGGGCTATTACCACTCGGATGGATCCGATTCGGGATACGACGTTAATTGATAACACGCCGATCGATTATCTCGATTTTGCCTCGCCGGTTTCAGGCTTGGGTTCAAAGATGGGTATGGATGCCACTAATAAGTGGCCAGGTGAGACCACCCGTGAATGGGGTGAACCCATTGTGATGTCGGATGACGTGAAGCAGCGAGTCGATGATATCTGGGATCAGTTAGGCATTTCGAGTGACTGAGCGTTACCGTATCAGCATTAATGATCTGTACTCGATCGATGCTGAGCCGGGATTGTCGATATTCGATAGCCTACATCAGGCGGGCTATCGTATGCGAGTTAGCTGCCGTAACGGTGTTTGTCAGATCTGTAAAATCACACTGCTACAGGGCCATATTGAACAACGTTATCCGGCCCTTAAGTTATGTTTGCTGGCTGAAGATAAGCCAGCTCAGGTTTATGCATGTACGGCGGTGCCTGTGAGTGATATCAAGATAGAAATTGATGGGTTACTTCGCCCAGGAGAGTTACAGATGAAAAAACTGGTTTGTGATATCGCCGCTGTTGAGCAACTTAGCGATGATGTCTATCGAGTACGTTTGCATCTGCCGGTGACAGGGCGTCAAGCGATAGAATTTCATGCGGGACAGTATCTCGAAATTATTTTGCCAGATCAGCGTCGGGCGGCTTTTTCCATTGCTAGCGCACCGGACTTGAGCAGTGATATTGAGCTGCATATTCGACGGATACCGGAAGGCGAAATGTCGCTGGCCATTATTGAGTATCTAACCCATAACCCCCGCGTTGAAATTGAACTGCCGAAGGGTGATTGTTATCTTGAAGCCGAGGCATTAGCGGCCGATACCACGGTGATTTTGGCCGCGGCTAGTACGGGCTTCTCGCAAATCAAGAGTATCGCTGAGCATCTGCTGGCAAACCAAGTGAGTAATCCCATCCATATTTATTGGGGGGCTCGGGCAGAGGCTGATTTTTATCTCCACAGACTACCGTTGCAATGGGCCGCAGAGCATACCAACGTTCAGGTTCATCTGGTCATTAGTGAGCCGCAGAGTAGCCCCGATTGGACCGGTCGTACGGCATTACTGCCGGAGGCTGTCGTGGCAGACTTTGAACATTTTGAGAACACCGAGATCTTTACCAGTGGCTCGCCAGCGATGGTATACGCGCTGACTGATGCCTGTGAAGCGAAGGGACTACAAATGACACAGATACATTCGGATGTGTTCGCTTATGCACCCCGTCAATAAAATCAGTCGCTAATGAGACGAGCATGAAAGGCAGCGGGAATAGTAAGCGCTAGCAACATTCAGGGGGTGAACTTATCCCGCTAGGTATACAAAAAAAGAGAGCCATTGGCTCTCTTTTTAGTTACATGGGGCATGATGCTTTAAAGCGGGGCAATCTTCGTGGTGCCTTTGTTTGGCAGTGGCAGGGCAGGCAGACCGCCGCCGATGACACTCAGATGCTGATCCATTAGCTGACGCAGTTTGTCTGCTTCACCGAGGTTTTTTAGCAGTCTTGCCAGTTCGCTGAGGGTTTCGGCTTTAGGGCTTTGCTCTAGGCTCTGCTCGAAGTAGGTAACGGCTTTGCCCCAGTGCTGATTGCGCTGTGACAGGCGTCCTAATGTGAGTAGTAGGTCGGCATTCAGTGGATCATCTTTCAGCCAATGACGGGCATTTTCCAACTGTTTTTTAAGGTTATCACCTTCGATGCGGCCGTAGAGGTTAATCAGTTCGTTGTCGCTATTGCGGTTAATCAGATCGCGAATCACCGGTTCTGCCTTGGCTTCTGCGCCGATACTCACTAATAGACGCGTATAGTGACGCGCGAGAACATCATCTTGAGTCAGTTGGCCGGGCATATTATGCCAAGTTTCTGCGAGCACTTTGCGTTGCTCTTCGGGAGAGCTGCCTTCGGTAATGCTCAGCTCTAACAGGTTTTGATAACAGAGTTGTTCCGTTTCGAGCAGCTTTTCGGGTTTTAAGGCTTTGTTTTTCCGTAGCAACGGAATTAACTGTTTGACCGCTTGCCAGTCATCGAGCTCAATATAGACTTTATTCAGCAACTTCATGACATAGGTATTTTTGGGGGCCTGTTGACGCAGGCTCAATAATGTCGCCAAGCAGGGCTCCAACTGACCGCGGGCCAGTTGTGTCTGTGCTTGATTGATACCCACAGCGATCTCGGCCTCAGGTGTTGCACTTCTCGCTTTTTGTAGCAGCTCGTCGCAGGCTTGTTCGTCACCTTGCTCTTGTGCCGCATGCGCGGCTGCCAAATAGTTGATCAGAGGGAGGTCTGCATGGTCGGCTGATTTGGAGAGCAACCGTTGTGCTTTCCACCAATTGCCTTCGGATAGAGCAATCAAGCCTTTGAGAGTTTTATCGTGAGCGATACGGCTTTTACGGCTGCCGCTCCAGAGACGTAAGCGAGTGCCTGACTGGAGTGAGCGGTTAAAGAGGTTGATACCCCAGTGGAGTGCAAAAAACAGCACTACGATTAAAACTAAAAAGACCCATAGGCTCATTTCAATGGTGGTTTGGCCGTAGGCCAATAGGGTGTAGCCGGAGTCTTGAATCATCTTCTGGCCGATCCAAGTACCGGCAAAGAGGAATAATAGCAGCAGGATAAATACGCGTTTCATCAGGCAGCTCCCTCTTTCAGTTTACGCATCGCTTTAACGTAGTTTTTGAGCGCGGCGAGTGAACCGGAGATACTTGGCATCTGCGGTGCGACTTCGACTTGTTTCAGCTCTTCCAAGGCTTTCAGCAGGGATTGAGTATTACTGGCATTTTGCTCAAAGTAAGTGCCTATCCATTGCTGTGCCTTGGTAAGACTATTGAGATAGCTTTTAGGTTTACGTTGTAACAAAGACAGTTGCGCCTGTTCCAGCATCAGATGCAGGTTCTGCTGCAGGTAATAGCTTTGCTGTGGTGATAACAGAGGCTCGACCGGTTCACTACGATTTTGGATCACAATCAACTGACTGGCTTGTTCCGATAGGGTTGCCCAAGCTTGTTTGATATCGGTGCTCCAGCTAGAGGCGAACTCTTCGCTCTTCATCTGATCCAATAGATCCGGTAGTTTATGTTGTTCTGTCAGCGGAATAACCTGGAGATGATCAACCTGAGTACTGAGGGCACTTAGGCGTAGAAACACGCCTTCGATATCGAGTTCAGGTACGGCTTCGAGTGCGGCGATATCGGCGGCAACAGCTTTACGAATATCGTAGATAGTGACATCGTCGGTTTCACTGAGAATCTTATCGGCAGAGCGGAGTAATTGGAGTGCGCCTCGAGGGGTTTGTTCCATGAGTACTCGTTGATTGGCTAAACGTAGTAAATATTCAACTTCGGCCAACAGCCAGTCTTCACGATTGTTATTCTGCGCGGCAGTGACTTGCTGAATACTTTGAGTCAATCGTGCTTGCAGTTCGTTGACGTTGGACTGATCTTGCGCTGCTTTGCTTTGTAGTGTTGAGAGCTGCTGATTGAGGCTGTCGATCTGTTGCTCAAACTGTTGCTGGCTTTGAGTCAGTGTAGCGTTGAGTTCGGTGGTGACGCTTTGCTGTGATTGCTGCATTTGCGTGCCGGATTGCAGCTGCAGCCAGTAAAGGTAAACTACACCTATAATGGCGAGCAGTGCTAGTAGCAGTGCAATGCGTCCGGCCCAACTGGGTTTTGCTTTGGGCGCGGCAGGTTGTTCAGGTGGCGGAGAGGCTTGCGCTTCTTCAGGTTTTGGATTGGCCGTTTTTTTATTGTTCGTTTTGGCTGATTTGTCCGGCGATGGCTTCGTTGATGCGTTGCTATCCGTCCCTTCTGGTTTATCGGCGGGGGCGGAATCCTTCTTGATCAGCTCTCCCTCAAGCACTTCTTCTGGTTTATTTGAAGTGGCTGGATTGTTATTCCCGCTTTTTTTCATGTTCTGTCATCCATATCGATAGTCGATAAAACTGTTTCTGCCATTGCCTGATTATCCGGTCCATTGGCGGTCATAATTCGAGTATAGCCTAACTCGGCTGCAATTCGGGCAACGCGGGCACTGGGTACAACCAATGTTGTATGCTTCAGGGCGCTAAGCGCGTGCTCGTTGATCAGCTGAGTTAGGTTATGCACCGCATCTCCGCTGGTTAACAGGGCAGCAGCGAGAGGCTTATCCTTGATAGTACCCATGATCTGCTCGTAGGTATAGAGGGGTAAACGACGATGGTAAAGATTGGCACAGTCAACTTGGGCTCCACGCAGACGTAGCTGTGCCGCCAGTGTTTCTCGACCACCGGCGCCGCGCATAATGAGTACTTTCTGGTGTTGCATGTTTTGCAGTAGCGGTAATGACAGTAACGCTTCAGAGTCATAGCCGGCTGAAGAGTGACTGGCGGTGATGCCATAGGTCGCGAGTTTGAGGGCGGTTTGATGGCCAATAGCTAGCCAATCAATGGCGAGCGGAAGTTGCGGCCAATACTGATCGATCAGATCCATGCCTATGGTGACCGCATTGGCGCTGATAAAAATCACTTTGTGATAGTGATCGAGATCCAAAATGCTACTTTTTAGTGGAGCGAAGGCTGGATCTGGCTCGCAAATTGGGCTGATTTCTAACAGCGGCAGTGACACAGGCTCGAGACCTAGACGGCTAAGTAGCGCCGTTTGGTCGTGAGCCTGATGGTGCGGCCGCGTGACGAGTACTCGAGGTTTAGCCATTTTGTTGATACACGTCTGCAAGAATCTTATCGGCCCCTGCCGCTAATAAACGTTCGGCTAACTCGATACCCATCTGTTCAGCTTGATCCGGACTGCTACGCAATTCATCTCGGAGAATTTCAGTACCATCGGTGCTGGCAACGAGACCGCGCAGATACAATTCATCAGCGGCCTCGTTGAGGGTCGCGTAACAAGCAATCGGTACCTGACAGCCGCCTTCTAAGCGGCGATTCATGGCGCGCTCAGCGGTCACGCGGATAGCGGTTTGTTGATCGTGTAACGGCTTTAGCAAGGCGAGGGTCGTTGTATCATCGAGACGACACTCGATCCCGACGGCACCTTGCCCCCCAGCGGGTAAGCTCTCTTCCGGCGGCATTTCGCTGGCGATCCGCTCAGCCATTTTGAGGCGGACTAAACCGGCGGTCGCTAGAATGATGGCATCATATTGGCCTTCGTCGAGTTTGCGCAGCCGAGTATTGACGTTACCGCGCAGGGTGTTTACCTGCAGATCGGGCCGTTTGGCTCTGATCTGCGCTTCACGACGCAGAGAAGAGGTGCCGACAGTAGCGCCCTGTGGTAATTCATCGAGGCAACGATAGTTGTTTGACACAAAGGCATCGGTGGGCTTTTCACGCGGGCAGATCACTGCTAGGCCCAATCCTTCTGGAAACTCCATCGGCACATCTTTCATTGAATGGACGGCGATATCGGCTTCATTGGCGAGCATCGCGACTTCCAGCTCTTTGACAAACAGCCCTTTGCCGCCAATTTTCGATAGCGGCGAATCCAATAGCACATCACCCTTAGTGGTAAAGCCCATGAGTTCGACGGTGATACCTGGGTGGAATTTTTCGAGTTCGGCTTTGACATATTCTGCTTGCCACAGGGCAAGTGGGCTTTGACGAGTGGCAATGCGGATTACTTTATCGGTCATACAGGATCCTGGAGGGCGTTTGCCCAATCAACTACGCAAATTATTTTTCGATTTTAGCAGATAAGCAAGCCGGTAACAGCCGATCAGACATGCGGTTAAGGGGTGGGTTGCTGTATAATGCTTGCCATTGATTTAGGACAGGGTCCGCTTGCCGTCGGTGCGGATGACAGATTTGAGGTGTCAGTATGAGTGAAGAACAAACCAACCAGCAATGGGGTGGCCGTTTTAATGAGCCAACGGATGCCTTTGTGGCGCGCTTTACCGCATCGGTTCAATTTGATCAGCGGATGTATAAGCAAGATATTCAGGGCTCTATCGCACATGCGAAGATGCTCACTAAAGTGGGCGTGCTGAGTGAAGCGGAGTGTGCCGATATTCTTCAAGGGTTGAGCGAAATTCAGTCTGATATTGAAAGTGGCAATTTTGAATGGTCCATTGCACTGGAAGATGTGCATATGAACATTGAAGCGGCGCTGACGAAAAAAATTGGTATTACCGGTAAAAAATTACATACCGGTCGGTCACGTAATGATCAGGTCGCCACGGATATCCGTCTCTATGTGCGCGAAGAAATTGATCATGTGTTAGCGGAGATTAGTCGTTTACAGCAGGGTATTATCGGCTTAGCTCGTCAAGAAGCGGCGACGGTAATGCCAGGCTTTACGCATCTACAAACGGCTCAGCCGGTGACGTTTGGACACCATCTGATGGCTTGGTTTGAGATGCTGAGCCGAGATTATGAGCGTTTTGCGGACTGTCGTAAGCGGGTCAATATTTTGCCATTAGGGGCTGCAGCGCTAGCGGGGACGACTTATCCGATAGATCGTCAATTGACTACCGAGCTACTGGGTTTTACCGCGCCGACTGAAAACTCATTGGATTCCGTTTCCGATCGCGATTTCGCCATTGAGTTTTGTGCCGCTGCGAGCATCATGATGATGCATATGACCCGTTACTCGGAAGAGTTGGTGATGTGGGCATCGGCGCAGTTTAACTTTATTAACCTGCCCGATCGTTTTTGTACTGGCTCATCGATTATGCCGCAGAAGAAAAATCCAGATGTACCAGAACTGGTGCGAGGTAAGAGTGGTCGTGTTTATGGGCATCTAATGTCTTTATTGACCTTGATGAAGTCACAACCGCTAGCCTACAACAAAGATAATCAGGAAGATAAAGAGCCGCTATTCGATGCTATCGATACGGTTAAAGGTTGTTTGCGAGCGTTTGCGGATATGGTGCCAGCGATTGAGGCGAAACGTGACAATATGCGAGAAGCGGCACTGCGTGGCTTTTCTACCGCGACGGATCTAGCTGATTATGTGGTGCGTAAAGGGATTCCCTTCCGTGATGCTCACGAGATTGTGGGTAAAGCGGTAGCGTACGGTATCGAACAAAACAAAGATTTGGGTGAAATGAGTCTAGCGGAACTGCAACAGTTCTCAGATCAGATTAGCGATGATGTGTTTGATGTACTGACCTTGGATGGTTCGGTGAGTGCGCGTGATCATATTGGCGGCACCGCTCCCAATCAGGTGCGTTTGGCGTGTGATCGAGCTGCAGACATGTTGGCTCAACGTGACTGAGCACTAACGTATTAAGACAAGCCCGCTACGGTTAACCCTAGCGGGTTTTTTGTTTTTAGTACTCAAGTTGGGATACTGAGATCGGATCTTGATTTCAGAACAGCGTAAATTGATCAATCTGTTTAAGCATTGGTGTTAATGATTCAAAAACGCTCTGGGTGTCTGAGCAAGATGTAAACGTGACTGGAATGCAGATGAAACTTAATATTACTCACAAAATGATTCTCGGTTTTGCTTTGATGGTGGTTTTTATCATCGTTGTGGGCGTCGGTGGTTTTAATGCCATTCAGTTAATCTCACACAAGTTTCAGAAGGTTACTCAGGATGTAGTGCCGTCACTGACGGATGGCTTACGACAGTTGGTGCGCTTAGAGGAAGCGAATAATGAGTTGTTTGCGGCGCTGTCACAGCGACAGGTGAGAGAGCTGAATGAGCAGCGCGAGTCATTTGATCAGCAATTGAATAGCTTTAAAGCCGATCAGCAGCTGTTGATCGAACGGGTTTCTGGTGATGCTGAGTTGATGGAACTACTGGAGCATGTGGCGATACGAGTCGATCAGTATTTTTTGCTCGCGGATAAAGTGTTGATTGAGCAACGTCAGATTCTCGATAACGAGCGGCATATTATCGATGCGGATATTCAACTGCGTAAGTTAGATAGTTCGCTGTCCGCCGGGTTGAGTAAGTTACAGGTCGATTATGTGGGTACGCCGGTTGCTAAGGCGGGTAAAGACTTAGCGAAAACATTGCGTATTCATCAGGCTCGGCTCATGAACTATAACCGGACGAAGAGCATTGCTCGGTTGGATAAATTTCTTAAAGCAAAGCAGGGGGATATTGCCGAGGGCTATGACAACATCATCCGTTTGGGGGGGCGGTTTACTGCGTATGAAGACGATATTAAGCAGTTTCAGCAGCATTTTTATGGCGATGCAGGACTTGTTTCCTTGCTTCGTTCAATGGATGTTGCTGGTAACGCTCAGGCGTTGCGCTTGCAGAATACCTACACCTTGATTGCTGCAACCCGTTCGGCGGTTGAAAGTTTTATCGATAAAAATAATCAGATATTGACTCAAGCGCAAGCTCAGGCTGATGCTGAAGTGTTGCTTGGGCGCTGGTTAATTATCGGCTTGTCGGCAGGGGCTGTGATCTTTGCGCTGATCGTTGCCGCCCTGTTAGTGCACACCATTCGTACGCCATTGGCACATATCCATCAAGGGCTGAGTGCGTTTAGGCAAGGTGATTTGAGTGTTGTCTTTGAGGTGAAGCGAGAAGATGAGTTTGGTGATCTGAGTCGTTATCTCAACTCGGTGGTGGAAGAGCTGCGGAGTATTTTGCAGAGTGTCGCGAAAGGGGCTGAACGTCTATCCTTGGTGGCTGACAGCAATGCGGCGATCAGTCAGCAAACGACACAATCGATGGCGCAGCAGAGCACCAAGCTAGAGCAGACGTCATCCGCGGCAGTGGAGATGGAACATAGCGTCTCTGAGGTGGCTGATCACAGTAAAACAACCTTACAGGCGGTACATGAGTTTGAATCGTTGAGTCATGCTGTCAGTCAGCAGCTTCTGGATACCATCGGTAGTATTGAAACGCAGGCATCGGGTATCGATCAG
>NZ_JAUOQE010000056.1 GCF_030547545.1 Amphritea sp. 1_MG-2023
TGGCCATCTACTTTGTCAGCCAGCTTGAAAAGGTCCAGACATTTCGCTGCACTGGCTTTCGCGTATCTGGCCATTCTCATGTCCGTAGAGAACATAACGGACTTATTCGCACCTTCCCTAAATTATCTGAATCACGATACTCAGAACTCGGGAGCGATCGATGATCGGGATGAGTATTCTCGACTCGACCGTTGATGAAATGTTATTCAAAATAACGACGAACAGCCATTGAAGCTCAGGTCAATAAAATGTTTAGAGGCCAGATAGCCAGAAGCAGTCTGTCGAGAACGGCTTCTGGCGGCATAGCAGAGTGTCGCACTTCAGCGTTAAAGTCGCTGCCCATCATCAATCCGCGGCCATACTCAGGCGCTCAACACTGACTCGTTGTTCGATCGGAAAGACTGCCGGACCATATTGATTAAAAATCGCCACATCCGCTGCATCGCGACCATAAGCGAGGGTGACATAGCCGCCTTTGCGATCGCTTTCCAGCAGATCATACTGGGTCGCATCGAAGGTATACCAACGTCCACCAACATAGGCTTCAAACCACGCATGCAGGTCCATCGGGTAAAGATCGTGTAGATAGCCAACCACCATCCTTGCAGGTATACATAGGCTGCGACAGAGCGCGATGCCTAGGTGTGCTAGATCCCGACACACTCCAGCCGGTTGTTGATTCACCTCTTGTGCCGATAGCAGTAGATCACTCACACCCGGCTCATAGCGAAACGTGGTGCGTAACCAGGTTTCAATCGCCGCAACCTGATCATAGCCCGGCAAGCAGTCTGCCGTAATTTGACTCGCCATCTGACCAAAACGATCTGATTCGCAATAACGACTAGGTAATAAGAAGCTCAGCACCGAATCCGGTAACATTTGCACCTCAACAAAGGGAGACCCCGGTGCACGATCGAGTCTATCCGCAATCATCACGCGCGATGAGGTATGAATAGAAAAGTGCCCCTCAGGCGCGACCAATCGCTGACACAGATTGCCATAGTTATCGGTGAACTCGAACACCGGAACACTGGGGGCAATTTTATACTCTTCTCGCGCAACCCATTGTAACGCACCGCTGCGCGGACGCAGCATCAGCACGAAAGGTGTCGGCACAGAGATATCGAAGACAAGATCACAGCTGGTTTCTACCCACATAAGCCCATCCTTGCGGTTATTCGCAAACGGCTAACCCACGCCAAAATGATCATATCAAGGGCATCAGCACAAATGATTATCTTGGTGTTGGTAACCGACTCACATCAACGGAAACGGTTAACTTTTGCCCCTTTCCGCCATCAAAAAAGACGCCTTTTAACGGCGATACATCACCATAATCACGCCCCCAAGCCGTGGTGATATGCTGTTCTGCAGGCATATTATTATTCGTCGGATCGAATTCAAACCATCCCTCTCCCGGTGAGAATACTGCAAACCAAGCATGTGACGCATCACTGCCCACCAGCTTTTCTTGTCCCGGTGGCGGTAAGGTTTCCAGATAACCGCTGATATAACGCGCGGGAAAACCCAACGAACGTAAACAACCGATCGCTAAGTGAGCGAAATCCTGACACACGCCTCGCTTATTACGTAACACTTCGTCGAGAGGGGTCGCGATACTGGTCGACTCGGGATCATAGGTAAAATCGGTATAAATACGATGGGTCAGTTCACGTACCGCCGATAATAAAGGTCGATTACTGCCAAACGAGGGACGCGCATAGTCTCGAAGCGCAGCCGCCGCTTTAATCATCGGTGAATTCAAAACAAATTCCCGCGCCTCTAGCACCGGTAAATCTCGACTCTGCTGTAACGCAAGCAGGGCCTGACGACAGCTATTGCCGATATCCAGCCCTAACTCGCTCTCGTTAACGTATTTACTATCATGTACCCGAATATCGCTGACGACATCTATTTTAAGCTCTTTATGCGGCTCCTCTAATGAAAAGAAGTAAGCTTTGTTACCAAAATAATCGATTCGCTGCTGACCCAACGTATGGGCGGGAAATATCTTTATATGGCTATCGGTACAGCTTTGATAATCGGTATTACGTGGCAACAGATAAGCACGGTTGTAACATAAGGTTACCGGCTTCTCATATTCATAATGAGTGATATGACGAATACGGTAGTTCATAGTTCATCACCCCAATCGGTGCGCACCAGCTGCTGATGCACCTTGATCTGATCAAAATATTTGGTGCTAATTTGATTAGACGTCTCTTGCAGCAAGTGCTGCAAACGGGACAATAATTGATCAAGCCCTACGCGCATTTTGGTTTTCTCATCTTCAACCACTAACTCATCAAGATTACTCAACTGAATCGCAGACGACGCTTCCAACATATAACGGTCTTCGTCCGCCAGCTCTGAGCCATTTCCAGCCGAAGGTAGTTCTTGCAGATGTCGACGTAACTGATCAACCTGATAAAACACAGAGCGAGGGTTACTACTGTCCGTTAATAACAATGCTAATCCTTGTGCCATATCGCTACCGGAATGATCTCGACGGCGGAACGTAATCAATACTTCCGAACTCAGCAGCACCGATTCCAATACCTGCTGTTGTTGATTCACCGGTAACACTGTCACTAGCGAAGCACGAATTAGAGAGACCGCTTGCAGCGCCTTCTCTACCCGAAGCCCCATATCAATAAAACGCCAACCCAAGCCACGAACCATGCTTTCTTGCCATAAGCCTGACAGTGCCAATAAGGTGGTTACTAAAGGATCGAGCGCTTCTTCAGGTGCCGCCGCGAGGCCTTGCTTCAGCGAGCCGGCCAAGCCTTCGAGCTCATCACGTAAATCATTAATCACTCGCTGAGTATCCGCCGATAGCATTTCCCGCACCTGATCTGAACATTCTAACAAGGCGTTCAGATTGGCCGTGACGCTGCCGGACCGTTTACCATCGAGCACCACCGATAACAGCTCCGCTTCCGGCTGTGCCGACGCCGCCGCGCCTGACAGTGTAAAGCCGGGATAGGTCATGGTCAGTTGCGTCACCGTCTGTAACAACACCTGTTGCGTCTCTTGCGGCATATGATAGGTGCTATTAAGTTGCACAAAAACGGTGCGCAACAACCGCAGTGCGGCTTCAGCCCGAATAGCATAACGCCCTAACCAGTATAGGTTTTCGACCACGCGACAAGGGAAGGCGATATGCGGTTGAACCGGCGCCGGCATAACCGCAGGCCGAGATTCGAGTAATGACACCTGCTTTTCCGGTTCTGACGCGAGTATCCAAGTATCTTTACTCCTTGCGCCACGCAGATTACTCAAATTCAAACTGCCAGACCGACTACCAACCCGCGTCAAGCCACCAGGCATCACATGATAGGATGAATCCATCGCCACCGAGAAGCCCCGCAGCACAGAAGGACGCGGTAGTAACTGATTACGACTCCATGATGGCGTCGTCGATGGCCGGATATATTCCTGGGCAGCCACATAGAGCGGCTCCTGACGTATTCGCTTAATCAGCGCCTGACGCTCAGTTGCATCCAATTCTGAACCAAACACACTATCGCCAGAGGGCCGACGAAAACACTGTTTAATGACTAACTTATCAATATTTTCAATTACATAAGTAAGATCTTGAGGATCGCCACACCAATAGGTTTTAACCGAAGGCAACTGCGCCTCGCGGCCTAGAAAATGCTGCGCAATCTGCGGTAAATAGCGTAATAAGGCTGGATTTTCCAAAAAGCCGGAGCCCATCGGGTTAGCGACGATCACTCGACCCGAGCGCACCACTTCAAGCAACCCTGGGACACCCAGACGAGAATCGCTTTTCAGCTCGACCGGATCACAATAAAAATCATCGACCCGCCGTAACACCACATCCACGCGCTCGAGACCACCTAAGGATTTCATCCACAGATAGCCTTTACTAACCCGCAAGTCACTCCCTTGCACCAACGGAAATCCGAGATAATTGGCCAAATAGGTGTGTTCGAAATAGGTTTCGTTGTAAGAGCCGGGCGTTAATATGACGATCCGCGGTTGTTCTGCCGTGATTTGACTCGCCAGACTGTTGAGCTTATGTCGTAACGATTGAAAAAATATTGATAAGCGATGCACATGACTATCGCGAAATAATGACGGCATAACCCGAGACATCACGGTGCGATTTTCTAACGCATAACCGGCGCCACTCGGCGCTTGTGTCCGATCACCGATCACCTGCATCTGACCACGATGATCACGCACCATATCGGTAGCATGCATCACCAATTGATGCTCGCCGGGTAGCGATAAGCCATCACAGGCTCGCAAAAAACCACCGTGACTAAACAGTAACTCGGGCGGCAAGACCCCATGACGAATCAGATCGCGACTGCCATATAGATCTTTTAATACCAGATCTAACAGCTCGGCACGCTCTTGTAGGCCCGACTCGATACTGGCCCACTCTTCGCTCGCAATGAGCGCCGGCACGGGATCCAACTGCCAAGTTACATTTGATGGGAAACCACTATTATAGGTCGCGCCATCATCACGCAGAATCCGTTCGGCCTTTTGCTGACGTTCATGAATACCCTGGGACCCCAGGGTTTTCAATCCATCCAGCAAATATTGCCAATGCGGCTGAATATCCGCCTGACTACCATAGACCTCATCGTATCCAGAGCCGACGGCTTGGTAGTGCAACCCGTCAGGGCTTTCTTCGGCTCGAGTTTCCATTAAGTATCTACACCAAGGTTATTTCAGGCCGCCTAGTATGCCATGACTTGGCTACGTTTCCATCTGTCTACGCAGATCAAGTGTATGCGGATACTCATTTGTCGGCATTTCAGCGGGGGGAGCCATCGGCCGCGGCGGCGCGTGATTGACAAAAAACTCCCGTAAGCCATTGAATTCAGGCATATGCATCTTAGTATCTAAGGTTGGCGTATGCTCAGTATTGCCAAAACGATTAATCCGCCGAGATTCAGCTTCAAACGCGTTAACCGGGAAGGTTTCATAGCTCCGTCCGCCTGGATGCACCACATGATAGCTACAACCACCAATTGTTTGACCGTTCCAAGTATCGATCAAATCAAAGATTAACGGTGAATGTACACCGATGGTCGGATGCAATGCCGATTGCGGTGCCCAGGCCTTATAACGTACCGCAGCGACAAACTCACCATGACGTCCAGTAGAACGCAGCGGCAAGCGACGACCATTACAGGACAATACATAACGATCCGGCGTCAACCCTTCCACCTTAACCTGTAATCGCTCTACGGAAGAATCAACAAAGCGCGCGGTGCCAAAACTGCCCACCTCTTCACCTAACACATGCCAAGGCTCGATCGCCCAACGCAACTCAATTCGCACATCATCAATATTAACGCTGCCATAATGAGGAAAGCGGAACTCTTCAAACGGTGCTAGCCATTCCTGCTGAAAAGGGATGCCATGTTGCTGTAGATCCTTAACCACTTCACGAATATCCGCCCAGACATAGTGCGGCATCATAAAGCGATCATGCAGATCGGTGCCCCAACGGGTCAATGGCTTTTTATAAGGCTCCTGCCAAAAACGCGCCATCAAGCAACGAATGAGCAACGCCTGAACTAACGCCATTTGCGGATGTGGCGGCATTTCGAAGCCACGAAATTCGAGCAATCCCTGTCGTCCGGATGACAAACCCGGTGAGTACAGCTTATCGATACAAAACTCAGAACGATGCGTGTTACCGGTAATATCGACTAGCAGGTTACGCATCAGGCGATCAATCAACCACGGCTGATCAACGATGCCATCAGGCATCAGATCAAACGCGGTTTCCAGTTCATAAAGCATCTCGTCTCGACCTTCATCGACACGCGGCGCCTGACTCGTTGGCCCAATAAACATACCGGAGAACAGATAGGAAAGTCCCGGATGATGCTGCCAAAAAGTCACAAAACTACGTAACAGATCTGGCCGCCGCAAAAATGGACTATCGGCGGCGGTGGCTGCGCCGAGCGTAATATGATTACCGCCCCCAGTCCCCGTATGCCGCCCATCCAGCATAAATTTCTCAGCCCCCAGCCGAGAGAGACGCGCCTCTTCATAGAGCATCTGTGTATTATCCGAGAGATCACGCCAATTATCCGATGGATGAATATTGACTTCGATAACACCCGGATCTGGCGTCACCTTAAAACAACGCAGTCGATCATCTTTCGGCGCTTCATAGCCTTCGATCACCACTGGCAGCTCCATCTCGGCAGCCGTATCTTCAATCAACTCAATCAGCGCAACATAATGCTCTAGATGTTCCAGCGGCGGTAAGAAGAGATACAGGCAGCCATTACGTGGCTCAACACACAGCGTGGTACGCACCACTTCCACTGGCGTGGTCTTTTTATCCACAGGCGCTGACTCAGCCGTTTCGGCGCGGGCCATCGCCGAACTCATACCCGCTTCAGGTAACGCCTCTACTTCGGCAAATGGATCGCGCGCCTGATCCTGATGCAAGGCTTCATCGGTCATCTCCGGCAATGAATTCAGCGGCAAACGTAAACCAATCGGTGAATCACCCGGAATCAGCGTCAAGGTATCCCGACGCAACGGCCAAGGGCTTGAGCGCCAATGTTGAGTATTATAATTCCAACCCAGCGGTAGACAGAAACCCACCGGTTTTTCCAACCCTTGAGATAATAGCTGCGCCAGTTTTTTGCGTTCGAGATCATCTTTCAGATCAGCTTTAAGTGGATCAACATTATCCGGCAGACTTTGCTCTTTCCACACATAGTAGAGCGTATCTTCATACGCGGGTATTACTCTCGCCGTAGGCAAGCCCGCTTTTTTCGCTAAACGTTTGGCAAATTTCTTCGCGACTTTACGCGTTACGCCATAATCTTTATCGACCCGCGCCAACAGTTTAGGATCACGCCATAACGGCTGTCCATCGGTACGCCAAAAACAACCTAATGCCCAACGAGGCACTTCCTCTCCGGGATACCACTTACCCTGCCCATAATGCAGCAAGCCATCTGGGGCAAATTTATCGCGCAACCGGAATAACAGATCTTTCGCGAGACTCAGCTTGGCATCCCCTAAGGCTTCGGTGTTCCACTGCGCACCATCCATATCGTCAATCGATACAAATGTCGGCTCACCGCCCATGGTTAAACGCACATCCTGTTCAATCAATTTTTGATCGACGGCCTCGCCCAAGGCTTCAATATAGCTCCACTGCTCTTCCGTGTAAGGCTTAGTCACGCGCGGATCTTCATGAATCCGAACCACTTCATTACTGTATGAAAACTCAACTTCACAGGGATCAATACCCCCCGCGATGGGGGCAGCAGAGCGGGGCGATGGCGTACAAGCCAGAGGGATATGCCCCTCACCGGCAAACAAACCCGAGGTTGGATCTAAACCAATCCACCCCGCCCCCGGAATAAAGACTTCGCACCATGCGTGTAAATCGGTGAAATCCGTTTCGGTGCCCGACGGGCCATCTAAGGCCTTCACATCAGCCACCAACTGCACCAAATAACCTGAAGCAAAGCGCGCTGCCAAGCCTAAGTGACGGAGAATCTGTACCAATAACCAAGCGGTATCACGACAGGAACCCCGTTTCAGTTGCAGTGTTTCTTCACCACTCTGCACCCCAGGTTCCATACGGATATTATAATCAATTTCCTGCTCTAAGCGCTGATTCAGATAGACCAAGAAATCATTCATAGGCATCGGCTCACGCGGCACAGAGCGAACCCACTCGCGCACTAAGGGGCCGTGATCGACAATTTCTAAGTAGGGCTTAAGCTCTGAATGTAGTTCCTTCTCATACTCAAAAGGGAATTTCTCGGCATACTCTTCGAGGAAGAAATCAAAGGGATTAATCACCGTCATATCGGCGATGACCTCGACTTCGACCCGCAGATGATCACTTTTTTCGGGAAAAACGATGCGCGCAAGAAAGTTACCAAATGGATCTTGCTGCCAATTAATAAAGTGATTTTCGGGACTGACCTTCAATGAATAGGCTTTAATCGGCGTACGACTATGCGCCGCAGGCCGTAACCTAATGGTATGCGCAGACATCTCAACTGATTTGTCGAAACGATATTCAGTAATGTGGTGGATTGCGGTTCGTATAGCCATTCAGTACCCCGTAGATCGATATAAAACCTGTTCTGGATAAAACAAAATTACATATAACTGGATTCAATGAGGGCCGATTAAACAACGACAATCACTCTCACATCCTATCATCGCTGCTGAGTATGACAAACGATAATGATTGCCGTCATAATGCGGCCATTGGTACGCCATAAGCAAGTAATCAAAAGTCACGTTGCGCATCGCGATGATCTCAACAATCTAGCTCAAAAACTTAATTCAACAACCTAGCTCAACAACCGAGTGCCGCAGCGGGCTCGATCATTATACGCACCATTCAGAAGCGCTGACGCATGGTCTACGCTAAAAAATCGATTCCTCTCAACGTCCTGCACTCAAACAGCGCACGATAGCCCCTTGTGCATCTTGCTTATAAGGTAGAGCAATAACCAGGCCAGAGACAGTTATTTAAGTGCTGATTATCGATGCATATTCACACACAAAAACCACCTACCCGCCTCTTTTTCACTCTCTTCGGCCTTGAATTTATTCATTTACTCGTCTCCTCAAGACACCCTCTGCAATTAAGGAAAAACTGTCCCTGTGCACCAGACAGCCGTGCCGCTAAGCTGTAAAATCCCCTTTTCAGCGCTCATCTACATGGACGATTCATGAATCAACAGGCCCAGCCTTCATCATCATTAGCCCATATCAGCATCGGCTGGATACTCTTGAGCATGCTCTTATTGGCACTCCTTGCGGCGCTCACACCACTCATTCCCAGCTATATCGCGGGCATTCCCGCGTGGATCGCGGCCGCCTTATTGCTTCGACAACAACAACGCAATCAACTTATTCAGAGCGTTATCCTGTTGGCTGCGGGAACCACCGGCCTGATTATCGGCCTGCTCAACGGCGCCGATCAACGCTACCTATTCAAGGCCATTGAGGCCAATCAGTTAGTCGTTGCGATGCTGATCAGTGTCAGTTTTCTCCGTATCGTGGCCACCAGCAACATCCGTAATAACGAACAGTTACCAACCGGTCGCAAAGCGATGTTGAATACACTGTTCGGCGGCCACCTGATCGCTGCCGTGATCAATATATCATCCGTGATGATCGTTGCAGATCGACTCAATACCCGTCACCCCTTAACCCCGTTACAAGGGCTGACGCTGTTACGAGCCTTCAGTAATGGCGCGATCTGGTCGCCCTTTTTCGCCTCCATGGGGGTGGTACTGATCAGCGCACCCGGCGCGCAACTGAGTACGTTGATTATCTTTAGCCTACCGACAGCACTGATTGGCTTACTCTTGAGTAGCTGGCAGATTGCACGGCACCCTGACGCGGCTAACACTCCGGGATATCCCATGCATTTCAAAGCCCTCTGGATGCCATTATCGCTGGCGTTTATGGTGATTATCGCGCATCAGTGCTGGCCAACCCTGTCGGTGATAACCCTCGTTACCCTGATCTCAATTCTATTCGTATTGGTTTTTCTTAGTATCAAGCACAGACACAACGGCGGCCGTCTGCTAAAGCAACATATTTATACCGGGTTGCCAAAAGTGGGCAATGAAGTCACGCTGTTTCTAGCGGCAGCAGTCATGGCGGCCGGCGTCGCAGCGCTGCTCGATTCACTGCAGATACGCTTAGCCCCTGAGCACTTTACCGCCCCCGAAGCCTGCCTAACGCTACTCGCCTTAGTCGGACTAGCCATGATCGGTATGCATCCAGTCACCACCGCCGTTCTCGCTGGGAGTATTTTAATGCCGAGTGTCAGCGATCCAAATCTGCTAGGCATGACCCTGTTACTGAGCTGGTCGATCGGTGTCGGCGTGTCACCATTTTCCGGTGTTCAACTGAGCCTACAATCACGTTATGGCGTGTCTGCTCTCACGCTGATGAAATTAAATCGTTACTACAGTCCGGCGATGCTCTGCGTTGGTTTTACCATGATATGGCTTTATGCAACTATCGCCGGTGTATCATGACCACTCGAGGCTAGCGAGCAATAAACTCCGCGATAGCAGGTACTTCAGCACACCGACTCAAGACGCTAGAAAATATCGGCCACTTTTCGGTTATAGCAGGCATTAAGCAACTGCCGCCAAGCGCTTTTTAGCAAACACTAAGGAGGCTTAATACAGCAAGACGTCAGATTAAACGGTTACTCATCCTGAGAGGCATCATGCTGACTCAAGCATAGAAGATCAGACCCGATCCAATAATTCGGACACCGGATTCATGTTATAACCGCAATGAAACGTTCTAGGTCGTGAGGTTAGCGGATCAATGAAGCACAACTGCTGGGCTAAAAGTCGCAGAGGCTGAGCAAAATTATCGGCAGACTCTGGCCGTAATCTGGGGTAATAGCGGTCATGTAAGATAGGCCAGCCCAGCGTTTGCATATGCACCCGCAGTTGATGGGTTTTCCCCGTCACAGGCTCGAGTTCGAACAATGCCCTATCCTGATGCCGAGCCAAACAACGCATCCGAGAATGGCTATTAGGAACGCCATCGATCACCTGCATCAAAAAGCGCGGATCAGAACACTGTAATCGGTTTTTCACTTCCCATTGCTGACCAACCGCAGGCTGCTGTGCATCAGACTGAATATGCACCAGCGCTTGATACGTTTTATGAATTTTGCGGTGCGCAAACAGCTGATGATACAAGTGACTCGTTTCAGGGTTGACCGAAAACATCGCTAACCCCGTTGTCACTCGATCAAGGCGATGTAGCGCTTGTAGGTTTTTCTGCCCTGTCAACGCCCGCAAGCGACTTTGCAGACATTCATTCACGTACTTTCCTCCCGGCGTAACCGGTAAAAAAGGTGGCTTATAGGCCACTAAAATATCAGCATCCGCAAATAAAATCGTTTCCTTAAATGGAATAACCGGCTCGCTCTCTACCTCGCGATAATAATAAACCCGTTGCTGAGGGCGATACAGAGTCGTCGCGGTAATCACCGTACCGTCATGCCAATGCAGTTTGCCCTCATTCGCCCGTTGATACCAAACAGCGGCATCAACCTGCGGAAACTTATGAATCAAATACGCGACCACCGTGGCGGTTCCCGGATTAACTTGCGGCAAGGTGAGCTTAGAAGGGGATGTAGCAATAACCATGATCGAATCCAAAGCAGCAATTTATAGGCTAACTATTTATAAGGTTAACTATCGAGAGCACACGCAGTATACGCCACCCCGAATCACTATCGCGACAAATCAACAAATAAGGTTCTCACGCCGAATTAACACCGAGTATGAATAACTCAATGCCACGACTTTTTCAGCATCCCGTTGGCATCACATACCAACAAAACCACACATTATCATTGAGGCATTATGTATAAAAAATCAATAGATCATGCTGTGCTGACAGCCGGCCGATGATTAAACCGTCTAGACCGTGAAGGATAAAAAAGAGGACTAAAAAGAGTGGCGGAATGGACGGGACTCGAACCCGCGACCCCCTGCGTGACAGGCAGGTATTCTAACCAACTGAACTACCACTCCGCAGTGGCTTACTATACGGGACTCGAACCCGCGACCGTTACTCCTACAAGAGTGACAGACAGACAGACTAACCAAACGACCACTATGCAGTGGCTTACTATACGGGACTCGAACCCGCGACCGTTACTCCTACAAGAGTGACAGACAGACTAACCAAACGACCACTATGCAGTGGTTTTCTATACGGGACTCGAACCCGCGACCGTTACTCCTACAAGAGTGACAGACAGACAGACTAACCAAACGACCACTATGCAGTGGTTTGGCTTCAATTAAGAAACCAGATAAGTGGTGCCGCCACCAAGAGTCGAACTCGGGACCTACTGATTACAAGTCAGTTGCTCTACCAGCTGAGCTATAGCGGCTTAAACTTAAAAAGTGGCGGAATGGACGGGACTCGAACCCGCGACCCCCTGCGTGACAGGCAGGTATTCTAACCAACTGAACTACCACTCCGCAGTGGTTTTCTATACGGGACTCGAACCCGCGACCATCATCTCCGTAGAGCGACAGACAACTAACCCGTGAACAATCACTTCGTAGCGGACTTCCTATACGGGATTAAAACCCGCGACCATCATCTCCGTAGAGTGACAGACAACTAACCCGTGAACAATCACTTCGTAGCGGACTTCCTATACGGGATTAAAACCCGCGACCATCATCTCC
>NZ_JAUOQE010000057.1 GCF_030547545.1 Amphritea sp. 1_MG-2023
TATGCCTGTAACTGTTGCCTTGATCTCCAGCTTCTCTGTAAGCCAGAGGCGTAATTGACTTATTCGCACCTTCCCTAGATTAACTTGCTTTCAAACAGATGATAATCTGTGTTTTTGGAGATTAACTGTTGAGCTAAATAGAACAAAAGGTGGGCTGATGGAGACGATTGCTGCTATTCCGGTGTTTGTTGCCGTGGTTGAGTATGGAGGGTTTTCGCCGGCGGCGCGATTTTTGGGTATCTCGAAATCGGCGGTGAGCAAACGGATAACACAATTAGAGCAGCAATTAGGCGTTAAATTACTGCACCGGACGACGCGAAAACTGAGCCTAACGGAGGTCGGGGAACGCTATTTTGAACATGCGCTTAAAGCCACCGAAGCGGCCCGTGATGCAGAAGACGCGGTGGCTCAACTTCAGGGTGAACCGCAGGGTCGTTTACGTATTAACTCACCAATGTCATTTGGTCGATTACATATGGCACCGATGATTCCAGAGTTTTTAAAACGCTACCCTAAAATCAGTATCGACTTGGTGATGGATGATAAACGTTTAGAGATGGTCAGTGGCGGCTTTGATATCGCTATTCGTGGAGGGGATTTATCCGATTCTAGTCTGATTGCGCGACGGTTAGGGCGTATTCATAGTGTCTTATGCGCCGCGCCTGATTACCTTGAAAGACATGGGCATCCGCGACAGTTGGATGACTTATTGGAGCATAACTGCCTGTCCTTCAGCTATTCAAATGATGTCCGTGCATGGCACTTTGTTAAAGATAAGCAGCATCACTCGGTATTGGTGTCAGGCAATTATCAAGTCAATAACAGTGAAGCCTTGCAGGAAGCCGTACTTCGAGGGCTGGGTATCGCGCGCTTACCGACCTTTGTCGCTGGGCCGGATATTCGTGCCGGTAGGCTGAAGGTGCTCTTCCCGGACTATCAGATGCCTGTGCAGGATTATAACGCGGTGTTTATTGAACGGCAGTATATGCCCGCGAAGGTGCGCGCGTTTCTGGATTTTGCGATCGACTATTTTGGCAATGGTACGCCCTATTGGGAGGAAGGGATCGATGTTTAATTGTGGAGTTTTAGTCAACTTTAATTTTATTAAAATGATGATTATCAATCATTAATGAACAATCTAAGCTATTTATCTCATAGGGTGGCGATGTTGATTTGACGCATTGCCGCCTGTTATTTGATAAACGGTGAGGAATGAATGATGGACCTTTTTACTGCAATTGAAGCGCGCCGCGCGATTAAACACTATACCGATGAGCCCGTCAGTGAAGCTGATTTTGAACGTATTATGCAGGCGGTACTACTGTCTCCCACATCCTATAATATTCAACATTGGCGATTTATTCGGATTACCGACTCGCTACTGCGTTCTAAACTTCAACGTGCCGCTTGGGGGCAAGCACAGATAAGCGAAGCGGCCGAGCTAGTGATTGTGTGTGCAGATACGCAAGCGTGGTCGAATAAGCCGCAACGTTATTGGGCGAACACCTCGGCGGAGGTGCAGGCGATGATGTTACCGATGTTGGAATCGTTTTATCAGGGAAAGGAACAGTTGCAGCGTGATGAGGCGATGCGTTCCTGTGGTATGGCGGCACAAACCTTTATGCTGGCCGCTAAAGCCTTGGGTTATGATACCTGCCCGATGATTGGTTTTGACACGGATCAGGTGGCTGACATGATTCATTTACCGGCGGGTCATGTGATCAGCATGTTCATTACGCTCGGCGTTGCAAGCCGACCTGCAAACCCTCGTGCAGGGCAGATACCGCTGCCAGCATTGTTATTTGAAAACCATTTTTAAACGGCTATTTTTAAACGGCAATAAGAGCGGCTATAAGTACTTTGATAAGTACTGTGATAAGTACTGCTATAAGCGCTGAGATAAGCGCTGAGATAGGCGCTGTTATTGCATCACTGAGGCTTTTTAAAAGGGATTATAAATCGCCGCATAGATAGCAAAACCGATCCAACTTAAGAGTAATAATCCCCAGCTTAAGCGGCTCTGAGGTTGCTGAGTGTTGCTGACGGTTGGGGTCATCTGTTGTGGGGTGTGGTTGTCAGCCCGTTGCAGTTTACGTTTTTGTTTATCGAGTTCGCGCGCCTTCTCTTTATGACGTTTTTTATACTCTTCAATGCCCTTCTGTATACCCTGAGTGATCAGCTTGGTTTGTTCTTTAGTCTGCCCCGGACGCTGAGTTGCTTTTGCTACCTGTAATGCTTCTGTTACCACCTGTGCCGATACTTTTTGTTTCTTAGCCATAGTCACTCCCCTAGATTGAGCGGTATTATCTCATGTTAGCGGGTGACAATGCTTGTTAATAGAGATAAGGATGCATATATGGCTGCTTCAAACCTTCTGGCACTAATTGATGATATTGCCTCCCTTCTAGACGATGTGGCTGGCATGACCAAGGTGGCAGCGCGTAAAACGGCAGGGGTGTTAGGCGATGATCTGGCGTTAAATGCCGAGCAGGTCTCGGGAGTGAAGGCTGATCGAGAGTTACCGGTGGTGTGGGCGGTGGCCAAAGGTTCGTTTTTAAATAAGGCGATTTTGGTGCCGGCGGCCTTGGCGATCAGTTATTTTATTCCTTGGCTGATTGTGCCGTTGTTGATGATAGGCGGCCTGTTTCTGTGTTTTGAAGGCTTTGAGAAGGTGTTTCATAGCTTGTTTCATGCCGCAGAAGAGGATCAGGCCCATAAAGCCAAATTAAAACAGGCGTTGGCGAGTAGTCCGAAAGAGTTGATCGCGTTTGAAAAGCAGAAAATTAAGGGCGCAATACGCACGGATTTTATTCTCTCTGCTGAGATTATTGTATTAACGTTAGGCACGGTCGCGAGTGCTTCACTGGTGACACAGTTAGGCGTGCTGGTGGGGATGTCTTTATTAGTGACGGTTGGTGTGTATGGTTTAGTCGCGGGTATTGTCAAGCTGGATGATGTTGGGTTGTATATGGCGAGTAAGCCGGATGCAGCGAATATAACCAAAACCATCGGGCGCGGTATTCTTAAAGCGGCGCCGCTGCTGATGAAAGGCTTATCGGTATTAGGCACGATTGCGATGTTTATGGTGGGGGGCGGCATTTTGGTTCACGGATTGCCGTTTTTACATCACTTTATTGAGTCTTTGATTGCTGGACTGGATTCGATTGCGATGATGTCATTCGGCATCTTGCTGGAAGCGTTAGCGGGTGTGATCGCGGGTGGTGTTGTCTTGTTGCTAATTAACGTGGGTAAAAAGGTATTAGGGAACGGGACTAGGGCTTGAGCGCCTGTTGCTGATCGCCGTTGATGAGTGGCTTTAATATCCGTTTGTTTTTATCGATTTATCTGGGCGTGCAACACTTGAGTGTTCAGCAACGATAAAAAAGGCCGATGTCTCAACAACATCGGCCTGATACGTTTCGAGTGGCTATCTTACTTAGCGGCTTGATACGCTTTTTGTGCTTCGATGATTGCAGCTTTAGCTGCGTCAACGCCTTCCCAGCCTTCAACTTTAACCCACTTGCCTTCTTCCAAACCTTTGTAGTTTTCGAAGAAGTGCTTGATACGGGCCAACAGAATGTCTGGCAGATCAGTAACGTCTTGTACGTCTTTGTATGCTTTGCTTAGTTTGTCGTGTGGTACGGCTACTAGCTTGGCATCTTCACCGGCTTCATCGGTCATGTTCAGCACGCCAACGGGACGGCAGCGGATGACTGAACCCGGTACAACCGGATAAGGTGTTACAACCAGTACGTCGAGTGCGTCGCCATCATCGGCTAGGGTGTTGTTGATGTAGCCGTAGTTCGCAGGGTAGAACATCGGTGCGGCCATGAAGCGGTCAACGAAGATCGCATCAGAATCTTTATCGATCTCGTATTTAACCGGATCGCTATCCGCTGGAATCTCGATGATTACATTGATGTCGTTTGGCAGATCATTGCCAGCAGGGACTTTTTCAAAACTCATGTGTCGCCTTCCTGTTTAAGTGTGAAATCTGGTTGGAATCTAAAGGCCGCATTATATACGGCCCTTGATTAAAAGTTGAATACGACTTAAAGATCATAAACTGACGTGGCAGTTAGTCCTTAGCGTGATATTTCAGCATAGTTTCAACTTCGGCTTTCGAGCCAAGGCCGACGGAAACACGTTGATGAATTTTTTGGGGTTCGACATCCATGATATGTCCATAGCAGGTGGTACTTAAACCGCCAGCTTGTTCGATCAGGTAGCTCATCGGGTTGCCTTCATACATCAGACGTAGCTTGCCCGGTTTGCTAGGATCGCGATTATCCCATGGATAGAGGAAGATGCCGCCGCGGGTCAGGATACGATGGACTTCGGCGACCATCGAGGCAACCCAGCGCATATTATAGCGTTTGCCTAACGGACCTTCTTCACCTTGAAGCAGATCTGAGACATAGGATTGCATTTCGGGTTCCCAGAAACGCTGATTGGACATGTTGATACCAAATTCCTGCGTTTGTTCTGGGATGGTGACATTTTCTTCGGTGAGAATAAAATCGCCGCCGTGGCTTAGGGTAAACATGTTGACGCCATCACCGGTGGTGAGTACTAATACGGCACATGGGCCGTATAAGACATAACCGGATGCGATCTGTTTGCGACCGGATTGCATAAAGGCCGCTTCTGAACCGCCATCGAGGCCTTCTGGTCGTTCTAGAATAGAAAAGATAGTCCCGACCGATACGTTAACATCGATATTAGATGAACCATCTAAGGGATCGAAAGTGACGAGGTATTTTCCATCAGGATTGCCCGCAACAGGGAAGTCTTCTTCTTCCGAAGCGATACCTGCAACCGTTGAGTTATCCAACAGGACTGCTTTAAGAATATCGTTGGAGATAATATCCAGTTTTTTCTGGGTTTCACCCTGAACATTTATGCCTTCGGAGGTGCCCAATACCCCTGCCAGAGCGCCTTCGCGCAGTTTTATGGCGATCTCTTTGCAAGACAGCATCAGGCTATCAATGAGTTCAATAAGATCGTCGGGGGTATCGTGGTGCTTGAGGTACTGGTTCAGCAGTCGCATGTGGCTAAAAAACCTGTGGTATTGAGGGATTATAAGTTGAGCTAATTTTACGCTGAATTACGCTTGAATTACACCGCTGCAAGGATAATTAACATAAAAAAACGACAATCGCGTTAAAGCGGATTTATTGGTTGCAGATTTCTGGATCGCCGTGTCGATAACGATGTGATTGAGTGACGATGAGTTACGGTGAAAAAGAGCATAACGAAAACCGCTTAGCTGTTATGATACGGTCATTATTGTTGAGTTAAAAAGCTGATCTGGAGAACCTATCCGTGCATGTTCATATACTGGGAATTTGTGGCACCTTTATGGGAAGTCTTGCGGTGTTGGCAAAGGAGCTAGGGCATCGGGTCAGTGGGTCGGATGCCAATGTTTATCCGCCGATGAGTACACAGCTTGAGCAACAAGGGATCAACCTCATTGAGGGGTATGATCCGGCTCAGTTGGAACCCGCGCCAGATATGATTATTGTCGGTAATGCGATGACTCGCGGCAATCCCTGTGTTGAAGCGATGTTGGCACGGGGCCTACCCTATACCTCTGGCCCACAATGGTTATCGGACAATTTGTTACGCGATAAATGGGTGCTGGCGGTGGCGGGTACTCATGGTAAAACCACCACGGCGACGATGCTGGCTTGGTTGTTGGAATTTGCCGATATGTCTCCCGGTTTTTTGATTGGCGGCATACCGAAAAACTTCGATCGTTCTGCTCGACTGGGCGGTAGCCCATTTTTTGTTATCGAGGCCGATGAATACGACACGGCTTTTTTTGATAAGCGTTCGAAGTTTGTGCATTACCATCCGCGTACCCTGATTTTGAATAATCTTGAATTTGATCATGGGGATATTTTTGATGATCTGGCGGCGATTCAACGACAGTTTCATCATCTGGTGAGAATTGTGCCGGCTAATGGACAGGTTATTTTGCCAGCGGGCGTGGCCGCGTTAGATCAGGTGATTGAACAGGGCTGTTGGACTCCCTTAATGAAAACCTCGGTGGGGCAGGATGCATCGCTCGATGTAACTGCCGAATGGCAGGCGCGTTTGCTGCAAGATGACGGCTCTGAGTTTGAGGTCTTGCACCGAGGTGAAGTGGTCGGCACGGTGCGTTGGCAGATGACAGGGCTGCATTCGGTGAATAATGGTTTGATGGCGTTAGTGGCCGCCCGTCATGTGGGCGTGCAAATAGCGCATGGTATCGAGGGATTGTGTCAGTTCCGGGGGGTTAAACGACGTATGGAGCTGATCGGTGAGGTCGCGGGTATTCGAGTCTATGATGATTTTGCGCATCACCCGACGGCTATCGAAACCACCTTGCAGGGCATTCGCGCTCAGGTAAATGATGCCCCAGTAATCGCGGTGATCGAGCCGCGTTCAAATACCATGCGCATGGGGATGCATCGGCAGACATTAGCGGCCTCGGCGAGGCTAGCCGATAAGGTGTATTGGTATCAACCGGCGGGATTGGAGTGGTCGTTACAGGATGTGATTGATAGCTGTAAAAATCCGGCAACCTTGGTGCGGGATACTAGCGATCTTATTCAGCAGTTAGTCACAGAAGTGCAGCCGGGTAGTCATATTGTGATTATGAGTAATGGCGGGTTTGATGGGATTCATCTGTGTCTTATCGAGGCTTTACAGCAGCAGTATCAGAATGATGGAGTCGAATGTGACGAATCAATATAACGAACGTATTACCCTCGCGATCACCGGCGCTTCGGGCGTGCAGTATGGTTTACGCTTGTTAGAATGTTTGCTTGCTGCTCGTTGTCAGGTGTTGGTGATGATCTCAAAAGCGGCACAGGTCGTGATCGCGACGGAAACAGAGGAAGCGCTACCGGGGTCGGCAAAAGAGCAGGAGATTTGGTTAACGCAGCGTTTTTCAGCGACGGCCGGTCAATTACGTGTATTTGGCCGAGAACAGTGGATGGCTCCCGTTGCGTCCGGTTCCGGTGCACCGAGCAAGATGGTGGTCTGTCCCTGTTCGACCGGTTGTCTGTCGGCCATCGCCACCGGTGCCAGTAATAATCTGATCGAGCGAGCGGCCGATGTGGCACTTAAAGAGCGGCGGCAGTTGATTTTGGTGCCTCGTGAAGCGCCGTATTCGGAAATCCATTTAGAACATATGTTGAAGCTCACGCGGATGGGGTGTGTGATCATCCCAGCGAGCCCCGGTTTTTACAATCGGCCGCAGACTATTGAGGATATGGTCGATTTTGTCGTGGCGCGTATTTTAAATCAGTTGCAGATTGAGCAGCAATTGATGCCACGTTGGGGTGAGGATAGCCTTTCCTGAGGATAGCGCTTAAAATGCAGCGCTTTTCAGATGCCGATTTTGTCGCATCAGCTTCATCAACCTGTTTACTTTGAGATATCGGATAACTGAGATGGCCAAAATTCTTGCCCTGGATACATCCACAGATGCTTGTTCTGTCGCGCTTTCTATTGATGGCGACATCCAGGAGGATTTTCGTATTATTCCCCGTCAGCACACCCGTCAACTATTACCGATGGTTGATGATATGTTGACAGCGGCGGGGCTTAAGGTAAATCAACTGGATGCAATTGCTTTTGGCCGAGGGCCAGGTTCTTTTGCGGGTATCCGTATCGCCACGGGGGCGGCGCAAGGGTTAGCATTTGCTGCGCAGTTGCCGGTGTTGCCGATATCGACGTTGGCATCTATCGCCTTGACGGCGGCACGAGAATATCAGGTCGATCGGGTGATCAGTACACTCGATGCGCGAATGAATGAGCTCTATAGCTGTACCTATGAGATACGTGATGGCATGCCGGTGGCGTTGATGAATGAAGCCGTTAGTGCCCCCGAGAATATTGTTTTACCCGATGACGGCCAATGGTTTGCTGCGGGTAAAGGCTGGGTTTATCTGGATAAAATGTCATCTGCGGTACAGCACGCGGTTGGCACGCCGGTCTTGGATATTTATCCTTCAGCGGCGGTGATGTGTGAATTGGCGAGCCGTGCGTTTGCCCGTGGCGAAGGCATTGCCGCAGAACTGGCTCAGCCGATTTATCTGCGAGATACGATTTCGTGGAAAAAAATCAGTGAACAGAAAAAGAAAGGTCAATAGGGCCGGTCGTGGGTTAACTCCATGTTTGCTCATCGGCTTGTTGGGCGAGTGATCGAGCTGATAGCGCGTTAATAATAGATTGTTAAATTAATAGAATAGTATTGCAGAGGATGTGTTAATCATGGATTGGTTTCAGGTGGTTTTTTTGGCCTTATTACAGGGCTTAACGGAGTTTCTACCTATTTCGAGTTCTGCTCATCTGATTCTACCTTCGCAGCTATTTGGCTGGACCGATCAGGGGTTAGCGTTTGATGTCGGCGTGCATATTGGTTCATTGATGGCGGTGATGATCTATTTTCGTGAGGATATCTGGCGCATGATTGTGGCATGGTGTGGCAGTGTAGTAGGGCGCGGTAAGACGACTGATTCTCGATTAGCGTGGTATGTGATTTGGGCAACGCTCCCGGCGATGCTGGCTGGCTTAATGTTTAATTCAGCGATCGATCATTATGGCCGGAGTATTTTGATTATTGCGGGCACCACCCTGATTTTTGGTGCATTGCTTTGGTGGGCCGATATGAGCCGGACAGAAGTCCGTCCGTTGGAAAAAATAACCCTAAAAGATGGTGTGATTATCGGCGTCGCTCAAGCCATCGCTTTGATTCCAGGGACATCCCGTTCCGGCATTACCATCACGGCGGGGCTGATGTTAGGGTTGAATCGACAATCGGCGGCACGGTTTTCTTTCTTATTATCGATTCCCATTATTATTGGTGCAGGTTTATTGAAAGGTATCGAACTGCTGCAGACTGGGACACTGGATCAGTGGACGATGGTGCTCGGCGGAACCGTGCTGGCGGCGATCAGTGCCTATACCTGTATCCACTTGTTTTTACAGTGGTTGGATAAAATAGG
Source organism: Amphritea sp. 1_MG-2023 (assembly GCF_030547545.1). Classification (GTDB taxonomy): domain Bacteria; phylum Pseudomonadota; class Gammaproteobacteria; order Pseudomonadales; family Balneatricaceae; genus Amphritea. The sequence goes on from NZ_JAUOQE010000057.1 coordinate 9,000, forward strand.
CATGTTGCCTTTTGTTATTTACCGAATGCTGTTGGGCTGCATGTTGCTCGGCGTCTATTTCATGGTCTGACTTAACTCGTCGACAACAGACTTTAACATAAAGGTATTATTTTGACGCAGCAGTCCAATGCGATTATCTCAGCCAATATCGGCGTTTGTTATGTCGATGAAGCCGGACATGAGGATGCTCAAGCTTTAGCGCAACGGTTAAATTTACCGCTGCTGGATCACTATGATCTTCGAGACGAGCAGTATTCACAGCTGCTTATCTGTGAAGCAGGCAGTCGACGTTTACAGCAAACGGGGCGTAAAGCACCGGGACCGGTGTTGGCAGATTTTGTGTCAGGTGCTGTGGCTCATCGGCGTAAATTTGGCGGTGGTAAAGGGCAGATGATTGCTAAAGCCGTTGGTATTAAGGGGAGTATTCGACCGCAGGTGACGGATGTGACCGCGGGCCTGGGTCGAGATAGCTTTGTGTTAGCGACATTGGGCTGCGAAGTGCAGATGGTTGAACGTTCGCCGATTATTCATGCCTTGTTAGAAAGCGGTTTACAACAAGCGTTATGTGATCCTGAAGTGGCCGATATCGCGGCGCGTATGCAGTTAGTGAATGCCGATAGTATTGATTGGTTAGCCGAGCAGCTAACCGCAAACCATCGACCGCAAGTCATCTATGTCGATCCGATGTTTCCCCATACTGAAAAGTCGGCGTTAGTGAAAAAAGAGATGCGGGCTTTTCGGGATATCGTCGGTGATGATCAGGATTCGGCGGCGTTACTCGAACGTGCCCTCAATTTGGCTGAATATAGAGTCGTTGTAAAGCGCCCCCGTAAAGCGCCCGCGATCGAGGGGCAGACACCTAGCTATCAGTTAAATGGTAAATCTAGTCGTTATGATATCTATACATTGAAAAGCCTGTCATAGCGGTGCGATTGGTGACCACCATCGATTTAATAATGAGGCGGCGGAACGTCATCTGCTGGCGCGCTGATTTGATCCGGTGAAAATTGTTTAACTTGCTGATGAAGGATTTTAATAATTTGACTTAGGCGTGCAATTTCAGCGCCCTGATTCGCCATCTCTGCACTCATTTTATCTAGGGCATCTTCTTGAAAAGCGACTCGTGATTCGAGATCTTCGAGTAATTGTTGTTGCTTCATAGCGTTCTTACATCCTCATGTTGCTGCAGACAGCGAGCCTTAATTCACCGTAATTATACCTTATTCTGGGGCTGTATCAGTGTTTGGGTGGCTAAGCTATTGAAAAAAAGCATAAAACTCTGTATATAGAATGGTCTGGGTTCTATTTATCTTGAATCCTGTTGATATTCAATAACTTTAATTAATTATAAGAGATCTCTATGGGTGTTAATCAACTTATACGTAGTGTAGTTGTCAGCGCACTTGCTACTGCAATTATTCTTTTTTTGTTAGGATCATTGCCAGGTGAAGGCGGGTTGTCGGTTTTTAATATTATTGTTGTGTTTGCCGTTGTACTGCTGAGCTGTGTTATTGCGGGCTTGGGTTCTGGCAGTGAAGAGGATGTAGATGAAAATGATGATCGTGAGTTAGGTACCGTCAAATGGTTTAATGTGTCAAAAGGCTTTGGCTTTATAACCCGTGAAAATGGCGATGATGTGTTTGTTCACTTTCGTAATATTCGCGGTCGTGGACATCGTTCATTGACTGAAGGTCAAAGTGTTCGCTTTACAGTGAAAGAAAGTGATAAAGGGTTGCAAGCTGAAGATGTTTCAGTCGCTCGCACTTAAAGCTATATCTTTGATTGAAAACGGGAGCCTCGGCTCCCGTTTTTTTTGCCAATGCGAAGAGTGGCGAGCCTGCCGTTATAGTAACTGCAGCTCGGCGCACTGTTGTAATAATGTCGCTTGATTGCAATAACCGGCGTTAATCATCTGTAGTCCTTGATCGGTTTGTAGGCCTAAAAAGGGGAAGCCTTGAATGCCATGCCGCTGACAAAAGCTCAGGTCTTCAAGGAGTGCTTGCTGGATTTTTTCACTGCCTATCTGTTGACTGAATTGTTGACGATCTAAGCCGATTGTTGCAGCGAGATCGATTAATACATCGAGATCGGAAGGGTTTTTAGCATCTTGATAATAGGCCTGTTGAATCGCTTCGGTCATTTTCATGCCGCTGCCTGTGGATATCTGTTCGGCCGTGATGACGGCTCGGCAGGCAGGGTAGGTGGATCGTCGAGGTTGGCATTGAGTCCAGAAATCATAATTAAACTGAGTGCCTGTGCGTTGCTCAATGCTGTGCCATGTTTGAGCGAGCGCTTCTTGCATGGCTAGCGGCATCGGTTGATCGTTATCGGGTGCTAAACCACCCATATAGCAAGTCACCTCGATCTCAGGGCGAAGCCGACTAATCAGCTCTTTTAATTGAGGATGAAAGGCATAACACCAGCTACACATCGGATCCATCACGTAAATCAGAGTCATACAACGCTCCGTTTCGAAGGTTTTATTGATTGAAGATTTAGTTATATCAGATTAAGCGGAGTAATTAATTGAAAATATTCTTTATTTTCATTGCATAAGTACCAATGTGGCAGTAGTATACGCCCCACGTTGATGCGGGGTGGAGCAGCCTGGTAGCTCGTCGGGCTCATAACCCGAAGGTCGTCAGTTCAAA
>NZ_JAUOQE010000058.1 GCF_030547545.1 Amphritea sp. 1_MG-2023
TCGCTGCACTGGCTTTCGCGTATCTGGCCATTCTAATGTCCGCAGAGAATATAACGGACTTATTCGCACCTTCCCTTAGCAAGGCTTTCAGCGCGATAGCGATTTCCTGCCCCGCCAAGCGGTTATTCAGAAAACCGCCAAGCTTTATCTTGCGGCACATATAAACTGGCCTTATTGATACAGCGCTGGCTAATATCGGTTGCCTCCGAGAATACAACATCTCGCCCTGCTGCGATTGTCCGAGTATAGAGTGGTGTTAACCAACCAAAAAAAACCGCCTCACATCGTTGAGTTTTTTGTACCCCAGCAAGCGCCTCTTCATGCCAGTGACAGGCATATCCCATTAGCGTCTTTGTGGCGCCACTAACAGAGGGCATCGCATAAGGAGTGAGGCTGATTTCGCGCAGCGGTTGCCGCCGTACTCGTGCGATATTGTCTGTTGAAAGGTAGGTGTAGACGGCATCTTGGGTTTCCCAGCGCACCTTGCGATAGGGAGTATAGTCCGTATCACCATGCTGCGAGGCTGCTCGCGTTAACCGCTCACCTGTTTCTTCATAGTAACGCGTCTCGGGTGTCGCAATAACCACCTGACGACCTTGCTTATCCGGTTGCTCATCAATCATGCGAGTTACATAGTGCTCATAAACGATCACATACGCCGGTGTTTCATCCGCGTCACAGCTCAGCGACGCTGATTCGCTGGCATGACAGACCAGCGCACTGAGCAGCGCAATAGGCAATAAGGCTGTCAATCGTTTATTACGCCCGAATATCAAACGCGTGTCATCCTCTAAGGTTATAAATCAATTACCTGATAACGGCTATGACGAGCAATCACGCCGCTAACCATTGCTAGCCATCACCACACGCCTCTACCTTTTAATCAGTCTTATTACAGGTTAAAGCAACGCTGAGGTATATCCTATATCAGCTAACGGAGTGCGACAATCTGCCACATTCATGACATAAGCCTCTTGGTTATAATTTCGCTTTCTGCCAAGCTAACGATATGAACTACACCAGCAATCCCCGCCATCAGCTGTTACAACTCAGCTACATTCGCACGATCACTATTTTTGGTCAGAGCGGCTTATTACTCTATCTTTTTTTTGGCCTGAACGTCAGCCTCAACTTTTGGTTCGTGGCGTTTGCTCTCTTAGCCATGGCGCTGCTTAATCTGCTATCTCTGTTACGCCTTCGCTCCCCTCTACCGCTGACGCAACTCGAGTTTTTCTTCCAACTAATCGCGGATATCGCCTTTTATGTCTGCTTACTGTATCAAATTGGCGGCGTAGGCAACCCCTTCTCCGCCTTGCTACTGATCCCACTGATTATTAGCGCCACATCGTTGCCGCGACAATACACTTGGTTAACCGCGCTATTAGTGACTATCAGCTATACCCTGCTGATGCGTTTTTTTATCCCCATTAGCCTGCCAGACACCGGTCATCAACATCAAGCTGCCGCTCTGTTAAATCTACATCTCGCCGGTATGTGGCTTAATTTTATTGTAACAACCATTTTAATTACCTGGTTTGTGGTCAATATTCGCGAAAACTTGCAACGTCAAGAACGTCAGTTGAAGCATGCCAGAGAATCAAACCTACGCAATCAGCAACTCCTATCATTAGCCACGATGGCCGCCGGCACGGCCCATGAAATGGGCACACCGCTAGCCACGATGCGAGTGTTACTCCATGAAATCAAACTAGACCATGGTGATGATACTGAATTGCTAGAAGATATCGATATTCTCCAAGCTCAAGTGGACAACTGTTCTGATCATCTAAAACAATTAGCCGAGTCGGTGCGACAAGAGCAGAATGAATCACGCTCGCTGCCCGCCAAACAATTCTTTCATCAAATCATGCAACGCTGGCAATTAATCCGACCAACCGCTCAGTTTAATCCGCCGATCATTAATCTGACCGATGCAGCTAAGGTGTTTAGCTCGATTCCCCTACAGCAGGCCTTCATCAATCTATTAAATAATGCCGCCGATGCCTCGGCAGACCCACTGCAGATTGAAGTGTCAGCCGATACGCAACAGATTATTTTTACCATTCGCGATCAAGGACCGGGCATTCCGTTAGAACAGGCGGAAAAACTCGGCAGCCCTTTTATCACGACCAAAGGCAAAGGCCTAGGAATCGGCCTATTTCTAACCGCCAGTGCGCTGGATAGTTATGGCGGTGAAGTCTGCTTATTTAACCATCCACAGGGCGGCACACTCACCGAAGTTAAACTTCCCATGATAAAAGAGAAACAACACCATGGACACTAACCCCTCAGCGTTACGCTTTCTGATTGTTGATGATGATGAAACCTTCTCTCGGGTTTTAAACCGTGCGATTAAGCGACGCGGTTACGACACCGCGGTGGCGGGCTCAGCAGAGCAAGCATTAACGCTGCTGGAAACATTTACACCCGATTTAGCCACACTGGATCTAAAAATGGGAGGCGCTTCCGGTATTAGCCTGATTCCTCAACTAAAAACCGTTAATCCGAATATGAAAATTTTAATTCTCACCGGTTATGCCAGCATCTCCACGGCGGTAGAAGCCATTAAATTAGGTGCCACCGATTATCTCGCGAAACCGGCGGATACCGATCAAATTCTGGCAAAACTCAAACACTCACTGCCAGACCCCGACGTTGAGATCGCCGATAAGCCGATGTCTGTTGGCCGATTAGAATGGGAACATATTCAGAAAGTATTGACCGAACATGATGGCAATATTTCTGCCACGGCAAGGGCGCTAGGCATGCATCGACGCACCCTACAGCGTAAGCTGCAAAAACGCCCCGTTAGAGAGGAACACTAATCGTATTATTGATCATCGATATATTTTTTCGCATCAAAGGTGCGAATCCAATCGGGATAAAATACCATCATGCCGGTCATAATAATGCCGTTAAGCAACCCTTCGGGAAATGCAATGAGCGGCAGAATCTGTATATACTCACGATAGATTTTTTCACCGCTGTAAACATTATCGATCCACAACAAAAAGCTCATACTCAAGCCGCCGGCTAAGGTTGCCGCCGCCGCGCCTAAAAACGCACAGAGAAACAGATAGATAAAGAAATTGGCAGGCAATTTCGCTTCCACCAGCCGCAGGATGAGATAACTAATCAATACCGGTATCACAATGGTACATAGCCCATTAATAGCAAAGCCATGCCAGCTTTCTTGACCGATCAGAGTCGTACCTAAGAGCGCCATGCTGGCCGATAAGATGGCCAGATTCCAGCCAAACATCAACGTTAACACCGTGACCCCGAGAAAATGAATACCTAAGCCAGGGGTGATACCCGCCCGCATCTGCCATAACACCACCAAACCCGCCGTCGTACCTAAGAACAGATGCTGCAATTGACGATTATTGAACAATGTCGACCAAGGTGCAGACCAGATAGCCGTAGCAAGCAGAACAAAATAGCTAATCTGAGCAACCCAAAACCAGAAGCCTGTAATCAGATCCGAAGTTAAATTCATATGCTAATCCGTTGATTGATGTTTCGTTAGCTAAACGTGACGGCCAACAGCGTCGAGCACGACGCTTGATGATCAGGATCGATGTTAAGTGGTTGATGCTATCGCGCGAGCCTCAATGACGCTGACCGTTTAAGCCTTTGAAGCCCGCTGTAACTGATCACAACTCATTAGAATTGCATCTTCGCTACCGCTAGCACTGGGGTAATAACCTTTACGGATACCATCCTGTTGATAACCTAAACGTTGATACAGGTTCAACGCGGCCTTATTCGCACGACTCACCTCTAACAGACATCGGTTAATCGCTTCATGTTGCAACTGAGTATGCACATAATGGATTAACAGCGTCGCCCAACCTTGCCCTCGATATTCAGACCTAACCGCAATCTGTAGTAACTCGGCTTCATCTAGCACCGTGGATAACAAGGCAAAGCCATGCAGTTGTTCATCATGCCATAAACCAAAACAACGATAACGCTCTCCCGTCAGATACGTTGTCAAGAGCTTGTTAGACCACGGAGGATCAAAGCCGTCGGCCTCTAGCTCAGCCAAAGCGGTTAAATCCGTCGTGTGTAACACCCCGAGTCTTGGCTTATTCATCGCTAATGGCGGAGTCCTGCAGGTGATTCAATAATGGTTGTAAATCACCCCAAACATCGCGCTTACACCCAGGCAACATCATCATCTCGGTGAGACTAGCAGATGCCAGTGTTTTGACCTGAGAGCGTAGACTAAAGAGTACACCGCGCAACTGATCTAGCGACTCATCACGTTCTAGCACCATCTGCGCCGCCGCTTCACCCAATAACAATACCGTACCGACCGGCGCTTTTTGTAAGCTTTTTCTGAGTTTATGTTGCACCGTCAAGCGCGCCTGTTGAGCCCCCTGATCCAAGGATTTGCTGGCAAACATCGGCCACTGCAAGGCGTAATAATCAGCGGTACTACCGCCAGTAAGGCCGATGGATCGGAGAATTTTATCCAATAATATCTGATGATGTGCATCCGCCTGACCACTGTTGTGTAATGACCGAGCGGACGCCGATACCGGCGGTAAGGAATCAATGACCAAGCAATCCTGATACAGCATAAACGCTAGTTTAAAAGGCGGCTGCGGGCGTAACTTAGATGGTGTCGATAACTCGCTGGAGGTGGCCGTCGTTGGCTCGCTCGGCTCGATCATTGCTGATGTCTGAGCTTGGGCCTGAACTTGGGCCTGATCCTGGGGGGCACACGATGCTTGTACATCAGACGTTATCCCTGCTGAACTCAGCGAAGCAACCGACGGATCGTTAGCAATAGTCGACTGATTGAGCTTAGCCGCGGCCTGCTTCGGCTTATCGGCCTCTGTCGGCGCATTCGCTTCACCGCTAGCCGACTGACGATCAGAACCAGCATCAAAACTAGCACTCAGCTCGGCGCGGGCCTGCTTGGCGGCCATGGCACGGTCGGCCGGATTGAAGATCGGCGCCGCCTTGAGGCCGTTCGCCGAAGGGGCCGTACCCTCAGCCTCTGGCCAACAGTATTCCCATACCCAATCCGGTGTCGACTGTGCGCCCGGGAGCGGCCGACGAGGCAGCCAGCTAACAATACCCATCGTTTGCAGATACTGATGACGCAGTGACTGCTCCATAGATTCTTCCTGTGACGCTGAGGCTTAGCCCAGCGTTTGAGTTAACGGCCGATTAGACTTGTGGATGGGCTTTTTCTTCGGTGGATTCGAGCATATTCAACGCATGAATATAGGCTTTAGCCGACGCGATAATGATATCGGTATCCGCCCCTAAGCCATTGACGATACGCCCTCCTTTTTCCAAACGCACCGTCACCTCGCCCTGAGAGTCGGTACCGCTGGTGATGGCATTAACCGAGTACAGCTCCAGCGATGCAGAAGATGCCACGATTGTCTCAATCGCTTTAAATGCCGCATCTACCGGGCCACTGCCTGCGGCTTCGGCGGTTTGTTCGCTATCATTTACCGCTATCGTGACTTTAGCCAACGGAGTTTCGCCGGTCTGCGAGTTCACCGCCAAGCTACTCAACTTAAACTTCTCGTAATGAGAGGCACGAGTATCACTCACCAGTGCTTGCAGATCTTCATCAAAAATTTCATGTTTTTTATCGGCCAAGTCTTTAAACCGAGCAAACGCGGTATTCAGTTCGGCATCAGACTCGAAGGTCGTGCCCAGCTCTTCTAATCGGGCACGAAATGCGCTGCGTCCAGAATGCTTACCCATCACCATTTTATTGGCATGCCAACCAACATCTTCCGCCGTCATGATTTCGTAAGTTTCACGGTGCTTCAGCACGCCATCCTGATGGATACCAGATTCATGAGCAAAGGCGTTGGCCCCCACAATCGCTTTGTTCGGTTGCACCGGAAAGCCGGTAACCCCCGATACCAGTCGAGATGCTGGCACGATCTGCGTGGTATCAATACCCGTGTGTAAGCCCAGTATATCCTGCCGCGTACGCAACGCCATCACGATCTCTTCCAGCGAGGCATTACCCGCTCGCTCACCTAAGCCGTTAATCGTACATTCCACCTGCCGCGCACCGGCATTGATCGCCGCCAACGAATTCGCCACGGCCAAACCAAGATCGTTATGACAATGCACCGAAAAAATCGCTTTATCCGCATTGGGAATGCGTTCGATTAACTGCTTAATGGTATAACCAAACTCATCCGGCACGGCATAACCCACCGTATCTGGAATATTAATGGTGCGCGCCCCAGCGTCGATCACTTTTTCAATGATACGGCACATAAAATCCAGCTCAGAGCGACTCGCATCTTCCAGCGAAAACTCGACATCACTGATTAGGTTGCGTGCGCGTTTGACCGCATACACTGCTTGCTGGACCACCTTCTCAGGGGCCATCTGCAACTTATACTTCATATGGATCGGTGATGTAGCGATAAAGGTATGGATACGCCCTGAATTAGCATTCACCAATGCCTCACCGGCGCGATCAATATCGGCATCCAGCGCGCGAGACAGTGAACAGATAGTACTGTCTTTAATCGTATCAGCAATCGCCTTAACCGAGGCAAAGTCCCCTGGCGAGGCGATCGCGAAGCCCGCTTCAATCACATCAACCCGCATCTTCTCCAGCTGTTTGGCAATCCGCAGCTTTTCGTCACGGGTCATCGATGCACCTGGACTTTGCTCACCATCACGTAGCGTGGTATCAAAAATAATTACACGGTTATTATCGGTCATGACCGGACTCCAAAAAACTGATTAACGACGGCGATAACAGTGCTGTAAATAGGCGCTAGTTAGTAGCCGGAAAAGGGATTAACGGGTGGCGGGACGGAAAGTGCGCAAAGGTCTATATTTGCCGGAAAATCAGGGCCGCATCCACTATATTATCTGATAGTGACTAATATAACTTCCTGATGGCTATTTGCAACTTAATGACGTACAAATAAACCTCTGTCAGCCTCTAAATTAAAGGGATACAGCCGATGAGTAAACGCGGGTTAAACAACCAGGATTCAGTTACACCGTTCGATCAAGCCGTCGACCGTCAAACGACCTCTAGCCAAAAGTGGGAAAAGTACCGCGATACCGATATTCTGCCGATGTGGGTAGCCGACACCGATTTTATGGCGCCACCCGCGGTGATTGAAGCGCTACAAGCACGGATTGATCATGGTATCTTTGGTTATACCAACACGCCTGCCGAACTCAATCAGTTGGTTATCGAGCGAATGCAAACCCTGTATCAATGGGATATTCAAGCGGAATGGTTAGTCTGGCTACCGGGACTCGTGTGCGGCCTTAACCTTGCCTGCCGCAGTGTCGGCGTGAGTCAAGCGGAAGTGATCACTGCCAAGCCGGTTTATCCGCCTTTTATGTCGGCACCACGATTATCTGACCGCCGCCTTATCACCGTACCGATGGTGGAAAAAGACCAACGTTGGCTGATCGATTTTGATGCTCTAGAACAATCCATTACCGACAGCACCTCACTGCTACTCTTTTGCAACCCGCATAATCCAGGCGGCACCGTTTACCGCCCAGAAGAGCTACAACAACTCGCGGATATCTGCCTGAAACATGAGCTTACCGTCTGCTCCGATGAGATTCACTGCGATCTGATTATGGAACCCGGCCTGAAACATACGCCCCTTGGCTCAATCAACACAGCGATCGCTGCCAAAACCATCACCCTGATGGCCCCCAGCAAAACCTTTAATATTGCGGGGCTCGGCTGTTCCTTTGCCATCATCCCTGACCCACAGCTACGCAAACAATTTCAGCAGGTACGTAAAGGGATCGTGCCTGATGTTAACCTGCTGGGTTATACCGCGACCATGGCGGCGTATAAGGAGGGCGGCGACTGGCATCAGCAACAGCTGGATTACCTCAAAGGCAATCGTGATTACCTGACCAAAGAGATCAATCAGATACCGGGCCTACGGCTCAATCCTGTGGAGGCCACCTATCTGGCTTGGATCGACGTATCGGCTGCGAAATTGGAAAACCCTGCTCACTTCTTCGAGCAAGCAGGGGTAGGGATGTCGCCGGGACGGGACTTCGGCGATGAGCGCTTCATGCGACTCAACTTCGGTTGCCCACGCAGTATGTTAATTGAAGCCGTTGACCGGATTCGCCGCGCGATGCTAAGCCACTTGCCTAGTGGGTGAAAACATGACTAAATGCGAGCACCCTACAACCTCTTAGTTAGGCGTGAGCACTGGTTTACTTACAAAGACAGGCCGTCTAGCTGAGGGCAGTAAATCCGTATTCTTTACAATCACCCAACTAAAAAGCGCGGTAATCACCGCGCCGTTTTACTAGATACAACCTCCATGTGCATAAGCACTACTACAAAAACCATCTCCATTTTAATAGCATATTTAGTCTTATTTATTTGACTCCGCAACCAGTTTGCCCGTTCCATTTACAGATTTTAGTCCCACTCGTATTAGTTATTTTATTACAAACGTTAGATTTCGTAGCAGAACTACACAATGCATCATCGGCTGCTGCTTGATCTGCCGCTGCTTGATCTGCCGCTGCCTGATCTGCCGCTGCCTGATCTGCCGCTGCCTGATCTGCCGCTGCCTGATCTGCCGCTGCTTGATCTGCCGCTGCCTGATCTGCCGCTGCCTGATCTGCCGCTGCTTGATCTGCCGCTGCTTGATCTGCCGCTGCCTGATCGGCCGCTGCTTGATCGGCCGTTGCTTGATCGGCCGCTGCTTGATCGGCCGCTGCCTGATCTGCCGCTGCCTGATCTGCCGCTGCCTGATCTGCCGCTGCTTGATCTGCCGCAGCATCGGCTGCCGCTTGGTCTGCAGTAGTACTTGTTCCGCCACCGCTACCCGAATCGCCGCCGCTACCCGAACCACCGCCGCTACCTGAACCGCTACCGCTGCCTGTGCCACCATCACTCGTGCTAACAACACTCGCTAGTGTACAAGTCGTCGATGTGCTACCGGTGCCGGAAATACAGTCGCTGGGCAAAAACTCACTTGAAACCCCAGATCCCTGAGGCGAGGTGCACTGCCAACCCGTAATATATTCATTGCTACAGGTAGGCACAAACTGTAAAACATTATTATCACCGAGCTTATCAAGCTTATACGCAACGCTAATAATACCGCCCGATACGGTGACTGCATCGATATAGTCCGTTTCATAATTATCTAAATTAAGATCCAGATCAGACCCACTAGCCGGTATCTCCCCCGACTCCATTAAATCACTAGCCATTTGTAGCTTCACGGGGCCAACCATAGCGAAGCCTTCAGATACCTGTGCCCTGGTTGTGTAACTAGTGTACGCAGGTATCGCTAATCCAAATAACACACCGAGTGCCGCCATCGCAATCAAAATTTCTATTAGGGTAAAACCGGAATGTTTTTTTTGCATTACAGACACCTTATATTCAAACGAACGCTTAACCCTTGCTGGTTAATTAATAAACAGTATAACATCGCCGACCCATGCTGATTGCCTTAGGCTATACTCTGATGCTCATTTTGGGGAGTCATCTTAATAAACTGATTCGCCTACTATCTAGTAGTCGCTAGTAGTCACTAATATCAGCCAATCAATCACTCAGCCAACAAGCCAATCTGGTTACGAGTACGTCAGAATAACAGACTCTAACAAACGTACTCACAATCAAAGCCAGCTCCCGCCAAGATAATAAGTGGAGACTGCTTAGGCTTATACTGCTCCCCGTAAAACAGAAACTTTATCATAACGGCGATCAAGCGCGTTCAAACGGTAAGCCGATGACATCGCTGATCCGTTGAGTGCCCAACACTTGCATCACTAGACGATCAACGCCAATCGCCACCCCCGCACACGTAGGTAAGCCACTCTTTAAGGCCGCCACTAATTGCTGATCGGTCGGTCTAAGTGGCAACCCTTCGGCTCGACGCTGCTCCATATCCTGCTGAAAACGGCGATGCTGTTCGCTACTATCCGTTAGTTCAAAATAACCATTGGCTAATTCAACTCCCGCAATAAATAACTCAAATCGACAGGCAATCCACTGTCCCTCAGCATTTTGAGCCGTGCGTGCCAGCGCCGCCTGACTGACGGGATAATCATAAACAAACACCGCGCCTTGATCCTTCAATTGCGGCTCGATCACATGAGACATCAGCAGGTTTAACCAGTTATCTCGGTTATCATCCTCCATCTGCACCTCGATATGCTGGCGCGTAATGGCGGTTAACTCGCTCACCGTTACCGTTTGCAGGTCTATTTTAAGATATTGCTGAAATAACTCGGTATAGCTGATGCGCGTAAAATCACTGAACCCGATTATCGGGCCGAGCAACGCTTCAACCTCATCCATCAACTGATGATGATCAAATCCAGGACGATACCACTCCAACATAGTGAATTCTGGGTTATGCCGCCGGCCGCACTCACCATTACGAAACGCCTTGCAAATTTGATAGATGGCACCGCTGCCAGAAGCCAACAAGCGCTTCATCGCATATTCGGGCGAGCTTTGCAGATAGCGCGTTTGTTCTTGCTGACCCGGCAAGGGCTGATAACGACACTCAATCGTATCGATATAAGGGTCACTCACCGCCGCCGACATCATCAATGGCGTTTCGACTTCAAGTACATCACGCGCAGCAAAAAAAGCACGAATCTGTGCCAGAATATCGGCTCGTCGCTGAAGATTTTCAATCGATGCGGTTGCCCGCCACTGCTCACTCATGGAAATCACTCATTAATAGAAATAACGGTTGTTTCGAATAGACTGGGAAAGAAAAAGCGGTATGTCTATTAGGTTAAAAAAAGGCATACGCCCACCTAAGAGAGCCTGTACATCGCCGCTCCTGCGCATCCATGCGCCCGCGGCATACGCCCACCTAAG